>CATZIX010000053.1:0-2599 GCA_958420205.1 uncultured Collinsella sp. | reverse complement strand
AACCCTGGACCTTGGGATTAAGAGTCCCCTGCTCTACCAACTGAGCTAACGACCCGATATCAACACGAAGCAAGAACTGGGGTGGGTAAAGGGACTCGAACCCTCGACCTACGGGACCACAACCCGTCGCTCTAGCCAACTGAGCTACACCCACCGTGTCCTGTGCGCTTCGCGCTCGACTATTATTGCAAGGAACGCCACGCGATGCAAGCCCCAATTTTCAAGAATTTTGAAAAGAGTTTTTCGAGACCATTTCGAGCAAATCCCACCGGTTTCATAGGAGTAAACTTGCCCCACTGCAAATCCTCGAAAGGACCGTCATGAAAGAACTCTCCAACCGCACGGCAAGATTTACCGATTCGGTCATCCGCCGCATGACACGCATCTCCAATAAGTACGGCGCTGTCAATCTCTCGCAGGGCTTCCCTGACTTCGATCCCCCGGCGCAGCTGCTCAACAGCCTGAGCACCATCGCCGCCGATCCCAAGCCGCTCTATCACCAGTACTCCATCACCTGGGGCTCCCAGGCCATGCGCGAGGCGCTCGCCGCCAAACAGGAGCACTTTATGGGCATGCCGGTGAACCCCAACGAGAATATCGTAGTCACCTGCGGCTCTACCGAGGCCATGATGGCCGCCATGATGACGGTCACCAACCCCGGCGACAAGGTCGTCATCTTCTCGCCGTTCTACGAGAACTACGGCGCCGACACGATCCTTTCGGGTGCCGAGCCCATCTACGTGCCGCTCAACCCGCCCACATTCGACTTTGACCGCGAGACACTCGAGGCGGCCTTCCGCGACAACGACCCCAAGGCCATCGTCCTGTGCAACCCTTCCAACCCCTGCGGCAAGGTCTTTACACGCGATGAGCTCACCTTTATCGCCGACCTCTGCAAAAAGTACGACACCTACTGCATCACCGACGAGGTCTACGAGCACATCGTCTACGCGCCCCACGAGCACGTCTATATGGCCACGCTGCCCGGCATGTTTGAGCGCACCATCAGCTGCAGCTCGCTGTCCAAGACCTACTCCATCACCGGCTGGCGTCTGGGCTACACTATCGCCCCTGTCGAAATCACCGAGCGCATCAAAAAGGTCCACGACTTCCTCACCGTGGGCGCCGCCGCTCCCCTGCAGGAAGCCGTCGTCACCGCCCTCAAATTCGACGACAGCTATTACGATGAGGTCCTCGACCTCTACACCGCCAAGCGCGACCTGTTCTGCCAGGGACTCGACAGCATCGGTCTTGAGCATAACGTGCCGCAGGGCGCCTACTACGTCATGATGGACATCTCTGAGTTTGGCTATGACAGCGACCTCGAATTCTGCGAGGACCTCGCGTCTAAGGTGGGTGTGGGCGCCGTGCCCGGCTCGAGCTTCTTCCGCGAGCCCGTCAACCACCTGATTCGTTTCCACTTTGCCAAGCGAGACGAGACGCTTAACGCGGCGCTGGAGAACCTCAAGTCGCTACGTGATAAAATCAAGCCGCGCGGGTAAGGACGGCCCGGCAACTAAAGTAACCAAAGAAGCCCCGCACCGCCCGCCGCGTTGCGAGGCTTCTTTCTATAGCGCTTTCTTAAATGGTTTAGAGCTCTATACTTTAGTCACGGAGCAACTCGTCCCAGAGAAAGGAATACTATGGCAGAGCAGCAGCTTATCGGAGCGCTCGAGGCCGGCGGCACCAAGATGGTCTGCGCCACGGGCTATGCGGACGGTACGGTCCTGGAGCGTGAGCAGATCGCGACCACGACCCCGCAGGAGACCGTCGAGGCCGTCAACGCGTGGTTTGCCGACAAGGGCATCGCCGCGCTGGGCATCGGCGCCTTTGGCCCCACCGCAGTCAACCCTGCCTCGCCCCAATACGGCAAGATCCTGGAGACGCCCAAAACGGCATGGCGCTACTTTGACCTGCTGGGCACTATCCAAAACGAGCTCAATATCCCCTGCGGCTACGATACCGACGTCAACGTCGCCTGCCTAGGCGAGGTCACGTTTGGTTGCGCCAAGGGCCTTACCGATGTGGTCTACCTGACCATCGGCACCGGCGTGGGCGCCGGCGTGCTCTCGGGCGGTAAGCTCGTGCACGGCATGATGCATCCCGAGGCCGGCCACATCCTGGTCACGCGCGACCCGCGCGACACCATCGGCGAGCATAGCGCCTGCCCCTTCCACGACAACTGCCTCGAGGGCCTCATCGCCGGCC
Organism: uncultured Collinsella sp.; assembly: GCA_958420205.1. Taxonomy (GTDB): domain Bacteria; phylum Actinomycetota; class Coriobacteriia; order Coriobacteriales; family Coriobacteriaceae; genus Collinsella. The sequence continues at coordinate 391 of CATZIX010000053.1, read as the reverse complement.
CCGGCGTTAAAAAGCGCTGGGATGGCAAGAGCGCCGGAGACATGGCCGATGACCCGGAGGCCATGGACCTGCTCGCCGGCTATCTGGCACAAGCACTCATGACCTACACGCTGTGCTACGCGCCGCAAAAGATCATCATCGGCGGCGGCGTGGCCGACCACACCCCCATCGTGCCGCTCGCACGCAAGAAGTGCGCCGAGATGCTCAACGGCTATATCGTCACGCCCGAGGTCAACGACATCGATAACTACATCGTCAACAACAGCCTCGAGGGCAAGCAGGGCATTATGGGCTGCCTGGCCCTGGGCGCACAGGCGCTTCAGTAGCAGACGCACCCACAGGGCGTGGCGCGCCCGGCAAATCCAACCTACGGAACGACGCCACCACGCCC
>CATZIX010000052.1:0-2643 GCA_958420205.1 uncultured Collinsella sp. | reverse complement strand
CTATACGCCGCACCATTTGAGATTAAAGCTCCCGGCAACGGGGGCTTTTCTTTTATGTAAACACTGCATGGATTCGAACCTCGGTCGAGGCGCGGGCGTAAAGCGGACTATTTCCTGTCGACTCGTGTAAGATTCCGAGTAGATGTCGCGACTTATTCGCGACCACTCCTTCTTCAAGCGACCGATCAGGGTGATATTTCGTGGCAGAGCGTCCGACATACAAGCTCAGGTTTCTCGATCCCAAGAAGCGCTTTCCGGCGATGCCCGAGCAGCCTGCGGGACGCTCATATGGCGTGGTCTGGAAACTCTTTGGCGAGGATCAGCATGAATCTTGTTATGTCGTCGAATTCGTCGGCAAAAGTCATGTGTCGCTTTTGGGTTACGTAAGCGTTTCGGGTGAGGTGTACAAGGTGGACCGCCCCGTTAGCGAGGCTCCGCTGCCCAACGATCCCGACATGGAACTGGTCCTTGACGAGTCGGATTCCGGTATTGGTGAGATTATGGTAAGGGAAGCCAACGGTGCAATGCGCGCGTGCGCGCAAACTGCCGGCTCTCCCGAAGGCCCCATGCGCGAGCAGTCCGATCACGAGACATGGAATTCGGCCCGCTCCCTTCCTTACGGCGAGTTCATGGCGTCGATGTTCCTGCGCTACGTGATATTTGCTAACTCCGAAAGCGCTATTGCGAACACGGCGGGCGTCGACGGTCTCGATGCGGACATGCAAAACGTTGTCGACAAGATCAAGCTCGTAAAGTTGCCCGAGCCGGTCGAGGTGTTTTTGGGCTTTAACACGTCACCGCTCCCCGATGCTATCGAGACGCTGCTTTACCGCGTTGACCAAGCCGAGAATCCGAGCGGTATCGAGCGCTATGCCGCCACCCTTATGAGCGAAATTGACTTGCCCCGTCTGCGCACCATTGCCGCCAAGTCCGAAATGAGCCTGGCGCGCATCGACCGGTCAAAGCTGTTTTATCTCAATTTTGATCGTAGCTTGCTGGACCAGGACGAGATTGACATGCTGCTTGCCATCGAGTGCCGTCTCAACCGCCTCTCCGGCATCCTTGAGCGCATCGGGGCCGGATTGGTCCCTGCGGCATCCTCGCCGAGCCTTGAGGGCTGCGCGCTCTTTGATTCGTGGCATATCGCCAAGACGACCAACGATGTTCCCCGACTGCTCGATACGGCCTCGAGCGATAACCCGTGGGGCAAACCGGGTACGGTGGCTTGCCAGCCGGGCGGTGAGTGGGATGTGCGTACCCGCTTCGCGCGTATCGTCGAGGCACTTAACGTTGTCACACGGCTCGACTATACCTATCGGGCAAACGTTGCCGAGGGGATTATGCTCGTTCGGTTTGGGCAGTCTGTCGTGGATGCCATGCCGCAACGTGAATACGACGCTCAAGATGACGCCTGGCGCGAGCTGGACGAGGACACGCGCGCGGTCTGGGCCGCGGAACACGATGCGCGCGTGGCACTCACGCTTGCGGCAGCGTGTTTTGCCGCGGGCACCTGCATCACGCGCTGCTATGTGCAGATTGCTGCTCCCGACAGTGAGCAGGGCGAGCGCGTTGTCGCAGCGTATTTCTTTGGGCGCGCGGCCTATCTGGCCGATTGCGTGCCTGTCGCCAAGGATCTTGAGAGCATGGACATGGACGATATGCCGTGCAAGCGTGTACTTGAGGCGTATGAGTCAACTGCTCCGGAGACGATTGAACCTGCGGAGGTTCATGCTCGTCCGCGTGATGACCATCGCACGCTGCCGCCGGCGCTGCGCGATTTGCTGCTTGCCGATACGGCTGACGAATTGGAGGTCATGGAAGAGGACGACGACCCATACGTGGCCCGTGTTGTTGAATTGCGCGAGCAGGCAAAAGTCGACCGTACAGGTGCTTTTGAAGGCTTTTCCCGTCTTGTCGAGGAGTTGGAGGCTAAGTGCGCCGTCGCCGAGCTTTTGGCGACAGGTCCGGTTCAAACGCAGTTTTGCGATAACCAGCTGGTGCGCATGGTGCTACCGGTGTTGGAAGAAGACCGCTCTGTGCGAATCCTTCGTGCGCCCGATGCGCTGTACTTTGCCCAGCACGAGATCTGCAGTTTTTACGCCGAGCAAGAGGACTTTGAAAGAGCGCTGCCCGAGGTGCGCCATCTTTACGATCTGGCGCGCTCGTCCATGCAATCGCACTTTGCGCTCATCAACGTGCTTGCGCGTCTGGAGCGCTTTGACGAGATTATCGAGGTAGCGCGCCACGGCCTACGTATTGCCAGCGATCGTTCTGCAATCGGCTACCTGTTCTATCGCTTGGCGTTTGCCTATTGGAATTGCAATCAGCTCGACCTGGCGCTGGCTTGTTACCGTCTGGTGCCGCTCGGCGAGGAGTCGGGTAGCAGCGCGCTGGAAGAAATGCAGGGCCTTATGAACGAGATGGGCGTCAGCGAGCCTCCGACGTTCGAGGAAGCGGTCGAGACCATCCACAAGGCTGGACTCGAGCTGCCGCCAGTGTCCGCCGTGACGAATCAGCTGGCAGATGCCGCTGTGCAACTGGTCGACAACGGGTTCTTTTTCCTGGCACGCGGTTGCATCTTCCAAATGTGGCGCACCATGGGCAACGACGAGCTCGGCTCCCTCAACCGCTCGCTGGGGTAGG
>CATZIX010000051.1:0-2713 GCA_958420205.1 uncultured Collinsella sp. | reverse complement strand
ATCAGCGCTATCACGACCTGCAGATCGATGTCGAGGGTCGCGAGGCCTTTAAGGTCGCTACGGGCAGCTTGACGCTGGTCCAGGAGTTTGACGAGAAGGACGACTACGATCTGGTCGATTCCGACGCCTCGATCGCCGGCGATCTTGCTGACGATAAGTTTGCACTGTTCGTTGCCGGCGAGCCTCATATGCCCACGCTCGAGTTCCCGGACGATGGCGCGCAGCCGGTCAAGAAGATCTGCTTTAAGCTGCTTGCAGATGCTTACTGGGAGGAGTAACGCGCTGCTCGGCTGAGCTGTTCGTATGCTGGCGTGATTCCCCTAGGGATATCACGCCAGGACCCCGCCAAACGTGTTTCCCTAGGGGAATCACGTTTGGCGGGGTTTTCTGTTTTTGAATAGGGAAGCTGTTTATTTGCGAAGAACATCGGCTAGCCGCAGGATTGAAATCATCGACCGATAAGTGAGTTCCACCTTTTCGCCCGCAAGCAGTCGTTTCGATTGAATCTCATCCAGCCCCACAAGCCGAGAGAACAACGAACTGCTCATCGTGCCCTTGTCAATTGATTCCCTTATGGTCTTCAAAACGTCCGTATCATGAAGCGATGCCGAGCTGTAGGGGGCAACACGAGCGGAACTCTCAATTAACGACGAGACAAAAGGATGGAGATGCTTTGGACATAGTCCATCAAACACAACATCCCCATTGTCGTTCGAGCCGACCAGGCGCCAAGTATAATGATCGACCCAGTCATCTCCGTCATATATGGCGTCCATGAGCAACTTCCCGTCTAGAGAGAGAAATCTTTTTGGACATCGGGGCGCAAGACCGCAATCCATATCGGGCCTGCAGCAGCTCCAACCCAACGCACCACATAGGTTCCCTTTCGTACATGTGTATCAATCTGCCCCGAGATGCCGGTGAATGCAATTCCAGACCCGTTTGTCGGATAGCAATCGACGTATTTTTGTTTTCCGCTCACAACCTTGTATAGATATATCGTTCCAGCAAAAGAGAAGGTATCGTGGCTATTTTAAATCTATATGGCCAATTCGAGCCCTCACCATGGCAATTGTTGCAGCTGGGTTTCTTTTCATTAAAATTTCACTTTGGTAAATCCCCGCCCCCTAAGCATTAAATCCGAAGTCCACCGAGTGGGCGAATCGGCAACAAAAAAGCCGCCCGAAGGCGGCTATCTTGTGCAATGGAGCCAGCGACCGGGCTCGAACCGGTGACCCCCGCTTTACGAGAGCGGTGCTCTACCAACTGAGCTACGCTGGCGGCCATGTGGTGACGCAACTGAGGCGTCAACGGCTGTCTATGATACGGGACATCGCACATCCGTGCAAGTGTTCTGACGGCTTTTCTCACTTTAAATGCACTAATATTGGAGACGTGATGTCTCGCTCTTACGAGTCTCAAACAGAATGGGACTGCCATGGCTCAACCCAAGATCCTTCTCACGCGTATCGATGACCGGTTTATTTACGGGCAAGACGTTGAGCTGTGGAACGAGGCTATGGGTTCCAATCTCGTCCTAATCGTCAACGACGAGATTGCGGCGGATTCGCGCAAGTGGGCGCCTATGAGGGTGGCGGCGCCCGAGGGCGTGTGGACGCGGTTTTTCTCGGTGCAAAGGACCATCGACATCATTCATACCGCAACGCCGCGCCAATGGATTCTCATCATGGTGGCGTCGCCCGCGGATGCGCTCGCGCTGGTCAAGGGCGGTGTGCCCATTACCAAGATCAGTATCGGTCACATGCAAGCAGGGGAGGGCAAGCGTCCCGCGACGCCCACAGTTGCCGTAGACGACACAGACGTCGCCGCCTTCAAAGAGCTGCAAGAACTCGGCATAGAGCTAGAAATCCGCTCCCTCCCCAGCTCCAATCCCGACCCCATTCAACTAGTCGTTGGGGACACCCTTGGCACTTGGGGACGTTCCTTTTAATATGAGCAGGACATTGTCAAGAGGCAAAATCGGGCCTGGCCCCAACGATATGGGGTCAGGCCCTCTCCCTATATCAGCCCGTCCGCGGCGACCTCGGCGTGTCTTCCCGACGCTCGTCTTTGCAGTTTAATATCCGCCCGCGGCGATCTCTCGCTGGGCAATCCGTTGCTACGGCTGAGGCTTCTTCGTCGAACCGACAGTCTGTGCACGCGTGTGGCGCCCTGGGCGCTCGCAGAAAAGGGACCTGAGGTTCGCCTCAACGGCTTCGGATCGAACCGCTTCCGGGGTGACTGGCTTATGTGCGGGGGACCGCCCCCCCCTACGCCTCCTCGGCCATGAGGCCGACCGCCCATACCCAGCAGGCGAGCTCGCGCGCCGTGGCCACGTTCGCCTTGTTGCCGTGGACCCCGCGCGCGAGCAGCGCCTCCCGCCTCTCGACCAGCCTCCGCACGCCCTTGGCGGCATGCCTGCGGGCGACCCGGTCCGGGGCCTGGCCCTTGGCGAGGTCCTTCGGCCGCCCCGAGCACGTCAGGTAGTGCCACGCGGCCTCGACCAGCGCCTTCCTCAGGTGCTTGTTGCCAGCCTTGGTGATCGCGCCCCTGCGGTCGCTCTCCCCGCTGGAGTGCTCGGAGGGCGTCAGGCCGACCCACGCCGCGAACGAGCGGGCGTTCCCGAACCTCGAGAACTCGCCGGCCTCGAACACGAGGTCATCTTCGAGACGGCGCCGACCACGCAGTCGACCCCCAGGCCGGAAAGCCTCTT
>CATZIX010000050.1:0-2722 GCA_958420205.1 uncultured Collinsella sp. | reverse complement strand
ACCCAGTCCCGACCGTTTGCCGAGCAATAGGGTCGCAATCGGCGCCGAACATGTACTATGTACGGGCATTGTCTAAACCCGTAACTCAAGGGACCCCATCTTGCCCGTTGCCGCCGCTATGATCGTTACCGCACACGCCTCGGATGCCATGGTTGCCATCCCGTTTTGGCTCGAGATGTTCGCCGTCGTCGCGGCATCGATCTCGGGCGTGTTGGTCGCACGCGAGCACAAACTCGACCTGGTGGGCGCCGTCGCGCTCGCCGTGGTCTGTGGACTGGGCGGCGGTCTTTTGCGCGATATGACGCTGCAGGTGGGCAACGTCTACATCCTCAACCAACCGATGGCGCTCCCGCTCTCCATCGCCACCGCGGCCATCATCTACATCTTCCCGGCAATCGTCGACAAGCCCGAAAAGCTCATTCCCCTGCTCGATATCATCTCGGTGGGTATTTATGCGGCAACCGGCGCAGACAAGGCGCTGGTCTACGGCTTTGCGCCGGCGGTGTGCATCATGATGGGCTTTTTTACCGCGGTGGGCGGCGGCATGCTGCGAGATGGTTTTATGGGTGTGGTGCCGGGTATCTTCCAACGCACCAACTTCTATGCCATCGCGGCCATCGCCGGATCGGCAAGCTATGTTTGCCTTGTCATGAGCGGCTTGGTCAGCAATGTCGTCGCACTGGTCGTTTGCGTCGTGGTGACCATGGGACTACGCTGGCTGTCGCTGCGCTTTGATATCAAAAGCCCCACCGAGGATGACATCGCACGCTTTTTGCACCGCAAAAAGTAGGTGGCGCGGGCTCATCCTTCGAAATGCAACCGAGAGGTTCTTTTAGAGCGCCCACGCGTTGGGTACCCTGTTAGGTGCATGTCGAGCATCTGACGAAGGATTCACTATGCCCTGTAATCAATTCCCGTCGACCCAGCGCCGTAAAGCGTGGGGCCGCATCACGATCTTATTCGCGCTCATCGCTCTAGCGGTCACCGCGCTTCCCACGGCGTCGTTCGCCGGCACGGACACCGCAGGCAACGTACTTGCGACCGACAATGACGCCAATTCGTCCGGCGTCGAAGGTGACCTGTACTGGGCAGGTCAGGCCCTCAACTTGGACGATGCGTCCATCGGCCGCGACATAATTGCAGCAGGCGAGAGCCTCTCCATCCGCGACTGCACGGTGGGCGGCGCCGTCCGCTTGGCGGCACGCACTATCGATATCGCCAAGACCACGGTTGATGGCAGCGTCACGGTCGTCGGTCAGCACGTTGTGCTCAATTCCGACAGCACCGCCAACTGTTTTTACGCGATAGGCGAGACGGTTGCCCTGCGCGGCTCTACCAAGTCGGCAGCGCTTGCGGGCGACACGGTGACCATCGATGGCACCGTCGAGGGCGATGTCGAGGTTTGGGCCGACAAGCTCATCCTGGGCAAGAACGCCCACATCACCGGCACCGTGAACGCGCACGTCTCCGAGGACCCCGAGCGTGCCGCAGGAGCCGAGGTAGGCGCGCTCAAGATCGACCGCACCGAGAACGAGGATACTTCCACCGTTAACGATGTCATCGGCGGTATCGTCGCCGCGGCACTCTCGACCTGCTTTGTCGCTCTGCTGCTCGAGCTCGTCTTTCCGCGCGCGACCGCCAGCGCCGCCGGCATGCTCCACCAGCGCCCCATACCCCTGTGGGTGAGCGGTCTTCTGGGCACGATTGCTATCGTCCCCGCCGTCCTACTGCTAATTATCTCTATCGCTGGTCTGTCGCTTGCCGGAGCCCTCTTGTGCGGCGTTATCGGCATCGCGTTGGTGTCGAGTGCCTTTGCGGGGTGCGCGATCTCCCGCATGGTCGGACACAACCAAAACCGCTACGCCATGGCAGCCGTGGGCGGCGTAATCGCAGGCGCCCTCACGGGGCTTCCCCTCGTAGGTGACTTCATCAGCGGCGTAGCCTTTGTCTTTATGCTCGGCTACGTTATCCAGATCATCTGGCGCAACGCCCACCTCAAGCCGCAGCAGCCGGCTAACATGCCAGGACTCCCCACCGCTTAGCCACCAACCACCACAAAGGTGCCAGGTTACTTTGCACCAACAAACGAAGCGGGGCAATCGGTCATGTCGACCGGGTGCCCCGCTTTTCTTGGAGGGTTCTCTAGTAACTTTTTCAAAACCAATGATCATCAGGTCGGTAGGCCTGTGCGTCACTCGCTACGGAGGCAGCACGCCATTAAGCAGGGGGGCAATTATTTTTCACGACGACCGCCTCCCCGCTTGATGACGAGCGCGACAACGATAGCCGCCACTCCGATGGCAGCCAAAGCCGCCACCAGCACCAACGTTCTATCTCCCGTCGAGGGCATAAAGCCTCGACTTGCTTCTTTGCTTGGAGTGTTGAGCACCGACAGTTCAATCGAACCCGTCCCGGCATCAGCGGTATCAACCCGCAGAGGGCTTTCGGCCGACACGGTCACCTTGGGCTTCGCGGCTGCAACCTGTTTAACGTCCAATCCCTCGGACGTAACCGTTACCGTTCGCTTGCCCTCAAAGGCGGTGTATCCCTTGGGAGCCGCGACCTCTTCGACGGTGTAGACACCCGCATCCACACCGCTCAATTCCACATGGCCGTCCGCGCCCGTGGTGACGCACGCGGCGGCATCCGTCGACCACGAGCCGTCGGTCGTTAGGATGCGCCCGCGGTCATCGATGATGCGCAGCTTGGCGCCCGCGAGCGG
>CATZIX010000049.1:0-2787 GCA_958420205.1 uncultured Collinsella sp. | reverse complement strand
TCAGGGAATTGTAATTGATGGTGAAGGTTCAAAGGTTATTTGCAAAGACTAATTTAAAAATCCAGTTTGCTGCACTCGTTCCTAGCAGGGTTTGGGTCAGGAGGGGCGCAAGAGACGGCAGGACCGTGTACGCGTTCCTGCGCGAGGGCCGCGGGGAGGGGCTACCTGGGTACGGCGCCTGTCAACTCGGTCGACGTCTTTGATGACCGGGTCGTACTCAATATCAAATTCACGGATGATGCCAAAACGGTCACCCGTGAGAAAGTGTTGGGTTCGAGTGCTGTGGGCAATGTTCCAACATGCTGGGATCAAACTCGCTTGCCGGGATCACACGGTAGCCGTGGCGCAGGAGCAGGTCGACGAGAACACCGTTGCCCGCGGTGAGCGTACTGCTAAAGGTGCCGTCGTAGATGTGACCCGCACCGCACGAGGGGCTGCGGTCCTGAAGGATGCACGCGACTATCTCTTCCGGTCCGCCTGCCTGCTCGCACATATCGAGCGCACGTTGGGCACCCAGGCGAAATTCGCGATCAACCGAGATGCCCTCGCAGGTACGAACCTCGCCGTTCACAATCTCGGACGGCTTGCACGGCGTGGGCAGGCCGCCAAAGACCTCGGGGCACACGAGGAGGGCCTCGGTCCCCGTGCGCTCGCAAGCCTCGACCAACGCGCGGTGGTAGTTATCGAGCCCGTTATACTTGCAGCTCTCGCCCATCAAGCAGGCGCTCACCACGATCTTCATTTCCATCCCCCTCAAGCAAAACGCCCCATTTGAGAAAGCTGCTCAAATGGGGCGTCGGCGTTTACTGGCTCGGCCGCGGCGTTACTGCTGCTTGGGCATCAGCGGGTTCTCGCGCGTGAGGAGATTCATGAACTCCTCGCCCGTGATCGTCTCCTTCTTGTACAGATAACGAGCCAGCTCGTGGAGCTTGAACTTGTTTTCCTTGAGGATCTGCAGGGCGCGGTCGTGCGCATCCTCAATCAACTTGGCGACAATTGCGTCCACACGCTCGGCCGTACCGGGGGCGCAGGTGAGCGACGTATCCTGGTTGAGGTACGCATTCTGGACGGTACCGAGCGCCATCATGCCAAACTCGTCGGACATACCAAAGCGCGTCACCATGTTGCGGGCGAGCTTGGTGGCCTGCTCGATATCGTTGGCGGCGCCAGTCGTCATCTCACCAAAGATGAGCTCCTCGGCCGCACGGCCACCGCAGTAGACGGCGAGCTTGTCCAGGACCTCCTGGCGTGTGGTCAGGAAGCGCTCATCCTCCTCGACCTGCATGGTGTAGCCCAGAGCACCGCTCGTGCGTGGCACGATGGTGATCTTCGTGACCGGCGCAGAGCCCTTCTGGCGAGCGGCAACAATGGCATGGCCGATCTCATGGTAGGAAACGACCTGCTTCTCGTGGTCGGAAAGCACCGTGGACTTACGCTGTTGGCCGGCAATGACGACCTCCACCGACTCCTCGAAGTCGTCCTGGGTTGCACGCTTGCGACCTTCGCGAACGGCGCGCAGGGCGCCCTCGTTGATGATATTGGCCAAATCGGCGCCCGAGGCACCAGGCGTGGCGCGGGCAATCGCGGTCAGATCGATCGGCGGCTGGGTCTTCACGCTCTTGGCATGCAGCTCGAGGATGTTCTTGCGGCCGGTCAGATCGGGCAGCTCAACGGGGATGCGGCGGTCAAAACGACCGGGGCGCAGTAGAGCGGGATCGAGACTGTCGGGGCGGTTGGTGGCAGCGAGGACAACGATACCCTTGTGGTTATCGAAGCCATCCATCTCGGTCAGCAACTGATTGAGCGTCTGCTCGCGCTCGTCGTTGCCGCTAAAGCCGCCGCCGTCGCGCTTCTTACCGATGGTATCGATCTCATCGATAAAGACGATACACGGGGCCTTTTCCTTGGCCTGCTTAAACAGGTCACGAACCTTTGCAGCGCCGCGACCAACAAACATCTCAACGAACTCAGAGCCCGAAATGCTAAAGAACGGAACACCGGCCTCGCCGGCAACAGCCTTGGCAAGCAAGGTCTTACCGGTACCCGGAGGGCCAACAAGGAGAGCACCGCGCGGCAGCTTGGCGCCGATCTCCTCGTAGCGCTGCGGCTTCTCCAGAAAGTCGACGACCTCCTTGAGAGACTCCTTGGCCTCTTCCTGGCCGGCGACGTCCTTAAAGGTCACGCCCACGTCCTTGGAGGCGATCACGCGCGCGCCGGACTTACCCAGTCCGCCGCCGCCAAAACCGCCGCCGCCAAAGTTCATCGACGGGCCGTCATCGCCCATAGCCTTCTTCATGCGGCGGTTGAGCCACCAACCGATGAGGAAGAAAATCGCCATGGGAAGAATGAGTGTGAGCAGGTAGTAGGTCATCAAACCCGAGTTCTTATCGGGAACGACCGACTCCAGCGAAGCGCCAGACTCAAGCACGCGATCGGTAAAGCCCGCATCGTTCGGCACACCGGTCGTCTTATAAGCGATGTTCTCGTCCTCGCCCTTCTTGGTGTAATAAATCGTATAGTCGTCGGTGTTGTACTCGACCTTTTCGACGCTCTTCTTGTCGAGCGCTTTCACAAACGTCGAGTAATCGGTCTCCGTAATCTGCTGCGTGTGACCGATGTTGGGGAACAGAACGGTCGAGAGCACGAGGTAGACGACGAAGGCGATGAGCACGTAGAGGATCATATTCCGTCTACGCTTGTTGTCATCCATCTCCATCTGCTTGAACTCCATCTACTGGGGTTGATAATGGTTTCTAGAATACCCAACCCGGACGGCGATAAACCGAC
>CATZIX010000048.1:0-3512 GCA_958420205.1 uncultured Collinsella sp. | reverse complement strand
GGGAAACGGGGCCTCCTTCGTTAACTCGCTACAGGGTTACTGGGCTGAATTCATTTTTCTAGGTACCGTTTATCGGTGTTGAGGGTTCCTTTTTTGGGGCTTTCTTTTTTATCTCGCTACAATGGACTTCAAGCGTTCTAGTGACTTGGAGTTTTAGTATGGCTGTTGTTAATGTGTTGCCTTCGGATGGGAAGGTTATTGACGAGGGTCCTGTTGGTTGCTCTGTTGATGTTTGCTGTAATGACTTTCGTCATCTCGATATTGGACTGCCGCCCGAGATTCTTCGACTCAAGGATGCCGGATATTTGACGCAGACTGTTGCGGCTTGTGATCGTCTTTTGGGGCAGAATCCCGATCCCTCGCTTGCTGCCTGCGTTCGTGCCGAGCGGTATCGCATGCTTGAGACGCCGCTTCATTTTTCGGTGTCGCGCGATCGAGCTATTGCGATGATTCGCGAGGAGTGGCCTGAGTTTACCGAGGAGCAGTTTGACGATCTGATTGACCGTAAGCGTATTGACTGGCGCTTTATCGATGGTGAGCTGTTCGTTCTCGACAACTTCCTCGATTCGCTTCGCGTATATCCCAAAGAGGTCCCCGGCATGCGTCCCGATTCTACGGACGGAATAGCACTGCGCAACGAGATGCTCAAGGAGATGGAGTCGCAAAACGGATTGACTCGCGTTATTACGCTTAAGGCGTCCTTGTCTGTCCCCGGCGCTCTAGAGGGGGAGACCCTTCGCGCTTGGCTACCCGTTGCCGCCGCCTGTCGTCAACAGTCTCATATCGAGGTTCTCGATATGACGCCGGAGGGTGCTGTTGCTCCCGCGAACGCTTCGGCGCGTACCGCCTCGTGGTCTTCTTCGAGTGAGCGCTCATTCTCGGTGACCTATCGCTATCAAATCGGTGCCGCTTATCGCGATATCTATGGGGGTGCGCTTCCGGCGCATCCATGTATGGACGCGCCTCTGCCCGAGGATATTTCTGAGGACCGTCCGCACATTGCATTCACGCCGTATCTGCAGCAGCTGACGGCCGGTGTTGTTGACGGACTCGAGGATCCGCTCGATCGCGCCCTTGCTATCTATGATTATCTGACGCAGTATATCGACTATCGCTATCAGCCGCCGTACTTGCTTTTGGGATCTATTGCCGATGACTGCGCGCATTCGCTCCGCGGCGATTGCGGCGTTATGGCGCTCACGTTTATCACCATGTGCCGCATTGCCGGTGTGCCCGCCCGTTGGCAGAGCGGCCTGTATGTTGCGCCCGATTCGGTGGGGTCGCACGACTGGGCAGAGTTCTATACGCCGCAGACCGGTTGGCTCAACGCCGACGTGTCATTTGGATCTTCTGCTCGCAGGATGGGGGAGGAGTGGCGCCGCCGTCACTACTTTGGCAATCTCGACCCGTGGCGTATGGTGGCCAACAATCGATTCCAGGCAGAGTTTGAGCCCTCTTTCGACGGCATGCGCGAGGACCCTTACGATAACCAGATGGGTGAGGCTTCGGTCGACGGTCGCGGATGCCGTCAGCGCGAGATGCTACGCACGGTCGAACTCATCGAAATGCTCGAAGTTCCATTTTCGGACTAATCGGTAGAAAGCTGTGATAAACTAACTCACGCATTACGTGCCCGAGTGGCGGAATTGGCAGACGCAGTGGACTCAAAATCCACCGTTGGCAACAACGTGCGAGTTCGAGTCTCGCCTCGGGCACCATACATGCAAGCGAGCGTTCAAGGGGGTTGCGGCCCCTCTTTTTCGTGCCGAACTCGCGTGAGCGCGCGAAGCGTTAAGCAAACAGGCCTGTGGCCTGTTTGTAGCGGAGCGTGGCGAGGGCGCCACGCGCCCGAAGCCCGGGGCTTCGCGAAGCGAAGGCCCTTCGAGTCTCGCCTCGGGCACCATACATGCAAGCGAGCGTTCAAGGGGGTCAAGGCCCCTTTTTTCGTGTACGTAATGTGATAACGCGCTGTACGTGTTATTATTCGCAAGGCGTTGTTCCCGCAATGCCCTAAAGAGGAACCCGAGGGTTCCCACCTTTTGGCGCCAATGAGCAGCTGACTGGTCATACAACTTAGATTCCCTTCCTCAAATCGAGGAACTCTATGTGTACGACCTGGTTGCTGAGAAGCGCCGGGTTATTTTTTTATGAATGGAGGTAGGGAAAATAGCTAAGTCTGATGACACCCGCATCAACGACGAGATCACTGCATCTTCGTGCCGTTTGATTGGCGTCGATGGCTCTCAGCTCGGCCTGTTCGCTATCCGCGATGCCCAGCGCGTCGCCGACGATCAGGGTCTCGACCTGGTCGAGATCGCTCCCAACGCGGAGCCGCCGGTCTGCAAGGTCATGGACTACGGTAAGTTCAAGTACCAGCAGGCCATGAAGGCCAAGGCTGCTCGTAAGAACCAGTCCAAGGTCGAGGTCAAGGAAATGAAGTTCCGACCCAAGATCGACGTTGGCGACTACGAGACCAAGAAGGGCCACGTTCTGCGTTTCCTCAAGAAGGGCGCGCGCGTTAAGATCACCATCATGTTCCGCGGCCGTGAGATGGCTCACCCGGAGCAGGGCCTTAACGTTCTCGAGCGTCTCGCCGAGGATCTCAAGCCTTACGCTACGGTCGAGTCCAAGCCTAAGATGGAAGGCCGTAACATGCTTATGCTGCTCGCCCCGATTAAGGGCGCCTTCGATGAGGATAAAGCGGCAAGCGATACCAAGTAACTAGTGTTCTGTAACCGATTAAGGAGTATTTCATGCCTAAGATGAAGTCCCACAGCGGCACCAAGAAGCGTTTCCGCAAGACTGGTACCGGCAAGCTTATGCGCGCCAAGGCTTTCAAGAGCCACATCCTGAGCAAGAAGTCCACCAAGCGTAAGCGTGGCTTCCGTCAGGAGACCGAGATCGCCGCTGCCGACCGCAAGGTCATCAAGTCGCGTCTCGCCTAAGTTCGCGTTCCCGTTTTTCGTTTTACCGTCTAGGAGTTGATAGAACATGGCACGTATTAAGCGCGCTGTTGCCGCCAAGAAGAAGCGCCGTACCGTTATGCACCGTGCGAAGGGTTACTACGGTGCCGCTTCGCGTACTTACAAGCATGCTAAAGAGCAGGTCCAGCACTCCCTGCAGTATCAGTATCGTGATCGCCGCAACAAGAAGCGCGAGATTCGTTCTCTCTGGATCACTCGTATCAACGCTGCTGCTCGCCTGAACGACATCTCTTACTCTCAGTTCATGCACGGCCTGAAGGTTGCCGGCATCGAGCTCGACCGCAAGGTCCTGGCTCAGATGGCTTACGAGGACATCGAGTCCTTCAACGAGCTGGCTACCATCGCCAAGAAGGCTCTCGAGGCCTAATAGATTCTCTTGAATCGCTAGGGGAGTGTCGCGTTGTGCGCGGCGCTCCCTCTTTTTATCTGAAGCGCGGTTTACATTGCTAAAAGCGCGGGTAGATAAACACTTACAGGTGACCGATCTCTATATATTCCTGAACCAAAGGGTCATCATCTGATACGTGC
>CATZIX010000047.1:0-3542 GCA_958420205.1 uncultured Collinsella sp. | reverse complement strand
GGCAAGACGACGCTCATCAACCTGCTCATGCGCTTCTACGAGATTGACGGCGGGCGTATTACGCTCGACGGCGTGGATACGAGCCGCATGGACCGCGGCGAGCTACGGCAGCAGTTTGGCATGGTGCTGCAGGACGCCTGGCTGTTCGATGGCACGATTGCCGAAAACATCGCCTACGGCTGTCCCGAGGCGACGCGTGAGGAGATCGTGGCGGCTGCGCGCGCCGCGCAGGTCGACTTCTTCGTGCGCACCATGCCGCAGGGCTACGACACGCGCGTGGCCAACGATGCCGAAAGCATCAGCCAGGGCCAGCGTCAGCTGCTGACCATCGCACGCGTGCTGCTCAACAACCCGGCGATTCTCATCCTGGACGAGGCGACCTCAAGCGTGGACACGCGTACCGAGCTTGCCATCGGCCGTGCCATGGATGCGCTTATGCGCGGGCGCACGAGCTTTGTGATCGCACACCGCCTGTCGACGATTGTGGATGCCGACCTGATCTTGGTCATGGATCACGGCAACATTATCGAGCAGGGCACGCATAAGGAGCTGCTGGCTGCCGAGGGTGCCTACGCCGACCTCTACTTGAGCCAGTTCGCATAATGTGACAAAGGGACAGTCCCACATGTCACATCAAAAAGAAAGGCGCGCCGGGGATGAATTCCCTGGCGCGCCTTTGCGTTGATGCCGATGTCGTTTTGTGCCGCCTGCGTTCCTAGCGCTCGTCAACGAGCTTGGCGACGAGGGCCTTGAGCTCGGCCACCTCTCGCTCGAGTTCTTTGACGCGGCGGGCATTCTCGGTGATGCCCTGGCGGTTGAGGGCACTCTGCTCGGCGGCGTCATCGGGCATGTACTCGCGATGCTGCTTGGCGTCGAAACTCTCCTCAAACACGCGGCAGCCGTTGCGCTTGATGATGCGTCCCGGCACGCCCACGACGGTGCAGTTGTCGGGGACGTCCTTAACGACGACCGAGTTGCCGCCGATCTTGACGTTGTTGCCGATGCGGATGTTGCCGAGCACCTTGGCGCCCGTGCCCACCGTGACATTGTTGCCCAGGGTGGGGTGACGCTTGCCGGTCTCGTTGCCGGTGCCGCCGAGCGTGACGCCCTGGTAGAGCACACAGTTGTCGCCCACAATGGTGGTCTCGCCGATGACGACGCCCATGGCGTGGTCGATAAAGAAGTGCTTGCCAATCTGCGCGGCAGGGTGAATCTCGACGCCGGTGATGTGGCGGGTGATTTGCGAGAGCACGCGGGCGAGCGAGCGATGACCGTGCTCCCACAGCCAGTGCTCGGGCACGTGGTTCCACTTGGCGTGCAGGCCAGGATAGGAAAGAAAGATGACCAGACCGTTTTGCGCGGCGGGGTCCTGCGCCTGGACGGTCTTGATGTCCTCGCGAATGGTATTGATAAAGCTCACCGGCCGCCCTCCCTTAGCGCCATGGCAATGCGATTCAATAAAGTATAGCGATTCGCTAGGGATTAAAAAGGACAATCTTGGCGGCTTTGCGCTACAAGTGTCAGTTATGCAAACTTGCTGGTAATGGAGTCGTGCTTTTGTGGGGTTGCGCACGAGGGGGCACCGCAACCGTATACTGGTCAACTTGGACGTATCCGCGCCCACAACTGAGAGGTTTTACTTCATGGGTTTCATCAATTTTATTGCCGAGCTGCTTAAGGACCCGCGCACCGCGATCGCCAGCTGGATCGCCGCCGGCCCGCTTATGGCCTACGGCTGCGTGTTCCTGATCATCTTTATCGAGACGGGCGTGGTGTTCTTCCCGTTCCTTCCCGGTGATTCGCTGCTGTTCGCCTCGGGTTTCTTTGCCCACAACGGCGGCTTTAACATCGTGGCGCTTCTGGCCACCGCATGGGCCGCTGCCATTTTGGGCGATCAGTGCAACTTTATGATCGGTCACTTCTTTGGCCGCAAGATCATCGCTTCGGGCAAGGTCAAGGCCATGACGCCCGAGCGCATCAAAAAGTCCGAGGACTTCTTGGACAAGTGGGGTCACCTGGCCATCTTCCTGGGTCGCTTCTTCCCGTTTATCCGCACCTTTGTGCCCTTTATCGCTGGCATGGGCGGCATGCACTGGCGCAACTTTGTCGTCTTTAACGTGCTGGGCGGCATTACCTGGTCGACGGTCTTTACGCTGCTGGGCTACTTCTTTGGTGGCATTCCCTTTGTGCAGGAGCACTTTGAGCTGCTAATCGTTGGCATCGTTGCCGTGTCGATCATCCCGACCGTGGTCGGTCTGGTTAAGGCTAAGCTGGGCAAAAAGAACGCGTAGCTCGAGCCAGCGCGCAAACCGTGCAGTTGAGGCCCGTCACCGCTTACGGTGGCGGGCCTCTTTAGCTTCGATCAAATGAAAATACTTTAGTTAGTTAAAGAAAAACGTTTTATCCGACGCGCGTGCGGAGTACAATCTCGTGCATGCGAATCGACGTGCCATCGGCTTTGATGCCGTTTGCGTGTCCCGTCCGGCTCTACGCTCCGGGCGTGTGACGTTGCGACGCGGTCGGCCTCGGTCCTTGCGTGCGGGTTCGCGAGTATGCAACTGTGTATGTAAGGAGCGACATATGACTGTCGAGAAGAAGGATATCGATTGGGGTAGCCTCGGCTTTGGCTACATGAAGACCGATTACAGCTACGAGGCCCATTGGAAGGACGGCGAGTGGGACGAGGGTGGCCTGACCACCGACCACACCCTGCACGTCTCCGAGTGCGGCGGCATCTTCCATTACTGCCAGGAGGTCTTTGAGGGCCTGAAGGCCTACACCGCCGAGGACGGCAGCATCGTCTGCTTCCGTCCCGACATGAACGCCGAGCGCATGTACAACTCTGCGCAGCGCCTCGAGATGCCCCCGTTTCCCAAGGACAAGTTCGTTGAGGCCGTCAAGCAGGTCGTTTCTGCCAACGCCGCCTGGGTTCCGCCTTTCGGTTCCGGCGCGACCCTGTACGTGCGTCCGTTTATGATCGGCTCCGGTGACGTGATCGGCGTGGCTCCCGCTCCTGAGTACACGTTCCGCATTCTCGTGACCCCGGTCGGTCCGTACTTTAAGGGTGGTCTCAAGCCCGTCAAGCTGCGCGTTTCCGAGTATGACCGTGCTGCACCGCACGGCACCGGCAACATCAAGGCCGGCCTGAACTACGCCATGTCCCTCAAGCCCACGATGGAGGCCCATCGCGAGGGCTATGCCGAGAACCTGTATCTCGACTCCGAGTCCCGCACCTATGTTGAGGAGACCGGCGGCGCCAACGTCCTGTTCGTGAAGGAGGACGGCACGCTCGTCGTTCCGCAGTCGCACACCGACTCCATCCTGCCCTCTATCACCCGTCGTTCGCTCGTTCAGGTTGCTCAGGACCTGGGCATGACCGTTGACCAACGTCCCGTCGAGTGGGCCGAGGTCAAGGCCGGCACCTTTGTCGAGTGCGGCCTGTGCGGCACCGCTGCCGTTATCTCCCCGGTCGGCGAGATCGACAACAAGGTTTACGGCGCCGACGAGACCGTGACCTTCCCGGCTGGCTACACCGAGATCGG
>CATZIX010000046.1:0-3584 GCA_958420205.1 uncultured Collinsella sp. | reverse complement strand
CCGTCGCCGGTGGGCTCTTCGTAGTAGTCCGAATCGCTCGAATCGCTTGAGTCATCGGAATCGTCAGAGCTGACCGATGAGGTTGCGGTACCGTTTGCGTAGTCGTCAGACGTGTTGTTGTTCAGGTCGCCGATCGTAGAGCTGGAACCGTCGGAAAGACCCATGGTGTTGGGACCCTTGGGATCCTTGCCGGCATCGACGCGCTCCATCATTTCCTTGAGCTCGTCCTCGTAGACAAAGACGTAGCTCACACCGTCGATCATGGTGCTGTCGTCGGCATACGAGGGCAGGTTGGCCGAGTAGATGCCGTCGACATCCATACCGCGCATGGCATTGACCGTAGCCACGATATCCTGAACGCTCATATCGGTCACGAGCATATCGGACAGCGAATTAACCAGGCCAAAGATCTTCGTGGCATCGAAGTTATTGAGAATCTGGTTGGCAAGGGCGCCAAGCACCTGGCGCTGGTGGCGCATGCGCGTGTAATCGCCGTCGGCATAGGTGTAGCGGCAGCGGGCATAGGTAAGGGCGGTGGCACCGTCCATATGCTGCTGGCCAGCGGTAATCTTAATATCCAGGTGCTCGGGGTCGTCAACATCATCGGTTGCGTTAATGTCGATACCGCCAACCGAATCAATCAGCGCCTGCATACCGTCGAAGCTGACCTCGGCATAGTGGGAAATCTGAACACCGCACAGCTCGTTGACCGCCTCGACCATGGCCTCGGCGCCGCCAACGGTATGGCAGGCGTTGATCTTCATGGTCTCGCCCTTGTACTCGACCTTGGTGTCGCGCGGAACGGAAATGAGCGTCGCCTGCTTTTGCGTGGGGTCGATGCGTGCCAGGATAATCGAGTCGGCACGATACGTATCCTCGCCCGGACGGCCGTCGGTGCCAAGAAGCAGCACGTAGAACGGATCCTTTGCCTCATCGGTGTCAACCAGAACCCGACGCAGATTATCGGTAATGACATTAGAATCGCCGAGCTTGCCCATAATGGTGGCAAACCACAGGCCGGCAGCGGTAGTGGCACTCAGCAGCACACCAAGCACGACAATGAGCGCGACGTGACGAATCGTGTGGCTACGACGACGTTGACGAGCGCGCTCGGAATAGCGAGCCACGTTATCGCGACTGTAGATCTTGGCCTGCGCACCAGTTGAGGGTCTTCGGGCGGTGGTATCCGCGAGGGGCTTTTTATTAAACATAGGCAACCTGTATTAGTAGATGACGGGATCGGGGACGGAAGCATGCTCGACATGCGCGCCGAGCGCCTGCAGCTTTTCGACAAACTGCTCGTAGCCGCGCTTGATGTGATGGATGGCCGAAACCTCGGTCGTCCCGTCGGCGATCAAGCCCGCTACGACGAGGGCCGCTCCGCCACGCAGATCGGGCGAGGTAACCTGTGCACCCGAGAAGCCCTTAACGCCATGAATCATGGCATGATGGCTCTCGATACGAATGTCGGCACCCATGCGCACCAGCTCAGAGGCAAACGTAAAGCGATTCTCGAAGATGTTCTCGGTAATAACGGAACTGCCGTCGGCAAGGGCGGAGAGCACCATAATCTGCGCCTGCATGTCCGTCGGGAAGCCGGGGAACGGAAGCGTCTGGATGTCGACCGGCTTGATACGCTCGGCACGGTTTACATGGACGCCATCCTCGACGCGCTCGCAGTCGATACCCATGAGCTCCATCTTCTTGAGCACCATGCCCAAGTGAATGGGGCAAAAGCCCGTGACATCGACACCGCGATCGTCGGCCATCAACGCACCGGCAACGATAAAGGTACCGGCCTCGATGCGGTCGCCCACTACGCGATGGGTAACAGGATGCAGCTCTTCCACGCCCTCGATGGTCACGACGGGCGTACCCGCGCCGACAATCTTGGCGCCCATCTCGTTGAGCATGTTGGCGAGATCGACGATCTCGGGCTCGCGGGCGGCATTGTCGATAACCGTGGTGCCCTGCGCGCGCACGGATGCCATGATGAGGTTCTCGGTCGCACCGACGCTGGCGAACTCGAGCGTGACGGTGGTACCGCGCAGACCTTGGGGCGCATTAGCGTTGATGTAGCCGTGGGCGGTATCGAACTCAACGCCCAGGGCCTCAAGACCAAGAATGTGCATATCGATCTTGCGAGCACCCAGGTTGCAGCCGCCCGGCATGGCGATCTTGGCGCGATGGAAGCGACCCAGCAGGGGTCCCATCACGGCTGTGGAAGCACGCATCTTGGCAACGAGCTCGTAGGGGGCCTCCCAAGAATCGACCTGAGAGGTATCGATCTCGAGCGTGTGCTCGTCAAGGACATCGATTGTGGCGCCCATACCCTTGAGCACCTTGCCCATCACGTGGACATCGGAAATATCGGGCACGTTCTGCAGCGTCGTCTTGCCCGGCGCCAGAAGCGTTGCCGCCATGAGTTTGAGCGCGGAGTTCTTGGCACCCGAGACGGGCACGGAGCCTCCGATGGCGTGGCCACCCTCAACGCGGATAATATCCAAGGTCTACCCTTTCAAAAAGCATGCCCGGGGTGGCTGGGCCATCCCGGGCATGATGTGTTCGCAACTAGTCGAACGCTAAATCGTTTGACTATTGGGCAAGCTTGAGCTTACACCATGCGATTTCATTATAGAGGTAGGCGCGGCGTGCATCATCCTCCGACAAATTACCCAGCTTCTCTTCAAAACCTTGAATATCAGCTTTAAGCTTGTCGGCATCGACGGTCGCCAAATCGCAAGCGCGCTCGGCGAGAACGGTCACGACATCGTCCGCAACCTGGGCATAGCCGCCGGCCACGGCAAACGTGTGGTCGACAGTGCCCATGGCCTTATCGGAAACGCGAACGTAACCGCGGTCGATCGTGCAGATCTCGCTGGAGTGAGCAGGCAGAACGCCAAACTCGCCATCCGTGGACGGAATCGACACAAACGCAGCGTCGCCCTCATAGGCGCAGCTCACGGGGCACACGATGCGGATACGCATAACCTACTTCTCCCCCATCTTGCGGGCGCGCTCGCGCACGTCCTCAATCGTGGAAGCATAGCGGAAAGCCTGCTCGGGCAGGTCATCGGCCTTGCCGTCGACAATCTCGGCGAAAGAGCGGACGGTATCCTCGACGCGGACGTAGACACCGGGGTTGCCGGTGAACTTCTCGGCGACGTGGAAGGACTGCGAGAGGAACTGCTGAATCTTACGGGCACGGTTGACCGTAAGGCGCTGCTCCTCGGACAGCTCGTCCATACCCAGAATGGCGATGATGTCCTGAAGGTCGGAGTACTCCTGCAGGAGCTCCTGGACCTTGACGGCGACACGGTAGTGCTCCTCGCCGACGATCGAGGGATCGAGAGCGTCGGAGGAAGACGCGAGCGGGTCGATAGCCGGGAACAGGCCGAGCGACGAAATGCTACGCGAAAGAACCGTGGTGGCGTCGAGGTGCGTAAACGTCGTGGCAGGCGCCGGGTCGGTCAGGTCGTCTGCGGGGACGTAGACAGCCTGGACGGAGGTAATGGAGCCCGTCTTGGTCGAGGTAATGCGCTCCTGGAGGTCGCCCATCTCGGTTGCCAGCGTGGGCTGGTAAC
>CATZIX010000045.1:0-3878 GCA_958420205.1 uncultured Collinsella sp. | reverse complement strand
GAGCCTCTTTGCGTCCTGACGCTCCTATTTGGCAAGGTGTTTTTTAGAATCCATTTTGCGCTCGGCCTCGAAGGCCTGCCTGTCCCAATCGAGCGGAAGTCCGGCCTCGACCCATGCCTCGTAGGCCCTCCTTATGGGCTTGAGCTCCCTTTGGCCCCTCTCCAGCATCGAGATGTACTTCTCGCTGGTGCCCAGTATGGACGCCGCCCTCACCTGGCTGACCCTCGCCGCGCGCCTGGCCGCCACGAGCCCCGAGGCGTCCTCGGGCCTCCTGATCTCGTGCGGGCGCATCAGCGCCCGGTACGCCTCCCTGGCCACGTAGCGCTTGAGGCACCTCATGACCTCCCTGTCGCTCTTTCCCCGCGCCCTCGCCCTCTCGGCGTACTCGGCGGTCTCGGGGTCGCGCATGACCCTCTGCCTCGCGATCTCGTGCAGCGCGCTGTTCGCCTGCCGGTCGCCGCCCCTGTTGAGCCTGTGCCTCACGGTCTTGCCGCTCGAGGCGGGGATGGGGCAGGCGCCGCATATCGCCGCGAACGACGCCTCGGAGCGCAGCCTGCCCGGGTTGTCCCCGGCCGCGACCGCGAGCTTGGCCGCGCTCACGGGCCCGCACCCGTACATCGCCAGCAGCGCGGGGCAGTTCTCCTCCAGGGACGCCTCGATCGCGCGCTCCATGTCGAGCGCCGCGTCGCGCGCCGCCGCCCACAGGTCCGCCAGCGCGCCGAGCGCGGCGCCCAGCGCGCCCTCGGCGCGCACGGAGGGGAGCTCCTCCATCAGCCTCGGCCCTCCCATGCCGCGGAACCTCGACCTGAGCCCCTCCGGCGCGGTGGTGAGCAGCGACCTCGCGGTGTTGATCGCCGAGGTCCGCGCCTTCACCGCCCCGGAGCGCGCCGCGAGCATGCAGCGCACCCCGTCGACCCACCCGTCCTGGCTCTTGGGGGTCCCGAGCTTCGAGCCGGACATCGCCGCGCGGGCGGCCCTCTCCGCGTCCGCCTCGTCGCACTTCCCCTGCCCCGGGCGCCTCCTCTGCGTCCCCGCCGGGGAGAGCGCCTCGCGCACGGGCATCCCAAGCGACGCGAGGTGCCTGGTGAGGCCCGCCCCGTAGGACGACGTCCCCTCCATCGCGACGCAGGCCGGCTCCCCGGCCGCCGCGATCGCCCCGGCGAGCGCCTCGTAGCCCGCCGCGTCGGCGGGGGACCGGCGGGACAGGACCCTGCGGCCCCTCCAGTCCAGGACGCACAGCCAGTGCGAGTCGGCGTGGGTGTCGACCCCGCAGAAGACCGGCCCGCGGGCGCCGGGTGTCGATTCGGTTCTCATGTCTCGCTCCGTTCTTTCCGTGCTCGCCTGGACCGGGCAGACGGCACACTGACGGGGCGCGATAGAATGCGGTTGTTCGGGTCCGCGGTATCGCTCCATGCTCCTATTAGGTCATGCGGCGGTCTCGGCTCGCCGCGGCCCGCGCGGGACATGTCAGGAAACGAGGGCAGCCCCGTGGGGCGCCAGCGGAATGTGGGGTCACCGCGCGGTCCGCATCTGATGGTGTCGACGTCAATGGTATACGGGTGCACCATCGACGTCTTCAATACAGAAGATATCAGTGCGGAATGTTCCGGAGAGAAACCCCGTCACGCCCCCGGATTCCCTGCGTTTACGGCCTTGAGGTCGGCGTGGGCGGAGATCGTGGCTGATGGGGATACGTGTCCCGGTCGCTGTTTCGCGGCTTTGCCGCGAAAGGCGCGTTACTTTGGGATGGGTGGGGAACGTGGTTGTTGCGGCAACTGATCTCCGCCACAAATTACCCTTGGCATACTTGCGCGAAAACCTGCTCGTGCTACACTTGCAATTGCTGTTTCAGGGCGGGGTGGAATTCCCCACTGGCGGTAAATCGGGCGGTGCCAAAGGGGTACCGTGGCGCAGGTGAGATGCCTGCGACCGAGCCGATGAGTCCGCGACCCGTGTGTGCGTTGGTTCGCATGCCGGCTGAACTGGTGAGATCCCAGTACCAACGGTTAGAGTCCGGATGAAAGAGGCAGGTGATCTTATGTCTGAACAGTCGCAGCATATCCATTTTGAGAACACGAATAGGTGGAGCACCAAACAGCTCGTTACCATGGCGTTGATGTGCGCCTTGGGCGCCCTGTTTATGTACGTGCAGCTGCCTATCCTTCCTTCGGCGCCGTTTTTGACGTATGACCCGTCGCTGGTGCCGGCGATGGTGTGCGGTTTTGCGTATGGTCCTGGCGCCGGCACTGCTGTTGCCGCCATGGCGATCGTTATCCATGCGCTCACCACGGGTGACTGGGTCGGCGCGCTTATGAACCTGGTTGCCACGCTGGGCTACATTCTGCCCGCGGCTACCGTTTACCAGAAGATGCACACCTATAAGGGTGCCGTGATTGGCCTGGTGCTCGGCGTCATTGCCGCTACGGCGCTGTCTATGGTCGCAAACCTTACCATTGGCGTTTGGTTCTGGTATGGCTCGGTCGATGCGATCGCCCCGCTCATGATTCCTGCCGTACTGCCGTTCAACCTTATCAAGACCGTGCTTAACTCGGTGTTGACGCTGGCGGTGTATAAAGCAGTCTCCAACCTCATCACGCCTAAAAAGGACCAGGTCAAAGGCCGCGCATGATTGAGTGTCGGGGCGTTTCCTTTAGCTATGACGGTGCCGCCCAGGCGCTTGACGGCATCGATCTGAGCATTAAGGACGGCGAGTTTTTCTGCATCCTCGGTGGCAATGGGTCGGGTAAGTCGACGTTTGCCAAGCATCTGAATGCGCTGCTGCAGCCCGATGCGGGCACGGTACGCATCAACGGCATGGATGCGTCCGAGCCCGAGCTGGTCTACGACATTCGTTCGACCGCGGGCATGGTATTCCAGAATCCCGACGACCAGCTGGTGGCAACGCTTGTCGAAGATGACGTTGCGTTTGGTCCCGAAAACCTTGGCGTGCCATCGGCGCAAATTGCGCAGCGCGTACGCGAGGCGCTGAAGGGCGTGGGCCTGGTGGGCTTTGAGTGCCACGAGACCCATGCGCTTTCGGGCGGCCAAAAGCAGCGCGTGGCGCTTGCCGGCGTGCTCGCCATGGAACCGCGCGTGCTCATATTGGACGAGGCTTCCTCGATGCTCGATCCGCGTGGACGCAAGGGCCTCATGAAGGCTTGCCGCGCGTTGCACGCTCGCGGCATGACCATCGTGATGATTACGCACTTTATGGAAGAGGCCGCCGAGGCCGATCGTGTCGCGGTGTTTCGGGCGGGGCGCGTTGCCATGCTCGGTACGCCCGAGGAAATCTTGACGCGAGCGGACGAACTTGCGCAGCTCAACCTTGACATGCCAGAGTCGTGCCGTTTGGGCATGGCGCTTCGTGCGAAGGGCGTGCCCGTTTGCGCGCAGGTACGTGAGGCGGATATGGTCGCCGAGATTGCGCAGGCTTATGCCGAGCGAAGTGGGGCAGGCATCGCGGGGCAGTCTTCCGCATCCCAGTTGGAAATCGCTGACGGCACTGTTCCGGTAGACAACGAGGGCAACGCGTCGGAGCCCGTCATCGAGCTATCCCGTGTTTCGTACAGTTATTCGCTCAGTCCGCGCGAGCGCCGCCGCTGGCATAAGCGCTCGGCCATTGCGGGCAAATCGAGCAAACAGGCTCTCTGGGGAAACGACCCCAGCAGCCCGTGGGCGCTGCGCGATGTATCGCTGACGGTGCGTCGCGGCGAGTTCCTGGGCTTGGCAGGTCATACCGGTTCGGGTAAGTCGACGCTGGTCCAGCATCTCAACGGTTTGATTCGCCCCCAGGAGGGATCCGTTCGCGCGCTGGGGCTCGATCTGTCAAACAAGAAAGACGCCGCCGCGGTTAAGGCCAAGGTCGGCGTGGTGTTTCA
>CATZIX010000044.1:0-4325 GCA_958420205.1 uncultured Collinsella sp. | reverse complement strand
GATCCGACTAACGTTTGCCAGCCGTTAACTACCGCTCGCCGAGCATCTCTTTATATAAGGCAGTCTCATGGTTAAAGCGGATACGTCCCCCTAGCTAAAGCACAGCCAGCATCGAGCAACTCATCGCGTTCTTCCACCGAGAACCCCTCGGCGTAGACGCGCACCACTGGTTCGGTCCCGCTAGGACGGACCAGCAGCCACGTGTCATCCTCAAATGACAGACGCAAGCCGTCCATATGACTAACGTTTTGCGGCACCTTGCCACAAATCGACTTGGGGTTTACGCCCGGCAGCAGGGTTCGTAACGTTTCGGCATCTTCGGCCTCAAGGCGCAAATCGCGTCGACCGTAACTCGTCTTACCAAAACTGTCCTCGAGTTGGTCGACCAGAACGCCCAAAGGCGCGTCCGTCTTTGCCATAAGCTCACACAGAATCAGACAGGCGAGGATTCCATCGCGCTCGGGCATATGCGCGGCGATGCCGATACCACCGGCTTCTTCGCCGCCTATGAGGACGCCGCCCTTCTTCATCTCTGCCGCTATATATTTGAAACCGACTGGTTTGACGGTCACGCGGCAGCCAAGCGCCTCGGCAATGCGACGCACGAGCGTCGAGCATGAAAGATTGACGACGACGCGCCCCTCCAAATTACGAAATTGAACCAAGTCGCCCAAAACGAGCGCCATGATCTGATGCGGATGTATATATCTGCCGCGCTCGTCAACCGCGCCGATACGGTCGGCGTCGCCGTCGGTCACCAGGCCAGCGCAAGCTCCGTCCTCGATAACCGTGCGCTCGCAAGCGTCCACCCACGGTTCAACGGGGTCGGGGCAGATATCTTCTTGGTCAGACGCCTGCCCGGCGTGAATCTCGTGCACCTCAACGCCAAGCTCGCGCAGCAAGTCGGCTAGATAGCCCTGGGCTGCGCCGCCCATGGGATCGACAACCACGCGCAAGTGCGCGGCGCGGATGGCTTCGGCATCGACAAACGATGCCACCGCCTGCATATAGTCAGGAATGATATCCGCGGTGCGATATTGCCCCTCGATCCCCATTGGCTCGGGAGCCATAGTCTCTTCGAGCTCTTCGATGACATCCTGGTTGGCGGTCGAGCCGTCACCCATGCGAATCTTGAGGCACAGATAGCCCTGCGGATGATGGGACCCCGTCACCATGAGCGCGCCGCACGCTTCACCGTCATAAGCCGCCGCCCACGTAAGGGCAGGGGTCGGGACAGGTCGCGAAGCGAGCACGGCGTCTAGCCCGTGCGCTGCTAGCACGCCCGCCGCAAGCTCAGCGAACTCGCGCGCCAGGGGCCGGGTGTCGAACCCTATATATACCGTTTTGCCCGGATTGGTCTTTTGCCACAACTCGCCGACGGCATCGGCGATACGGGCAACGTTATCGGCAGTGAAGTCCTCATCGACGCGAGCGCGCCAACCGTCAGTTCCAAAATGAATTATCGCGCACACGCGCAGACACCTCACAGTGTTTGGATCATGGTACGCATGGGGTATACCCGCAACATGCACTCGGCAACCTGCCGGCACCAGCATTCACCATTTGGGCAAATGCTGCCGAGGACATGCAGGCAATAAAAAACCGCCCCGTATGGAGCGGTTTTGCCCTTTATATATCGAGCGCCTCGGCCATCGCTGCCGTAGTGATTGCCGTGGTTCCACAGCAACTGCCCACCATTGCGGCACCGGCATGCCTCCATTCGATGCATGCGCGCGCGAAAGCTTCGGGGTTCTCGTGCCATACGGGGCCATCCTGAGTCTGGACCGGATCGCCCACGTTGGGACGCACCGTGACGGGAGTAGTCGCCGATGCAACCATCCTGGGCACCGCCGCGTTCGCGGCCGCAAGCGAACAGCAATTAACACCAACCGAGTTTGCGCCGTGTTTTTCGGCGTACAAAACGGCTGCCTCGATGTTGAGGCCATCGCCCAACAGGTCGCCTTTATCGTCAACGACAAAACTCACCAGAACAGGCATGCCGTCGGCGGCGTCTCGGGCGCCGGCAAGCATGGGCTGCAAATTACGGATAGACGTCACCGTCTCGATCAGCAGACCGTCAACACCAGCATTGAGCAAGGCGTGCGCCTGTTCGCGCGCAATGCCTCGGATTTCACGATACTCGGCAGAGTCCTCGGCAAACCACTCAATACCGATCGGGCCCATCGAGCCCAGCAGCAGCTGAGGGTGCGCCTGGCGGGCATCGTCGACGGCCCCGCGATTGACCTCCGCCACGGACGGCGCAATCTGGTCGTGCTTGAGGGCATAGCTTGATGCCTGAAAGGTGTTGGTAATGAGCACCTGCGCGCCGGCGGCGACATACAAGCGATGGATACGAGAAACGGTCTGCGGCTCTGCCAGATTCCAAAACGCCGGTGGAATGTCGGCGGCATCGTACTCACTCAACAGAACACTGCCCATGGGGCCCTGCGCCAACAAGGTCTCGCTCGACAAGCGGCGCGTAAGTTCCTCGGCACCAAAGCGGTTGTAATAACTCGTATCCATATATATCCCGCTATTCCTCGACGCTGATTCCCTGCTTTTCGAGATAGGCGAGCCAGCGGTTCATCGTGTCCTCGGATAGAGCATGCTCCATCATGCAGGCCTCGGAATCGGCTCGCTCAAATTCGACACCGAGCTCCTGAACCAAAAACGTGCGGATGAGGCGATGACGGTACCAGATAGCCGTGCCAACCTCGCGACCGCGATCGGTCAGGATTACCTTGCCGTAGTGCGATTGCTCGACAAGCTCGGATGCCTTGAGCGCCGAAACCGCTTTATTGACCGATGCCTTGGAGACGCCAAGGCGCTGCGCGATGTCGACCGATCGCACGCCGTTGGTTTCCCCCTCTTCGCTTTCAATGCGAACCATGCACTCCAAGTAGTCTTCGTTCGCCACCGTCAGATGTAGTTCGCGCGAGCTATTTGTCGTATCCATGATCTTCCGTCCCTTCTGCATTCAATGGCTGATTCTACCCCATCCAAGCGTCGTGGTATGCCGTGGCATACCGTGCTAGAGTTCTTGTTGCACACGACGACCAAGATTGGAGCGGTCTTTATGGAAAACACCACCACGAGCCCCGATGTCCTCGAACGCTTTTTGCGCTACGTCCAGATCAACACGCAGTCCGAGGATGCAAACTGCGACCAGGTACCCTCGAGCGCCGTTCAGTTTGACCTTGCCAACGTGCTGGCTGAAGAGCTGCGCGAGCTTGGTGCGGAAGATGCCCACGTGACCGAGCACGCCTATGTCTGCGCGCATATCCCCGCAAGTGCGGGCGCTGAGGACAAGCCCGCCCTGGGCCTGATCGCCCATCTCGACACCACCGAAGTTGCACCGGGCGCCGGCGTGAAGCCGCACATCGTACACTACGAAGGCGGCGACCTGGTCTGCGGCACGGTTGACGGTAAGCCCGTTGCCATGAGTACCGCCAAGCTTCCCGCCCTGAATGACCTCGCGGGTGAGGACCTGGTCTGCAGCGATGGCACCACGCTGCTGGGCGCGGACGACAAGGCAGGCGTCGCCGAGATCATGTCGCTTGTCGCGCGTATCGCTCAGGACCCTTCTCTGCCCCATCCCGCACTCGGCATTTGCTTCTGCCCTGACGAGGAGATCGGCCACGGAGCCGAGCTGTTGGATATCGATACCTTTGGCTGCAAGTACGCCTACACGGTCGACGGCGGCCCCATCGGCGAGCTGGAGTGGGAGTGCTTTAACGCCGCCGAGGCGGCCGTCCGCTTTGAGGGCCAGTCCATCCACCCGGGCGACGCTAAGGGCCGTATGGTCAACGCAGGCAATCTGTTCTGCGACTTCAACGCGTTGCTCCCCTACGCGCAGCGCCCGGAGTATACGGAAGGCTACGAGGGCTTTTATCACCTTGAGGGTGTATCTGCGACCGTCGATCACGCCACAGCGCGCTATATCGTCCGCGACCATGACGCCGCCAAGTTCCAGCAGAAACTCGACCTTATTGATGCCGCCGCCTCGATGCTCAACCAGCGTCTGGGTGAGGAGCGCGTGACGGTCGAGATTAAGCAGCAGTATCGAAATATGGCCGAGATCGTTCGTGACTATCCCGAGCTTATTGATGTTGCCAAGGAAGCCTACCTTGCCTGCGGCGTTGAGCCCCAAGTGCTGCCGATTCGTGGCGGCACCGACGGCGCCCAGCTGTCGTTCCGCGGTCTGCCCTGCCCCAACCTTTCCACCGGCGGCTATTGCTACCACGGCGTCAACGAGTTCGTCCCGGTCAGTTCGCTCGTCAAGATGACCGACGTGCTCCAGGAGCTCGTCGCCCGCTTTGCATAAG
>CATZIX010000043.1:0-4464 GCA_958420205.1 uncultured Collinsella sp. | reverse complement strand
CCTATGACGTTCTGATTCGTAGTCAGACCCTCTATCCAGCTGAGGTAACGCCGCAGCGCAAGACATATAAAACCACTTTAGCTTATTGGAGTCAAGCACAATCTCAAACTTTTTTGTGGAACGCAGTTTTGTCATGCCGCTCCGCATATACCGCCGTTCCCCGTACGATCGATTGGCTTTTCGATCACGTCAAACTTAGCATCAAGTTCCCTCAGGAGCGATCTCACCCGCTGGGCACAGTCATAATCGGCAAACGAGATGCTCAGCATGCGCGCGACCTGGTTGGAAGTCCCAACTCCATAGAAGTGCTCCAGCGCCACAAGTCCCTCGTGCGTCACAAAGGTCTCGACCACATGCGGCGACTCCTCAAAGCACCATTGTGTCAACGGGCCCTCACTCGTCTGCCGAACCACCAGGCCGCCCATGCCAGACGGTTCACACGTTACAAGCAGGTACTCCCCGCCCTCGTCGCTCTCAAACAAAACCACCCGATCATCAAACAGCTCCATCGCGTCCCCTTTCTCTCGCTCTTATATAGCAAAAGCATAGCAGGTAGATGGCTGTATACAGAACAGTTGTTCGTGTGTTTTCTATTGAGCTGTCCGCACGGCATGGTATGGACCTGCGCACGAAATAGGGCGCCCCCGAAGGAGCGCCCTTGCATATCCCCTATGCAGCCAACTTACGCGACCGGCTCAATCTTCTCGAGACCGCCCATGTAAGGACGCAGAACCTCAGGAATCGTGATGGTGCCGTCGGCGTTCTGGTAGTTCTCCAGAATGGCGGCCATGGTGCGGCCGGCCGGCAGGCCGGAACCGTTGAGAGTGTGCAGGTAGCGCGAACCCTTGAAGTTCTCGGGGTCGCGATACTTGATGTTGGCGCGGCGAGCCTGGAAGTCACCGCAGTTGGAGCAGGAGCTGATCTCCTTGTAGGCGTTGTAGCTCGGCAGCCAGACCTCGACGTCGTAGGTCTGACGGGCAGAGAAGCCCAAGTCGCCGGTGCACAGGCTAATCACGCGATACGGAAGGCCCAGCTGCTGCAGCAGGTACTCGGCCTCGGCGGTCATGCTCTCGAGCTCCTCGTCGGACTCCTCCGGCTTAGCGAACTTGACCATCTCGACCTTGTCGAATTCGTGCTGACGGATGATGCCGCGGGTGTCGCGACCGGCGGAACCGGCCTCCTCGCGGAAGCAGGGGGTGAAGGCGGTGTAGCGGCGCGGCAGGGTGTCGGCGTCGAGGACCTCGCCGGCGTGCAGGTTGGTGAGCACGACCTCGGCGGTGGGGATCAGGAAGTTGTCGCCCGAGACGTGGTAGGCGTCGTCCTCGAACTTGGGCAGCTGACCCGTGCCGAACATGGTCTGACGCTTGACGACGATGGGCGGCCACCACTCCTTAAAACCACGGCTGGTGTGCGTATCGAGGAAGAAGTTGATGAGGGCGCGCTCCAGGCGGGCGCCGGCACCACCGAGAACGGTGAAGCGGCTGCCGGAGAGCTTGTTGCCGCGCTCGAAGTCGAGGATGTCCAGATCGGTGCCCAGATCCCAGTGCGGCTTAAAGTCGAAGTCGAACTCGCGCGGGGTGCCCCAACGACGGCGCTCAATGTTCTCGTCCTCGTCCTTGCCGTACGGCGTGGCATCGCAAGGAATGTTGGGCAGGTGAGCCATGAAGTCGTACTGCTCCTGCTCGAGGGCGGTACGACGCTCGGCCAGACCGTCAATCTTCTCGTTGACGGCGCGCACGGCCTCCTTGGCGGCCTCGGCCTCGTCCTTCTTGCCCTCCTTCATCAGGGCACCGATCTTCTTGGACTCGGCATTGCGCGTAGCCTGGAGCTCCTCGACCTCGGTGATGACGGCACGACGCTCGTCGTCGAGCTCAAAGAACTTCTCGCGATCCCAAGACGTCTGGCGGTTAGCCATGGCGACATCGATGGCATCGGGGTTCTCGCGAACAAACTTGATATCAAGCATTAGATCCTCCGGCGATATACATTCCATTTAGGTTGCAACCTTGTACATGTATGGGCAAGTATATACTTATGAGCGTTTACGACCCAACTCAACTACGCAAGAAGGCACCCAATGGACGCAGTTTTTTCCTTTTTGTTTGGCACCCGCACCGGTTTTGCCATCCTTTTCGCCGGCGGCATCCTGTTATTTGCGATTCTTGCCTTTGTAATGGAGAAGCGTACCCATAAGATGTACGTCGACCGCGGACCCAAGTCCGAGGATGAAGAAGACAGCTTCTGGGACTAACCTGCCAAAAAGGGACAGGTTTATTTTGGTCGGTTTTATCTGGGCAAACGCAAGCGCCCCGCAACTGGAATTGAGCCAGTTGCGGGGCGCTTTTCGCTAAAAGGACAAAACCGCAGAAAATACCTGCCAAAAATAAACCTGTCCTTTATTGGTCGGTTTTACTGGAGAGTTGCGTCGATTGCCTTGACCAGGGCGCTGCGCATGCCGGCGTCCTCGAGCGCAACGACGCCCTTGATGGTGGCACCACCGGGCGAGCATACGGCATCCTTCATCGCCGCAGGATGCTGGCCAGTTGCAAGCTGCAGCTTTGCCGTACCCAGCACCATCTGGCTCACAATGCGATAGGCATCGGCACGTGGGATACCGTGCTTGACCGCTGCATCGCCCAGGGCCTCGATTGCCATGGCGACAAATGCCGGAGCGCAACCACCCACCGTGCCGCCCACAAACAGTAGGCTCGTGTCGAGCTCGACGACGGTGCCGAGCTTACCGAGCAGGTCGAGCACAACAGCACGCTGCTCGTCGCTGAGCGTAGAGGACTTCTCGCAAGCGATGACGCCCTCGCCCACCGAAACCGGTGTGTTGGGCACCGTCGAGATATGCGCGACGCCCGGCAGGACCTGCTCCCACTTGGCACTGTCCCAGGTCCAGGCAACCGACAGAACGACCTTTTTGGCAAGAGCATCCTTGAGCGGGGCGAATATCTTCTCGATCATGTACGGTTTGACCGCAGCGACCACGATATCGGATGCGGCGACAACCTCGGCGGCATCGTGGCAGGCGACCATGCCGCGCGCCTCGCAGCGCTCAACCAGTGCGTCGTAGCGACCCGCGCAGGCGCACATGTCGCTCGCAGCTACACCGGCAGCGATCCAGCCATCAGCCATAGCGCTCGCCATATTGCCAAAACCGACAAACCCAATCTTCATATCTCATAGTCCTCTCAGACACGCTCTTCAAAACGAAAGGTATTGTCCCACGCCATTGTTTCGTATTGCCGACCTATTTGTGATACGGCTCGCCTCGGCTGATCTTGCAGGCGCGATAGATTTGCTCCAGCAGCACCACGCGCGCCAAGTTATGCGGCAAGGTAATGCGTCCAAAGCTGAGCATCTCGTCGGCGCGGGCGCGCACCTCATCACTCACGCCGTCCGAACCGCCGATTACAAAGGCAATGTCGCTGCTGCCTCGCAGCATAAGATCGTCGAGCCGCGCCGAGAGCTCCTCACTCGAACGCTCCTTGCCCTCGATAGCCAGCAGGATCACATGCGCCCGAGACGGCAATGCAGCAAGAATTGCCGCCCCCTCCTTGTCGCGTGCGGCATCCACGCCGCCCGCCTTAGCCGGGTCGATATCGGCCACCTCGCGGATATCAACCTTGGCATAGGCACCTAGGCGCTTGGTGTACTCAGCGCACGCGTCCTTCCAAAAGCGCTCCTTGAGCTTACCGACGCAAACGACGGTGTATTTCACGCGCGTCTACTCCTTCGAATCGTTTTGAACTTTGCTGGCTGTCAGCATCTGCTCGAACATCGAGGCCGACTGCGAGAAATCGCTCGGCAGCACGACCGTCGAGGTTTTACCCGTACGAGCGAACTCCGTCATCATCTCGGACCACTGCGTAAACATGAACAGCTGGTTGGCCTCGTCGTTACCGACTCCCGTCTCCTGGATGATCTCGAGCGAATCCTTGATGCCCAGCGCGATGGCCTTGCGCTGGTTGGCGATGCCCTCGCCCGCCTTTTCCATCGCCTCAGCCTCGGCGGTCGCCTCGGTGACGCGCTTGATGCGGTCGGCCTCGGCGAGCTCCTGCGCGGCAGCGCGCTTTCGCTGGGCGGCATTGATGTCGTTCATGGAGTTCTCGACCTCGGTCGGCAGCGCGATTTTGGTGATGAGTGTCGACACGAGGGTGAAGCCGTAGGCAGCCATCTGCTCGGACACGGTGGCATTAACGTCCTTGGCGATGTCATCCTTCTTGGCAAAGACCTCATCGAGTGTGTAGACGGGAATCGAAGAGCGCAGAGCGTCGGTGATGAAGTCACGCATCTGGTCGACGGGCTCCTGCAGCATATAGTAGCTCTTGTAGATGCCCGAATCTGCCGGGCCGGCGCCCATGTCATAGCTCACGTGGTACTGAGCAGAGACCTCAAGGCCGATGGTCACGTTGTCCTGGGTCTTAACGTCGATGCCAAAACCGTTTTTCATGGTGCGCA
>CATZIX010000042.1:0-4575 GCA_958420205.1 uncultured Collinsella sp. | reverse complement strand
AGAGCTTTGGCATAGCTTTTGACGGTAAGGCTCGGACGATTGTTATCTTGGCTGATATGCATGGCAATGAGCTGTTCGGTGCGTTCGGTAACAAGTTCGCGTGCGGCTTCGGCGGCTTGGCCATTGGAGAGGTGTCCCCTTGCAGACAGGATGCGCTCCTGAAGAAAGCGGGGATATTCTCCCTCGCGCAGCATGGTCACATCGTGGTTGCTTTCGAGTGCGAGGACTCGACAATCTTCGAGGGTGTTCATGGCTTGGCTCGATAGCTCTCCGGTGTCGGTGGCAAAACCGATGGAATCATCGAGGGTGTCGAATCGATAGCCGACTGGATTGATGACATCGTGTGACGTTGAGTAGGTTTGCACGTGGATGCCGGCAATGGATAGGGTGTCACCGGGATCGAATTCCTCGACAGGCAGATGCGAAAGATTTTCTTTGCTCGAAAGAGTGCCCCTGCTGGCAAAGAGGGGGCCGTGCCAGTGCTTGCACCAGACATCGAGGCCCTTGATGTGATCGCTATGCTCATGAGTAATGAGAAGAGCCGAGACGTTGTCTGCCGAGAGCCCCAGTTCTGCCATGCGCTTTAATGTCTCGCGGCGAGACAGTCCGTCATCGACCATAATGAGCCCCTGCGGGCCCTCGATGAGTGCGCAGTTGCCTTTAGAGCCACTGCCGAGGATATGAAGGTGCAGGCAAGACATAAGATTCCAAAGGATACAATGGGTGCGGACGAATAAAGGAGGAAGCGAATGCCAACGGTATCACAGCATTACGGACACCATGCCGTGCCTGGGGCAGTCGATGAGACCCGGACGAGGCAGCAGGCAGCTCCTGTCGTGCTCATGGTATCAGGCGGCGCGGACTCGACGGCACTGCTTCTTATGGCGTGCACATCAAAGCTGGATATCCAAGACGGACGCGGTGTTGCCCCCATTGCTCGCGAGCGCCTGCATGTGCTGCATGTAAACCATCATCTGCGCGGCAAGGCGTCCGATGGCGACGAGGCCTTTGTGCGTGAGCTCTGCGCGCAATATGGTTTACCGCTGTGTGTGGAGCACGCTTATTTTGATGGGGAGTCGGGCAATATTGAGGCCGCGGCCCGCGAGGTGCGCTATGCCGCGGCGCGGAGGTATGTTCGCGAACTCTGCGCCCAGACGGGGGCACCGCGAACGGCGGCTCGTATCTGCACCGCGCACACGTCTTCGGATCGCGCGGAAACGTTTTTGATGAACGCGATTAAGGGTTCGGGGCCCGCTGGTCTATCGAGCATTCCTCGCCGGAGGAATATCGTGGTGCGTCCCTTGCTCGACCTAACTCATGGCGAGCTCGTGGGCTATCTACAGGTACATGGTCAGCCGTGGCGTGAAGACGAGAGCAATGAGGATATCTCGTATCTGCGAAACTACGTGCGCCATCGGGTAATGCCAGTGGTGGCACAGCGTAATGCGAGCGTGTGCAAGACGATTGGCGCCGCCTGTGAGATCTTGGGTGACGAAGATGCGTTTCTATCCCAGCTGTCGGCACAGGCGTTTCGAAGCTGCCTGCGCAAGGAGGCGGCGGGCGCGCTAGTGCTCGATGCCAGACGCCTTGCTGCGGCCGAGGTGGTAATCGCGCGGCGCATCGTGCGACTGGCGATCAAACGCATCGATCCGGGCGCTCGTCCAGAGATGCGACATGTGGAGCGAGTCCTTTCCTGCGTTGCCGAAGGCACAGGCTCGGTCACGCTTCCGGCGGGAATTGACGCGCGCGTCGAGTTTGGCATGCTAGCGTTTAAGGCGCCGGCGGCTCGTGAGGGGCTGGTTGCGGACTGGATTACCATACCCGGTCGTTTGCCGTTGGGCGGGGGGCGCATGCTGGTCGCAGAGCCGATGGCCGTTGAGCCGGGATGCGATATCGTGCGCCGCGCCCGTGAGCTTGCGGCTGCCGGGGAAGTGACAGCTTTGGTAGACGCGGCTGCCCTGGGTTTTGCCGACAGCGATAGTGAGCGGATCCTGGCGGGCTCACGTGGCGAGATCCCTGCAGAGGCGCGATTGGCGCGCCTGTGGGTGGACGGTCCCGCACCGGGAGACGTGATGTGCCCGTTAGGAATGAGTGGCCGAAGCAAGAAGGTATCCGACTTGCTAGGCGAGGCTCGCATTCCCGTTTCCGAGCGCGCCGGCGTGCCCGTGGTGAGGACGGCGCCGGGAGGTGCCGTGGTGTGGGTCGCCGGAGTTCGCGCGGACGAACGTTTTAAATGCACGGCGGCGACGCGTGTGGCTTATCTGCTTCGCGTGGTTGACGCGGATTAGCCCCTCGCACCAGCTGTTCTGTGC
This sequence comes from uncultured Collinsella sp., assembly GCA_958420205.1. Lineage (GTDB taxonomy): Bacteria > Actinomycetota > Coriobacteriia > Coriobacteriales > Coriobacteriaceae > Collinsella. The sequence goes on along the minus strand of CATZIX010000042.1, from coordinate 2,263 downwards.
GGCGTTGACGGTATTCCCGCGCTGATGGTGCGCGGGCTGGAAAATATACCCCGTGCGCTGCTAGAATGTGTAGTTCGCGTCCATACGGCGGTGTGTGGGCGATTAAGCACAAGAAAGGGTTGTCATGGCTTCTCAACATCCGGATATCGAGAAGGTTCTGTTTACGCAGGAGGATATCGACGGCATCGTTTCTCGCCTGGGCGAGGAGATCACTCGCGACTACGCGGGTAAGGATCTGGTGCTGATCGCGGTTCTGCGCGGTGCCGTTGTCTTTATGGGCGACCTGATGCGCAAGATTGAGCTACCGACCAACATCGATTTCATGGCTGTTTCGAGCTATGGCGACGGTGTGAAGTCTTCGGGCATCGTGCGTATCATTAAGGATCTGGATATCGACATCCGTGGTCGCGACGTGCTGATCGTCGAGGACATTCTGGACTCGGGCCTGACCCTCAAGTACCTGATGAAGAACCTCGAGAGCCGCAAGCCCGCTTCGCTGGAGGTCGCTGCCTTCCTGTGGAAGGACGTTGAGGACCGCACCTCGGCCATCACGCCCAAGTATGTTGGAACCCATTGCCCCGATGCCTTTGTGGTGGGCTACGGCCTCGACTATGCCGAGCGCTATCGTAACCTTCCGTATCTGGGCATTTTGAAACCGGAGGTTTATTCGTAAGATGCCCGACGACCATAACGATAACAATTCCCAGACTCCCCGGGAGCCTAAGATCCCGGGGATGCCCGGAGGCAAGAAGCCCACGCGTACGGGCTGGCTGTATTTTATTTTGGCTTGCGCGCTTCTGGGCTACGCCTTCTTTAACATGGGCTCCGGCTTTGCCAATTCCAGCAATACCGTTAAGCTCGCGACGAGCGAGATGGTGAGCGCCATCAAGCAGGATCGCGTCGAAGATCTGACCTATACGGTTCAAGACGGAAGCGTGACGGGTCATTACTGGAAGACGAAGAAGGACAAGGGCGATACGAGCGAGCTCAAGAGCTTCTCCTCGACCTATGTCGGCTCCGATTCGCTTGCCGAGCTCATGGCGGAGCACCCCGATACCAAGTACATCGTCAACACCAACGATCCCGATTTTTGGGGCGACTTGGCGATGAGTGTGCTTCCGACGATCGCCCTTATCGCCATCATGTTCTACTTTATGCGCCAGATGATGGGCGCCAACAACAGGAACATGCAGTTTGGCAAGACCAACGCCAAGACCAACGAGGCCACACGCCCCAAGGTCAAGTTTGAAGACGTTGCCGGCGTGGACGAGGCAGTCGAGGAGCTCGAGGAGATCCGTGACTTTTTGAGCGATCCGGATCGCTATCGCAAGCTGGGCGCCAAGATCCCGCGTGGCGTGTTGCTGGTTGGCCCTCCGGGCACCGGTAAAACGCTGCTGGCCAAGGCCGTTGCCGGCGAGGCGGGCGTGCCGTTCTTTAGCATCTCGGGTTCCGACTTTGTCGAGATGTTCGTAGGTGTCGGCGCCAGCCGTGTGCGTGACCTCTTTAAGGAGGCCAAGTCCCAGGCCCCGTCGATCATCTTCATCGATGAGATCGATGCCGTGGGACGTCAGCGCGGAGCTGGCTTGGGCGGCGGTCACGACGAGCGCGAGCAGACGCTCAACCAGCTGCTGGTCGAGATGGACGGCTTTGAGGAAAGCGAGTCGGTCATCCTGATCGCTGCGACCAACCGTCCTGACATCCTGGATCCGGCATTGCTGCGTCCCGGCCGTTTTGACCGTCAGGTTACGGTCGACCGTCCGGATGTGAAGGGCCGCGAGCAGATCTTGCGCGTGCATGCCGAGAACAAGCCGATGGACGAGGACGTTAAGTTTGAGAAGCTCGCCCAGATGACCGTTGGCTTTACTGGTGCCGATTTGGCGAACCTGCTCAACGAGTCTGCGTTGCTGGCCGCTCGCCGTCATCGTTCCGTGATCTCGATGGACGAGGTCGAGGAATCGATGGAGCGCGTGATTGCCGGACCGCAGCGCAAGGGTCGCGTGATGACCGAGGCCGAGCGCACCACGATTGCCTACCACGAGAGCGGTCACGCCCTGGTGGGCCACATCCTGGAGCACTCCGATCCGGTCCACAAGATCTCGATCGTCAGCCGCGGTCAGGCTCTGGGCTACACGCTGCAGCTTCCGCAGGAGGACCACTTCCTCAAGACCAAGAACGAGATGCTCGACGAGCTCGCCGTGTTCTTGGGCGGTCGCGTTGCCGAGGAGCTCATGTGCGATGACATTACGTCGGGCGCGAGCAACGA
>CATZIX010000041.1:0-4873 GCA_958420205.1 uncultured Collinsella sp. | reverse complement strand
GCCCGCCGTCAATCTCGTAGAAGCGCATGAGCAGGTTGATGAGCGTCGTCTTGCCCGCGCCCGTGGTTCCCACCACCGCGATCTTTTGGCCCGGCTCGGCGGCAAACGACACGTCGCGCATGAGCGGCTTGTCGGGCGCATAGCCAAAACGCACGTGTTCAAAGGCAACACGGCCCTCCACCTTGCCCGGCAGCTTGGCGGCGGCCGCCGGCAACGGATCGGCTTCCATCTCGGGCTCGTCGAGCAGGTCGAACACGCGCTCGGCGCTCGCCAGCGCGCTCTGCAGCGAGTTAAAGGTAAACGACAGCTGCGTCATGGGCTCGGATGCCTCGTAGATAAACTGGAAGAACGCCTGGAACACGCCGACGGTCATATGCCCGGCAACCAACATACTGCAGCCCACAAGCGCAATCACGATTTGCGCCAAGCGGCCGATAAAGCGCACTGCGGGACCGACGGCGTTAATCATAAAGTCGGCCTTGGTGCTCACGCGCGCCAGCTCCTTCGAAGCCTCGTGCACCCCGGCAGAGCTCTGGCGCTCGCGGTTAAACGCACGGATTACCAGACGGCCCGAGTAGCCTTCCTCGACCGCGCTCGTAATCTTGGACACCCACTCCTGGCGCTCGCCCGTCACATCGTGCGTGCGGCGCGAAACGACCTTCGTCACCAGCAGCGAAAGCGCCGTAAAGAACAAAAATACAAGCGTGAGCGGCACACTAAACACGAACATCACGCTCACGGCGCCCACCACGGTACCGATTGACACCAGAAGCTGCAGCAAGCCGCGCTGCATGCTCTCGGACATCTTGTCCAAGTCGTTGGTCGCACGGCTGACGACCTCGCCGGGACGATGCGCGTCAAAGTAGGCAAGCGGCAGACGGTTGAGTTTTTGTGCGATGCGGTTGCGTAGGCGCAGGTTGAGGCGCTCGGCAACGCTCGACATCAAAAAGCTCTGGAGTGCGTAGAACGAGGCGGCGGCGGTCCAGATCATAAAGTAGATGAAGATGGTCCTGCCGCAATTCTCCCAGGTAATGCTGAAGGTAGTGTTGTTGGCAAACGCCAGCTTCATGTGCCCCCACAGCTCATCGATCACGCGGGCGCTGTAAGCCGGCGCCGCGGTGTTAAAGATGACATAGAACACGATGCTCGCGAACACGATATAGAAGCGCCAATGGTCGCCGGCGGCTTCGCTCCACAGGCGGCGCACCGTCGCCCAGGTGTCGCGGGGCGTCTCGTCCTCGTCCTCGTCGTCAACGTCGCGCATGCGTTCCGCCTCGGCGCGGGCGCGCTCGTCCTCGGCGCGCTCGTTTTCCTCGTAGAGTGCCTGGCGGCGAGCCTCGCGCTCCGCCGCCTTGGCGGCTTCGTCCAGGCCGGGTGTGGCGCCCGTCTCCTCAACTGTCTCTGCAACCGCGGCATCCTCGGCGATGGCCTGCTTCTTGAGCTCCTCGGTCATGCTACTCACCTCCCTTCATCTGCGATTCCGCGATAGCGCGGTACACCTCGCAGGTTTCCATGAGCTCGTCGTGCGTGCCTAGGCCCACGATCTCGCCGTCTTTGAGCACCACGATCTGATCGGCATGCAAAATAGTCGAGATACGTTGCGCGATGATGAGCACCGCGGCATCGCGCGTCTCGTCCTGCAGCGCATGGCGCAGGGCGGCATCGGTCTTAAAGTCCAGGGCCGAAAAACTGTCATCGAAGATATATAGATCGGCATGCTTCATGAGTGCGCGGGCGATCGCCAGGCGCTGGCGCTGACCGCCCGAGAAGTTCGTGCCGCCCTGGGATACCGGAGTATCGAGCCCCTGGGGCTGATCGAGCACAAAGGTGCTCTGGGCAACCTCCAGCGCATGGAGCATGTCAGCCTCGGTCGCGCCCTCGTTGCCAAAGCGCAGGTTGCTCGCCACCGTACCCGAGAACAGCCACGCCTTCTGCGGCACGTAAGCGATATGCCCGCGAATCTCACCTTGCGAAAGGTCGCGCAGATCGATGCCATTCAGGCGAATGGCGCCCTTCGTGGCATCGTGGAAACGCAACAAGAGCTTGGCCACCGTTGACTTGCCCGAGCCCGTTGAGCCTACAATCGCCGTGGTCTGGCCACGGCGACAGGCAAAGCTCAGGTCACACAGGGTGTCCTCGTCGGCATCGTCAAAACGGAACGACATATGGTCGAACACGGCAACCGCGTCGGCACCATCTGCGGACTCAGGCGCCCCGTCGCCCAGCGTTGCCTTGCCGTCCACGATGCTCGGCTCGATTTCGAGCACCTGTTGCGCGCGGTTGAGGCACGCCGCGGCGCGCGGAAGCGTCAGAATCACCATCTGCGCCATCATCACAAAGAACAGGATCAAGATCGCGTACTCCAGCACGGCCGAGATGCTGCCGATTTGCATGGCGTGGACGCCCACGCGGTTGCCGCCCACCCACAGCACCGCCACCTCGGCGATGTTCATCAAAAAGAAGCTGGAGCTGTCGAGACCCACAAACAGGTGGTTGACCTTGATGGCGTTGGCCGCGTAATCGCTAAACACCTCGTCCAGGCGCCGCTCCTCGTGGCGCTCCTTGTTAAATGCGCGGATGACGCGCACGCCCACGATGTTCTCGCGCAGCACCACGTTCATGCGGTCGATAAAGCTCTGCAGGCGCATAAAGATCGGCGCGGCGTTAGCCACCGTAAAGACCGCCGCCACCAGCACGATCGCAACCACCACGCCCAGCAGCGTGCCCATGGCGGGATCGATGAACCAAGCAAAAATGATGCCTGCCACGGCCAAGAACGGCACCGGCAGCACCAACTGAATCGTCTGAAGGACAGCTTGCTGAATCACGTTGATGTCGTTGAGCGAGCGTGTGATCATCGAACCCGTGCCAAAGCGCTCAAAGTCGCTGGCGGACAGCTCGAGCGACTTGTCGTACACGGCATTGCGGATATCGCAGGCCACGTTGGCGGCCAGGCGCGCCGAAAGATAGCAGCCCAGCACCGTGCCGCCGCTGGCCATGCCGGTCGCGATAAACATGTATAGGCCGTTGCGTAAAATGTAGTCGATATCGCCCGTGGTAATACCGGTGTTGACCATGTTCGCCAGCATCGTGGGAACCAACAGCGTACCGACGTTATCCACCAGCAGCACCAGCAGCGTCACTGCGACAAGCCCTCGATAGGGCTTCAAAAACCTCATTAACAGTCGCACGACTCCCCCTCACCCTGATTCTCGGCCTGGCTCTCGGCAGCGATATGCTGCTTAAAGGCATCGCACTCATCGCTGAGCACCTGAGAGAATTTGCCGATCAAGCGCATAATCTCGCGCTGTTCACACGGCTCAAGCGCGCCAAAGGCTCGCTGTTCGGCCTTGAGTGCCGGCAGCGCATAACGCTCGGCAAATCGCCTGCCCTCTTCGGTCAGGCTCACAACCTTGTTCTTACGACTGCCTTCAGCAAACCCCAACGTTGCGAAGCCCCGCGCCGTCAAGGTTTTAATTGCCGAGTTGATGGTCTGCTTGCTGTAGAACCATTCGCTTGTCAGACGGCTTACGGCAATACTGCCGCCCGCCGTGCTGGTATCGACGAGCATCCAGTAAGCGCAGTCCGAAAGACCGCAGGCGCGCGAGAACTCCGAATAGATATGGTCGAGTCCATTGAGCAACCGGTCGAAGTCGACCAGCGTAACCGCACTATTCATCTATCCCACCATTCAATCGTCCGATTTTTGACCAATTTTGTGTCTCTAGATTAGTCCGAGTTTTGACTATCGTCAACAGCCTCTCCGCAAATGCGTGCACTTTTATGGCCTATCGGCAGAAAAAGACCGCCGGCGCGGGGGCGGCGCCAGCGGTCACGTGAAAATCGGGTTTTATTGCCTGTTAAGCGGCGACGGCCTCATAGACCGTGGCGCCCGAGAAGCTGTCATGCAGGCTCTTGCCGGCAATCCACGGCAGCTCGACGACCTCGCAGACCGTGTTGACCAACTCAGAGCAGTCAGTAAAGTGGCCCTTGTCGTTAAGGGCCTCGCAATCCTGAACACGCCAATAGCCATCGGTGTGCGTGATGTAGTACTCGTGATCGTTAATCGACACGAAAGCGCGCGTCTTGGAACGCAGCAGCTTCAGAAATCCTTCGAAATCGGTCTCGACGACATCTCCAGCCTGGAACATGATGTTACCTCCTGGCCCGGCGCCACCACGGCGCATTGATAAACGTTGGTACTCCTTTAGTAAAACCTTTATCAGAGGTTATGCGTTCGTCATTTAGGCAAGTGGTAAAAAACCGCAGGGTAGACGGGATAAAACGTTTAACCATCCCATTTGTTTGTCACATTCTGAAGGTACTTTTATGCAAACCTACTTTCCCAATTGGAATCTATCCTTTTGGCCGGGCAATTGACCGTCTATCGTTTAAGCCCGGCGGGTATGAACGGGGCATCTGCAACGCCACCGCAAGGAGACACCATGGAGACTATCGAAGCACTCATTCACCGCCGCAGCTGCCGCAACTACAGCGATCGTCCCGTCGAGACCGAAAAGCTTGCACGTATTATCGAAGCCGGCCAATATGCACCGAGCGGCATGGGGCGCCAGCCGGTGACGTTTGTCGCCGTCACCGACCCCGCGACCGTCGAGCGTCTCTCACAGCTCAACGCCCAGGTCATGGACAGCAACAGCGACCCCTTCTATGGCGCCAAGACCGTTGTGGTGGTGCTGGTTGACCGCAGCGTGCCCACACATCTGGAAGACGGCTCGCTCGCCATGGGCAACTTGCTCAACGCCGCCTATGCGCTGGGTGTCGATTCGTGCTGGATTCACCGCGCGCATGAGGTCTTTGACTCGCCCGAGGGCCTGGAGCTGCTGGCCAGCTGGGGCCTGCCCGCCGACGGCAG
>CATZIX010000040.1:0-5093 GCA_958420205.1 uncultured Collinsella sp. | reverse complement strand
GCGTGCGCCAGCTCGAGGACGAGCTGCACGAGTACAAGATGCAGAAGAAGATCACTGCCTTAGCCCCGCGCGACGGCTCAGTTAACCCCGAGCAAGTCATGCGCAAGCTTTTGGGCGCCGGAGGGGATCTCTAGGTTACGCCGTTCTGCCGAACGGCGTAACGGCTCGACGCTGCGCGACGTCCAGAGCGACAATTTGTCATTCAAAAGGCGAGGCATGACCAGAAGGTCTATGCCTTGCCTTTTTCATGCCAACTTGTTCGCTCTGGACGTCGCTCGCTGTCCGTCCTCTACCTGCTGCGTTGCCTTGCTCCGGATACGGTAGGGTAGTCATTGGGGACGTTCTTAAATGACTGGTCAAAGGGGACATTCTTGCGGCACTTGGCAGTTGGGGACGTTCCTTTTGTGCCGGCACTTTGGGACACTCCTTGTCAGAAGAGTGATGCAAAGTGCACGTCCTTTACTTTACTGAGATAAAGTGAACGTGTAGATTCGTAACCCACTCGCAACCGTTCTATGGCACGATATTGAACGAATGTATGCTATGCGCCCAAATCTTTTGGGCAGAGTGGGAGACAGTATGGTCAAGCTGTACGAGGACGGCATCTACCTGCGTAACGGCAGCGAGGTTGTGCCTGTGGCCGAGGCTGCCGAGCGCGGTATTACGCAGACGCCCGAGGATGCCAAGCGCGGCACCATCGCGTATTCGATCCTTCAGGCACACAATACGTCTGGCAACCCCGAGGCGCTTAAGATTCGCTTCGACGCCATGGCGAGCCACGACATCACCTTTGTCGGCATCATCCAGACGGCGCGTGCCTCGGGCATGGAGCAGTTCCCGTTGCCTTACGTGCTTACCAACTGCCATAACTCGCTGTGTGCCGTGGGCGGCACCATCAACGAGGATGACCACGTCTTTGGCCTCTCGGCTGCCAAAAAGTACGGCGGCATCTTCGTCCCGCCGCACATCGCCGTCATCCACTCCTTTATGCGCGAGAACTTCGCCGGTTGCGGCAAGATGATCTTGGGTTCCGACTCGCACACCCGCTACGGCGCTCTGGGCACCATGGCTGTGGGCGAGGGTGGCGGCGAGCTGGCAAAGCAGCTGCTGCGCGACACCTACGACGTTGCCTATCCCGGCGTCGTTGCCATCTACCTCACAGGCGCCCCGCGTCCCGGCGTCGGCCCGCACGACGTGGCGCTCGCCATCATCAAGGCGGTCTTTGCCAAGGGCTACGTCAAGAACAAGGTCATGGAGTTTGTGGGCCCGGGCATCGCGAGCATGACGACCGACTACCGCAACGGCGTCGACGTCATGACCACCGAGACCACCTGCCTTTCCTCCATTTGGGCAACCGACGAGGACACGCACGCGTTCCTGACCATGCACGGCCGCGGCGACGACTACCGCGAGCTCAAGCCCGCCGATGTCGCCTACTACGACGGCTGCGTCGAGGTCGACCTGTCGAGCATCAAGCCCATGATCGCGCTGCCGTTCCATCCTTCCAACGGCTTTGAGATTGACGAGCTCAACGAGAATCTCGAGGACATCCTGCATGAGGTCGAGCTCGAGGCCGCCAAGATCGGCGAGGGTAAGACGCACTTTAGCCTGCTCGACAAGATCGTCGACGGCAAGCTGCACGTGCAGCAGGGCGTCATCGCCGGCTGCTCGGGCGGCAACTACGACTCCGTGGTCCAGGCTGCCCGCGTGCTTAAGGGCGCCAACACCGGCTGCGGCGAGTTTTCGCTGTCGGTCTATCCCACGAGCCAGCCCGTGGCGCTCGAGCTTACACGCCGCGGCTACATCTACGACCTCATGGAGGCCGGCGCGATCGTGCGCACGGCATTCTGCGGCCCGTGCTTTGGTGCCGGCGACACGCCTGCCAACAACGGCCTTTCGATCCGCCACACCACGCGCAACTTCCCCAATCGCGAGGGTTCCAAGCCGGGCAACGGCCAGCTGAGCGCCGTGGCCCTGATGGACGCCCGCTCCATTGCGGCGACGGCGGCCAACGGCGGCATCCTGACGCCGGCGACCGACCTGCCCGAGGAGACCTGGGACGAGGCCTGCGAGTACACCTTTGACGACGCGCCGTACAAAAAGCGCGTGTACTGGGGCTTTGGCAAGGCTGAGCCGGCCGACGAGCTGGTCGAGGGCCCCAACATCAAGCCGTGGCCCGCGATGGAGCCTCTCGGCGACGACATCCTGCTCAAGGTGTGCTCCAAGATCATGGATCCGGTCACCACGACCGACGAGCTCATTCCTTCGGGCGAGACGAGCTCCTTCCGCTCCAACCCGCTGGGCCTGGCCGAGTTTACGCTCAGCCGCCGCGATCCGGCCTACGTGGGCCGCTCCAAGGAGGTCGACGCCGTGGAGAAGCGCCGCGTGGCCGGCGAGGCTGCAGGCGACCTGGCGGTACTCGATGCCGAGCTTGCCGGCGTGTTTGAGGCACTGGCCGGCGCCGGTGTCGCGGCCGATGCCAAGGCGACCGAGTACGGCTCTATGCTCTACGCCAAGAAGCCCGGCGACGGTTCTGCCCGCGAGCAGGCCGCGAGCTGCCAGCGCGTAATTGGCGGTCTGGCAAACATCGTCCACGAGTACGCCACTAAGCGCTATCGCTCCAACGTGATGAACTGGGGCATGGTGCCCTTCCAGATGGAGGCAGAGCCCAACTTTGAGGTGGGCGACTATGTCTTTGTGCCGGGTATCCGTGCCGCGCTCGACGGCGACCTGAAGGACATCGCCGCCTACGTGGTGCGCGCCGACGGCACGGTCGAGCAGATTGAGCTCTACATTGCCGATATGACGGCAGAGGAGCGTGCCATCGTCAAGGCTGGCTGCCTGATCAACTACAACAAGTTCAAGGCCGCTGCCGAGTAACTCTGCTGTACGCCCCGGCCACACCTTTCCCTCGTGCTCACGCGCTTCGCGAGGGTCGCCCGAGGGAAAGGTGTGGCCGGGGCTATCGCGACGTTCTCGTTGGGTCTTGAGAAACGCTAATAAATAGACTTGCTTGATGCCGCCTCTGTTAATGGGGCGGCTTCTTTTTGTCGAAAACCGCCACAAAGGGGACAGGCACCTTTGTGGCGGTGGGGAACGAGCTCGATGTTGTTGTGATCGTTGAGCGGTATGTTAATGAGCGGCTCTACAGAATTTCATCCGGGTTGGCGGGTTTGGTTGTTTTGGGGATGCCGAGTTTGGATGACGCGAAATCGTCAACATTGTCCTTAATTCCGTCTTTGGTGTAGACAGTGACCATATAGGTGCTGTGTCCGAATTCGCCCTTGTCGCGTGTTGCCCAGGCATCCCAGTAGGCGGCCCCGTTTCGCCCTTTGATTTTTCCGACACGGCGGAGTTCTGTTCGCTTTAATTTCTGGTTGCTATAGATGGTTCGACCGGCTTCCGCGGTGAGCCCGCACTGTCCAAGCAGCTTGTCGAGGACTTGGTTCATGTGGCGCTCATCGGTGTTTGGTGCGTAGTCGTAGGCGAGGGTGATGGAGTCGAGTGGCTGGTCGTCGATCAGATAGTTTAGCGCCTGAGGTTCAAGGCAGAAATAGGGGGAGCATCCGTCGACCTTGCCGAGCAACGGTAACTTGGACTGCCAACTTCCGGTGGGAATTGCATATTCGTAGAACACGCCACGGCAGACAAAGGAGAGCGAGGTGGCACGCGAGCCGGCGTCGATCATCCCGCAAAGATCGAAGGGCGAGGCGATACCAAAAGAAAAGGGCGTGATGACGATAAGGAAGAGCATCACGATGGGTATGGCGAGAATGGCGATGACGTTGCGGCCGGTGGAATGAGACGGCTTCATATGCGCTCCTCGAGACAAAGATCTGTTGAGGATAGGCAGAAATGGATATGTTCAGAGAACAATTCAAGTTTAATCTCATGGCGCGAGATGGTCGACCGTTAGCGTCGAAAACCACCACAAAGGTGCCTGTCCCCTTTGTGGTGGTGAGGAGCGCGCGGCTCCTTTAGGTAATAGTGCTGGCTGGCGATATCATTAGTGCAGGTGGTGAAGGCTTGCATTGTGAGGTGCTTTGCTGTGAGAAGTCCTGCCCGTATTGGATTGATTGTTTTGGCGCTTGCGATCGCTGTGGTTGGCGCGGGCGCTGTCGGCATGGCGTTTCTACCTGCTGCGGTGACGGAGCCGGTGGTCAAGCCTGTGACTCAATCTGTCGAACTTCTGACCGGCGCTGCCAAGCCCGAGACCATTACCGTTGATTTTGATGAGCAGCCGGCTGCGCTGGGCATTAGTAATTATCCACTTATTCAGCTTGGGGCTATGCGCTATACCACGGATTCTAGTCTGATCGACAGGGCGTCCGAGCTGCTCAAGGGCAAAACCTTTAAGCGCTGGTATGGATATGCGTCCTATCGGGCAAAAGCGAACGACATGGTTGGCGGATGCCACTCTTCCATCGAGCTGGACACTGCAAACGGCGCAAAGTTATGTGATGTCTCGTACGATCCGGGCTACGAGGGCAATGAGGGTCCGGGCATCTACATCATGGACGGCGATGTCGCCTATGTCATGGAGGGCGACCAGACCGAGCTCAACGATTTTATGGGTCAGTGTATCCAAGATGCCTATGGACAGACCTGCTTGCCCGATCCGCAGATTGCACGCGATAGTGGGTCTGCCCGCACGTGGCTGTTCGAGGATGAGATGCCCTGGAACGCCAAATCGGGAAGCACGGGCTCGGCAAGTAAATAGAGACTGCAACCACCACAAAGGTGCCTGTCCCCTTTGTGGTGGTTTTCGGTCTGTCTCGATCTGTAACATCTTGGCCGCTAAAAGTGGGCTTGGTGTTACAGATTTAGATTTTTGATCCGGGTGTTTTCTGTTCGTCTCGATTTGTAACAGATAGAGCTCTATTTGCTGACTAGATGTTACAGATTTAGATAAACGGGTGCCGCTGGTCATTTCATCTCAATCTGTAACATCTAGAGCCATAAACAGCCGCTAGATGTTACAGATTGAGATAGTAAGGGGACGAGGCCGTAGCGGGTGAGCGCACCTGCTCCCTATCTTTCAATCACTCAGAAAATCTTATATATAGAGACTTAGATTTGTGTATAAGATCGCG
>CATZIX010000039.1:0-5697 GCA_958420205.1 uncultured Collinsella sp. | reverse complement strand
TATCCTGTTAAGTCGTCAGCATACGATTCAACAGGGAAGGCAGATTATGCATTCTCCCCATCAACGCGACGCGCATCCACAGCCGGTATGCAGCCGTCGCATCTTTTTGGGTAGCGCTCTCGCTGCGAGCGCTTCCGTCGTCGCCGGCGCACTTGCCGGTTGCCAGCGCCCCTCCACGCTGGAAGTAGTTCAGCCCACGACGGGCGGCGGTCGCGACGACCTGTCCGATTCCGTGATCGGCAAGGATAAGATCCGCATTGGCATGGAGGCGGCCTACGCCCCGTACAACTGGCAGGTTTCCGAGGCCAGCGAGTACACCATCCCCATCGATAACGTGCAGGGCGCCTATGCCGACGGTTATGACGTGCAGATCGCCAAGATCGTCTGCAAGGCCCTCGGCGGCGAGCCCGTCGCCGTCAAGCAGAGCTTTTCGGGCCTTATCGACTCGCTCAACAACGGCCAGATCGACCTCATCATCGCCGGTATGAGCGCCACGCCCGAGCGTGAGGAGTCGGTCGGCTTCTCCGATCCGTACTTTATCGGCTACTTTGGCCTGTTCGTAAAAGAGGGCTCGCCCTACCAAAACGCCACCAAGCTCAGCGACTTCAGCGGTGCCACGGTGCTCGGCCAAAAGGACACCATGCTCGATACCGTCATCGACGAGATTCCGGGCGTTGTCCACAAGAACCCGGTCGACTCCGTCCCCACGGTATTTTCGAACCTGCTGCAGGGCACCTGCGACGCCGTGACCTACAACACCGAGAACGAGAAAGGCTATATGGCCCAAAACCCGGGCATCGTCCCCATTCATTTTGCCGAGGGCGAGGGCTTTAAGCAGGAGGTCGCGGCAAACGTCGGCTGCCGCAAGGGTTCGGACAAGCTCCTTAAGCTCATCGACAAGACACTCAAGGGCATTAGCCAAGAGGAACGCGACCAAATGTGGGACGCGTGCCTCGATCGTCAGCCGGCATAGGGAGGCAGCATGAAAACCACCAATCGCCTGGCCTCCTTTATCAAGGCCGACCACCGTTATGTATACCTGGGCACGAGCGTTATCGCGGCGCTCGGCCTGGCGTTTAGCCAGCGCAACCCCACACCGCTGAGCTTCTTGGCTCCCACCGGTATCTTCCAGGATTGCCTTTGGGCGATTCTTTGGGCCTGGATTGTCGTATCGGCGGCGGCGCTGGTCACCAAGCTTATGCACTGGAGCGACTATCGCGAAACGTCGCCGTTTGCTTCCGAGCGCTTTCGTCGCGGCGCGCGCCTGGGCAGCTATGTCGTGGTCGCCATCGCGGCGATCTTCTTTATCGACCGTTGCGTCATGTCGTTTATCGACCTGGTGCAGGTGAGCATTGTCTCGGACTCCAACCCCAGCGACTTTTTGTCGAGCCTGGTCTACATGACCTACAAGAGCGGGGACTTCTTTATCCGCGGTATCGAGATCACCATCGCGCTTGCCACCTTCGGCACCGTCATCGCATTCTTCCTGGCGCTGCTCTTTGTGTTCCTGCGTATTCAGACCTTCGATCGCGTGGACAACGACCTGGTGCGCTTCTTTAAGAGCATTGGCCGCGGCTTTGCGACCATCTACTCTACCATCGTGCGCGGCACGCCCATGATGGTCCAGGGCCTGCTCATCTATTACGCGGGCTTCACCGTTTTGCGTGGCATGGGCTTTGAGACCGCCCAGGCCAACCAGATTTGGAGCACCTTCACCGCCGGCCTCGTCACTATCTCGCTCAACTCCACCGCCTACATGATGGAGGTCCTGCGCGGCGGCATCGAGTCCATCGATCCCGGCCAGGCCGAGGCAGCGCGCTCGCTGGGTCTGTCGCAGTGGCAGGCCATGCGCAAAGTCGTGTTCCCCCAGGGCATTAAAAACGCGATTCCGGCGCTCACCAACGAGCTCATCATCAACATCAAGGATTCGTCGGTGCTCTCGGTTATCGGCGTGTTCGACCTCATGTACGCCACCACCACCGTCGCCGGTGTGTACTATCGCCAGATGGAAGTCTACTGCGTGGCGCTCGTGGTCTACCTGATCCTGACGCTCGTGGCGAGCCGCCTGCTCGAAGCCTTTGGCAAAAAGCTCGGCGCCGAGGCCCCTGCCACGCTGCCCAGCTCTAACTAGGCTTAAGACGAGGAGAATCATCATGGCAGATACCGCCACTACCGGCGTTGCGGCCGCCGCACAGACCAATGAGCCGCTCATCCGCGTCGAGGGCCTGCGCAAGAGCTTCGGCTCGCTCGAGGTACTCAAAGGCATCGACCTGTCCGTTAACCCCGGCGAAGTCGTCACCATTATCGGCGCCTCGGGTTCGGGCAAGTCGACCTTCCTGCGCTGCCTCAACCTGCTCGAGACCCCGGACGCGGGCCACATCTGGTTCCACGGCCAGGACCTCACGGCCGAGCGCTGCAACATCAACAAGCTGCGCGAGGACATCGGCATGGTGTTCCAGGGCTTTAACCTGTTCAACAACATGGATGTGCTCGACAACTGCACGCTCGCGCCCGTCACGCTCAAAAAGATGAGCAAGGCCGAGGCTGAAAAAATAGCGATGGAGCATCTGACGAGCGTGGGACTCGAAAAGTTCGCGCACGCCGCCGTGGGTCGCCTGTCCGGTGGTCAAAAACAGCGCGTGGCCATCGCTCGTGCCCTATGTATGAATCCGCAGATCATGCTGTTCGACGAGCCGACCTCCGCACTCGACCCCGAGATCGTGGGAGAGGTGCTCGAGGTCATGCGCAAGCTCGCTGCCGACGGCATGACCATGGTCGTCGTCACGCACGAGATGGCCTTTGCCCGCACGGTGTCCGACCGCGTGGTCTTTATGGACAAGGGCGTGGTCCTCGAGGACGCCGCGCCGGCCGAGCTCTTCGGCAACCCCAAGCACCAGCGCACCCGCGAGTTCCTCTCGCGTTATCTCGAGGACAAATAACCGACCGCAAACGCTTACGTGGCAGGGCCGCTCCGGTGGGGCGGCCCTCGTCGTCACAATCGAAAGGATGTCATGGCCGAGGTTTGGCGCTTCTTTGCGCATGAGGATGATTTTGCCGATTTGGACAAGGCCGGCGCATGCGAGCGCCTGGGCCGTGTGCTGTCGTTTCCGACCGTCTCGAGTATGGATGCCGAGGCGGTGAACTGGCAGCCGTTCGACGACCTGCGCGCCTATATGCAGCAGGCCTGGCCGCACGTATTTACAGCGGGTAAGGTCGAGCTCATCGATCATTCGTTGCTGGTGACGCTTTCCGGCTCCGACCCCGCACTCAAGCCCGTTGTGCTCATGGGTCATATGGACGTGGTCCCTGTGGTGCCCGGCACCGAGGCCGACTGGACGCACGCCCCCTTTAGCGGACATGTGGACGACACCTACATTTGGGGTCGCGGCGCCATCGATATGAAAGACCAGGTCGCAGGCATTCTCGAGGCGGTTGAGTATGCGCTGGCGCACGGTTGGCAGCACGAGTGCACACTGCTCCTGGCCTTTGGCCAGGACGAGGAGACTACGCAGTACGGCGCAGGCGCCATCGGCCGCGCGCTCGAGGAGCGCGGCATTGAGCTTGAGTACCTGATCGACGAGGGTGACTACCGCATCGTTCCAGCTGCCGAGTACGGCGCGGGCGAGGGCTGGCTTATGCATGCCGACCTTGCCGAGAAGGGCTACGCCGATATTGTGCTCAAGACGAAGAGTGAGGGCGGGCATTCGTCCAACCCCTACGGCGGCACATCGCTCGAGGTGCTGAGCCGTGCCATCACCGCAATCTGCGATATCGAATGGCCGACGCGCGTCACGGACCTGCTTGCCGCACAGCTCGTCGAGCTGGGGCTTTACACGGCCGACGAGATTGCCTCCAACAAGGACACCATCGTGCGCGAGTGCCTCGCCAGCAAGAAGCTCTATCCGCTCGTGACCACCACCTGCGCGCCCACGCAGATCGAGGGTGGCAGCACCGGCGCCAACGTAATGCCGCAGGATATGTGGGCCAATATCAATTTCCGTATGCTCGAGGGCACGAGCGTGGCTGATGTCGTGGCCCGCTGCCGCGTCGCCGTTGCCGAGGCGGGGCTCGCCGACCGTGTCGAGGTCGAGCTCGGCCCTGGCAGCTCCGAACCCTCGCCGTCTCCGCGCATCGGCGGACCGGGACTCGAGGCGGTTCGCTCCATCGCCGCCCGCTATTTCCGTGATCCAAAGGGGACGGAGGAAAACGGATCATCCGAGCCGTTGGAGATTGTCCCCTCGACCGTGATCGGCGCGACCGACGCTGCCAACTACCAGCGCATTTGCTCCGAGTGCATTCGCTTCTCGGCCTTTGTGGTCGACGATGACGAGTGCGACCGCGGCGTCCACGGCACCAACGAGCGCATCACCCGCCGCGCCTACCTCCAGGGCGTGCGCTTCCTCATCGCCCTGCTCCAAACGCTCTAGAATGCGACAAGGCGATAGTCCCTTTGTTAGCCGTTGGGGACGTCCACTCATTCCGTGCGGGTTATATGCAGGTTTGCCTGCGCACGCTATCATGTATGGGTTAGACCGCAACTATGTACCCCATACGCGAAGGGATGCGCATGTATCTGAAGATCGACATGTTCTAGCCGGGCTTACCCCCGCAGCGGCGCCCCGCGCCCCATCAACTCTGCCGATTTTCACCTTCACGCATATAAAGGAGTCCCGCCATGCGCGACAAGCTCGAAAAGATCATCAAGGCCTACGAGGAGCTCGAGAAGAAGCTTTCCGACCCGGCCGTCGCCTCCGATATCAAGGAGTTCACGCGTCTCAACAAGGAGTACGCGCACCAGTCCGACCTCATCGCCGCCTCGCGCGAGTACATCGGCGCGCTCGATGACATCGAGGCTGCCAAGGAAATGCTGCACGATACCACCGATGCCGATGAGAAGGAGATGCTCCAGATGGACATCTCCGAGAACGAGGCCAAGCTTCCCCAGCTCGAGGAAGACATCAAGTACATGCTCATCCCGAGCGACCCCAACGACGACAAGAACACCATCGTCGAGATTCGCTCCGCCGCCGGTGGCGACGAGGCGGCCATCTTTGCCGGCGACCTGTACAAGATGTATCAGCGCTTTTGCGAGTCGCGTGGCTGGAAGACTACCGTGCTCGATTCCAGCCCCAGCGAGGCCGGCGGCTTTAAGTCCATTGAGTTCAAGGTCGAGGGCGACCGCGTCTACTCCGTTATGAAGTACGAGTCCGGCGTGCACCGTGTCCAGCGCGTCCCCAAGACCGAGTCCCAGGGCCGTATCCAGACCTCCACGGCAACTGTCGCCGTGCTTCCCGAGGCCGAGGAGATCGACGTCCAGATCAACCAGTCCGACCTGCGCATCGACACCTACTGCGCCTCCGGCCCTGGCGGTCAGTGCGTTAACACCACTTATTCCGCCGTCCGCATTACCCACCTGCCTACCAACACCGTGGTTCAGTCGCAGGAGCAGCGTTCCCAGATCCAGAACCGCGAGGTCTGCATGCAGATGCTGCGTGCCCGTCTGTACGAGATGGAGCTCGAGAAGCAGCAGGCAGAGCTCGGTGCCGAGCGCCAGAGCCAGATTGGCCACGGCAACCGTTCCGAGAAGATTCGTACCTACAACCAGCCCCAGGACCGCGTGACCGATCACCGCATCGGTTTCAACTCCACCTACAACGGCGTCCTTCTGGGCGATCAGCTCGGCACCGTCATCGAGGC
>CATZIX010000038.1:0-5715 GCA_958420205.1 uncultured Collinsella sp. | reverse complement strand
TTTTTGCCGATGAGGCCTACGTAGCCGCCTTCGGCTGCCTTGGGGCTGTCAGCATGGCAGAGGACCCACTTGTCGGCCTTCCAGTAGCAGTAGCTGTCACCGGCCGCAGGCATGTCGGCCGCGACCTCGGGGCGCGGGCCGTTGGTGCCGGCGGGCAGCGCCACCATCACCTGGAAGCCACCGTCGTCGACCATGCACGGCGTGTAGTGGAGCGTGGTGTTGAAGACTTCGACGACCGTACCCGCCGGCACGCGAAACGCCTTAACGCACGCGGTGTCGAGCTTGCCGTCCTCGATCTCCCAGCGATGCGCCACGAGCAGGATAAAGTCGCGAGCGCCCAGGTTGAATTCGCTCGCGCGGTGATATTCCAGGCAGTTGAGTCGTGTATTGTGGCCGTTGCACCAGCCGAGCTGGAAGGGACGGCCACCAAACATGAGAAAGCCAAGCTTGTCGGCATCCTTGACGTCCTCGAGCTCCGGCGCACTTGCAACGTACTTGCTGCCCTCGGGAATGGGCGTGGCAGAGAGCGCCTCGAGCACGGGCGACGTAAGCTCGGACGGAACGTTATCCCAAACGTTGCCATAGGATTTGAACTCGGGATCGTTGACAGAGTAGATATGCATGTTCACTCCTGTTCGTAAATGTGACTATACGAACATTCTAGAACAAACACGAGCGATTTTGAACGCTCGCCCCGACCAATCAACAAAAAGGCGCCCCCGCATAAGCGAAGGCGCCTAATGCGCTCGTTTTGGGCGATAAAGCCCTTACGCCTGCTGATAGTGCAGGTGCTCCTCGTCGATATCGGCCAGGTCGCGGTTGAGGTAACGGCGCGCGAGCCAGTTAGCCATGGGAAGGTTCTGGTCCAGGTAGTTGCCGCACTCCTCGGGAGCGGCACCGGGGACATCGCCCTCAAAGTCGGCGACAAACTCGAACAGCTCACGCACGAGCGGCAGGATCTCCTCGCTCGCCACCTCGCCAAATACGACGAGGTAAAAGCCCGTGCGGCAGCCCATGGGGCCAAAGTAGACAATGCGGCTCGACCACTCGGCATGATTGCGAAGGAACGTCGCGCCCAGGTGCTCAATGGTGTGGCACTCGGCGGTGTTCATGACCGGCTCCTTGTTGGGCGTGGTCAGGCGCAGGTCAAACGTGGTGACGGCAGCACCGGTCGTCGGATCGCGGTCGATGCGGCTCACATACACGCCGGGCTCAAGCAGCAGATGGTCAACGGAAAAACTCGCGATGCGCTCCATGGCAGATCCTCTCGGTAGTCAATTTGGGACGGGCTCTTTTAGCTGGTTCGAATGGTCGCACCAATCATACCAGCCAAAAAAGCTCCGTCCCAAAAAGACAACCTAGCCAAGGACACGGGCCATACGCGTTTTGAACTCGGACAGGAAGCGCGGAGCATCCACGGTCAGTGCCACAAGCGCGCTCTTGTCCGGATCGGACAGGCGGCGCTCATCGCAGATGGTGCGACCGCGGTACTCACCCAGCAGATCAACACGCAGGTTGCAGCCGAGCGCACCTACGAGCGTGGGGTCGATCGCCACGGCAACGGCCAGCGGATCGTGCAGCGCACAACCACCCAGGTAGGGTGCGTTCATCTCGTACGAGCCAATGTAGTGCTCGACCATGCTCGCAAATGCGCAGCCCGCCATGGTGCCCGAGCCCGTCCAGCCGGCAATGTCGCGGCGTGTGAGCACCACGCGATGTGTCACGTCCAGACCCACCATGGTGAGCTTACGGCCCGAGCGCAGCACCGCGTCGGCTGCCTCGGGGTCGCTCGCCATATTGGCCTCGGCGCCCGCGCTCACGTTGCCGGGCACGGTAAGGGCGCCGCCCATCACGACCACGCGGCCGATGGACATCATCGCTGCCGCATCGCGCTCCAGGGCGAGCGCCAGGTTGGAGAGCGGGCCAGTCGCCACGTAGACCAGATCGGGACCATAGGTGCGCGCGGCATCGATCAGATAATCGACCGCGGCGTTGCCGCCGGCCGAGGTCGCCCCCACCGGCTCGTAGGGCGACGCGGGCACGCTCGCGCCGCCGATGCCGTTCTTGCCGTGAATGAGCGCGGTGGACGCCGGCGGCGTATAAGGCTCAGTCGCCTGCAGAGGACGGTCGGCGCCCAGGTACACCGGCACCTCGGGACGACCCAGCAGATCGAGCACCGCCAGGCAATTGTGCGCCGATTGCTCGACGCGCACGTTGCCAAAGCACGTGGTGATGCCCACGAGCTCCACCTCGGGGCTCGCGATGGCATAGGCCAGCGCCATCGCATCGTCCACACCCATATCCAGATCAAGGATCAGCTTCTTGATTGCCATTGTTCTACTCCGCTTCTCCGTCTTTATCGTTTAACCAAACCAATGTTCAACTTCGGTGCGCGTGGGAATCGATTGCTGAGCGCCCAGGCGCGACACCGTCACCGCCGAGGCGCGAGCACCCGCGGCCATGCACTCAAAGAGCGGCAAGCCCTCTAGGCGAGCCGCCGCCAACGCGCCGATAAACGTATCGCCGGCGGCCGTGGTATCGACTACCGTGCTCGAAAGTGCCGGCATGCGCAGCAGCCCACCGCCATCGCCGAGCGTAACCGAGCCGGCACCGCCCAACGTGATGACCGCAGCTCCGGCGCCCTTGTCGAGCAGCGCATTGAGCGCGGTGACGCAACTCACGTCATCCGCGGGCAGAATACCCGTCAGAACCTGGCACTCGGTCTCGTTGGGGCAGACCAGGTCGACCGCAGGCCACGCTCCTGCCGGCAGGTCGCAGGCGGGCGCCGGATTAAAGACCGTATAGAACCCCAGCTCGCGAGCGCAAACAAGCGCCTCGGCCGTCGCTACAAGGTCGCATTCACCCTGGGCGATAAAGACGCTTCCGGCAGCCGGGGCAATCTCGCTGGCGTCGCCGTCGAGCTCATGGGCCACCAGACGCCTCAGCGCGCAGGCAACGTCCGCGCCCGCAAGCGCATGGTTGGCGCCCGGTGACAGTATGATGCGGTTGTCGCCCTCGCAGCGAATGATGGTCGCCGTTCCCGTCTCCACGTCATCGCGATGCACTACAAAGTCACAGTCCACGCCGGCGTCTTGGAGCCCCGCCACGAGCGACGCGCCGAACGCGTCGCGACCGACCGCGCCGATCATGCACGTGCGCGCACCCATGCGCGCGGCGGCGACGGCCTGGTTAGCGCCCTTGCCACCGGCGTTGGTGATAAAACCGCTGCCACCGACCGTCTCGCCCGCGCGCGGCATGCGCTCGCACCCCACCGAAAGGTCCATGTTCATGCTGCCGAACACCGCAACGATGCCGCGATCTGCCATGGAAACCTCCTCATCTGCGGGCCTTATGCCCACCGTCGGCCGTCGATCGTGCACTCTCGTACCCCCTATAACTTTAGTTCACTTTGATGTGGACGCGCGCTTGAGCTTGCGCCAGCAGCAAGCATTCACAGGAGCAGGCAGCTACAATGAAGGCGTGCTGATTATTCTCGTCATTGGATGATGTTTTATGGAACAACTCTCGCAATCGGGCTCGCGCGGTCGACGCCGCACGGACAACGAGCCGGCGCCGCACGAACGCGTGAAGGGCGAACGCCGTGCCAACGAACCGCGACGCACCGCGAGCCCCCATCGCGCTTCTGCCAACAACGCGGGCCGCGCCAACACTCCCGCCGCGGAGCAGACGCCTGCTCGCCCCAAGTCCCGCTACATCCCTGCACTCGACGGCCTGCGTACGCTCGCCGTCGTCGCGGTGGTGCTCTATCACCTTAACCTCACGTGGGCTCAGGGCGGCCTGCTCGGCGTCACGATCTTCTTTGTGCTTTCGGGCTATCTGATCACGCGCTTGCTGCTCAACGAAGTCGCTAAGACCGGCCGCATCGACCTCAAGAGCTTCTGGATCCGCCGCATCCGTCGCCTGGTCCCCGCCGTGGTGACCGTCGTGGTGGCGACCTGTGCGCTGTGCACCGTCTTCAACCACGTGATGCTCACCAAGATGCGTCCCGACATCCTGCCGTCGCTGTTGTTCTCCAACAACTGGTGGCAGATTGCCCAAAACGTCTCGTACTTCAATGCTCTGGGCGACCCCTCGCCGCTCACGCACTTTTGGTCGCTTGCCATCGAGGAACAGTTCTACCTGATTTGGCCGCCACTGCTGTTTGCCATGGTATCCATGCATGTGAGCAAGCCCAACACGCGCCGCGTGGTTCTGGGCCTGGCTGCTGTCTCCGCCATCGCCATGATGGTGCTCTACAATCCCGCCACCGACCCCAGCCGCGTGTACTACGGCACCGACACCCGCGTCTTCTCGCTGCTGCTGGGTGCCTGGATGGCCTTTATCCCCGACCGCGACCTGGCTCCGGTGCGTCTCGCTCGTCGTCTGGGGCTCAATCGCCTGGCTGGCGCCGCCAAGCACGGCAAGAACGTCGAGGACAAGCTTGGCGAGAAGGCCGACGAAGCAGCCGAGACCGTCCCGGCACAGCCGAGCGCCCTCGTGCGTTTTTGGTCCTCGCCCGCATCCATCGATGTGTTGGGCGTCGTGGGTCTGGTTGGCCTTGCCGCCATGGTCGCGCTCACCAACGGCTACACCGCGTTCCAGTATCGCGGCGGCACGCTGCTGTGCTCGATCCTCACGCTCATGGTCATTGCCGCCTGCGTGCAGCCCCAGGGCATGGTCGCACGAGCCTTGGCCGCCGAGCCACTCGTGTGGGTTGGCAAGCGCTCGTACAGCATCTACCTGTGGCACTATCCGCTGCTGTTGCTCATGAACCCGGTCGCCAACATCAACGATACACCGTGGTGGCAGTACATTTTGCAGGTGCTGTTGGTGGTCGCCGTGGCCGAATGCTCATATCGCTTTATCGAGACGCCGTTTAGAAAGGGCGCCTTTGGGCGCACCGTCGCCGAATTCCGCGATGGCACCACCACGCCCGCCAACTGGGCACGCACGCACGTCCCTGTCTGCGCAGCCTGCGCTGTCGTGTTGGTCGTTGCACTGGGCGGCCTGATCTTTGTGCCGGAGACCTCCGCACTGAGCGGTGAGGGCGCCGAAGTCCTCAATAAGGAAGCCAAGAACGCCGCACCAACGGACCAACAGGCAGCCGACGACACCGACAAGGACAACGACGGCTTCCCCGATGGCTCCTACGATCTGCTTATGATCGGTGACTCCGTGTCGCTGCGTGCCGTGGACACCTTTGACGGTGTGTTCCCGCACAGCCATATCGATGCCGAAAAGGGCCGCCAGTTCGATGCGGGCCGCGCGACATTTGAGGGCTATATCCAGCAGAACCTTGCCGGCAAGATCGTGGTCTTTGCTCTGGGCACCAACGGCTTGGTAACCGACGACCAGATCGACGCCATCATGGCCGATGCAGGAGATAAGCGTATTGTGGTGTTTGTGAACACGCGCAGCCCGCAGCCGTGGGTTGGCTCTACCAACCAGGCCATCGCCAACGCCGCTACGCGTTACAAGAACGTGCGCGTTATCGATTGGTACGGATACAGTGCCAACCGCAACGACCTGTTCGATGGCGATGGCACGCATCTATCGACCACTGGCGTGACTGAGTACCTCAACTTGATCCACGATGCCGTCAAGAAGGACCTGCCCGTGCATCCCGAGGATCACGTCAACGATCCGCAGCCGGCTGCCGTCAAGTCTGCCACCGACGCGCTCGTCAATGCGCTCGCTCTCAAGCCGCACAAGCTG
>CATZIX010000037.1:0-7129 GCA_958420205.1 uncultured Collinsella sp. | reverse complement strand
TTGATACACAATCTGCCGACGAGCACTGCGACCAGGTTCCCTCGACCGCCTGCCAGTTTGATCTTGCCAATCTTTTGGCTGACGAGCTGCGCGCGCTCGGCGCTGAGGACGCCTACGTAACCGAGAGCTGCTACGTTGTTGCGCACATCCCCGCAAGCAAAGGCGCCGAGGATAAGCCCGCACTTGGTCTTCTCGCCCATATCGACACCACCGAGGCCGCCCCTGGCTTTGGCGTAAAGCCCCATATCGTGCACTACGAGGGCGGAAATCTGGTCGCCGGCGTTGTCGATGGCAACGAGGTCGCAATCGGCCCCGACATGCTTTCCGACCTTGATGGCCTGGTGGGCGAAGACATCATCTGCTCGGATGGCTCCACGCTGCTGGGCGGCGACGACAAGGCCGGCGTTGCCGAAATCATGGCGCTCGTGGCGCGCATTCACGAGGATCCCTCCATCAAGCATCCGCGCCTGGGCATCTGCTTTTGCCCTGACGAGGAAATCGGCCACGGCGCCTCGCTTCTGGACATCCCCGCCTTTGGATGCACCTACGGCTACACCGTTGACGGCGGCGCCGTGGGCGAGCTTGAGTGGGAGTGCTTCAACGCCGCCGAGGCAACTGTTCGTTTTGAGGGCTATTCCATCCATCCCGGATCAGCCAAGAACCGCATGGTGAATGCAAACGACCTGTTCGTCCAATTCCAGAGCCTGCTGCCCGCGCATATGCGTCCCGAGCACACCGATGGCTATGACGGCTTTATCCACTGCGAAAGCGTCTCGGCAACCGTCACCCATGCCACCGCTCGCTATATCATCCGCGATCACGATGCCGAGCTGTTCCAGCAAAAGATCGACCTCATGCAGCGTGCCGCTGATTTTATGAATAACGAGCTTGACCGTCCGCGCGTGACCGTCGAAATCAAGCAACAGTATCGCAACATGGCAGAAATCGTAAAAGACTATCCGCAGCTCGTAGAGATCGTCTGCGATTCATACGAGGCCCTGGGTATCAAACCCCTCGTCCTGCCCATCCGCGGTGGCACCGATGGCGCGCAGCTCTCTTTCCGCGGTCTCCCCTGCCCCAACCTGGGCACGGGCGGCTATTGCGGCCACAGCGTGAATGAATTTGTTGTCGTCTCGCAGATGGAGCGCGTCGTTGACGTTTTGCAGGAGCTTGCACGTCGCTTTGCCGAGTAACGGCGTTTTAAAGCAAGCACCCTCAAGCAAGCACCTCTCGTCTCTTGCTTACAAAAAAGCCGCCGAGCTTGTGCCCGGCGGCTTTTTTAATCTTCGGTGCTCGTTTCTTCTTCCGATGACGACGATGTGCCCTTATCGGTTCCGTTACTAAACGAACGAGAATCGTTGTTGGCAAGGTCGGCAATCGTACTCGACTCACCCGAGGAGGAGCCCATGGACTGCGGGCCTTGTGGATCCTCACCAGCATCGACGCGCTCCATCATCTCCTTGAGCTTGTCCTCGTAGACAAAGACGTAACTCTGGCCGTCGATGTATGTATCCTCGCCCGCCCAAGACGGCAAGTTGGCCGACCACATGTTATCGGTATCCATGCCGCGCATCGCGTTCGCGAGCGACACGATATCCTGCACGCCCAGATCGGTGACGACCATGTCGGAGAGAGACTCGATGACACCAGGCAGGCGCGTGATGTCCATGTTGTTGAGCACTGCGTTCGCAAGGGCACCGATGACCTGGCGCTGATGGCGCATACGCGTATAGTCGCCGTCGGCATACTGATGACGCGCGCGGCAGTACGTAAGCGCTGTCTCGCCATCCATGTGCTGCTGCCCCGGCTCAATCGTAACCGGACCGGCCTCCGGGTCATCCACGCCGTCGGTAGCGTTGATATCGATGCCGCCCACAGCGTCCACAAGGGTCTTCATGCCATCAAAGCTGATCTCGGCATAGTGGGCGATTTCGACATCGCACAGCTCGTTAACGGCATTGACCATGCCTTCGGCGCCATCGTAGGCGTGTGTTGCATTGATCTTCATGGTCGAACCCTTGTACTCGACCTTCGTATCGCGCGGAATGGAGATGAGCGTGACCTGTTTGGCCTTAGGGTCAACACGCGCAAGGATGATGGAGTCGGCACGATAGGCAGTGTCTCCCGGACGGCCATCGGTTCCCAGCAGCAGCATGTAGAACGGATCGCGCGTGACATCGGAATCGGTAAGAGACGAAAGCAGTCCGCTGGTAATGATCTCGCCGTTATTGAGCTTGGAAACAATCTTGCCAAACCACAGACCGCATGCCGTAACGCCTGCGATAAGCACGCCCATGAGCGTAAGCAAAATCGTGCGGCGGATGCGCTTTCCGCGTTGGCGCTGACAAGCGCGCTCTGAATAGCGGGCCACGTTTGTGCGACTGTAAACACGGCTGCTCGATTCGTCAGCCGCAGCACGCATCTGCTGTACGGATTTTTTTCTCATAAGAAGGACCTGTCTAGTCGTCAATAGGATCGGGGACGGTGACGCGCTCCACATGCGCCCCCAGCTCTACGAGCTTCTTTACGAAGTGCTCGTATCCACGGTCAATGTGATGGATAGCAGAAACCTCAGTCGTGCCGTCGGCAATAAGGCCAGCGACGGCAAGCGCAGCGCCGCCGCGCAAATCGGGGGAGGTGACCTGAGCGCCCGAGAAGCCCTTGACGCCATGAATCATGGCGTGGTGGCTCTCGATGCGAATGTTTGCCCCCATGCGCACAAGCTCAGAGGCGAACATGAAGCGATTCTCGAAGATGTTCTCCGTGATGACAGAGCTGCCATCTGCCAGAGCGGAAAGAACCATAACCTGAGCCTGCATGTCGGTGGGGAAACCCGGGAACGGCAAGGTCTGGATGTCCACCGGGCGAATGGTATCAACGCGGTACACGCGCACACCGCCCTCGATGCGCTCAAAATCGATGCCCATGAGCTCGAGCTTTTTAAGAACCATGCCCAAATGGTGCGGAGCGAATCCAACCACCTCAACACCGGCATCGCCAGCCATCAAAGCGCCCGCAACGATAAAGGTGCCGGCTTCGATGCGGTCGCCAATCACGCGATGCGTAACAGGATGCAACTCAGAAACGCCCTCGATCGTAACGACAGGGGTTCCGGCACCGGTGATCTGAGCGCCCATCTCGTTGAGCATGTTAGCGAGGTCAACAATCTCGGGCTCGCGCGCGGCGTTATCGATAACCGTGGTGCCCTTAGCGCGAACCGCTGCCATGATGAGATTCTCCGTGGCGCCTACGCTCGCAAACTCAAGCGTAACGGTCTCGCCATGCATTCCCTCGCCGGCGTCGGCATAGATGTAGCCATGCTCGGTATCGAACTTCACGCCCAGGGCCTCAAGACCCAAAATGTGCATATCGATCTTGCGGGCGCCCAGGTTGCAGCCGCCGGGCATTGCGATTTTCGCCTTGCCCATACGGCCCAACAACGGACCGAGGACCGCCGTAGACGCGCGCATTTTGGCAACGAGCTCGTACGGCGCTTCCCACTGATCGACAGCAGAAGTATCGATAGCCAGGCTATGCTCGTCCACGACCTCGATCGTGGCACCCATGCCCTTAAGAACCTTGCCCATCACGTGTACGTCGGAAATATTGGGCACATTGGTAAGGGTGGTTTTGCCCGGAGCAAGCAAGGTTGCAGCCATGAGCTTGAGCGCAGAGTTCTTAGCGCCCGAAACGCGCACGCGCCCCTCGATCGGATGACCACCTTCAACGCGGATGATATCCAAACCTGTCCCTTTCAAAAAAAGGCCCGGGAGCACAAGTCTCCCGGGCATGATGTCCATCGCATTGTTGGCAGAGGATAAATCCTCAGTACCTATTTTGCAAGCAGCAGCTTACACCATGCGATTTCATTATATAGGTAGGCGCGACGCGCATCGTCTTCCGACAGATTCCTCAGGTTGTCTTCAAAACCTTGAAGTTCAACCTTAACCTTCTCGGCATCGACATCCGCCAGATCGCAGGCCCGCTCGGCCAGCACGATAACGGTGTCGTCGGCAATTTGAGCATAGCCGCCGCCCACCGCAAACGTGTGGTCGACCGTGCCCATCTCCTTGTCACACACGCGCACGTAACCGTCCGTGATGGTACAGATCTCGTTCGCGTGCTTGGGAAGGATGCCGCACTCGCCGTCCGTAGAGGGCACGACCGCAAAGGCAGCCTCGCCCTCATAGGCACAATGTTCCGGACATACGATACGGATGAGCATGGCTTACTTCTCCCCCATCTTGGCGGCGCGCTCACGCACGTCGTCAATCGTGGACGCATAGCGGAAAGCCTGCTCGGGCAGGTCGTCGCACTCGCCGTCGACGATTGCGGCAAAGGAGCGAACGGTGTCCTCGACGCGGATGTACACGCCGGGGTTACCGGTGAACTGCTCTGCCACGTGGAACGACTGAGACAGGAACTGCTGAAGCTTACGAGCGCGGTTAACCGTAAGGCGCTGCTCCTCGGAAAGCTCGTCCATACCCAAGATGGCGATGATGTCCTGAAGGTCGGAGTACTCCTGCAGGAGCTCCTGAACCTTGACGGCCACGCGGTAGTGCTCCTCGCCTACGACCGCAGGGTCGAGAGCGTCGGAAGAGGACGCCAGCGGGTCGATAGCCGGATACAGGCCGAGCTCGGCGATGGAACGCGAAAGAACGGTCGTTGCATCCAGGTGGGTGAACGTCGTTGCCGGAGCCGGGTCGGTCAGGTCGTCTGCGGGGACGTAAACAGCCTGGACGGAGGTGATGGAACCGGTCTTGGTAGAGGTAATGCGCTCCTGGAGGTCGCCCATCTCGGTTGCCAGCGTGGGCTGGTAACCAACGGCGGACGGCATACGGCCCAGCAGTGCGGAAACCTCGGAACCTGCCTGGGAGAAGCGGAAGATGTTGTCGATGAACAGCAGAACGTCCTGGCCACGATCACGGAAATACTCAGCGGTGGTAAGGCCGGCCAGACCGATGCGCAGACGCGCTCCGGGCGGCTCGTTCATCTGACCATAGACCAAGCAGGTCTTGTCGATAACGCCAGACTCGCTCATCTCGAGGAACAGGTCGGTGCCCTCGCGGGTACGCTCGCCGACGCCGGTGAACACCGAAGTGCCGCCGTGCTCCTGGGCGAGGTTGTTGATGAGCTCCTGAATCAAAACGGTCTTGCCGACGCCGGCACCGCCGAACAGGCCCGTCTTGCCGCCACGGATGTAGGGCTCGAGCAGGTCG
Organism: uncultured Collinsella sp.; assembly: GCA_958420205.1. GTDB lineage: Bacteria > Actinomycetota > Coriobacteriia > Coriobacteriales > Coriobacteriaceae > Collinsella. Next base: position 1,910 of record CATZIX010000037.1, on the reverse strand, counting down.
ACGGCCTTGATGCCGGTCTCGAAGATCTCGGTCTTGGTGGTGAGCTCGTCGAAACGGGGCGCTGCATGGTGGATGGGGTAGAACTCCTCCACCTCGGGCATGGGCTTGCCGTCGACGGGCTTGCCCATGACGTTCCAAATGCGGCCGAGCGTCTTGGGACCAACGGGCATCTTCATGGGCTCACCGGTATCGGTGGCGATGAGGCCGCGCTGCAGGCCGTCGGTCGAGGACATGGCGACCGTGCGGACGACGCCGCCCGGAAGCTGGCTCTCGACCTCGAGGATCGTGCTCAGATGACCGATCGGGGTCTCGGCCTCGACCGTGAGCGCGTTGTAGATCGGGGGCACCGCGCCGTCAAACTTGACGTCGACGACAGGGCCGATGATTCGCACGATGCGACCATCACCGGCAGTCGTCTTCTTGGTGGCTTCCTCGACCGCAAGCTTTACGGTGTTATTAGCCATTACTGTTCCTCCAATGCTGAGGCTCCGCCGACGATCTCGTTAATCTCGGTCGTGATCGAAGCCTGGCGCACGCGACTATACGTGCGGGTAAGGGTCGAGATGATCGCGGTGGCGTTTTCCGTCGCGGAGTGCATGGCCTTGCGGCGTGCACCCTGCTCGGCAGCCGCCGAATCGATCAGGGCCTGGTAGATGACCGTCAGGATATAAGACGGCACAAGCTTGCCGAGAACATGCTCGGGAGAGGGCACGAACTCGAACGTGGACGAGATGCGCTTAGGGGCGTCGGTCTCGTTCTTACGCGGACCGTGGGCCATAGCGATCATCTCGGGGTCGAGCGGCAACAGATGCTCGACGCGAAGCTCCTGATCCACGCGGTTCTTGGCGTGGTGGTAGACAAGCTCGACACGGTCAAGCTCACCGGCACGATACGCATCGCAGATATGAGAGGAGATCATGCGGGCCTGATTGAAATCGGGCTCAGAGGAGTTGCCCTCAAAGTGCATGACAACGTTTGCGCGGTCACGGAAATACGTGGCCGGCTTACGCCCGCACGCGATGATCTCGCATTCGATGCCGTCGTTCGCCCAAGAAGCGGCGAGCTTTTCGGCCGTGCGCTCCACCGTCGTATTGAAACCGCCGGCAAGGCCGCGGTCCGAGGCAATAACGACAATCAGGCCATGCTTGACGCTCTCATGCTTCTGCAGCATGGGATCGGTGCCCGAACAGGAGGCGTCGCCGGCGACCGTCAACATGACGTCGGTCAGCGCCTCCTTATAGGGCTCGGCCTGCTTGGAGCGATCGAGGGCACGACGAATCTTGGCCGTAGAGACCATCTCCATCGTGCGCGTGATCTGCTTGGTCGTGGTAACCGAGGAGATTCGCTTCTTAATGTCGCGAAGGTTGGCCATGGGGCTTAGTTCTCCTCTGATCCAGAAACATCCGAATGGTGCTTGGCCATGAACTGCTGCTTGAAGTCGCCGATGACGCGCAAGAGCTCAGCCTTGGTGTCATCATCGATCTTCTTGGCGCGAACCTTGTCGAGCAGCGAACCAAAGCCATTGTCCATGTACTCGATGAGCTCGGCACGGAAAGGCAGCACGTCGGCGATCTCCAGGTCATCCAGGAAGCCCTCGTTGCCAGCGAACAGCGTAACGATCTGCTCGCCAACCTCAAACGGCTTGTAACGCGGCTGCTTCAGGAGCTCGGTCATGCGAGCACCGTGGGTCAGCTGCTTCTGAGTAGCCTCGTCGAGGTCGGAGCCGAACTGCGTAAAGCCAGCGAGCTCCTGATAGGAAGCGAGGTCCAGACGGAGGTTGCCGGCGACCTGCTTCATGGCCTTGGTCTGCGCATCGCCACCGACGCGGGACACGGAGATACCCACGTCGACTGCCGGGCGCTGACCCTGGAAGAAGAGCTCGGACTGCAGGTAGATCTGACCATCGGTAA
>CATZIX010000036.1:0-7130 GCA_958420205.1 uncultured Collinsella sp. | reverse complement strand
TAACCCCCTCACTTTCACCGACTACTAGAGCCGCTCACCAAACCAACATGCGCTCTGGGCAAATAGGTTGAATGTTTCGTGCGAGAATGCCCCACAGTAAACAAACTTGCACCGGATCGTAAGGGGCTGGCATACACATGCAGACGGTCTATCGGGTATACGAGGGAACGCGCGAGCCGCATCGGCTTGCCGTCGAGCGCACGGCCGAGGTGCTCGGCCGCGGCGGCCTGGCCTTGATTCCGACCGAGACCGTCTACGGTGTCGCCGTGGCAGTCAACGCCTTCTCGGGCGCCGTGCCCCAAGATACAAGCGAATTCCCATCGTGGCCGCGCGATCCGCAGGCTGCCGTCAATGGCGCCGCAGTTCCTGCGCTCGGCACCGGCTATCGCCGTATCTTCACTCTCAAGCAACGTGAGCTCACGCAAACCGTCGCTTGGCTGGTCGATGGCGTCGAAGCACTCGACCGCTATGGCGTGGATATCCCGGAAGATGCCCGCGTACTCGCGCGACGATGCTGGCCGGGAGCCCTGACTATCGTGGTCAAGGCAGCCCCCTGCGTGCCGACCTTTATGCGCGCTGCCGACGACACCGTGGCCCTGCGCGCTTCGGCCTCTCCCGTGGTCCAAGCGCTCATCCGCGCCTGCGGCAGTCCCCTTGCCTGCACGAGCGCCAACACGCACGGCGCGCCTTCGCCGGCAAGCTTTGCCGCCGTCGAGGGTCGCATCCTGGAGGGGGTCGATGTTGCCGTCGACGCCGGTGAGACCCCGTGTCGCGACGCCTCGACCATCGTGTCGTTCCAGCACGGCGGGCTCCAGATCCTGCGCCAAGGCGCACTTCCCGCATCAGAGATCGAGCGGGTCCTGTCCGACCCGATGCAATAGAAAGGTGTAAGCGATGTCGTTGAATCTGGGCAGCCTGGGCATGGAAGATGCCTCGTTTAACTTTGGCGGTTCCTACATCATGGCGCTCGACTGCGGCACCACTTCGGTACTTGCGACCATCGTCGACGAGTACGGATGCATCGTCGCGCAGGCACGTCGCAGCGTCAAAACCAGCTTCCCGCGTCCCGGCTGGGTGGAGCAAGACCCCATGACGGTCCTTGCCAGCCAGATTGCCGTCATGATGGAGGTTCAGTTTAAGAGCGGCATCCATTCTGACCGCATCGCCGCCATCGGCATCTCCAACCAGCGCGAGACCACGGTGGTCTGGGACCGCGTGAGCGGCCAGCCCATCTATAACGCCATCGTATGGCAGTGCCGTCGTACCGCGCCGGCGATCGACGCGTTGGTTGAACAGGGTTGCGAGGAGCTGGTGCGCTCCCGCACGGGACTCACGCTTGACCCGTATTTCTCGGCCTCCAAGGTGCAGTGGATTCTCGACAACGTCGACGGCGCACGCGAGAGCGCGGCGGCGGGCGACCTCATGTTTGGCACCATCGACACCTGGCTCATCTACAACCTCACCGGCGGCCAGGTCTTTGCCACCGACTACACCAATGCCAGCCGCACGGCACTCTTTAATATCCATACGCTCGATTGGGACGACGACCTGCTGGCGCTCTTTGACGTTCCGCGTTCCATGATGCCCGAGGTTCGCTGGAGCTCGGGCGACTACGGCCGCGTCGCGAGCGACATCATGACCAACATGCCGCCCATCATGGGCGTGGCGGGTGACCAACAGGCGTCGCTGTTCGGCCACTGCTGTTTCCGTCCCGGCCAGACCAAAAACACCTATGGCACGGGCTGCTTTATGCTCATGAACACCGGCGACGAGATCGTCGAATCCAAGAATGGCCTGGTCTCCACCATCGGTATCGCTGCGGACGGCAAAGTCAGCTATGCGCTCGAGGGCTCTATTTTTGCCGCCGGCTCAACGATGAACTGGCTTCGCAACAACATGGGCATCATCTCGAGCGTGAGCGAGTCGGCACAACTCGCCGCTTCGATTAGCGACAACGAGGGCTGCTACTTCGTTCCCGCCTTTGCGGGTTTGGGTGCTCCCTGGTGGGACCCGCATGCCCGCGGTATCGTGTGTGGTCTGACCGGCGCCTCGAGCCGTGCGACCATCGTACGTGCCGCCTGCGAATCCATGGCATATCAGAGCTACGACGTGCTGCGCGCCATGGAGCAGGACGTGGGGCTTTCGATTGAGCGCCTGTCTGTCGATGGCGGTGCCTCGCGCAACGAGTTCATCATGCAATTCCAGGCCGACCTGCTGGATATCCCCGTGCTGCAATGCGAGACGGTGGAGACCACGGCAATCGGTGCCGCGTACTTGGCGGGTCTTGCCGTCGGCTATTGGGAAGACCTGGAAGAGCTGGAGCAAAATGCCCAGATCGTTAGGACCTTCCTTCCCCACATGTCCGCCGAGCGCCGCGAGCAAAACCTTGCGGGCTGGCGTGATGCAGTCAGGCGCTCGCTCAGCACCTCACAGTAGGGCTGCGATGGGCTGCTCGATACAACAAACCGCTAAACTAATGCATGGCGTGCGGCGGCAACATTGCTGCACGCCTTGTCAGCAAGGCCGTTTTGCGGCCGCAACGAAAGGGGCAATCAATCCATGACCGTCACCTACGATGCGTCCCGTGTGACGCTTGTCGATCACCCGCTCGTCCAGCACAAGCTGTCGATCCTGCGCGACAAAAACACCGGCACCAACCAGTTCTGTCAACTCGTGCGCGAACTCGCGCTTTTTGACGGCTACGAGGCCATGCGCGACCTGCCTATGGAAGACGTCGAGGTCGAGACCCCCATCACTACCGCCACGTTCAAACAGCTCGCCGGCAAGAAACTCGCCATCGTGCCCATCCTGCGTGCGGGCCTTGGCATGGTCGACGGCATCCTCGACCTGGTGCCCTCCGCTCGCGTGGGCCACATCGGCATGGAGCGCGACGAGGTCACCCACGAGCCGCACGAGTATTACTGCAAGATGCCCAAGGATATCGACCAGCGCATCTGCCTGGTCGTCGACCCCATGCTCGCCACGGGCGGTTCGGCCGAGATGGCCATTAGCTACCTGCGCGAGCGCGGTGTCAAGGACATCCGCATGCTGTGCATCGTCGCGGCCCCCGAGGGCCTCAAGTCGCTGACTGAGAAGGACCCTGATGTGCATATCTATACCTGCGCCATCGACGACCATCTCAACGAGGCTGCCTACATCGTTCCCGGCCTGGGCGACGCCGGCGACCGCATCTACGGCACGCTGTAATCTCAGGGCCATACCGGCTAACGTCGAAAATACGAAGAAATGGTGCGCGCGGCCGAGCAAAAGACGTCCACGCGCACTCCTGTTAACGGACGTTTTGCCCTGCAGGGTTCGAGAAAAACGTATTACCGTACCTGCGGCATAAAGAAGGTCTTAAGAAAACGAACAGGTGCGTATTAACCGATGCTTTTTCGGTTGTACTTTAGCGATTGGCTCGTACAATAGTCACCAATGTTTGGCGGGAACTGTTCTGTGAGGCGTTAAAAAGGAAAGTGAGGACGCCAGTGTTTCAGATAGCTGATCTGCTCGCTATCGTTGCAGGCGCCATCGCGGGCGCAATTGCCTTCCTTCCCTTTGTCTTTACGCTCAAGCCGGTTCTTGACGATAAGCAGAATGCGGACATGCTCAAGGGTATGGTGAGTCTGGCGGTCTCGGCAATCGCCCTGCTCGTCTTTACCTTGGTTGTGTTTGTGTTGTTCGGAGAGGCATTTCGCATGTTCCTCCTGGGCGAGGCGATCGGCTTCGTGGCCTTTATGGCCGCCTGCTCGGTTCGCGTCGCCAAGGCGCTGCGAGATCCTCATGAGGTCGAAAGGTAAGTCGTGGAAATTTTTGAAAAGCTGCCTGATGAGATTAATCATCTGGTCAGCGAGTTCAGCTCCACCCCTGTCGTGGGCGATCTGAGCTGCGGTATCACGCAGTACTCGTTTTGGCTGATCGTCTCCACGATCGTGCTCCTGATCGTCCTGGCCGTGTTCAAGAAGAAGCAGACCCTGGTTCCCAAGGGCTTCTTCGTCAACGGTTTCGAGTACATCATCGAGTACGTCGAGAACGATATCGGCAAGGGCGTCGTGGGTGAGAACTGGAAGAAGCACTTCCCGTTCCTGTGCTCGCTTTTCCTGTTCATCCTGATCAATAACATGATCGGCCTGATCCCGGGAATGAAGCCCGGCACCGGTGCAATCGGCTCCACCGCCGCGCTCGCCATCTTCGCCTTCGTGTACTTCATCTACTACGGATGCAAGGCTCACGGCGTGATCGGCTACATCAAGAGCCTCGCCCCGCAGGGCGTGAGCTTCCCGATGAACGTGCTCGTGTGGGTCGTCGAGCTCTTCTCGACCTTCCTGCGCCTCATCACGCTCGCCGTCCGTCTGTTCTGCAACATGTTCGCAGGACACGTGGTCATGGGCTCGTTCGCCATTATGGCGAGCATGTTCATGCAGCCGCTGCTTCAGCAGGTTTCCGCGGCCCACGCCGTCGGCGCCCTGCCTTCGCTGGCCTGGCTTGCCATCCTCATCCTGATCTATGCGATCGAGCTTGTGGTCGGCGCCATCCAGGCTTACGTCTTCACGGTCCTTACCGCCGTGTATGTCTCCGAGGCAGAGGAGGTCGCGGAGGAGGAGTAATCTTCCGTTCGCGCCTTAAAGGTAAGGCAATTCGTTCAACCGCCGGTGCCCGTACCCATGGAGCCCGGCAGTTATAAAAAGGTTATCCTGCGTGAAATAAGACACGCACGACAAAGGAGGAATCGTGGGAGTTATCGGTTACGGTCTCGGTGTTATCGGCGCTGGTCTTGCTATCGGCCTGTCTGCTCTGGGTGCTACGGGTGCTATGGCCCGTCAGCCTGAGGTCCAGGGCCGCGTGTTCACCGTCTTCATCATGGGCTCCGCCTTCGGCGAGGCTCTGGCTCTGATCGGCTTCGTTGTCGCGCTGATCGTTAAATAGCACGGAGCGTCAAGTATGAATCTTTCATCCCAGAAGAGCGCGATCGCACTCTCCGCGTCCGCGGCCGCGCTGCTCATGCCGGTTTCCGCGTTCGCCGAGGACGGCGCTGCCGGTGCGGACATCCTCATCCCTAAGATGGCGGAGTTCATCCCGGCGCTTATCGCCTTCCTGATCATCTGGATCGTGCTGGCCAAGGTCGCCCTGCCGGGCATCATGAAAACCATGGAGGAGCGCGGCAAGAAGATCGAGGAGAGCCTCGACGAGGCCGAGAAGACCAAGCAGGAGGCAATCGCCAAGCGCGCTGAGTCCGACTCGATCGTCACCGACGCCCGTCGTCAGGCTGCCGACATCGTTCTCGAGGCCCGTAAGGACGCCGAGTCCGAGCGCGCCCGTATTATCGAGGCTGCTCACAAGGAGGCCGAGGAGATCATCGCCAAGGCCCACACGACCGTCGAGGACGAGCGCAAGTCCATCTACGCCGGTGCCGCGAGCTCCATCGCCGACCTGTCCGTTGCTGTCGCCACCAAGATCGTGGGCGAGGCACTCGAGGACGATGCCGAGCAGAAGAAGCTCATCGAGCGCTACATCCAGGAAGCAGGTAGCCTGAATGCCGACTAGCCGCTATCAGGACAAGGTGCTCGAGACCTACGCGCGTTCCCTTTTGGAAGCCGCCAAGGCCGAGAACCATGTGTTCGAGGACCTCGAGATGATCGAGCGCTTGGCTTCTGCCAGCCCCGAGATCATCGCCGTGCTCGACACCATGTCCAAGCGCGACCAGCTCGACCTTCTTCCCAAGGTGGCAGCTGCCTTTAAGTATGTTGCCGAGGAAGACGAGGATGTAGTGGGCGTGACCGTCACCACGGCGATCCCGCTCGACGACGAGCTGCGTCAAACCATCACTAAGAAATGCGAGCAGGACTTCGGCCGCAAGGTATTCCTTATCGAGCAGGTCGACCCGTCTATCGTGGGCGGCCTGGTGCTCGAGGCCCGCGGCGAGCGTCGTGACATTTCCGTCAAGACGCAGCTGCGCATCGCGCAGGAGACCCTCGCAAACTCTGCTAATTCGTACGGAGGTGAAGCCTAATGTCCGAAACCCTCAATGCCCAGGATATCGCCAAGAAACTGCAGGAGCAGCTCACGAGCCTCTCCGCGACGGTCGATACGCATGAGGTTTCAACGGTCGACGAGGTAGGCGACGGCATCGCGCGCGTCTCCGGCCTCAAGAGCGCCATGGCAGGCGAGCTTCTGGAGTTCAAGAGCTCCGATACCGGTGAGACCGTCTTCGGCCTTGCCCAGAACCTTGACCGTGACGAGGTCGGCGCCGTTCTGTTCGGTGCCGTCGACTCCATCAAGGAAGGCGACGAGTGCCGCACCACTGGCCGCGTTATGGATATCCCCGTGAGCCGTGCCATGCTCGGCCGCGTCGTCAATCCGCTCGGCCAGCCCATCGACGGCCTGGGCGACATCGTCGCTACGCACCGTCGCCCCATCGAGTTCAAGGCTCCCGGCGTCATCGATCGTACCCCGGTGTGCGAGCCGGTTCAGACCGGTCTGCTCGCTATCGACTCCATGGTGCCTATTGGCCGCGGTCAGCGTGAGCTCATCATTGGTGACCGTAAGACCGGTAAGACCGCCATCGCCATCGACGCTATCCTCAACCAGCGCGGCAAGGGCATGGTCTGCATCTATGTCGCCATCGGCCAGAAGGCCTCCACGGTTGCCAACATCCGCGAGACCCTCGCTCAGCACGGTGCGCTCGACTACACCATCATCGTTTCGGCCACCGCTGCCGATTCCGCCCCTATGCAGTACATCGCGCCTATGGCCGGTGCCGCTATTGGCGAGTTCTTTATGTACAACGGCGAGGACGGCAAGCCCGCCAGCGAGACCAACCCCGGCGGCCACGTGCTCGTCATCTACGACGACCTGTCCAAGCAGGCTGTGGCCTACCGTCAGATGTCGCTGACGCTGCATCGTCCGCCCGGACGCGAGGCCTATCCTGGCGACATCTTCTACCTGCACTCTCGTCTGCTCGAGCGTGCCGTCAAGATGTCCAAGAAGAACGGTTACGGCTCCATGACGGCACTGCCGATCATCGAGACCCAGGACGGCGACGTCTCGGCCTACATTCCGACCAACGTCATTTCCATTACCGATGGTCAGATCTACCTGCAGTCCGAGCTCTTCTTCCAGGGTCAGCGCCC
>CATZIX010000035.1:0-7152 GCA_958420205.1 uncultured Collinsella sp. | reverse complement strand
TTTTGTCTCACATAGTAGCTGTGTTTTATAACCCTCGTTTGTCGCATCTTCTGTGAACGGGCTACAATAACTTAGTCTGTGCGATATGGAGGTGAACATGGCTGAAGCTGGTATCGGCGTTGATATCGTCGAGATTTCCCGCATGAAATCAATTCTTGAAAAGACGCCGTCGTTTGCTCGGCGTGTGTTTACCGAAGAAGAGCGTGCGTATTGCGATGCATCATCGCGTCCCGCTGCTCACTATGCGAGCCGCTTTGCTTCGCGCGAGGCGGTGCTTAAAGCTCTCGGCACGGGTTTTAGTCAAGGCGTGGGTCGCAAGGATGTTTCGGTAACGCGTGATAAACTCGGCAAACCGAAGGCGCTGCTTTCGGGCCGTGCACTCGAGATCGCTCATGAGCTGGGTGTTGTTGAGGTCGCTCTTTCCATTACGCTTACAGGAGACTTGGCCGTTGCGAATGCCATCGCGATTACCGAAGATGCTCGGCCTAAGCCAAAAGATGAAAAGGTGAGCACCAAGAAACGCGTTGCGCAGACATTTAAAGAGGCTCGCTCTGTTTTAGATGAGCTTGAGCAGCTGCAGAATTCAGCATTGACGGAGCACCTGGGCGATGCTTCGCAAGATACGCTAGGAGCATAGATGAAACCGGTTTTGAGTACCGAAGAAGTCGTTCGTCTCGAGGATATCATCGAACGCGAAGGGACTTCGAAGGCCGAGCTTATGGAGCTAGCGGGTGAGTTTGCCGCCAACGAGGTCTTGAAGCTCAATCCCGATCGGGTTCTCGTTCTGGTCGGTTTTGGTAATAATGGCGGCGACGGTTGGGTTGCCGCCGATATTCTGAGCCATAAGGGTGTGGACGTGGATATCGTTTCTCCGGTTGAGCCGGATGAGATTCCTGCTGCTCTGGCGCGTCATGTTGCTCGTCGTACTGCCGGCCGCGATGTGCACGTTTGCGTCGGCCCCTCGCGTGATGAACTCGAGGTTTTGATCGATAAGGCCGATGTTGTTGTCGATGCCATTTTTGGTACCGGTTTTCACGGGAATCTGCGTGCGCCGTTCTCCATCTGGATTCCTACGGTCAATGAATGCGCCGACTGTGTCGTATCCATTGATGTCCCCTCGGGCCTGAATGCCGAGACGGGCGTTGTTGATGACGACTGCATTCGTGCCGAGCATACGGTGACGATGATTGCGCCCAAGATTGGTCTGTATAGCGCTGATGGCCCTGAGTATGCTGGCGATTTGATCTGCGGCAATCTTTACGACCGTCTTGACGAGGTCATCGATGATGTCGACCATGCCGCCGAGATTGTCGAGCCCGGTGACTTAGTTGATTACTTTGCTCCACTACCTACGAATATCGATAAGTATTCCCGTGGCTCTGTGCTTATTGTCGCCGGATCTGCGCAATATCCTGGTGCTGCCATTATGGCGGCCAAGTCTGCAGCTCGTGCGGGTGCTGGTTACGTGGCAGTCGCGGCTCCTGACGCCTGCGCTAATCTTATTCGCATGGCACTTCCTTCGATTCCCGTCTTTGCTATTCCGTCTGATTCCCGCGGCTCCTTTGGCGCCGCTGCGCGCATGACGGTGTGCGAGATTGCAAAGAAGTACAGCTGCGTACTGTGCGGTCCCGGTATGACGACGTCTGCCGGCGCTATGCAGGTGGTTTCGGGCTTGCTCGAGCTTGATGTACCGCTTATTTTGGATGCCGATGCACTCAACTGCCTTGCTAAGATTGCCATTGACGGTATTGATAGTAACCCCGAGATGTATCGTCGCGAGCAGCCGTTGGTTATGACGCCGCACTATCGTGAGCTTTCGCGTCTGGTTGCCGGTGACGAGGTGAACGACCTTGGTACCGCGATTGCAGCCGCGCAGAAGGTTGTCTGGGCTGCAGGCTCCGACAATCTGGTGGTCATTGCCAAGGGGCCGACGACGGCTATCTGTGGCGTTGAGCGTGTGCTGCTGCCACTTTCGGGTCCGGCTTCTCTGGCAACTGCCGGTTCGGGTGATGTTCTCGCGGGTATTTTGGCCGGCACGCTTGCCACCATGCGCGACGAGATGGATCGTTGGGAGTTGCTGTATTCGTACGCCGTCGCACTTCACAGCTACGCCGGTTTTGCCGCGGCGACGGAGTATGGTGAGAAGAGTGTCATCGCGACCGATCTTATCGACTTGATCGGTCCTGCCATGGAGCTGGCGGCAAAGGATGCGCTCGAAGATCTGGGAATCATGGACGAAGGGTCGGATGACTAATCATGAATAAAGCCGATTTGACGCGCTGGTCCTGGGTCGAGATCGACCGTGGGGCGCTCCGTCGCAACACGAGGGCCTATAAGAACTTGCTGAATCCACGTCAGCGCCTGTGCTGCGTGGTCAAGGCCGATGCTTATGGTCATGGAGCTGTTGAGTGCGCCAAGATCATGTATTCGGCCGGTGCCGACATGTTTGCCGTGGCGACGGTTAACGAGGGCGTTAAGCTCCGACAGGGCGGGATTACGAAGCCCATCCTCATCCTAAGCGAGCCGCCTATCGAGGCCATTCCGACGTTGCTCGAGTTTGATATCATGCCTTCGGTCTATACGTCTGACTTTGCTCTTGCGTATGGCGAATGTGCCGTCGCGGCGGGCAAGGTGGGCAAGTATCATCTCGCCATCGAGACGGGCATGAACCGCATTGGCGTACATTACACGCAGGTGCTCGACTTTGTCCGCGGTATTAATTTCCATCGCGGTATTCAGTGCGACGGCGTATTTACGCACTTTGCCACGGCCGATGAACCTTCGGGCTGGGACTACAAACTGCAGTGTCAGCGCTTTACCGAGGCCGTTCAGGCCATTAAGGATGCGGGCTTTGAGTGCGGTATCGTGCACTGCGCCAACACGCCGTCCTCGATGCTCGACCCCTCGATGCATTTTGATATGATTCGCGCCGGCGTTGGCTTGTATGGCATGCAGCCGTGCGAGTTGAGTGGCCGCGTGATGCAGCTTGATCCCGTTATGAGCGTCCATGCGCGTGTGACGCGCGTGGCACACCCTGCGATGGGTGAGGGCGTGGGCTACGGTTTTACCTACCGCGTACCGCGTACGCGCGTTCAGATCTGCACGCTGCCGATCGGTTATGCCGACGGCCTATCGCGTACGCTTTCCAATCGTATGGATGTGCTGTATCGCGGCGAGCGCGTGCATCAGGTTGGCAATATCTGCATGGACCAGTTTATGGTCGCCATTCAGTCCAACCCGGCACACGAGATTCCCGAGGCCGAGTATGGTGACGAGATGATCATTGTCGGCCGCGATGGCGATGCCGAGATCACTATGGACGAGATGGCCCGACTGCGCGGAACGATTAACTACGAGGTCGCCTGCGGCTTTGGCATGCGTCTCGACAAGGTCTACGTGTAGGAGCCGCTATGGGCGTCATGCACATCCCCGGCCATACCCATCAGGCGCCGCGTGAGGTCGCACTCGAGGAGATCGAGGCCGTTCTGGGCGATTGTCACCTCTGCCAGCTCTACCAGTCGCGTCACAATATCGTGTTTGGCGTGGGAAATCCCCGCGCTCGCGTGATGTTTATTGGTGAGGCGCCGGGCCGCAATGAGGATTTGCAGGGCGAGCCCTTTGTGGGGGCGGCAGGCGAGGACCTCAACGGCATTTTGTCGCTGGCGGGCCTCAAACGCGAAGACGTCTACATTGCCAACGTGCTTAAGTGCCGCCCGCCGGGAAACCGCAATCCGCGTCCCGAGGAAGTGCTGGCTTGCTCGCCGTTTTTGCGTGAGCAGATTCGAAGCATCTGGCCCGATATTATCGTGACGCTCGGCAACCCCGCGACGCACTTTGTGCTTAAGACCGAGATTGGCATTACTAAGCTGCGCGGCAGGTTCCACCAGATGGGGCATTTTGTAGTAATGCCCACGTTCCATCCGGCAGCAGCGCTGCGCAATCCGGCGTGGCAGGAGCTGCTGGAGGAAGACTTTAAGATGCTGGGCGACTATCTGGAGCGACATCCCGCACCAGAGGACGCCTCGGAATAATAAGGAGCATATATGTCCCTGGAGCGCCTGGGGGTAGGTACTTACAAAACGACTTGCGCTGCCGATACGGAGTACTTTGGCGAGCTAATTGCACCGTGCCTTGAGGACGGCGATGTGCTCATCCTGACCGGTGGCCTGGGAGTGGGCAAAACTCACTTTACCAAGGGCGTCTCGCGCGGGCTGGGCGATGAGCATATGGTTACGAGTCCTACGTTTGCGCTCATGGCCGTTCACGATCAAGGTCGTATTCCGCTGTTTCACTTTGATCTATACCGCCTGGAGCATGCCTACGAGCTCGAGGATACGGGCATTTTCGATGTGCTGGGCTATGAGGGTGCTTGCTTGCTGGAATGGGGCGAACAATTCCAGGACGAGCTGACGGATGAGTATCTTTCGGTGACGCTCAAGCGTGATGAGGGCGACAGCGATGTGCGAACGATAACGCTCGAGGCACACGGTGACCGCGCAATGGAGCTTTCCCATTTGATTGATAAGGCTGTACAAGATGAGCTTGCATAACGACAACGCGCTGGTGGTGGCGCTCGATACCTCGACCGACATGCTTGCCTGCGCGGCAAGCTGGATTGATGGGCAGACGGGCGAGACGAAGCTCGTGAGTGGCGACCACATGTGTCGCCGTCACGCCAACGTTGAGCTCGTGAATACCGTTGATGGCGTGCTGGCTCAAGCCGGTCTGGATCGCAGCGATGTTGGTTACTACGTGGTCGGCCGCGGCCCGGGGTCGTTTACGGGTGTGCGCATCGGCATCTCCACTGCCAAGGGCCTCGCGCGCGGTGCCAATGTTCCACTGCTGGGCGTGTCGACGCTCGACGCTTGCGCTTGGACGGCGTGGAAGGCTGGCGTGCGCGGCATGCTTGGTATCTTGGCCGATGCCATGCGCGGTGAGGTATATCCGGCACTATATATGCTGGGCGATGAGGGTCCCGAGCGTCAATTTGAGCGCGAACACGTGGTCAAGGCCGCCGTGGCGCTCGATGAGTGGCGCCGAGCAGCGGACTGGGACCAGGTTCAGCTGACCGGTGACGGTCTCGTGCGCTATGGCAAGCTGCTGGGTGAGGACGAGACCGCCCGCTGCGTGGAGCGCGACCTGTGGTGGCCTTCGGGCGAGGGCTTGCTGCTCGCGCACGCTGCGGGTGACGGCGATCCGGCTCGCGTCCTGCCGATTTACACGCGCCTTTCGGATGCCGAGGAAAACGAGCGCAAGCGTCTTGGTCTTGCCGAGAGTGCGCAGAGCGAAATTACGGGCGTTGCCGATGAGCTCGCCGGTCGTCATCTGCAGTTCCGTCCCATGGGCGCGGCGGATGCCGAGGGCACGAGCGCGCTAGAGGCTGCCTGCTTTGAAGGTGCCGGACACGAGGTGTGGACGCCGGGCATGTTCCTGTCCGAACTGGGCGAGGACGTCGCTGCGCCGCGTAGTTGGTGGGTGGCACACGACGACGGCAAGCTGCTGGGCCTTGCCGGCGGTATGGTCGTGGACGGTGATGTGCAGATTCTGGATGTCGCCGTCGACCCGGCACATCGCCGTGAGGGCATTGCCCGCAAGCTGCTGTCGCATGTGAGCTATGATGCCCAGATGCTCGGCTGCACCACGGCTTCGCTCGAGGTCGAGGACGGCAACGAGGGAGCGATCGCGCTTTATAACGCTCTGGGCTTTACCGAGGCTGGCCGTCGCCGCGGCTACTATGGTGCCGGCAAGGATGCCATCGTCATGACGGCTCCGCTGCCCCTCGTGCTTCCGGTCGACAATGCTTCGCCCGAGCCGACGGCGGCAGAGCAGCGCGTATGGCCGCTGCCTGCGCCCGGGCGCTCCGAGGGGGAGCGTGCCGAAATTGAACGCCGCCGCCTAGTGCTCGCTATCGAGAGTTCCTGCGACGAGACGGCCGTGGCGATTATCGATGCGGATGGCAATATGCTGGCCAACCAGGTGTCGACGCAGATTGATTTCCATGCCCGTTTTGGCGGCGTGGTGCCCGAGATCGCCTCGCGCAAACACGTTGAGGTGATTGTGAGTGTCGTGGATGCGGCGCTCGAGGATGCCGCAGCATCGCTTGGTCTTGAGGGTGGAGCCATTGCCCCCAGCGAGCTTGCCGCCGTGGGCGTGACACAGGGTCCGGGCCTGGTGGGCGCGCTCGTGGTTGGCGTCGCCTTCGCCAAAGGCTTTGCCTACGCTGCCGGCAAGCCGCTCGTGTGCGTCAACCATCTGGAGGGGCACCTGTTTGCCAACTTGCTGGCGCAGCCCGACCTCAAGCCGCCGTTCATCTTCACGCTTGTCTCGGGCGGGCACACCATGCTCGTGCACGTAAAGGCATGGGGCGACTACGAGGTGCTCGGTGAGACGCTCGACGACGCCGTGGGCGAGGCCTTCGACAAGGTGGCCAAGGCGCTGGGCCTGGGCTATCCCGGTGGCCCCATCATCTCCAAGCTGGCCGAGACGGGCAATCCCCGCGCGATCGATTTTCCTCGCGCGCTTAACAGCAGGGGAGATTATCGTTTCTCGCTTTCGGGTCTTAAAACGGCCGTGACGCTCTACATTGAACAGGAGACCAAGGCCGGGCGCACGATTCACCTGCCCGATCTGGCAGCTTCGTTTGAGGCAGCTGTCTTTGACGTGCAGTACAAGAAGGCCAAAAACGCCCTGCATGCCACTGGGTGCAAGGAGTACTGCATCGGCGGCGGCGTCTCGGCCAATCCGCATCTGCGCGAGATGATGATCAAGAAACTCGGGCGCCAGGGGATCCGCGTAACGGTGCCGCCCTTGTCTGCCTGTACCGATAACGCAGCCATGATTGCGGAGGTCGCTCGCCGTAAATTCGACCGAGGTGAAATCTCGCCGTTCGACGTCGACGCCGATCCAAACATGACGCTGTAGCTGGTACGGCGCGGTCCCCGGACGGAGGGGCCGGATATAAGGTTTCCTGCTCTACAGTCCTGCGCAAGACGAAGGCCACATTAAGTGGCCTTCTTTGCGTGCGGAACTCGCGATAAACCTTATATCCGGCCCCTCCGTCCGGGGGCCTTTCTGTGTCGATATAGCTTCTGAGCTGGTTTGGCGTCGACAACGTCCAGCAAGGTTAACAAGCCAGCGTCGAATTTCCGGCGT
>CATZIX010000034.1:0-8231 GCA_958420205.1 uncultured Collinsella sp. | reverse complement strand
ATTACCATCGCGCGCGACTTTGGCGCCGAGGGCCACGAGATTGGTCGCATGCTTGCCGACGAGTTGGGGATTCCTCTGTACGATAACGAGCTGCTGGTGCGTGCGTCGCTGCGCGCGGGCGAGTCGCTCGATAAGATGGCCGCCTACGACGAGCGTCTGGCCGTGGAGAACATGGCGTTCCTACCCGACCGCTACGATGCGCGTTCGTACTCGGATAAGTTGTTCCAAAAGATGAGTCAGGTGATTTTGGATCTGGGCGAGACCGAGAGCTGCATTATCGAAGGCCGCCTGTCCGATTACCTGCTTCGCAACAACCCCAACCACATTGCCGTGTTGGTGACCGCTCCCTTTGAGGACCGCGTCGAGATTGTGCGCAAGAAGCGTGGCCTTAATAAAAAGAAAGGCGCCAAGCTGGTCAAGCAGCAGCAGAAGGCGCGCGAGGCGTTCTATAAGCGCTATAGCGCCGGAAAGTGGAAGATGACGAGTGGTAAAGACATCGTCGTCAACCGCGCCAAGCTGGGCCGCGAGGGTTGCAAAGACGTTATTGCCGCTGCCTACCGCTACAAAGTAGCGCAGCTCGAAGACTAACCGACCAAAACCACCACGAAGGCGCCGCCCCTTTATGGTGGTCGGTCGGCCGACATAGAAAAAGTCCCCGCCGGGCGTGTGCTCGACGGGGACTTTGCCGTTTGGTGGCTAGCGCTGTGGGTGATTACTCGCCCAGCAGGCTCTTGGTGATGGAAGCGGCGGCCTTCTTGCCGGCGCCCATCGCCAGAATGACCGTAGCGGCACCGGTGACGATGTCGCCGCCGGCCCAGATGCGGGGATCGGTGGTCTGGCCGGTCTCCTCGTCGGCGACGATGTAGCCCCACTTGTTGAGCTCCATCTTGCCGCCGATCTTCTTTGCGAAGGGGTTGGCGTTGGTGCCGATAGCCGAGATCGCGACGTCGCAGGGGATCTCCTTGATGGCGCCCTCGATGGGCACCGGGCGGCGACGGCCGGACTCGTCAGGCTCGCCGAGTTCCATCTTCTGGACCTTGACGGCGCACACGGAGCCGTCCTCGCCAGCGACAAACTCGAGCGGGGAGACGAGCGGCAGAACCTCGACGCCTTCGGCCTTAGCATGGTGCAGCTCGGCGCGACGGCAGGGCATCTCGTCCTCGGTACGACGGTAGGCGATGATGGCGTGCTCGGCGCCCAGGCGCTTGGCGGTACGGACGGCGTCCATAGCCACGTTGCCGCCACCAAAGACGACGACGTTCTTGCCGTGCTTGGTGGGGGTGTCGTACTCGGGGAACTTATTGGCCTTCATCAGGTTCACGCGGGTGAGGTACTCGTTGGCGAAGAAGACGTTGGGCAGGTTCTCGCCGGGGACGTTGAGGAACTTGGGCAGGCCAGCGCCAGTCGCCACGTAGATGGCGTCGAAGCCCTGCTCGAACAGCTCCTCGGCCGTGGCCATGTTGCCCACGACGGAGTTGTACTCAAACTTGACGCCCATGTCCTCCAGGCCGTCAATCTCGCGCTTGACGACTGCCTTGGGCAGACGGAACTCGGGGATGCCGTAGACCAGCACGCCGCCGCCGGTGAAGAAGGCCTCAAAGACGGTGACGTCAAAACCGTTACGGGCGAGCTCGCCGGCGCAGGTGATGCCGGACGGGCCGGAGCCGACGACGGCGACCTTCTTGCCGTTCTTGGGGGCTATCTTGGGCGTGGAGGCGAGCTCGGGGCGATCACCCAGGAAGCGCTCGAGCTGGCCGATGGCCACGGGCTCGGACTTCTTACCACGGATGCACTTGCCCTCGCACTGGTTCTCCTGCGGGCAGACGCGGCCGCAGATGGCGGGAAGCATGGAGTCCTCGCGGATGGTATCGAGCGCGCCGCCGAAGTCCTTCGCGCGGATCTGCTCGATAAAGCGGGGGATGTTGATGTTGACGGGGCAGCCCTCAACACAGAACGGCTTCTTGCAGTTGAGGCAGCGCTCGGCCTCGGCCAGCGCCATCTCCTCGGTGAAGCCCTTGTCGACGGGGCGGAAGTCGCAGGCGCGCTCGGCAGCCGGCTCCTCGTTATCGGGGGTGCGGGGCGACTTCATATCGGCAACGAAACGACCGTTAACTAGTGGCATGCGCAGCTCTTTTCCTCATAGGCCTTGAGGGACTCGCCCTCTTCGGAACGGTAAGCGGCCTGGCGGGCACGAAGGTCATCCCAGTCGACCAGGGTGGCATCAAAGTCGGGGCCGTCGACGCAAGCGAACTTGGTCACGCCGCCCACCTCGACGCGGCAGCAGCCGCACATACCGGTGCCGTCAACCATGATGGGGTTGAGGGACGCGGTGATGGGGGTGTCGTACTTCTGGGCGGTGAGGGTCGAGAACTTCATCATCGGAACGGGGCCGACGCAGAAGACCTGGCTCACGGCCTTGTCCTGCAGCAGACGCTCCAGCGGAGCGGTGACAACGCCCTGCTCGCCGTAGGAGCCGTCGTCAGTGGTGATGTGGATGTGGTCCTCGTCGAGGAGCTCGCGGAACTGGTCCTCCATGAGCAGGAGGTCCTTGGTGCGGGCGCCCATGATGGCGTGCACCTCGTGGCCGGTCTCGACCAGGTGCTTGGCGACCGGGAAGGCAATTGCCAAGCCGACGCCGCCGCCAATGACGGCGCAGGGGCCCTCGGCCATCTCGGTGGGAACGCCCAGCGGGCCCACGACGTCGCGCAGCGACTCGCCGGCCTCGTAGGTGGAAAGCATCTCGGTGGTCTTGCCGATCACCATGAAGATGAACTCGACCCAGCCCTCGTCACCGTTCCAGCCGGCCAGGGTAAACGGGACGCGCTCGCCCGTCTCGTTGGCGCGAACCATGAGGAACTGTCCAGCGTGCGCATGCTTGGCGATTGCGGGCGCCTCGATGCGGAACTTGAACACCTTCTCCGAGAACTGCGTCTTCTCCAGGATCTTATACATAGAACCCCTCTCTTGTTAGGGCTGCCGAACCGTGCCTCCACGGAAATGGACGGTAGCCCGAGTAAAACCGTACGCGCACAGGCGTTGTGCAGACATACGGTGCAAATTATACCCTCATGGACATGTCACTTACGTGTGTCTTCGGCGGTTGGGAGCAGGGTTTATCCACTTTGGCCTACCAAAGGGGGAGAGGTTTATTTTGGTCGGTTTTATCAGGTAAAACGGCAAAGGGGGCCGGCCTCGGGTTGTGATGAGGCCGGCCCCCTTGGGGCGCTATGTGTGTATGGCAGTGCGGGGTTTATTGCGATGCAGCCACCACGGCATTTCCGTAGATAAAACCTGCCAAAATAAACCTGTCCCTAAATAGTAGGTTTTAGTGCTTGCCGTTGGCGGAAGCGGCGCCGTTTACGTGATCGCGGGCGTAGATTACGCCGTGGACGATGGCCAGACCGGCGGCATCTGCGGCGCGGGCGCAGGTGTTCTGGAAGTCCTCGGCCTCGCGGGCGCGCAGCTGCTTGAGCACGTAATCTGCCACGGCCATCTTGCCGGGAGGGTTGCCGATACCGGTGCGGATGCGACTAAAGTCGCGGCTGCCCATTTTGTCGATGATGGAGCGCAGGCCGTTGTGACCGGCATGGCCTCCGCCCACCTTAACACGCACGTCGCCGGCGGGAATATCGAGCTCGTCGTGGATGACGAGCAGCTCCTCGGCCTTGATCTTGTACTCGCGGCAGAGCTTGGAGATGGGTCCGCCCGAGGTGTTCATGTACGACTGCGGCTTGACCAGTACAATCTGGCGCTTGCCGTTCTCTTCCTCGGCATCGTTGATGTTGATGAGCGCGACCTCGGCGCCTGCTTGGTTTTTCCAGTACGTGACGCCGGCCTGACGGGCCAGCTCGTCGATCGCCTTAAAACCGGCGTTGTGGCGGGTCTCGGCATATTCCTCGCCAGGGTTGCCAAGCCCGGCAACCATGCGAATCTTAAGCGGCTGTGCAGCTGCCATACGCTTCCTTTCGTTACACAAATAGTTCAATCAACGACAAAGGCTACCACGCCCGCCGAAGGCGAGGCTTTGCTTCAGCGAAATCCCACCAGACAAAAGCGCGGCCGCGGCAGAGCGAGCCGTCGGAACAGAAGAAACCCCCGCGCGACCTTTGCGAAGCAAGGGGGAGCGCGGGGGTTTCTTCTGTTCCGACGGCGATGCGCCGGGTTGCAAGGACGATGCGACTACAGCGCGAAGTCGCCGCCGACGAGCGTGGAGACGGGCTCCTCGTGGTAAACGGCGGAGATGGCCTGAGCGAACTCCTCGGCGACCGAGATGGTCTTGATCTTGCCGCCGACCTCGACGGGAATGGCGTCGGTGACGAGGCACTCGACGATGGGGGCGTCGTTCAGACGCTCGATGGCCGGACCGGAGAAGATGCCGTGGGTGGCGCAGACGTAGATGTCGCCAGCGCCCATAGCCTTGAGCTCCTTGACGTTGGCACACAGGGTGCCAGCGGTGTCGATCATGTCGTCGTTGATGATGCAGGTCTTGCCCTTGATGTCACCGATGATGCCCATGACCTCGGCGGCGTTGTGGCGCGGACGGCCCTTGTGGGCGATGGCCAGGTCGCAGCCGAGCATGTCGGACAGCTTCTTGGCGGCCTTGGCGCGACCCACGTCGGGGGAGACGACAACCAGGTTGTCGGTGTCGAAGTGCATGTCGTTGTAGTACTGGCCAAACAGCGGCAGCGCGGACAGGTGGTTAACCGGGATATCGAAGAAGCCCTGGATCTGGCCCTGGTGCAGGTCGAGGGTGATGATGCGGTTGACGCCAGCGCGCTCGAGCAGGTTGGCGACGAGGCGGGCGGTGATGGGCTCGCGCGGGCCGGCCTTGCGGTCCTGGCGGGCATAGCCGTAGTGGGTGATGACGGCGGTGATGGAGCGGGCGGATGCGCGCTTGGCAGCGTCGGTGGCGATGAGCAGCTCCATGAGCATGTCGTTGACGTTGCCGCCGGCCACGGACTGAATCAGGAAGACGTCGGCGCCGCGGACGGTCTCGTCGTAGCGGGCGTAAATCTCACCGTTGGCGAACTGCTTTAGCGTAAGGCCCGAAAGCTCGACCCCAAGGTACTCAGCAATCTTCTGAGCGAGGGGACGGTTGGAGGAACCGGAATACACGCGGATGGACTTGCGCATATTCTCCGACTTCTCGGGATCATTAATCGGCATTACCCTTCTCCTTTATATCGAATGCCATATAGATGCCTTTTTGCATTGTAACCGCGCGACGGGGTTTATCGAGTCCTGATAACGTCTTTACCGTCAACGGACACGAACCGACCACTCATCCGGTTGCGCAGGTCACGATAGAAAAAGGAGCCGCCCCCCACGGGAACAGCTCCTTAGATGCTTGGTAAAACGTTATACCTCGTCGTCCTCGTGCAGACGGCGGCGGTAATCGGCGGCCCAGCCCTCAATGTTTACCTGACGGGCACGACCCAGGCCAAGTGCGTCGGCCGGGACCGGCTCGGTGATGACGGAGCCGGCGGCCACGAGCGCGCCGTCGCCGATCTGGGCGGGCGCGACCATCATGGTGTCGGAACCGATGAAGGCGTCCTTGCCGATGACGGTCTTGTGCTTGTGCACGCCGTCGTAGTTGCAGGTGATGGAGCCTGCGCCCACGTTGACGCCGGAGCCCATGGTGGTGTCGCCGATGTAGGACAGGTGCGGCACCTTGGAGCCCTCGCCGATCGTGGACTTCTTGATTTCCACGTGCGTGCCGGCCTTGGAGCCGTCGAGCATGTGAGTGCCCGGGCGCAGGTAGGCGCGCGGGCCGCAGTCGACGCCGTTCTCGATGACGGCCTCGATGGCGATGGTCTCATCGATGGTGCAGCCGCTGCCGACGGTGGTGTCGGTGAGGCGACTGTTGGGGCCGAGCTGGCATTCCTCGCCCACGGTGACGTGGCCGATCAGATGCGTCTGCGGCCACACGACGGTGTCGCGGCCGATGGTGGCGTCGGGGCCGATCCAGGCCTGCGTGGGGTCGATGAAGGTAACGCCCTCGGCCATCCAGTGCTCGTTGATGCGGTCGCGCGCGATGGCGGTAAGCTGCGCGAGCTGGATGCGGCTGTTGACGCCCAGGCCATCGCGGTAGTCATCGCAGTGGAAGATGGAGACCGTCTGGCCGTGACCCTTGAGGATTTCGAGCATGTCGGGCAGGTAGTACTCGGACTGCGCGTTGTCGTTGCCGATCTCGTTAATGTGGGCGGCGAGCTGCGCGCCGTCAAAGGCGTAGCAGCCGGCGTTGCACTCCAGCAGCGTGGCAGCCTGCTCGGGCGTGCAGTCCTTCTGCTCGATGATGCGCTCGATCTGACCATCGGCGCCCAGCTTGATGCGGCCGTAGCCGAAGGGGTCGGGCGGGGTCATGGTCATGACGGTGCAGGCGAGCTCGCCGGTGGCGACGGTTTGCGCGAACTTGGCGACGGTGTCGGCGGTGATGAGCGGCAGGTCGCCGTTGAGCACCACGACGGGGCCTTGCGCGATGCCGCAGGCCTCGAGCGCGACCTTCACGGCGTGGCCGGTGCCCAGGCGCTCGGTCTGCTCGACGCACTCGACCTTGGTAGCGCTGTTGGCATAGGCGCCGTCGATGAGGGCGCGCATCTCGTCGGCGTGGCTGCCGATGACGACAACGACGCGGCTGCAGCCGGCCTTGATGGTGGCGTCGACGATCCACTGAACCATGGGCTTACCCAGGATCTTGTGCGAAACCTTGCAGTGGTTCGACTTCATGCGGGTGCCCTCGCCGGCAGCGAGGATAATTGCGGTTGCGTCCATGTGATCTCCTGTTACGTTATAGAGACGTGTGTTTGGAAACGATACACGGCGCAATATGATACCGCAGGCATATGTTGAGCGCGTAACGATTGGTTTGCGGCGGTTGAGGCTTGCGCCGCCGGCGTGGCGTTTGCGCTGCTTGCGTGCGGCCTCGGCGGTGCTGCGGAGCTGTCGTTTGAGCGAGGGGACGGGGGTGCCCGTGGACAACATACAAGAGGAGTTTGGCGACGAGCCCGTCGCGGCATTCTCGATATCGCATCCGGCTGTGCCGGCACTCTATATAGTGCTGACGCTGGGGCTCACCATGTTCTCGATGCAGCCGGTGCTGATTGCGCTGTCACTTGCGGGCGGGCTGGCGTATGGATTTGCGACGCGTGGGGCTGCCCGCACGCTGGGCGCACTCCGCTGGCAGCTGCCGGTGATTTTGATTATCGCGCTGGTCAATCCGCTGTTTAGCGCTTCGGGTTCGACGGAGCTGTTCCGTATTGGCATGCGCGCGGTGTATCTGGAAAGCATGGTATATGGCCTGTGCATGGGCGGGCTGTTTGTGGCGAGCGTGCTGTGGTTTGAGGCCGCGGCGTCGATGCTCGAATACGACAAGGTGCTCGCGCTGCTGGGCAATGCCGCACCGGTGATTGCGCTCATGATCTCGATGTGCATGAGGCTTATCCCGCAGTTTTTACGCCGCGGTCGTACGGTGCTGGCGGTGCAGGATGCGATTGATGTGCCGGGGCGTGCGCCGGCCGACCCCGCGCGCTCGCGCTTGCGGGCATCGAGTGTGTTGATGGGCTGGGGCATGGAAGATTCGCTGGAGCGCGCGGACGCGATGCGCTCGCGCGGGTGGGGTGCCGCGACGCGTCGTACGACGTATGCGCGGTATCGGCTGGGGCGCAGTGACGTTGCCGCGCTGGCCGGGCTCGTACTGTTTGGCGCTGCCGCGGTGGCGGTGGCGTGGACCGCGACGACGCAGTATTCGTTTTATCCGCAGCTCTCGGTGCCGGCGCCGTGGCCAGGCTATGTCGTGTACGCCGCCTGGATGGTGTTGCCTTGCGCGTTGCACGCGATTGATGAGAAGAGGTTTGGCTGATGGCTCGGTTTGATAGGAGCTCGGCGGCGGGTGTGGCATATGGCTCGGCCGCGCCGGCGATTGAGGTGCGAGGCCTTAGTTTTGCCTATCCCGGGGT
Source organism: uncultured Collinsella sp. (assembly GCA_958420205.1). Lineage (GTDB taxonomy): Bacteria > Actinomycetota > Coriobacteriia > Coriobacteriales > Coriobacteriaceae > Collinsella. The sequence goes on along the minus strand of CATZIX010000034.1, from coordinate 276 downwards.
CAAGGCACCGGTGCTCGAGGGGCTTGATTGGCGTGTTTCCCAAGGTGCGTTTGCACTGCTTGTTGGCGGTACCGGTTCGGGCAAGTCGACGCTGCTGTCGCTGCTCAAGCCCGAGATCGCTCCAGCGGGCGAGCGCACTGGCGATGCGCGCGTGCTGGGCGAGAACGTTGCCGACATGGACGTGCGGGCATCGGCAGAGCGCGTGGGTTATGTGTTTCAGGATCCCGAGAACCAGATTGTGTGCGAGACCGTGTGGCACGAGATGGCGTTTGGCCT
>CATZIX010000033.1:0-8493 GCA_958420205.1 uncultured Collinsella sp. | reverse complement strand
CCGTACTGCGCAATGAGCGCGCTCGCCTTTTTGGGGCCGATGCCCGGCACGCCGGGGATGTTATCGGACGTGTCGCCCTTCAGACCATAAAAGTCGGGCACGAGCGCCGGCGTGATGCCGTGATACAGGTCGTCCACGCTCTCGGGTGTCATGATCGCCACGTCGGACAGGCCCTTGCGGGTCGAGACCACGTTGACGTGCTCGGTCACGAGCTGATACATATCGCGATCACCGGTCACCAGCAGCATGTCACAGCCGGCCTCTTCACCCAGACGCGCCATAGTGCCCAGAATGTCATCGCCTTCCCAGCCCTCGGACTGCAGAATCGGCACGTTGAGTGCGACGAGCAGCTCCTTGATCATAGGAAACTGCGCATGCAGATCGGGGTCCATGGGCGGGCGCTGCGCCTTATACTGCGGCAGCATCTCCATGCGCACGCGCGGCTTGCCCTTATCAAACGCCACAACAACGCCGTCGGGGTTAAAGGCGTCGATCATCTTAAGAAACATGTTCAGAAAGCCAAAAATCGCGTTGGTGGGGCGACCGTCCGGCGCGTTCATGGTCGGCGGCACGGCGTGGAAGGCGCGATGCATGAGCGAGTTGCCGTCGATAACGGCAAAGGTGCGGCGCTTGTCAGACATATTGAATACCTCGCTTTAGGCTGGGCACGGCTTGCTCACTCCAGTTTACACGCTCCCCGCCCCGCGGCCACCTCACATCAAGCTCCCCCGCCACCGTGAGCCCGCGCGTGATACGATGGCTCACGGTACATCAACCAGCACGATCGATCCGAAAGGAGCCTGCGTCATGGAGCGTCCCTGCGCATGGAAAAAGTACACGCCACAGCAAATCGAGGAGCTCGAGGAGCTTTGCCGCGGCTATAAGCAGTTTTTGAGTGAGAACAAGACCGAGCGCCTGTGCGTCAAGGCCGGCATCAAGATGGCCGAGGAGGCGGGATACGTCGACCTGGAGACCGTAATCGCCGAAGGCCGCGAGCTCAAGGCAGGCGACAAGGTGTATGCCGCTAACCACGGCAAGGACCTCATGCTCGTCAACCTGGGCACCGCCCCGCTCGAGCAGGGCTTTAACATCCTGGGCGCGCACGTGGACTCGCCGCGCCTGGACCTTAAGCAGAACCCCGCCTTCGAGGCCGGCGACATGGCTTATCTCGACACGCACTACTACGGCGGCGTCAAGAGCTACCACTGGGTGGCCTCCCCTCTCGCACTCGTGGGCGTCATCTGCAAAAAGGACGGCACCACCGTCGACATCAATATCGGCGACAAGGCCGACGACCCGGTCTTTACCATCTCCGACCTGCTGATCCATCTTTCGAGCGAGCAGATGGCCAAGCCCGCCAAGGACGCCGTCGACGCCGAGATCCTCGACGTGATCGTGGGCGGCCGTCCCGTCAAGTTCGATGAGGACGACAAGGACGCCCCCAAGGAGCCCGTCAAGCAGATGTTCCTGGACATCCTCAAGGAGCAGCACGGCGTCGAGGAGGAGGACTTCCTCTCCGCCGAGATCGAGGTCGTGCCCGCCGGCCCCGCCCGCGACATGGGCCTCGACCGTTCCATGATTCTGGGCTATGGTCACGACGACCGCGTCTGCGCTTACCCCTCCATGCTCGCCCAGATCAATTTGGCCAATGTCGAGCGCACGAGCATCACGCTCATCGTCGACAAGGAGGAGATCGGCTCCGTGGGTGCCACCGGTATGACGAGCCGCTTCTTCGAGAACACCGTCGCCGAGATCATGACGCTCGCCGGCGAGGATAGCCCGCTGGCCCTGCGCCGCGCACTCGCCCGCAGCCGCATGCTCTCCTCCGACGTGTCCGCCGGCTTCGACCCGGGCTATGCCGGCAAGTTCGAGACCAAAAACGCCGCCTTTATGGGTCGCGGCCTGTGCTTTAACAAGTACACGGGCAGCCGCGGCAAGGGTGGCTCGAACGACGCCGACGCCGAATACGTGGCCCTCGTCCGCGACATCATGGACGAGGCAGGCGTGGACTTCCAGACCTGCGAGCTCGGCCGCGTCAACGCGGGTGGCGGCGGCACCATCGCCTACATCATGGCCAAGTACGGCATGAACGTCATCGACTCCGGCGTTGCCGTCCTGTCCATGCACGCCCTGTGGGAGGTCGCCAACAAGGCCGATATCTACGAGGCCTACCGCGGCTACAAAGCCTTCCTCGAGCGAGCCTAACCAACCCTTCATCAGTTGCGGTGAAATACGGACTAAACTGGCCCATAAACGGCCAAAACAGACCGTATTCCACCGCAATTTCTTTTTTGGCAGAGGAGAGTTCATGCTGCAGGTCATCATTTCGCCCGCCAAGCAGATGCGCGCGGCCCAAGATGCTTTTGAAGTCCTGGGCATCCCACCCTTTGTGCGCGAGACGGCTCGCCTCCACCGCGCACTGCTAGATATCGAGCGGAATGAAGGCAGCGGCGGCCTGCAGGCGCTGTGGAACGTGAGTGACAAACTGCTGGGGCCTTGCCTCAACACCCTGCATGAGTTCGGGTCCATCCTGAAAAGCGGCGATCTTGCCGATCCCGATATCGCGCGCCGCATCTCCCCTGCCATCATGTCCTATCACGGCATTCAGTACCAGAGCATGGCACCCGAGGTAATGGATGCCGAACAGCTCGCCTGGCTGCAAAGCCACCTGTGGATCCTCTCCGGCCTCTACGGGTGCGTTCGTCCCTTTCATGCCGTCGAACCGTATCGGCTGGAGATGGGCGCGAAGCTCGCCGTCGACGATGCCCGAGACCTCTACGCGTTTTGGGGCGACAAGCTCGCACGGGCTACCGCCCCGGCAGGCTCAAACACCACGATCGTCAACCTCGCCAGCGTAGAGTATGCCAAAGCCGTTCTGCCCCACCTCGCGGACGACGCCACGGCCGTCACATGCCTCTTTGGCGAGGGCATCCGCAACGGGAAGCCCATCCAACGGTCGACCGCCAGCAAAAAGGCGCGCGGCTCCATGGTGCGGTGGATGGCAGAAAACAAGCTCGAGGATGCAAGCGAACTTACCGCATTCAACATCGGCTATCGGCACATCCCCGAGCTTTCAGACAAAAACACCCTGGTTTTCATGAACGCGCAGGCACAATAGGCCCGCCGTTTCCAAACACCCCGTTACTCCGCCAAGCCATCGGCCTTTGCAATCTCGCTCGTCGAGCCATCTTGGTAGGTAATCTTAACGTGCTCCACCTCGGATACCGCAGCGCCCGCCGGGGGCTCCAAGCGCCATTCCGTCAGCGCAATGTCCATGGTCGTGGGCACATCGCCCTGATCTTTGAGCTTCACCATGAGTGTTTTGAGTGCCTCATCAAACGTCACGCGTTCGATTTCTTCGCCCGGAATAGACCCGCCGCCTAACTGCAGCTGCACAAACTCGTCGCGCGGATACCAATAGTCGCCCGGCGCGGCAACGGTATTGCCGCCCGTAACCTTCACTGTCATGATCGGCAGGGCATCGTCGGCCTCGAACTCCCATGCAGCGCCGCCGCGACCGCCAAACGTCCAGATACAAAAGGCAATCACCAGCACGGCAAGCACCGCAAAACCAATCGCGACAAGGCCATGGTGCGCGCGGCTCTCCTCGGCCGATACATCCCACTGCGTCTCTCGATATAGATGCTTGTCTTCCATGTTCGCCTCCCCACAGGCACGCTCGTTGGCCCAATCGTACCCATTCAGGCTATACTTGAGCCCATTACATAAACGGGGAGCTTGCAGGACAGGACGGCAGGCTGAGATTGGGCGCGCCCGCCCTGACCCGCAAACCTGATATGGGTAATGCCAACGAAGGGAGCCGTGCCAATGAGCACACAGACCGAGCCCAAGCTCGTCACGCAAATCGACTTCGCCCGCGCCGGGCAGATTACGCCGCAGATGAAGGAAGTCGCCGAGCGCGAGCATCGCGACCCCGAGTACATCCGCGAGCGCGTGGCCGACGGCCGCATCGCCATTCCCGCCAACATCGTGCACATCAAAAAGGGCATGCGCGCCTTTGGTGTCGGTGAGGGCCTGTCCACCAAGGTCAACGTGAACTTGGGCATCTCGGGCGATAAGGCCGATGCCGCCGAGGAGTGGAAGAAGGTCAAGATCGCCGAGGACTTTGGCGCCGACGCCATCATGGACCTTTCCAACTCGGGCAAGACGCGCCAGTTCCGCCAGCAGCTCATCGACGAGACGCCGCTCATGGTGGGCACCGTCCCCATGTACGACGCCATCGGCTACATGGAAAAGCCGCTGGTCAAGCTGACCAAGGACGACCTGTTCGAGGTCGTGCGCGCGCATGCCGAGGACGGCGTGGACTTTATGACCATCCACTGCGGCATTAACAAGTCGGTCACCAAGACCTTTAAGGAGACCGGCCGTCTCATGAACATCGTGAGCCGCGGCGGCTCGCTGCTGTTTGGCTGGATGGAGGTCACCGGCAACGAGAACCCCTTCTATGAGTTCTACGACGAGCTGCTCGAAATCTGCCATGAGTACGACGTGACGATTTCGCTCGGCGACTCCTGCCGCCCGGGCTGCCTCTACGACTCCAACGACGCTACCGAGACCGCCGAGATGATCGAACTGGGCAAGCTGTGCAAGCGTGCCTGGGCCGCCGGCGTCCAGGTTATGGTCGAGGGGCCGGGCCACATGGCGCTCGACGAGATCGCCGCCAACATGAAGCTACAGAAGCGCCTGTGCCACAACGCCCCGTTCTATGTGCTCGGGCCGCTGGTGACCGATATCGGCGTGGGCTACGACCACATCACCGCTGCCATCGGCGGCGCTATCTCCGCCAGCTCCGGCGCCGACTTCCTGTGCTACGTGACGCCGGCCGAGCACCTGTGCCTGCCCAACGCCCAGGACGTGCTCGATGGCCTCATGGCCACCAAGATCGCCGCACACGCCGCCGATATCGCCAAGAAGGTGCCGCACGCCCGCGACATGGACGACAAAATGGGCCAGGCACGCCGCAAGCTCGACTGGGACGCCATGTGGAAGTGCGCGCTCGACCCGGTCACCGGCAAGAAGCGCTACGAGGAATCCCCCGCCGCCACCGAGGGTACTTGCACCATGTGCGGCAAGATGTGCGCCGTCCGCACCGTTAACAAGGTGTTCGAAGGCACGACGATCGACCTCGGCATGGAGGACCAACTCGTCGCCGGAGCCGCAATCGGTAACAAGGTGTTCGTCAATTGTTGACGTGTGAACATTTGCTTGCGTTTGCGTAAAGATTGCACTACCCGCCCGGGTTCGGCATACAGCCGGCCCGGGCAACTTTATAATGCAGGCAGAAGACCCATTTGAATCCGACCGAACAAGGGAGCGAACATGGATCGCAGTAAGGTACCCGCCGTTCTATCCATCGCAGGATCAGATTCCAGCGGTGGTGCCGGCATTCAGGCCGACATCAAGACCATCACGGCGCACCGTCTGTATGCCGAGACGGCCATCACAGCCATAACCGCACAAAACACGCTCGGTGTCACCGCCGTGCAAAACATCTCCCCGGATATTGTCGCGGCGCAAATCGATGCCGTTTTTGACGATATCCGCCCCAGTGCCGTCAAGATCGGCATGGTTTCCTCTGCCGAGATTATCGAGGTTATCGCCGACCGCCTGGGTGCCCGGGACGCACAAAATATCGTCGTCGACCCCGTCATGGTCGCCACCTCGGGCGCTCGTCTGATCGCAGAGGACGCCGCCGAAGCGCTTACACGCCGCCTGTTCCCCCTGGCGACCGTCATCACGCCCAATATTCCCGAGGCCATGGCGCTGCTCGATTACGAGGTCGATTCCGAGCGCACGCAGCAAAATGCCGCCATGCTCCTCACCCGCCGCTTTGGGTGCGCGTCTCTCGTTAAGGGCGGGCATTTTGTCAACGAGGCCAACGATGTGCTAGCAGAGCCCGCACCGCTCGATGACGAGGGCAACCACCTGGGCGATCCGCTCACCACGTGGTTCCGCCACAAGCGCATCGAGACCGGCAACACGCATGGTACCGGCTGCACGCTTTCGTCCGCCATCGCCTGCGCATTGGCACAAGGCATGGATCTTGCCGACGCCGTCAACGCCGGCAAGGCTTACCTAACCGGCGCTCTCGCCGCCGGCTTTGACATGGGCAAAGGTTCCGGCCCCGTCAACCACATGTGGCAGTATTAAAGCCCACAGCCCAAAACCACCGCAAAGGGGACAGGCACCTTTGCGGTGGTCCCCACAAACATCTCGATCTGTAACAGTTAGAGTCCATTTTTCGGCCCACCTGTTACAGATCGAGATATTCAAATTCCGCTGAGAAGATAATCTCGATCTGTAACAGTAACTCGGCAAAATCGACCCTAGATGTTACAGATCGAGACAAATGACCGATATCGACCTAAATAATCTCAATCTGTAACATCTAGCCCGTTTTCGGCCTTACAACTGTTACAGATCAAGACAAACAAACGACCCGAGCCACCGCAAAGGTACCTTTGTGGTGCTTTGGGGCCGTGCTACTCACCGAGCATGTCTTGGAGCTTGGCTGCCACGGCGTGACCCAGGCTCTCGTGGCTTTCGGGCATCATATGCAGATAGTCGATATCGCCCGGCTCGGCAAAGTCGGCGGCATTCAAAAAGTCGCAGCCAAACTGCTCAGCCACATGTGCGTAGTACTCACCAAAATGCTCCGAGGCCTCGACGGAACGCTCGTCAAAGTCGGTCATATATACATCGGCGATCTGCGGCTTGATCTTGATAGGCGCCATCAGCAGAATGCGCGGACAAGGCGCAGCGTCGGTCCACGGAAACGCGCGGACGGCGCGAATCAGCGCCATGGCGCCGCGAGCGATATCGGCAGCCGTCACGTTAAAGACCGTCTTGCAGTCGTTGGTGCCCAGCATGATCACAATGGCGTCCAGCGGCTTATGGGCCTCGAGCATCATCGGAAGCGCGCGAATGCCGTTAAGATTGGTGTCCAGATGGCACATGTCGTCGCGCACCGTCGTGCGGCCGTTAAGCCCCTCCTCAATCACATGCCAGCCCTCGCCTAAGTCACGTTGTGCCACGCCACACCAGCGCACATCCCGCGCATAGCGCACCGCGGTGCCGTCGCGCATGCCCGCCGGATCGTAACCATAGGTGTTGCTGTCGCCAAAGCATAGAACGTTTTTCATCGTAAGCCCCTCGCTCAGTAAAAAGCCGACGGAAGCAGCCTCTCCCGTCGGCTCGACCTATCTGTCAGCACGTACCGATTACAGGTACTTGCGCCAATCGTCCTCGTCCTCATCATCCTCGGTAGCAGCCTGGGCCTGCTCGGCGGCGCGAGCTGCCGCAGCGCGAGCTGCAACCTGAGCATAGGACTCCTCGTTGCGCTCGGGGAAGTTTGCCAGCACGTGCTCGAACTTGGCAAAATCCTCATCCCAGCGCGTAGAAGGCACGGCAAAGAAGACCTGCTTGACCTTGAAGTCGCCCGATGCGAGCTCCTTGCGGAAGAGCTCGGCCACGGCCTCGGCATCGAAGCCGTTGTTGTCGCAGCCCCAAGCACCCAGCACGAGCTTCTCGCGACCCAACTCGTCGCAGATGGCAAGCACAAAGCGGATGCGGTCGCGCAGGGCATCCAGCAGAGCATCGTCGCTCACGCGATACTCCTGGCGGGCGCGCTTAACGTTGGGCGCAGCGGCAACGATCACGTCGGCGTATGCATGCACGTGGTTGCGGTCGAAGCGCACCGCAGGCACCACCAGGGCGCGGTTGCGATAGAGCTCGCAGTTGATGTTGCGGCGACGGTTCTCGCCGTACCATTTACGCTGCTTATCGAGAACGTTGTACAGATACGAATCGGCGCACAGCGTGGCCTCCTGGCCCAGATAACCCTGAATATAGCCACCGCCCGGGTTGGTGAACGAGGCAAAGGCGAGCACGGCCATGTCGCAGAACTGCGCATAGCCACGACCGTTGTCTAGGATGGCCTGCGTGGCGGAGGCATCGAGCACGGTGACCTCAGGCAGAACCGGAGCGGGCTCCTCAGCAGGCGCGGACTCAGCTTCGGCGATTTCCTCGGCAGGCTCCTCGACGGGCTCAGGCGCTGCCTCGGTCTCGGGCGCCGCCTCGGTCTCGGCAGCCTCCGCGCCCTCGACGTCCTCGGCAACCTGTTCTTCGGCGGCCACAGCAGTCTGAACCTTGGCCTTCATCGCCGCGACAAAGCCAGCAGGCATACCGTCAAACTCGCGAACACCGGCAAGCGAACGCTCGATATCCTTGGCGCACGCTTCGGACACAGTTGCCACGTGACGCTCGGCGGCCTTGGCACGGGCCTCGCGCTTGGGATTGGGCTGACCCGCTCGGTTGGACCTGCGGTTACGGTTCCTGTTGTCGACGTCTGCCATACGTGGCCACCTTTCCTGTCGCTGCCGCTATCGGCTTTTCCCATCCATGATACCCCGCCGCGTACAAAAAAGACGGCCCCGAAGGACCGCCTTTCGCATCGATTTACACGCACGGCAA
>CATZIX010000032.1:0-8738 GCA_958420205.1 uncultured Collinsella sp. | reverse complement strand
CAATGCCATAGTATACGGGCATTTTCAATTACAAGATACACCTTGCCGTTTCAAGTGTTGATGGTAAACTTTCACTTACCGTTTACGGTTATGAAAGAACCTTTCACCGGAGAATTGCGTCTTGTCTCTTCTCACACTGACGGTAGGTTGGTATCTTTCAAATGTGGAAAAACGCGCATGGAAGCGCGTATAGGGGAGCGCCTGCGGGCGCAGTACTCAAGAAGGAGGGACACATGGCTAAGTTTGACATCATCGCCGCCACCGGTTGCCCGACCGGCATTGCGCACACCTTCATGGCGAAGGAGGCGCTGGAGAAGGCAGCTGCCGAGCGCGGTCTGACCATTAAGGTTGAGACCCATGGCCAGGTCGGTGTCGAGAACGAGCTCACCAAGAGCGAGATCGCTGGCGCCAAGGCCGTCGTCGTCGCAGCCGACAAGGATGTCCAGGCGGAGCGTTTCGCCGGTAAGCCCATGGTTTCCGTTGGTGTTTCCAAGGCCCTGTCCGTCGAGGCTGCCGGCAAGCTGATCGACCGCGCTCTCGCCGCCAAGGGCGACGACACGGTTGCGGCTGCTGCCGATGTCGAGGATGAGGTTGAGGAGAAGGAATCCATCGGCCACATCATCTATAAGCACCTTATGAACGGCGTCAGCCACATGCTGGTCTTCGTCGTTGCTGGTGGTGTTCTGACCGCCGTTTCGTTCCTGTGGGGCATCACGTCCTTCGATTCGACGGCTGCCGACTACAACAGCTTCGCCGCTATGCTCAAGATCATCGGCGGCATTGCCATGAACCTCATGGTTCCCGTGCTTTCCGCCTACATCGCCGAGTCCATCGGCAAGCGCCCGGCACTCGTCCCCGGCTTTGTTGCCGGTATGATCGCCATCCAGGGCCTGCCCGTTAACGCCGATACACACATGATCGATGCTGGCGGCACCGGTGTGGGCTTCGGCTTCCTGGGCGGCATTGTCGGCGGCTTCCTCGCCGGCTATGTCATCCTTCTGCTCGAGAAGGTTTTTGCCAAGCTGCCCAAGAACCTGGACGGCCTCAAGGCCATCTTCCTGTACCCGCTGTTCTCGACTGCTATCGTCGGTCTGGTCATGCTCGGCATCTCCGGCCCCATGGCTGCCATCAACACCGCCATGATGGACTTCCTCAAGGGTCTGTCTGCCTCTGGCGCTGTTGTCCTGGGTCTTGCTATTGGTTGCATGTGCGCCTTTGACATGGGCGGCCCGGTCAACAAGGCTGCTTACGTCACCGGTACCGCTATGCTCACCGAGGCTCTGGCTGCCGGTGTCGGCACCGACACCTACAACTTCGGCACCAACTTCATGGCTGCCGTCTCCGCCGCCTGCATCGTTCCGCCGCTGATCACCACCTTCGCCGTCATCGTCGGCAAGAAGTACTTCAGCCAGGAGGACCATGACGCCGGTGTCGTCAACCTCATCCTTGGTTGCACCCACATCACCGAGGGCGCCATTCCGTTCATGACCAAGAACATCTGGCCCGTCATGCCCATCATGATGCTCGGTTCCTCCATCGCCTCGATCCTGACCATCATGTTCAACGTCCACGATCCGGCGCCCCACGGTGGCTTCCTGGTCCTGCCTGTTGTCGAGAACGGTCCGCTGTGGGTCCTCGCGATCCTCATCGGCGCCGTGGTCGGTGGCATCCTGTTCGTCGCTTTCAAGAAGTATGACTTCGAGAAGAACCAGAAGGCCGCTCCCGCCGCTCTCGCCAAGCCGGTCGAGGCTCCCAAGGCCGCTGCCGTCGAGGCCTCCAAGGCCGAGGCTGCCGGCTTCGTGAAGGTCGAGAATGTCTTTGTCGCCGAGGACTTCGCTTCTCGTGACGAGGCTCTGAGCTTCGTTTCCAACCAGGCCGTCAAGGCCGGTATCGCAAACGACGCCGACGCCGTGATGAACGCCTTCCTGGCTCGCGAGGCCGAGGGCACCACGGGCATGATGGAGGGCTTCGCTATCCCGCATGCCAAGTCCGACGCCATTACCGAGGCTGCCGTCATCGTCGTCAAGGACGAGTCCGGTGTGACCGGTTGGGACACCATGGACGGCGCTCCCGTCAACGTGGCCATCGCGCTGCTCATCCCGGGTGCCCAGGCCGGCACCACGCACCTTAAGATCCTGTCCAAGGTCGCCGAGGCGCTCATGGACGAGGACTTCCGTGCCACCGTCAAGGGTTCCACCGACGCCGCCGAGATCGCCAAGACGATCAACGCCCGCCTGGTCTAATTCCACGGTACGCGAATAACATCGCCCCCTGTAACAAAGGCGAGGACTCCACCCGGAGCCCCCGCCTTTTTTCATTCCTTTCTGTAAGGCGCGTTGAAATAGGGACTGTTTAAAGGTTTCAACCGCAAAATCAGTCCCTATTTCACCGCAACTTGCAGAAGGGCATAGAGGGAACTGCCCATTGAGTCTTTGTCGCGAACAGATCCTCAGCCAGAATTCCGTTCCGCCGATATTGCTCTGGACCGACCGAGTTTCCGCAGCTCGCCCGCCGGGCGGGGCGATTAAGTTTGTCGCGAGTTCCGCACGTAAAGGAAAGCACTTAATGTGCTTTCCGTCTTGCGCAGGACTGTAGAGCAGCAAACTTAACCGCCCCGCCCGGCGGGCGAGCGCAGGGATACGACATCTGTCCAACAATTCGTGTGAAACACAATGAAAAACCGTTTGATGTGAGTTAATATAAACAACGTCGTGAATCTGACTCCTGCCACATGCATGACAGGGGTTAAACACAAAAAGGAGTCAATTATGGTTTCTGAGAAGGCTACCCTCGTTAATCCTCAGGGTCTGCACATGCGTCCGGCTGGTCTGTTCGCCTCCACCATGGGCAAGTACGCCTGTGACGTGACGGTCGTCACCCCCGAGAAGGAGGTCAACGGCAAGTCCCCGATGGCCCTCATGGCTGCTGGTATCCCCTGCGGTACCGAGGTCGAGGTCAAGTGCGACGGCGCCGACGAGTCCGAGGCTCTGGCTGCTGCCATCGAGCTCATCAAGAGCGGTCTTGGCGAGTAGAACTCAAACGGGTCGCATGTTGAACAACTAAGTTCATATTTGGGGGCGCAGTGACCTGTTGTAAGGTAACTGCGCTCTTTTGTCATGGATATGGCAAAACGCTTTATCACATGACACGGAGAGAGGAATGGGAATGTATCAGGGAGTCAACGCTTCCGAGGGCATCGGTATCGGCACCGTCATGGTCGCCGTCGATCCCGACTTGACGTTTGAGCCGCACGAGGTTGCTGATTCGGCAGCAGAGAAGGAGCGCTATCAGTCCGCTCTTTCGGTCTTCTGCGAGAAGACCCAGGCTCAGGCCGACCACATGAAGGAGACGGTGGGCGAGGCCGAGGCCGAGATCATGAGCGGACACATTGTTCTGGCTCAGGATCCGGGTATGACCGACGCCATCAACGCCGCCATTGACGGCGGTACCTGCGCCGAGCAGGCGCTCATGGACACCTCGACCATGTTCGAGAACATGTTCCTGTCCATGGACGACGAGATGTTCCGTCTTCGCGCGGCTGACATCGCCGACATCCGCACCGGTATTCTGGCCGAGCTGCTGGGCAAGGAGGTCGTCGACCTCTCCGTCCTGCCCGAGAACACTGTCGTTGTCGTGCACGACCTCACGCCGTCCATGACCGCCACGATCGATAAGGCCCACGTTGCCGGTATCGTCACCGAGACCGGTGGCCGCACGTCGCACTCCGCGATCATTGCGCGCGCCCTCGAGATCCCGGCTGTCCTTTCGGTCTCCAACAGCTGCACCGCACTGCGCAACGGCATGACCGTTGTCGTCGACGGCGGCAAGGGTATCGTCGAGGCCGATCCCGACGAGGAGACGCTCGCTGCCTACACCGCCAAGGCCGAGGCCTTCGCTGCCGAGAAGGCAGCCCTCGAGGCCTTCCGTGGCAAGCCGTCCGTGACTGCTGATGGCATCAAGAAGATCATCGCCTGCAACATCGGTAACCCCGATGACGTGCCCAACGCGCTCGATCACGACGCCGAGGCTATCGGTCTGTTCCGCTCCGAGTTCCTGTTCATGGACTCTGCTGAGCTTCCTTCCGAGGAGGAGCAGTTCAACGCCTACCGTAAGGTCGCCAGCGCGCTCAAGGGTGCTCCGGTCATCATCCGCACGCTCGATGTGGGTGGCGACAAGGAGATTCCGTATCTGCATATGGTCAAGGAAGACAACCCCTTCATGGGCTTCCGCGCCGTGCGTTACTGCTTGGCCAATCCCGACCAGTACAAGGTCCAGCTCCGCGCTCTGCTGCGCGCTAGCGCCTTCGGTGACGTCAAGATCATGATCCCGCTCGTCACCTGCGTCGAGGAGGTCTTGGCTGTCAAGGAGCTCGTCGAGCAGTGCAAGGCCGAGCTGACCGAAGAGGGGCGCAAGTTCAACGAGAACATCGAGGTCGGCATCATGGTCGAGACGCCCGCCGCTTCGCTGCTCGCAGACCGTCTTGCCGAGGTCGCCGACTTCTTCTCCATCGGCACCAACGACCTGATCGGCTACACCATGTGCGCCGACCGTGGCAACGACACCATCTCCAACCTGTACCAGGTTTACTATCCCGCCGTGCTCCGCTCGCTCAAGAACATCATCGAGAGCGGCGTGAAGGCCGGCATCATGGTCGGTATGTGCGGCGAGGCCGCTGCCGATCCGCTGCTCGAGCCGCTGCTGATCAGCTGGGGCCTGGAGGAGTTCTCGATGAGTGCTCCGTCGATCCTGCGCGCCCGTAAGACCATCAGCCAGTGGACCAAGGCCGAGTGCGACGAGCTCGCCGAGAAGGCGCTCGCCTGCAACACCGCCGCCGAGGTCAAGGCACTGCTCGAGTCCGCAGCTCGCTAATTTGGTATCAGAGGTAACCGTGTGGTTGGAATGGGCCGGCCACGCGGCCCTCACATATACAGGGGGTACTGTAAATGTTCTACACGCTAACCGCTAACCCGGCTGTCGACATGACGGTTTCGAGCTCTCCGCTCGAGCCCGACGAGAACGTCCGCACCGGTTCGGCCAGCTATACGGCTAACGGCAAGGGCCTCGACGTGTCCTTCGCCTTTAAGAAGATGGGCGTCGACACCGTCGCGCTCGGCTTCTTCGCTGGCTTCACGGGCAAGTTCATCGTCGAGGAGGTCATGAACCTGGGTTGCCTCTGCCGCCCGGTCTGGACCGACGGTATCACGCGCATTAACACCTACGTCAACGATGGCCAGCACGAGTACGGCATCCTGAACCCCGGCGCCCCGATCACGCCGCAGCACCAGGAGGAGCTCTACAACATCCTGGACACCGCGGGCGATCTCGAGTGCCTGATCGTCTCCGGCTCCGTGCCTCCCAAAGCTACGCCCGACTTCCTGGCTCAGGTCATGGAGCACGCTCAGGCTCGTGGCGCTGACGTCGTCCTGGACCTGTCCTCCGACAAGCTCAAGGAGCTCGCTCACAAGAAGCCGCTGCTCATCAAGCCGAACCATCACGAGATGAAGGCCATCTTCGGCGTGCCGGTCGACACCGACGACGAGGTTCGTGTCGCCATGAAGATGGCTCACGACGCTGGCGTTCAGAACGTGCTGCTCACCCGTGGTAGCCGCGGCGACGCTTACTTCTCCAACGGCGAGGACATCTGGTACGCCAAGCGTGAGTTCAACATCAAGCTGGTCTCTTCCGTCTGCGCCGGCGACTGCACCCTCGCTGCGTTCCTGCACAAGTGGTACAGGGATCGCGACAACGTCGAGGAGGCCATGAAGCTCGCTATGGCCACCGGCGCCAACGTTGCCGAGTCCGTCGGCATTGGTGACTTCGGTCACGTCGACGAGTACAGCAAGCGCGTTGCTGTCCGCAAGCTCGATCGTCAGTAATCGAAACGCGACATATTCGTGCGCATGCGGCGCCCCGGTTTCGGCCGGGGCGCCTTTTTTGTTCCGCCATGGGGGAGAGGTGTCCTGCCGTACTTCATCGCTTCCACGCCGTTCACCGAGTTGTCCTAGCCTTTTACCGATGCGTGGAATATACTTTCATTAACACGTTGCTTCGTGAAAGGAACATTCATGATTTACACGCTCACTGCTAATCCCGCCATTGATTACAACATCGCCTGCGACGGCCTTACTGCCAATACCGTCACGCGTACCCGCAATGCCGTCTACACGCCCAACGGCAAAGGCCTCAACGTCTCGTTTACGCTTGGCCACTATGGTGTCGACACCACGATCCTGGGTTTCTTCGCCGGCTTCTCGGGTGAGTTTATCGTTAAGGGCGCTGAGGCCCTGGGCGTGCCCGTCAAGCCCGTGTGGACCGACGGTATTACGCGCGTCAATGTGTTCCTCAACGCCGGTCCCGACACCGAGTACAACATGGTCAATGCCGGTGCCGCCATCAATGAGGCCAACGAGCAGGAGATGTTTGAACTTATCGATTCGCTCGATGACATGACCTGCCTGGTCATCAGCGGCTCGCTGCCTCCCAACACTTCCGAGGGCTTCTTGGCCGAGGTCCTGCGCCGTGTCAAGGCCAAGGGGGCCGAGTTCGTCCTCGACATCTCGAGCCATCAGCTGGCAGACCTCATTGCTCTGGAGCCACTGCTGATCAAGCCCAATGACGACGAGCTGCTTGACATCTTTGGCATCAAGGTGAGCGGTGGCGACGACGAGTCCGTCAAGGGCGCTATGGCCGAGCTGCACGCCAAGGGCGCCAAGAACGTGCTGCTGACCCTTGGTGGCGCCGGTGCGTACTTCTCCAACGGCGAGCATATCTGGTTTGCCAACCGCACCTTCGACGTCAAGCTGCTGTCGACGGTGTGCGCCGGCGATTCCTCGCTCGCTGCCTTCCTGTCCGTGTGGCACGACGCCCCCGAGCGCGTCGAGGACGCCCTGCGCCTTTCGATGGCCACTGGCGCCAACGTGGTCGAGTGCCCCGGTCTGGGTGATTTTGCCAAGGTGGACGAATATAAGAAGCACATCGAGGTTCGCCAGGTCTGCTAGTTCCGGCACCTTGTCTGAATAGTTTGATTATTTCGCATCCGTCTTAGACTAGGACGGATGCGTTTTTGTTTATCGGACTTGCGTGTGCAGTGGAGGCTGTTTCTTGCTAGACTTCTTGCAGACGCAATCGATAGCCAATTTGATAGTCGCAGGAGGCCATAGGCATGTGCAATGTTTCGCTCAACGGTACTCAACCGTCCGATGCGTCCCTGCGCGTCCTGCGCGCGCTTGAGGCGGCTGGTCTTGAGGCTTGGTACGTGGGCGGTTGGGTGCGCGACGCCCTGATGGGGTACCCCAGCCACGATGTTGATATGTGCTGTAGCGGCCTGTGGCAGGAGTCCAAAGCGGCGCTCGAGGCCGCCGGCATCGCGGTTGTGGAGTCGGGCATTAAATTTGGCGGAATCACGGCTATTTCCGATGGCGAGCGTATCGAGGTCACCACGTACCGTCTGGATGGCTTTTACACCGATGGTCGCCATCCCCAGAGTGTGGAGCGTGCCGCCTCGCTCGAGGACGATCTGGCGCGCCGCGACTTTACCGTCAATGCCATGGCCTGGCATCCCGAGCGCGGGCTTGTCGACCGCTACGACGGCCAGGGTGACTTGGAGCGCAAGCTGATTCGCGCTGTCGGCGATCCCAAGCGTCGCTTTAACGAGGACGCCCTGCGCATGCTGCGTGCGGTGCGCTTTGCCTGCCGTCTGGACTTTATGATTGAGCCCGAGACCAAGCGTGCGCTTGCCGAGTGCGCGCCGCTGCTCGATGCCGTGGCGCGTGAGCGTGTGGGTATTGAGCTCGAGGGCATTCTTTCGACCGGTCATGGGGGAGACGCGATGCTCCGCTATCCCGAGCTCATCTGCGCCGCCGTGCCCGAGTTGGCAGCGGGTCGCGGGTTTGATCAGCGCAGTGTCTATCATGCGTTTAACGTCTACGTGCATATCGCCCGTGTGCTGACGGTGGCGGGGGGGCTCGCGCTGTGTGACGGCGTCGCGCCCTCGTCGAGCCTTATGTGGGCGGCGTTTTTGCACGATGTCTCCAAGCCCGAGTGCTTCACGGTCGATCACGCCGGCAGCGGACACTTCTACGGTCATCCCGAGCTCGGCGCCAAGAAGGCGCGCGTCATTATGGATCGCCTGGCCCTCTCGCACGACTTGGTGCGCGACGTGTGCCTGCTCATCAAATACCATGACAAGCCGCTGCGCCCCGAGCGCTCCTGCCTGCTCAATATGATGCGCGCGCTTTCGGGTGAGGGCGTCGACACGGCCCGCCTGATTGACGAGCTCATGGACCTTAAGCGTGCCGACACACTTGGCAAGGCCCCGTCGTGCTTCTATTATGTTGAGACGATTGAGGAGATGCGCGCGCTGGCGCACGAGCTGCTGAAGGCAGGGGAGCCCTATACGCTCAAGATGCTCGCCATCAACGGCGGCGACCTGATCCGTGCCGGAGTCAAGCCCGGGCCGGAACTGGGTCAGCTTCTCAACTCCGCCCTCGACGCCGTGATCGAAGACGATATTCCCAACGAGCGCGAAGCTCTTTTGGTTCATCTCAACTTGAATTAGCTACCAAGTTTACCTGCGTATTCCATAACCTGCCGACAATTTTTCGGCAATTTGGAATTTCTTCTTGCGCTGACGTTTTTTGTCCCGTAATATATTTCCTCGCAGCACAGCAGTGCAGATGTCATGTGGCCCGTTCGTCTAGCGGTTTAGGACGCCGCCCTCTCAAGGCGGAGATCACCAG
>CATZIX010000031.1:0-9629 GCA_958420205.1 uncultured Collinsella sp. | reverse complement strand
GGCAATTCTGCCAGTGGTATAAACATGTCGCTTACCGATTAAACGCCCCCGCAAATCCGCTTTCGTCCATAAAACTAACGTACAGGTGTTATCGTAGTTTCTGCCGAAAGTTCCACCGAGCACGCGAGGTGGAACGAATCATAGAACTATCGCCGTCCCTTCGATTCGTGCAGCCTTGGACCTTTCGCATCTAGTCACCAAGGCAACACGCTGCCGCGTCATGATGGGATCAAACGTGAGCGATACAAAGCTAAAGCCAGCAACCAAAAAGCCCGTTACCCGTAAAGCCGCCCCGCATGCACCGGAGCTCACCAAGGACGATGTCTACCTATTTGGCATCGGCACGTGGGAGCGTAGCTGGGAAAAGATGGGCGCTCACCCCGACACGCAGAACCGTACACGCGGCTGGCGTTTTTGCGTTTGGGCGCCCGATGTAAAGAGCGTCCACGTCATTGGCGAATTTAACGACTGGGACGAGCAAGCCAACCCGCTGGTGCCCATGCATACGAGCGCTATTTGGGAAGGCTTTATTCCTGGTGCCGAGCAGGGCCAGCTCTATAAGTACCTTATCGAGACCAACGAGGGCGAAAAGCTCTACAAGGCCGATCCGTACGCCTTTAAGGCCGAGTGCCCTCCGGGTACGGCGAGTGTGCTGTGGACCCTCGATGGCTACAAGTGGAACGACGCCGCGTGGCTCAAGCGCCGCGCCAGCCACAACCACATGTCGCAGCCCCTTAACATCTACGAGGTGCATATTGGCTCGTGGAAACGTCACGGCGACGCGCCGCAGGGCGAGCCCGACGAGTACGGCAACTACCCCGGCCCCATGGACCCCTTCCCCGCGCAGCGCGGCGAGTTCTACACCTACGACGACCTGTCGGTGGAGCTCGTGGACTACGTGCGCGACATGGGCTATACGCACATTGAGGTCATGCCGCTTATGGAGCATCCCTTCGATGGCTCCTGGGGCTACCAGACGACCGGCTACTACGCCGCCACGTCGCGCTACGGCAACCCGCAGCAGCTCATGCACTTTATCGATGCGTGCCACGAGGCGGGCATCGGCGTGATCATGGACTGGGTTCCCGGCGGTTTTTGCGCCGACTCCCACGGCCTTGCCACCTTTAACGGCCACATGCTGTTTGAGCACGAGATTCACCCCAACTGGGGCACGCACAAGTTCGACTTCGCCCGCGGCGAGGTCCGCTCCTTCCTGGTCTCCAATGTGCTGTACTGGCTCGAGAACTTCCACGTGGACGGCATTCGCATGGACGGCGTGTCCAGCATGCTGTACCTCAACTTTGGCATCGACGATCCGGGCCAAAAGAAGTTCAACAAGTACGGTACCGAGGAGGACCTGGACGCCAGCGCATTTATCCGTCAGGTCAACTGCGCTGTAGAGGCGCACTATCCCGACGTGATGATGATGGCCGAGGAGTCCACCGCGTGGCCGCTCGTGACCTACCCGCCGCAGGACGGCGGCCTGGGTTTCCACTACAAGTGGGACATGGGCTGGATGAACGACACCCTGCACTACATGCAGACAGATTTTCCGTGGCGCCCCGGCAACCACGGGCTGCTCACGTTCTCCATCATGTACGCCTTTACCGAGAACTTCATTTGCCCGCTGAGCCACGACGAGGTCGTGCACGGCAAGTGCTCGCTCATCGGCCGCATGCCGGGCGACTGGTGGCGCCAGTTTGCCGGCCTGCGCACGCTGGCCTTCTACCAGATGACGCACCCCGGTGCCAAGCTCAACTTTATGGGCAACGAGATCGGCCAGTTTATTGAATGGCGCTACTACGAGTCCATCCAGTGGTTCCTGACCGAGGAATATGAGACCCACAGGCATCATCAGGCGTTTATCAAGGCGCTCAATCACCTATACACCGCCGAGCCCGCCCTGTACGAGCGCAGCTACACCGACGACGGCTTTACCTGGATCGATGCGGACAACTCCAAGCAGTCCATCGTGAGCTTTGTGCGTCAGGGCGAAGACATCGACGACGACCTGGTGATCCTGATCAACTTTGATCCGGCGAGCTACGAGAGCTTCCGCGTGGGCGTGCCGCGCGAGGGCGACTGGGAGGTCATCTTCGATTCCGACCGTCCCGAGTTTGGTGGCAGCGGATACGCCGGCGAGGAGCCCTACACCTGCTCGAGCGAGCCCTATCCCTGGAACGGGCAGATGGACTCCATCGAAATTAAGGTGCCCGGCCTGGCAGGCGTGGTGCTTAAGCGCCGCGGTCCCAGCAGCTACAAGCCGCCGGTGGTTGAGAAGCCCAAGAAGGCGACGCGCAAGCGCACGTCCTCGGTGAAGCCCAAGCCCGCGGCCGCTAAGAAGGCTCCGGCAAAGGCGAAGGCTACCAAGTCCGCTTCCAAGACCACAGCCAAAAAGGCAGTCACCAAAAAGGCTGCTCCCAAGGCCAAGGCAGCTGCTGTTAAGGCTCCTGCCAAGAAAGCGTAACAAAGGCGTTACCACTGTAATTACCCGCCCCGCGGGGGCGTAGGATACATGTCATAACCGTTCCGGGAGAAACATCCCCGGGGGAAAGGAACGTATGAATAAGATCTTCGACAACAAGCAGGAGTTTACCGAGCTCTATCGCGAAGCCGTCATGAGCATTAGTGGCAAGAGCGTCGAGGCCGCCAGCGACCTGGACCGCTTTAACGCCCTGGCAAAGCTCGTGGCCGAGAAGGCACGCACCGTTGCAACCACCAGCGACGCCCGCGTGGCCGCCGAGGGCAAGAAGCGCGTGTACTACTTCTCGATCGAGTTTTTGATCGGCCGCCTGCTCGACAACTACCTGCTCAATTTTGGCGTGCGCGACATGGTCGCCGAGGCGCTCGACGACATGGGCTTTGACCTGTCCGTCATCGAGAACCAGGAGCCCGATCCGGCACTGGGCAACGGCGGCCTGGGTCGTCTGGCCGCATGCTTCCTGGATTCCATGGCAGCCGAGGGCATTGCCGGCTACGGCAACGGCATGCGCTACCGCTACGGCCTGTTTAAGCAGGAAATCGTCAACGGCAGCCAGGTCGAGGCCACCGACGAGTGGCTCACCCACGGCTATCCCTGGGAGGTCCGTCGTCAGGACAAGGCCGTGACCATTAAGTTTGGTGGCCATGTTGAGGGCTTTGAGGAGAACGGTCGCACGTTCTACCGCACGGTGGACACGCAGGACATCCTGGCCGTCCCTTATGACATCCCCGTCGTGGGCTATGCCGGCGAGACTGTCAACAAGCTGCGCGTCTGGGCTGCCGAGCCGGTCGAGGAGCACTTTGACCTTGAGGCCTTCAACCGCGGCGACTATGCCCTGGCCGACGCCGAACGCGCCGAGGCCGAGGCCATCAGCGCCATCCTCTACCCCAACGACGCCGGCGAGCACGGCCGCCTGCTGCGCCTGAAGCAGGAGTACCTGTTTGTCTCGGCCGGCATCTACAGCCTGCTCGACACCTTTGAGAAGGAGCACGGCGAGAACTGGGGGCTGCTGCCGCAGTTTGTGGCCATCCACACCAACGACACGCACCCCGCCATGTGCGGACCCGAGCTCATGCGCATCCTCATCGACGAGAAGAAGCTCGAGTGGGACGACGCCTGGAACATCGTGACGCAGGTCGTGAGCTACACCAACCACACCATCCTGCCCGAGGCCCTGGAGAAGTGGCCCATCGGCATGTTCTCCAAGCTCCTCCCCCGCGTGTACCAGATCATCGACGAGATCAGCCGTCGTTGGCACGAGTCGTTCGACACCACGCAGGAGGGCTGGCAGGAGCGTCTGCGTCAGACCGCCATCCTGTGGGACGGCGAGATTCGCATGGCCAACCTGTCCGTGATCTGCAGCCACAGCGTCAACGGCGTGGCCAAGATCCACTCCGACATCATCAAGAACATCGTGCTCAAGGACTTCTATGCCCTGACGCCCGAGAAGTTCAACAACAAGACCAACGGCATCTCGCACCGTCGCTTCTTTGCCGAGGCCAACCCCACCTACGCCAAGCTCGTGACCGAGGCTATTGGCGACGGCTGGCTGAAGAACGCCTTTGAGCTGGAGAAACTCAAAGAGTTCCAGAACGATACCGAGTTCCTGAAGGCCGTGGGTGCCTCCAAGCGCGCCAACAAGGAGCGCCTTGCCGCCTACGTTAAGGCCGAGACTGGTCTGGTCATTGACCCCAACACCGTCTTCGATGTTCAGGTAAAGCGCTTCCACGCCTACAAGCGCCAGCTCATGAACATCATGAAGGTGATGGACATCTACAACCGTCGCATCGCCGATCCCAACTTCCACGTAACGCCGACGACCTTCATCTTTAGCGGCAAGGCTGCCTCGAGTTACACCTTTGCCAAGGAGACCATCCGCCTCATTAACTCCGTGGCCGATGTCATCAACAACGACCCGCGCGTCAACGAGGTCATGAAGGTCTGCTTTATCCCCAACTTCCGCGTGAGCAACGCCCAGCTCATCTACCCCGCCGCCGAGATCTCAGAGCAGATCTCCACGGCCGGTAAGGAGGCCTCGGGCACGTCCAACATGAAGCTCATGATGAACGGCGCCATTACGCTGGGCACCCTCGACGGCGCCAACATCGAGATCGCCGACCTGGCCGGCCGCGAGAACGAGGCCATCTTTGGCCTGACCGCCCCCGAGGTCGAGCAGCTCTGGGCATCGAACAGCTACTTTGCGTGGGATACCCTCAACGGCGACCGCGAGTGTCTGGGCCGCGTGATGGACGAGCTCAAGGACAACACGTTTGCCGGTCTTTCGGGCAACTTCGAGAGCATCTACAACGAGCTCATGAACAACAACGACCCCGACCTGGTCATGGCAGACTTCCGCAGCTACGTGGATGCGTGGGAGAAGCTCACCGGCAGCTACGGCGACCAGGAGACCTGGAACCGCAAGGCCCTGCTCAACACCGCCTCGAGCGGCTGGTTCTCGAGCGACCGCACCATTCGCGAGTACCGCGACGAGATCTGGCACGCGTAAAGGCGCGCGAGCTCCCCTATGCCAGCACGGCATTACTCGACGGGCGCGACCGAGCGCCGCGCCCGTCGCTAATGGGTTTAGGAACATCGATGACAGAAGGAGAAATCGATGAGTAAGAAAGAATGCATCGCGATGCTCCTCGCAGGAGGACAGGGCAGCCGATTGGGGGCACTCACCCAAAAGATCGCTAAGCCGGCGGTTAGCTTTGGTGGCAAGTTCCGCATTATCGACTTTTCGCTGTCCAACTGCTCCAACTCGGGCATCGACACGGTGGGCGTTCTAACGCAGTATCGCCCCTACCTGCTGCATGCCTACGTGGGCTCCGGCGAGGCTTGGGATCTGGACAGCCGCGACGGCGGCGTGTCGATCCTGCCGCCGTACGAGACGCAGACCGGCGGCGCCTGGTATGCGGGCACGGCCGACGCCATTACGCAGAACCTCGACTACATCAAGGCCAACGACCCCAAGTACGTCCTGATTCTTTCGGGCGATCACCTGTATCGCATGGACTACCGCAAGATGCTCAAGACGCACATTGAGAACAACGCCGACCTCACGGTGAGCGTTATGCCCGTGCCGTGGGAGGAGGCCAGCCGCTTTGGCATCCTGACCACCGACCCCGAGGACGGCCGCATCACCAAGTTCACCGAGAAGCCCGATAAACCCGATTCGAATCTCGCGTCCATGGGCATCTACATCTTCTCGGCCGACGTGCTGATCGAGGCGCTCGAGGAGGACGCTCTGGACCAGCGCTCGAGCCACGACTTTGGCAAGGATATCATCCCCAAGCTGCTCGGCGAGGGCAAGCGCCTGTACAGCTACGAGTTCCACGGCTTTTGGAAGGACGTTGGCACCATCGCCAGCTTCCACGAGACCTCGATGGACCTGCTGGGCAACAACCCCGAGTTCGATCTGTTTGACAAGAACTTCCCCATCATGTCCAACATCACCACGCGTCCGCCGCACTACATTGGCCCGGACGGCCGCCTGGACGACTGCCTGGTCTCCAACGGCTGCAAGATCTACGGCACCGCTCGCCACTCAATCCTTTCGACCGATGTCATTATCGAGGAGCGCGCCGTGGTCGAGGACTCCGTGCTGCTGCCGGGTGCGCACGTTAAGAGCGGCGCGCACATCTGCCGTGCAATTTTGGGCGAGAACTCCACGGTCGAAGAGGGCGTGAAGCTCGGCTCTGTCGATACCACCAAGGATACGGCCGTCGTTGGAAATGACGTCGTTATCGGGAAGGGGGAATGATCCGATGATCAATCGCAAGGCCATCGGTTATATCACCGCTAACTACTCTTCGACCTACGGCAGCGTGCTGCTCAAGGACCGCCCCATCGCGTCCGTTCCATTTTTGGGCCGCTACCGCCTGATCGACTTCCCGCTGTCCAACATGATGAATGCCGGCATTAAGACCGTCGGCGTCGTCATGCCGGGCAACTACCGGTCGCTGATCGACCACGTGGGCTCGGGCAAGGACTGGGGCCTGGACCGCAAGAAGGGCGGCCTGTTCATGGTGCCCGGCAACGCGTATGGCACCACCAAGGGCGGCATGCGCTTCCTGCTGCGCGACATCATCTCCAACAAGACGCTGTTCCAGCGCTCGGACAAGCCCTACGTTGTGATGATGGGCACCAACATCATCTTTAACATGGACCTCAACACCATCATCGACGCGCACGAGAACTCCGGTGCCCAGATGACCGTGGTGTATTGCAAGGCCACCCGCAACGTCGATGACGAGACCAAGCTGCAGATCAACGAGAACGGCCGCCTGACGGGCGTGAGCGCCGGCGTCGTGTATGGCGACAACGCCTCTATGGACTGCTGCATCGTCAACCGCGAGACGCTGCTCGAGATTATCGACCA
The DNA here is from genome assembly GCA_958420205.1 of uncultured Collinsella sp. Taxonomy (GTDB): domain Bacteria; phylum Actinomycetota; class Coriobacteriia; order Coriobacteriales; family Coriobacteriaceae; genus Collinsella. The sequence continues at coordinate 2,766 of CATZIX010000031.1, read as the reverse complement.
CTACCAGGCCGCCGACTATCTGGACCTGCTCGAGGCACTCCAGGGCGACTTTGGCAACATCGACGTTTGCAGCTACGAGTACAAGGGCGAGGTCGTGGGCGTGTTTAGCGAGAAGTCGCTGTATCGCCGCAGCATGGACCTGCTCGACCAGACCGTGGCCGACCATCTCTTCGATCCCGAGCGCCCGATCCTGACCAAGGCTCACGACGTGCCGCCTTCGCGCTATGCGACCGGCAGCCACGCGTGCAACTCGATTATCTCGGCCGGCTGCATCATCAAGGGCACCGTGCGCAACTCGATCCTGTCGCGCGGCGTCGTGGTCGAGGAAGGCGCTTCGGTGACTAACTCGATCATCAACCAGAGCTGCATCATCAAGAGCGGCGCACGCGTCGAGAACGCCATTCTGGACAAGAACAACGTGGTTCCCACCAACACCGAGCTTCGCGGCACGCCCGAGAACATCCTGGTGCTGGGTAAGGCTCCGTTAACTTCCGACACCACCATCGTACGTTAACGTTGGCACCGCAACATCGCTCGTAACAGGTAGAATAGCCGCCCGGTTAGCGCCAGGCGGCTATTCTCGAATTGCAACATGGGAGACAATATGGCAGATTCCAGCAAAAAGATGCAGATCGTGTTTGCCTCGGCCGAGTGCGCACCGTTTGTTAAGACCGGTGGCCTGGGCGACGTGGCGGGCTCGCTGCCTGCGGCGCTTGTGCGCGCCGGCGCCGAAGTCATCGTGATGGTGCCCAAGTACGCCACCATCAAGGACGAGTACAAGGCGCAGATGGAGCACTTCTCCGACTTTTACGTGAGCCTGGGCTGGCGCAATGAGTACTGCGGACTCGAGAAGTTCGAGCACGACGGCGTCACCTATATGTTCATCGACAACGAGCGCTACTTTGCGCGCGACTATCCGTACGGCTTCTTTGACGACGGCGAGCGTTTTGCGTTCTTCTCCAAGGCCATCACCGAGAGCCTGCAGCACCTGCCGGCCGGCTTTGAGTGCGACATCCTGCACTGCAACGACTGGCAGACGGCGCTGGCACCCGTGTTTTTACGCGAGTTCTACCAGGGCCTGCCGCTGTACGACCGCGTCAAGACCGTGTTCTCGATCCACAACGTGGCGTTCCAGGGCCAGTTTAGCGACACCGTAATGGAGGACATCCTGGGTGTGGCGCATATTCCGGCGGCCGCCTCGCAGCTGCGTTGCGACGCCTGCAGCATTAACTACATGCTGGGCGCCCTGCGCTATGCCGACGCCATCACTACGGTGAGCCCTACCTATGCCAACGAGATCCAGACACCCGAATTTGGCGAGGGCCTGGACGGCGTGCTGCGCGAGCGTTCATACGCGCTGCAGGGCATTTTGAATGGCATCGACGTCGCGGGCTTTGACCCGGCGACCGACAAGCGCATTGCCGCCAACTACACCGTCGAGGACCGTTCCGGCAAGGCCGTGTGCAAGGCCAAGCTGCAGGAAGAGCTGGGGCTCGAGGTTCGCGACGACCGCCCGCTTATGGTAATGGTCACGCGTCTGACGCGCCAGAAAGGCTTGGACCTGGTCATGTACGCACTCGACCGCATCTTGGCCGGCGGCGTGCAGGTGGCGGTGCTGGGCACCGGCGACCGCGACTACGAGGACGGCCTGCGCTACTTCCAGGACAAGTACCCCGGCACCATGGCCGCACGCATCGAGTTCGATCCGGCGCTGTCACAGCGCATGTATGCTGCCGCCGACATGTTCCTGATGCCTTCGAAGTTTGAGCCCTGCGGCCTGTCGCAGATCATCGCCATGCGCTACGGTACCCTGCCCATCGTGCGCGAGACCGGCGGCCTGAAGGACACCGTGATCCCGTACAACGAGTTTACCGGCGAGGGCACGGGCTTCTCGTTTACCAACTTTAACGGCGACGAGATGGGCGACGCGGTGTTCCGTGCGGCACGCCTCTTCTGGGATAACCGCGAGGCGTGGAACCAACTGGTCACGCAGGCCATGAGCCAGGACTTTAGCTGGACGCGCTCAGCCGATAAGTATCTAGACCTGTACTTCTTTATGCACCCGGAGATTGAGCGCCCGGTGGCTGTGGTTGAGACTGCGGCTGTGGCGCCCGTTAAGGAGCCCGCTGCCGCCGAGGCGCCCAAGGCCGAGGAGAAGCCGGCTGACGATGGCAAGGTAAAGCCCGCGGCGAAGCCGGCCGCCAAGAAGACGACGGCCCGCAAGGCAACGGCTAAGAAGGCTACGGCCACGAAGGCCGCTGCGAGCAAGACCACCGCTGCCAAGGCAACGACCACGCGCAAGCGCACGACCGCGGCTGCCAAGAAGGCCACCGAGGCCGAGGTCGCTCCCGAGGTAAAGGCCGAGGCCGCCGCCGAGACTAAGACCGCGGCAAAGGCTCCGGCCAAGACCGCTGCCAAGAAGACGGCTGCGTCCAAGACCACGACCGCCAAGAAGACCACGGCTACGAAGTCGACGACCACGAAGGCTGCCGCGAAGACGACCCCGAAGGCCGCCGCAAAGCCGGCCGTCAAAGTCGAGGAGACGCACGCCGAGCCCAAGGCCGAGACAGCTGTCGAGGCAAAGCCCGCCGCCAAGACTACCACGCGCAAGCGCGCCACGACGACAGCCAAGAAGACCACGACCAAGGCTGCTGCTCCCAAGGCGGAGGCCAAGACCGAGGTAAAGGCCAAGCCCGAGCCCGAGCCTGCCGAGGAGACCCCGGTCTCCCCCGCCGCTCCGGCAGAGAAAAAGGCCCCGTCCAAGAA
>CATZIX010000030.1:0-10071 GCA_958420205.1 uncultured Collinsella sp. | reverse complement strand
CGTCCTGCGGAGTGCGCCGGAAAGGAAGGTCGCCCTTTTGTTTTGCTTCGCGCCATGTGGGGGCGGTGGCGACATGCATTTTTGCGAGTATTCTGCAATCGAAGGCCCCTGCATACCGACCTCGGGCAAAAAATCGGGATTTCTCGATGTTTTCTACGAATGATGGGCGGGGTTATGGGCTGGCAGCGTTTGATTTGCAGGGATATTCGCGCTCTTTGGCATTTATCGTGGCGCCCGAAGCCCTTGGCTGTGTTGAATACTCCTAAAAATGCACGGCGCTTAGAGGGGGACCTTCGCGAAAAAGGAAACCGCCCCGTCGAAGTATGCATTCGACGGGGCGGTTTATGCATTTGGTCGATTAAGGATGCACTGCCAAACTACTAGAACTTGACGGTCGGGGCCTGGCGGGCTGCTTCGGCGGCCTCGAAGCCCTGGCGCTCCTTAAACTGGAAGATGCCGGCAAAGATGACAGCCGGGAACGTCTGAATGGCGTTGTTGTAGCTGAGCACGCAATCGTTGTAGCTCTGGCGTGCATAGCTAATCTTGTTCTCGGTGTCCTCGAGCGATGCCTGCAGCTGCGTAAAGTTGGTGTTTGCCTTAAGATCGGGATAGGCCTCGGCTACGGCGAAGAGCTGGCGCAGCGCACCGGTTAGCACGTTGTCGGCTTCCATCTTGGCCTCGGGCGTGGTGGCCTTGACGGCGGTGTTACGCGCGCTGATCACGGCGGAGAGCGTCTCCTGCTCGTGCTTGGCGTAGCCCTTGACGGTCTCGACTAGGTTGGGGATCAGGTCGTTGCGGCGCTGCAACTGCGTATCGATGTTCTGCCAGGCGTTATCGATGCGGTTACGCTTGGTGACCATGTTGTTGTAGATGCCGGCGATGGCGCAGGCAATCACAATGACAACAACGATGCCGATGATGACGGGAAGCATGATGTCTCCGTTTCGAATGGCCGCGGCGGCATGCGCCAGCTGCCGTTGGTATAACGCTACTAGTATACCCGCAACGTTTTGCCGTGCCGAACTTTCCGGTAAGCGTTGTGTTTTCGGCGGGGCCGGCACCGGGGCAAAGCGCGCGAGGTACAGGTGTAAGATATGCGACAGATTGACGAGTGTTGTCTTTGCCCTGAGGATGGCGATAACAGTGGACCTTCGCATTAAGAAAACCTATCGTGCCCTGTTCGATGCCTTTACCGAGCTTTTGGAAGAGCATCGTTTTGAGGACCTGACGGTTGCCATGCTGTGCGACCGTGCCATGATTCGCCGCACGACGTTCTACAAGCACTTTCGCGACAAGAACGATTACTTTGCCTTTTATATCGATGAGCTCATGTCGGGCTTGCCGCAAAAACAGCCCGATGAGGCCGGCGCAGTGTCTGCCGAGGACGTGCGCGCGCTTCGACACGCGATTTTGGACGATGCCATGGATTTGATTCTGGCGCACGAGCAGCTCATGGATAACATTTTGGCAAGCAGTATGTCGGGCATGTTGACCAATGTTATTTGCGACCGCATTGCCCGCTCCATCCGCGAGCGTGTGATGAACGTGCTTGCCGAGGATGCCCTGGCCCCCGTGTCACTCGAGACGACGTCTGAGTTTGTCGCCGGCGGTATTATTCGACTTTTCACGATATGGTGGGAATCGGGCCACGATCTTGAGCGTCGACCTGAGATAGCCGACGTGGTCGATGCACTGTTTGAGCGGACCATGACGCCGGTGCATCACTAGAAGTGGCGGAGAGAGGGGGATTCGAACCCCCGGAACGCTCTCGCGCTCAACGGTTTTCAAGACCGCCGCATTCAACCGCTCTGCCATCTCTCCGTGAGTCGTAATGATAGCATCGTTTTGAATTTGCAACAGGGAAGGCGAACGATGACGATCACCGAAATCGACGAGAAGTTCATGCTCGAGGCGCTGGCCGAGGCGCGAGCCGCCGCGGCAGTGGGCGAGGTACCCATCGGAGCCGTAGTGGTGCGCGCAGGCGAGATTGTCGCGCGGGCGCATAATCGTCGCGAGCTCGATCAGGATCCTTCGGCTCATGCAGAGTTCGCGGCCGTGTGCGCTGCTGCCCAGGCGCTTGGCCGCTGGCGCCTTTCCGATTGCACGGTCTACGTGACGCTCGAGCCCTGCTGCATGTGCGCGGGGCTTATGGTTAACGCGCGCGTGGGGCGCTGCGTGTATGGGGCGAGCGATGCCAAGGCGGGCGCGTTGGGATCCCTATACGATTTGAATGCCGACTCGCGCCTGAATCATCGGTTTAACGTGACGGCTGGGGTCCTGGCGGATGAATGCCGCGAGCTGCTGAGTAGCTATTTTGGCGGTCTGCGCAGAGCGGGCGGCGCTGATTGCGGTTGTGGGGCCGATCTTGAAGCACACGCCGCTCACGCCGCAGCGCTTGCAGGTGCCGGTGAGGATGCTGGCACGGCGGTTGACTTTGGTCCTGCGTGCCGCCGACCCCGCCGTGTGCTGTTGGCGATCGACTCCTTTAAGGGCAGCGTTTCGAGCGCGCAGGCGGAGGCGGCGGTTGCCGAAGGCGTGCGCCGCGTTTGGCCCGATGCCGAGCTGCGCGCATTGCCGCTGGCAGATGGTGGCGAGGGAACGCTCGACGCCATCGTCGCACGTGGTGGCGAGCTTGTGACCTGCGAGGTTGCAGGCCCCTTGGGCGACCTCGTGTCTGCCCGGATGCTGGTTGATGTCGAGCGCGAGTCCGCGGTCATCGAGATGGCCGAGGCGGCCGGCATTGGGTATTCGCCTTGCACGGAGTCGTCGGCGCAGGCTGCTACAACCTATGGCGTGGGCGAGCTTATGCTTCGCGCAGTTCGCACGGGCGCAAGGACACTCTATATTGGTCTGGGCGGCAGTGCCACCAACGACGGTGGCGCCGGCATGCTGCAGGCGCTGAGCGCGCGCGTGGTCGATGGTCGGGGCTGCGATGTCGCCCCCGGTCTTGCCGGCCTTGAGCAGGTGGCGAGCGTTGATTTGGCGCCAGCGCTGCAGGCTTTGGGTGGCTCTCGTATCGTTGTGCTTTCGGATGTCGAGAATCCGCTCGTGGGGCGTCGAGGCGCACTGGCGGTGTTTGGCGGGCAGAAGGGCCTGCCGACGGATGATGCCGAGGCGCTGGGCAAGTACGACAGCTGGATGGTCGGCTACGGCCGCTTGCTCGACGCTGCGATTGCCGGAGCTCGAGCCCAGGGGTTGTTGCGCACACCCGAGGGCACACGGACGTTTGGCTCGGTGCTCGGCGTGCCCGGCGCGGGCGCTGCCGGTGGCTTGGGCGCGGCGTTACTGGCGCTCGGTGTGGAGCTACGCTCGGGCGTGGAGACGGTGCTCGATCTGATTGGGTTTGACGAACGCATGCGTGATGTCGACCTGGTCATAACGGGCGAGGGCAATATGGACGAGCAGTCCGCCGCCGGTAAGGCACCGGTGGGTGTGGCTCGCCGCGCCAAGCGATATGGCAAGCCGGTGGTCGCCGTCGTGGGCGGTCGCGCCGTCAACCTGGACGCGGTATATGGGCAGGGTATTGACTTGGTTTTGCCGATCTGCCGCAAGCCCATGCCCCTCGACCAGGCACTCGATCCGCAAGAAGCCACAACCAACCTCATCTGTGCCGGCGAGGCAGCCGCCCAATCCTACGACCTCGCTCGCCTCTAAGGCCTATCTCCCTATAAGTTGCGGGGGATTACGGAGTGTTTTTGCTTTTAAGGGGCCAATTCAGTCCGTATTCCACCGCAACTTCGAGAATGGCCATTCGAGGTTGGCTGCCTTGGGTCTTGGGTCGGACCGTTTGCCACGAAATGCGGCCATCTACTACGTTAAACCGGGCACCCTCGACCATCCCGGAATTTGCAAAAACAAAACCGCAGGTAGAAAGCTTGCCGATTTTCGAAAAAGTCGGCTATGGTCGACCCCTGTGACCAAAACGTAGTAGATAGGCCCTTTTCGTGGCACAGCACCAGATCAGTCTATTTAGGACGGGGCTTCCTTGACTACGCTCGCCACCCTGATGCCCCACCAGTCAAAAAGTAGTCAAAAAAGCCCCGTCCCAAATTAGCTACCTTGCTCTGGTGGGCGGGAGCGGGTAAGATATACCGAGCGCCTAGCGCGTTCGATGGGTTCGGATGACGACATGTTCCGAATCTGGTCAGGTCCGGAAGGAAGCAGCCATAAGGAGCCTCTGTCGGGCATCCGAATCCATCGAGCGCACGGGCTTTCTTTTTGCGCGGTTTTACCAAACCGCGCAATGCTCGACGCTGCGCGCCACCCAGAGCGACAATTTGTCATTCAAAAGGCAAGGCATGACCAGAAGGTCTATGCCTTGCCTTTTTCATGCCAACTTGTTCGCTCTGGGTGGCGCTCGCTGGCTTTGCCAAAACATCGATGGCTACGCGGTCCAGGAGGCGGCGAAGTGTTTGGTGTCTCGCTGGTCCTCGGCTTTGCCTGCGGGATCGCTCGACTACCAAATACCTCGTCACCGGCCGGGCCCCGTCGTCCAAAAATCACCCGTAAAGGCGCGTTTATCTAATTTAATCTATCCCTTGCGGAATGCGGCTTGCTGGTTTTGTCTGGGCATTGATGGCTACGTGGTTCAAGCGGCGGCGGTGCTGTTGCTTGAATTTTTGCAGTTAAAGAGGCCCGTTTCCCTAGGTGGGGAAACGGGCCTCTTTTTGTCTCTGGGCTTGTGGATTGGCGAAGGTAACATGCTCAGGCGGCTATTTTGAGTTCTTGATGCGGCGTGTGGCTGTGGCGGTTATTCCGAGGCCTGCGGCGGCGACTGCTGCGAGTGCGATTGCGCTCGGCGCTGTGTCGCCCGTGTTCGCGAGCTTGCCGGCGGTCGTATCTGCTTGCTTGCCGCTGCTCGAGTTCGCCTGCTTGGTGGAGCTTGGCGGGGTATTTTTGCCGGTCGCAGGTGAGGCAACGGGCTGTGTCGCCTCGGCCGGTTGCGCCGAGTTGGAGGGAGGCGTCGTCTCGGTCGGTTGCGTTATCTCGGGCGAGGTGGCCTTGTCTGCCGCGGCTTTCGCCTCTTCGTATGCCTTGCAGGCGTCGTCATAGGCCGCTTGCGCCTTTTCCAAATCGCTAAGGAGCGCATTTTGCTTGGCTATGTCCTCGTCGATGTGGGCTTTAGCTTTCTCCGCCTCACTTTCGAAATACTGAACCTGTTTTTCCTGGCTTTCGAGCCGGCGTTGGTAGCGGTGAAGATCATCTTCACAAGATTCTTCTCGCCTTTCTGCCGTCATGATCTCCATGCGCAACTGCTTAATATGCTCCTTAATAGCTGTGCTGGGCTCCTCGCCGCCGAGTGCTTCAAGTGCCTTATCTAATTCTGCCTGAAGGCCGCTTGTCCGGTTGTGGGCCTCATCGTATTTGGCTTGGGCTGCATCGACGTTCGCTTGCATGGCGGGAAGGGGTTCCCTCCGTTTGGCGGCTTGCGCCACCACCATGTCGTAGAGTTCTTGAAATGCGGCAATGTCATCATCGATTTCCGCAATTTTCTCGGGACTTGCGGCGTCTTTTGCGGCCTCGAGGTTTTTGAGCGCTTCCTGCATGGCTGCATACGCTTTTTCTTTTGCGGCGGACGCGTCTTCCGTCTGCAAGGCAACTGCACCGGTGGGGGCGCTGGTTTCTGCCGCGATCGCCGTTACGGGGGCGATTCCCGCGACAAGTGCCGCGGAAAGGGCGATGCCCACAGTTGCTCGTCTTGCTCTTCTTGCGAGAATGTCGTTCATCTCGGCACCTCATTTCAAGGGTCGGCGACTAACTTGGTAGCACTAATGTAAATATACCATGCTAGTTGACCCGACACTGGCTGGGTGTGCGCGTATACCCCTCCCCTGAAAACTGAATCCCGTTAGAAATGACGAGTTGTTTACGCTTCTTTTGGGGTGGCGGTACTATCATGGTTCGAATTGAATGTGGATGATGATAGGGGAGCGCCTATACATGATTGAGCTGCTCAGGCGTTTTGGTGGTAAGTTTCGCCGGTATATGGTGATTGGCCCTGCGTGCAAGTTGATCGAAGTAATCTTTGACCTTCTTACGCCGCTGGTGATTGCCCAGATGATCGACAAGGGCATTGGGGCGCACGACGTGAACGCCGTTATCCACTACGGCATGGTGCTCGCCGCCATGGCCGTGATTGGCATCTCGTTTACGCTCGTCTGCCAAAAGATGGCGGCGCTCACCTCGCAGGGCATGGGCACTGACATTCGCGGCGCACTCTACCAGCACATCAACAAGCTGAGCTATACTGAGCTCGATCGCTTTGGCACGCCGTCGCTCATCACGCGCATTACCAACGACGTCAACCAGGTGCAGCTCGCCGTGGCGCTGGGCGTGCGTATGCTCATCCGCTGGCCTTTCCTGGCGGTGGGCTCCATGGTCGCGGCCCTTGCCATCGACCTTAAGCTCGGCGTGATCTTTTTGATTTGCACGCCCGCCATCGGCTTGGTGTTCTGGTTTGTCATGGCGCGCTGCATCCCGTACTACAAGCAGCTGCAGGCAAAGCTCGACCGCATCGCGCTCATTTGCCGCGAGGGGCTTTCGGGCGCCCGTGTGATTCGCGCCTTTGTACGCGAAGATCACGAGCGCGAGCGCTTTGCCCAAGCCGCCGATGACCAGGCCCATACCGCCATTGCGGTGGGTAAGCTCTCGTCGGTCCTTAACCCCGTCACATTCTTGGTGATGAACCTGGGCGTGTGCGCCATCCTATGGGTGGGCGGCATCCAGGTCAACGTGGGCGAGCTTACGCAGGGCCAGGTCATGGCGTTTGTGAACTACATGACGCAGACGCTCACCTCCATCGTGTACGTCGCCAACCTGGTCGTGGTCTTTACCAAGGCGAGCGCCAGCGCGTCGCGCATCAATGAGGTGCTCAATTGCGAGCCGAGCATCACCGACGAGAACAACGAACCGGTCGCACTGCCCGAGCCGGGCAATGTCGCTCCAGTCCCCGCGCTGAGCTTGAGCCATGCGAGCTTCTCCTTTGGCGCGGGCGCGGCAAATGCCGTCAACGATGTGACCCTGGAGCTCCCGCTGGGCAAGACGCTTGGCATTATCGGCGGTACGGGTAGCGGCAAGTCCACGCTCGTCTCGCTTATCCCGCGCCTGTACGATGCGAGCACCGGCAGCGTGAGTGTGATGGGCGCCGACGTGCGCACCTGGCCGCTCGACCAGCTGCGCCGTGTGGTCGCGACCGTTCCACAGCGTGCGTCGCTGGTGAGCGGCACCATCCGCAGCAACCTGACCTGGCGCGACGAGGCTGCGACCGACGAGGATCTCTGGGCGGCGCTCGACATGGCGCAGGCGAGCGAGTTCGTGCGCAACAAGCCGCAGGGGCTCGATACCCCGGTCGAGGCGGGCGGTAAGAACTTTAGCGGTGGCCAACGCCAGCGCCTGACCATCGCGCGCGCCCTGGTGGGCTCGCCTCAGGTCCTGATCATGGACGACTCCGCCTCGGCACTTGACTTTAAGACTGATACGGCGCTTCGCCATGCCATCCGCGAGCGCAGCGTGTGTGGCGCTGCTGAGGGCGGGCTGCCGCTGACTACGGTGATCGTAAGCCAGCGCGTTTCGACCGTGCGCGACGCCGATATGATCTGCGTACTTGACCACGGTTCGGTCGCGGGCCTGGGCGCGCACGATGAGCTCTACACGACCTGCCAGCTCTACCGCGAGATTTGCCAGTCGCAGCTTCGCCGCGAGGAGCTCGAGGGTCAGCAGGGGAGTACGGCGCCCGCGCCCGCCCCAGGCGCCCCGATCGCCCCCACATCCGTCTGCGCAAAGGAGGGCTGCTAAATGAATCCGTACACTTCTTCCGGTTCGGTCGCCACGATGACGGCCAACGTGTCCGGTAACGATAACCTCAACGACCTGGGCGACGGTCCGCGCCAGCCCAGCGACCCCGAGCGCTATCCCGTGGGTGCGGTGACCCGCCGCCTGCTGGGCTATGTTCGCCCGCACCGCGCCTCGTTTACGGCGTCGTTCGTGAGCGCCGCCATCTCGGTGATCTTGCAACTCTATACGCCCATCCTCATCGGCGAGGGCATCGACCTCATCGTCGCCACCGGGCAGGTGGACTTCGATGCGCTACTGCCGCTCGTTACCAAGCTCGCGATTGTCGTGGTGGGCGCGGCGGCCTTCCAGTGGCTACAGGGCTATTGCGTCAACCGCCTGTCCTACGAGACGGTGCGCGACATGCGTGTGGAGGCGAGCGACAAGCTCAGCCGCATGCCGCTCAGCTTTATTGACAGCCATGCCCACGGCGACCTTATGAGCCGCGTGGTCAACGACGTCGATCAGGTGGGCGACGGCCTGCTGCAGGGTTTTACGCAGCTCTTTACCGGCGTCATCACCATCGTAGGCACGCTCGCGTTTATGCTCTCCATTAACCTGGCCATGACGCTCGTGGTGGTGCTCGTCACACCGCTCTCCATCTTTGCGGCCGGCGCCATCGCCAAGCTCTCCAACAAAAGCTTTACGGCCCAGCAGCGCATCCAGGGCCAGCTCGGTGGTCATATCGAGGAGTACGTAGGTGAGCAGAAGCTTGTCGACGCTTTTGCCTATGGCCCCAACGCCCAGCAGCGCTTCGATGCCCTCAATGCCGAGCTCTACACCGCGGGCGAGCGCGCGCAGTTTATGGGTTCGCTCTCCAACCCCGGCACGCGCTTTATCAACAACATCATCTATGCCGTGGTCGCTGTGGTCGGCTGCGTGGGCGTGATCACGGGCGTGCCCGCGGCGCTCACGGTGGGAGGCGTGCAGGTTTTCCTGTCCTACGCCAACCAGTACACCAAGCCGTTCAACGAGGTCACCAACGTCATTACGCAGATCCAGACGGCGTATGCCTCGGCGCGCCGCATGTTTGCACTGCTCGACGCCCGCGAGCAGGAGCCCGATGCGTCAGATGCCGTGGAGCTTGCCGTCCCGCGTGGCGAGGTGACCTTTGAACACGTGGACTTTAGCTATGTGCCCGACCGCAAGTTGCTGCAGGATATCTGCATCGAGGCCAAGCCCGGCATGCGTTTTGCCCTGGTCGGCCCCACGGGCTGCGGTAAGACAACGCTCATCAATCTGCTGCTGCGTTTTTACGATATCGATGCCGGCCGCATCATGGTCGATGGCCGGTCTTCGCGTGACTACACGCGCGCAAGCCTGCGCCGTGCCTTTGGCATGGTGCTGCAGGATACGTGGCTGTTCGAGGGCACCGTGGCCGAAAACATCGCTTACGGTTGTCCCGATGCTACGCGTGAGCAGATTGTCGAGGCCGCCAAGCGCGCTCATGCGCATAAGTTTATCGTGCAGCTGCCAGGCGGCTACGATACGGTGATCGGCGAGGACGGCGGCACGTTTAGCCAGGGCCAAAAGCAGCTGCTGTGCATCGCGCGCGTTATGCTCACCGATCCGGCTATCTTGCTGCTGGACGAGGCGACTTCGAGTATCGATACGCGCACCGAGCTGCAGGTGCAGGCGGCATTCGACGAGCTCATGGCTGGCCGCACAAGCTTTGTCGTGGCGCATCGCCTGAGCACCATCCGCAACGCCGACTGCATTTTGGTGATGCGCGACGGCCAGATTATCGAGCGCGGCACGCACGACGAGCTGCTGGCGGCAGGCGGCTTCTACGCCGAACTCTACCGCAGCCAGTTTGCCCAGTGAGCACGGCCGTGGGGCAAATTAATCAATCGACAGACGGTGGTTTACATCTGTCACGTTAGTACTAAGATATTCATCTAATAAATTGCATTAGTGGCTTTATTTTTGGGGGAAACGAGCAACGTGACTATGACATGCTCTTTGGTGGTCAACAGCAAGAGCGGTAATACCAGGATGGTTTCGGGCGCGATCAAGCGCGCTCTGCAGGCTGCGGGTGTTGAGTTTGTCCATGCCGCGGCGTTGAGCGACGATGCAGATGCGGATCAGGTTGCGCTCGAGGCGCAGGGCGCCTGCGCGGCCGACACGGTGCTCGTCGGTTTTTGGTGCGACAAGGGCGCGTGCACGCCTTCGGTCGCGACGTTGCTCTCCGCCTTGCACGGCAAGCGCGTCTTCCTGTTTGGCACCTGCGGTTTTGGCGCC
>CATZIX010000029.1:0-10585 GCA_958420205.1 uncultured Collinsella sp. | reverse complement strand
TGTTCTATTAAGGAGCTTATCTATGGGTCCGTTCCAGATTCTTCTGTTTGTCGTTTGGGCTGTTTCTGCCGTGGCGCTGACGATTCTCGTCCTGATGCATTCCGGTAAGGGTACCGGCGTTTCGGATATGATTGCCAGCTCGCTGTATAACTCCAGCTCTGCCACGGGCGTTATGGAGCAGAACCTTGACCGCCTGACCGTCATCATGGCTGTCGTGTTTGCCGTGTGCGTCGTGCTGTGCATGTTCTTCTTCCCGCAGGGCATCGTGGGCTACTAATCACGAGCCGCATAAATACTTGAAAAGGGTCCCGCAAGTGCGGGACCCTTTTTGTTTACATATTTGTAACAGAGTCAAAATATCCTCATATACTTCGCCCAACTAAAGAAAATCTCGACCGTTAACCGGAATTAGCCCCAAATCGTGCATAAAATGCGCTACTGTATTGCAATACGTTGGTCCGCTTTGTATAACCAGCCAAAACGGCGGACCGCGTTTGAATGGTTCGATTGGGCTGTCTTGACGTTGCCCGACCGAACTTACTTTGTCCTATCTCATAAGGAGGATGGCATGGCTGATTCTATGTTCCACCAGCCCGTTATGGGTCGTCGCGCCTTTGTCGGCGGTACCCTTGCTGCGAGCTCCATGGCTTTTCTTGCCGCATGCGGCAAGAAGGGCGGCGACGCTTCCGGTTCTGAGTCCGGTTCGACGCTGAACTTCTACATCAACAACCCGGTCTGCATCGACCCCTATAACGTCCAGGAGGACCAGGGCACTCAGGTCGAGTACCAGCTCTTTGATGCTCTGACCTCTTATGACGCCGAGAAGGGCGAGATCGTTCCGCTGGCTTGCGAGTCCTTTGAGGCCAACGACGACGCCACCGAGTTCACCTTCAAGATCAAGAAGGCCAAGTTCCACAACGGTGACGACGTTACCTCCAAGTCCTTCAAGCTCGGTTGGGAGCGTCTGGTCAACACCAAGTCGGCCATCGCTACCGAGTACGGCCCTTCCGAGGTCTCCTATCACCTTTCTATGGTCGAGGGCTATGACGACCTGCTTGCCGGTAACGCTACCGAGCTCAGCGGTGTTACTTGCCCCGACGATGAGACCCTCGTCGTCAAGCTGTCTTCCGCTTACGCCGACTTCCCCTTCGTCGCCTCTCACCCGGCTCTGGCCCCGGTTCCCGAGTGCGCAGAGTCCGATGTCAAGAGCTTCTATCTTGCACCGGTCGGTAACGGCCCGTTCATGATGGACGGCAAGTGGGAGGATGGTCAGGAGATCAACCTCAAGAAGTTCGACGATTACTATGGCGACAAGGCCAAGATCGATGGCATCCACTTCCAGGTCATCAAGGACATGGAGACTGCTTACAAGGAGTTCCAGGCCGGTAACCTCGATGTCTGCGACGTTCCCGTTGCTCAGATCGATGCCGCCAAGAAGGATCGCGGCGTGTCCAAGGACGGCTACACCATGGGTGACGGCGAGCGCATGCTGCTCGGCGCCGAGCCTTCCACGTACTATCTGACCTGCAACACCACGGCCGAGCCGTTCAACAACGCCGACCTGCGTAGGGGCATCTCCCTGGCCATCAACCGTGAGGCCATCTGCAAGACCATCTTCAAGGGTACCCGTACCCCTGCCGACGGCATTGTTCCTCCGGGCATCGATGGCTACAAGGAGGGCGCATGGGAGTTCTGCGCCTACGATGTCGACAAGGCTAACGAGTACCTCGACAAGGTTGCTCCCGCTGGCGCTAACGGGGATCGTGGCATTAGCGTGACCCTTTCCTACAACCAGGACGGCGGTCACAAGGAGATCATGGAGTCCATCATCGGCGACCTCGCCAAGGTTGGCGTTACCGCTGTCTCCGATACCCCCGAGTGGTCTGCCCTGCTCGAGCAGTATCAGAACTTTAACTATCAGTTCGGTCGTCTGGGTTGGATTGCCGACTACCCGATCATGGACAACTTCCTGTATCCGCTGTTCCACTCCGACTCCCTTGGTGGCGACAACCGCTCTGGTTACAGCAACCCCGAGTTCGACGCCAAGGTCGACGAGGCTCGTACTATTGTTGACGACGAGGAGCGCGTCGCTAAGATGCAGGAGGCCGATGCAATGGTCGCTGCCGACTGCCCGGTCATCCCGGTGATGTTCTACACGCACACCATCGTCGGCTCCGATCGCATCAAGCACCTCTATGTCGATCCGCAGAAGCATGCCGAGCTGGGTACCGCTGAGCTCGCCTAAGAGTTTGCAGCTTCCGTGAGGGTCAAGTATTTACGTAGACCTCATGGGAAACATACAGTTCTCCCTAACCTGGGGTAAACTGGCTGATGGTAATTTTGGGATGCCGGTCTGGCGATCGGCATCCCATTTAGGTTAATCCCTAGATAGGGGAGTGGTATGGGTAAGTACATCGTTAAACGTGTGCTTCAGTTCATCCCGGTGTTTTTGGGCGTTACGCTGATTCTGTTCGCCCTCCAGAATATCGTGCCGGGAGATCCGATCAAGCTGATCGGTGGAGACAAGGCTCTGTCCCCCGAGGTGGAGCTTCAGCTTCGCGTCCGCTATCACCTGGTCCAGTCGGACGAGGACGGCAACGCGATCCTTGACGAGAACGGCGATCCCGTTCAAACGTCGCTCGTGGACCGTTACTTGTATTACATGAACGGCCTGCTTCATGGCGATCTGGGCAATTCGTATCAGCGCAAGCTGCCGGTTACGGATATCTTTGCCCAGAAGTATCCGTATACGATCAAACTTGCCGCGTGCGCCATCGTGCTCGAGGCAATCATGGGTATCGGTGCGGGTATCATTTCGGCGGTAAAGCGTTATTCCTTCTGGGATATTTTGGTAACGCTCACCACGTCGATCCTCGTTGCGGTCCCGGCCTTCTGGCTCGGTATGTTGCTGCAGCTGTTCTTTGGCGTCATCCTCAAGGACGCCACGGGCGGTGCAATCTCCATGCCGATCTCGGGTGCCGGCGGTTCCAGCTCTCAGTATCAGGATTGGATGCACTATGTGCTTCCGACCATTACGCTGGCTTCGGTTTCGACCGCTTACGCCGCCCGCATTATGCGCTCGCAGCTGCTTGACGTCATGAACCAGGATTACATCCGTACGGCAAAGGCCAAGGGTCTCTCCAATCGCGCGATCATCGTCAAGCATGCGCTTAAGAATGCACTCATCCCCGTCGTTACCTATATTGGTGTCGACTTTGGCGGCATGCTTTCGGGCGCCATCCTGACCGAGACGGTCTTTAACTGGCCCGGTATCGGCTATGAGGTCTATCGCGCCATTAGCATGCGTGACTGGCCCATCGTTATGGGCGGCGTTACGCTCATCGTTGTCGTCGTCATGGTGATCAACCTGCTCGTCGACATTAGCTATGCATTCCTCGACCCGCGCATCCGCCTTGGCGGTCCGTCGGATAAGGCCTAAGGGAGGTACGTCTCATGCAGGAAACTGATTCTCAGTCTCAGGAGCAGGCTACCGCCACCAAGGCCGCATCTGCTCCCGCGAAGTCCCGCACGCTGTGGGGCGACGCTTTTAAGCGTCTTCGTAAGAACAAACTCGCCGTTATCGGTGTCTGTTGGATCATCATCGTCGTTGTGGTTGCCCTGACCGCAGATCTGTGGGCTAAGCCCTGGCTCGGTTCTCCGACGGCTTCCGACTCGACCACCATGGCCGAGACGTCGCTGCTGGCTCCGTGTGCAGAGCACCCGTTTGGCACCGACGCCCTTGGTCGTGACATTCTCGTCCGCGTTATCTACGGTGCGCGCGTTTCGCTGTCTGTCGGAATTATGGCCACCGCGATTTCCACGCTGATCGGTCTGGTCATGGGTGCTCTGGCCGGTTTCTACGGCGGCATCTGGGATACGATCATCATGCGCTGTGCGGACATCTTCCTGGCGTTCCCGTACGTGCTGTTCGTTGTCGCCATGATCGCCGTTATCGGCCGCGGTCTTCAGAACGTCTTTATCGCCATCGGTATTCTCGGCTGGCCTTCGATTGCGCGCGTCTTCCGCTCTGCGATCTTGACCGTCAAGGAAAACGACTATGTTGATGCTGCGCGCGCGATGGGTGCATCTGATGCTCGTATCGTCGTGCGTCACATCTTCCCGAACTCCGTCGCCTCCATCGTGGTCTACGCAACCATGAACATTGGTGGCGCCATCCTGACCGAGTCTGCTCTGTCCTTCCTCGGCATGGGCGTTATTCCGCCTACGCCTTCGTGGGGCTCCATGATTCAGGACGGTCAGCAGTATCTGCTGACTGCTCCCTGGATGATGATCATGCCCGGTCTGGCAATTCTCTCGACGGTGCTCGCCTTCACCCTGCTGGGTGACGGTTTGCGCGACGCCCTCGACGTCAAGATGAAGGACGCATAAGGATGAAGAAGAACAAGAACTATGTGGACCTGAAGGACCAGCCGGTTCCCGAGGGCCAGCATCTGCTCGAGGTCGATGACCTTAAGATGTATTTCCATACCGAGGACGGCGTCGTTCGCGCTGTCGACGGTGTGTCCTACACGCTCGATCGCGGCGAGACCCTGGGTGTCGTCGGTGAGTCCGGCTCCGGTAAGTCCGTGACCGCCATGACCATCATGGGCCTCATCTCGATGCCTCCGGGAAAGATTGAGGGCGGCGACGTTCGCTATCGCGGTCGTTCTATCCTCGAAATGACCGAGGAAGAGATGCAGCACATTCGCGGTAACGATATCGCGATGATCTTCCAGGATCCTATGACCTCCTTGAACCCGGTCTATAAGATCGGCAAGCAGGTGGGCGAGGGCCTTCGTCTGCACCGTGGCTACTCCAAGCAGGAGGCACTCAAGCGCGCTACCGAGCTTTTGGACCTCGTGGGTATCCCCGAGCCCGAGAAGCGCGTCAATGAGTATCCGCACCAGTTCTCGGGCGGTATGCGTCAGCGTGTCATGATTGCTATGGCTCTTGCCTGCGATCCCGATATTCTGATTGCCGACGAGCCCACGACGGCTCTGGACGTTACCATTCAGGCTCAGATTATCGAGCTCATGCAGGAAATGCAGGAGAAGAACGGCAACGCCATCATCATGATTACCCATGACCTGGGCGTCGTCGCCGACATGGCCGACAAGATCATGGTTATGTACGCCGGCCGTCCCGTCGAGTTCGGTACTGCTGAGGAAATCTTCTACGAGAGCCGCCACCCCTACACCTGGGGCCTTATCCGCTCCATCCCGGAGCAGGCCATCGAAGAGAAGAAGCCGCTTACGCCGATTCACGGCAACCCGCCTTCGCTCATGAACCTGCCCGAGGGCTGCGTGTTCTCGCCTCGTTGTCCCTATGCGACCGATAAGTGCCGCAAGCAGCGCCCCGAGCGCGTTGTCACCGAGTCTGGTCATTACTCTGCGTGCCACTACTCCGGTGACCCCGAGTTCCTCAAGAACGCTCCTGAGACGTCCCGTACGCGCAAGGATTCCAAGAAGGGAGGCGAGGCGTAATGGCAGATACCAACGAGCGTACTCCGCTGCTGAAGGTCGAGCACCTCTCTAAGGAGTTTCCCGCTGAGTCCGGCATGTTCGCCAAGCGCTTCTCCAAGCGTGTCGTCTCTGCTGTGAATGACATTTCGTTCGAGATTTATCCGGGCGAGACCTTTGGCCTTGTCGGCGAGTCTGGTTGCGGTAAGTCCACCACGGGCCGCACCATCATGCGCCTGACCAAGCCGACGGCAGGCAAAGTGTTCTTCCAGGGCAAAGACGTTGCCGAGATGAGCAAGCACGAGATCAAGGATATGCGTCGCGAGATGCAGTTCATCTTCCAGGACCCCTATGCTTCGCTGAATCCTCGTATGACCATCGGCGAGATTGTCTCTGAGCCCATGACCATTCATGGCGTGGGCACCAAGGAAGAGCGTATCGAGCGTGTCCGCGAGCTGCTGGACGTCGTCGGTCTGAATCCCGAGCACATCAACCGCTATCCGCACGAGTTCTCGGGCGGCCAGCGCCAGCGTGTCGGCATTGCCCGCGCATTTGCGCTGAAGCCCAAGCTGATTATCTGCGACGAGCCGGTTTCCGCTCTGGATGTTTCCATCCAAGCACAGGTCCTGAACCTGCTTAAGGAACTTCAGGACAAGTTCGGTACGGCTTATCTCTTCATTGCTCACGACCTCTCTGTCGTGCAGCACATCTCCGACCGTGTTGCCGTTATGTACCTGGGCAAGATGGTCGAGGTTTCGGACTGGAAGACGCTCTACAGTGAGCCTCACCATCCGTACACGCAGTCGCTGCTGTCTGCTGTGCCGGTGCCCGATCCTGACATCCAGAAGACTCGTAAGCGCATCATCCTCGCCGGCGATCCGCCGTCACCGCTGGATCCGCCGACCGGTTGCCGTTTCCACACGCGCTGCCCGATCGCTCAGGGCATCTGCTCCGAGAAGCTGCCTGAGTTTAAGGAAGTCGCTCCGGGCCACTGCTGTGCCTGCCACTTCGCGGAGCCGTTCCCGATCAAGGAATCGCACATCGACCTGTAGTCGGTTGTTTGTCCGGGCCCGCCCTGGTGTTACTTTTCAGAACGTCCTCGGACATGCAAGAAACCCCCGCTGCGCACTTCGTGCGGCGGGGGTTTCTTGTGTCCTGCGGAGTGTTCTGAAAAGTAACACCAGGGCGGGCCCTGGGGTAACTCGGCAGGGAGAGTGCGATTCCCTGATCGCTCACTTAATTTAATAAGAAATTGAGTGAGGCCGGAGCTTTAGCTCCGGCCTCCTTATATAAGGGCTAGGCAAAGCCGAGCCACTAAATTTATATCAGCTCCCAGAACATGTTTGAGAACTGTGCACGGAGTACATACCCCTAGGGCCGGAATGAGGTTGCTTTCCAACGCATTCCGCAGGGGGCGGCATTATTTTGTAGCGCGAAGCGCGGAGCAAAATAATGCCGCATGCCCGAGGACGCGTTGGAAAGCAATCTCATTCCGCCCCGAACAGGTCCGTCTACCTGCACATCTACAAATTCGTAAACTTTTTTGAAAAAAGTGCTTGCACAGTTCTCGAATCATAGGTTATTATCTTCCTCGTTGAACGCGCGGGTCCAACAAAACGAACCGCGAATCAACAACATAGCATGTCGGAGTGGCGGAATTGGCAGACGCGCTAGCTTGAGGTGCTAGTGACCGCTTTTTGGTCATGCGGGTTCAAGTCCCGCCTCCGACACCATCGCATTTGAGAAGCCTCTTCGGAGGCTTTTTTGTTACCGATAGACGGTGAGGTCCACGATGGAAACGCTTGAGCGCAACGAGTGGGCAGACGTTGCCCAACTGGTCGAGATCACGAGCGATGCTGTCATCATCTGTGAGCTCGACGGAACCATTCTGCATGTGAATAACCGTTTGCTCGACCTGATGTGCGAGGAACGCGCTGACGTCATCAGCGGTGATGTCAAAGACGTTCTGTACTCGTCTGCCTTTGAGCGCGCGACCGAACATCGTCTGCCGTTTGAGACCGATGGCTCCGAGAGCGAGCTGATGCTCAAGCTGAGCGACGGGTCTTTTATTCCCGTCTTGGTTCGCGCAGGTTCCGTTACGCCTCCGCGTATCTTTGGACGTCGTGCACCGCGTGTCCTGGTGGCGCTTCACAGCATCGAAGAGCAGTATTCCCACGATCGTCAGCTCAAACGTGCGCTATCGGAGCTTAGGGTGGCGAATAAACGCCTTTCGGGTACCCTTTCGGTCATTATGAGTACCGTGGGCTCCGATGAGCTCCCCAGCTTGCTCGATACCGTTTTGAATCAGCTCGTTGGAACGCTCGATGCCTCCGGTGCGGCTATCTATTTTTCCGAGAGCGGCGGCTTTAAGCTCCGCGGTGTTTCTAAGGAGCTTGAGGACAGCTATCTGCCCGAATTTTTGCCGTACGGCGCGGGCATTCCGACCTACGTGCTTCGCGAGTCGCGTGCCTGTCGCCTGTCGATTCAGCAGGACCTTGAGGGCGACCGGGTTGCTTCGGGTATGTTCATGGATTTGGACAATCGTTCCAAGCACTTGCTGCGCGTGCAGGATATGCCCCCGTATCGCAGCGAGATCTGTCTTCCCGTGTTTTACGGCACGCAGGTCCTTGGCGTGTTGGAAGTTGGCTGGAAACGCCCCCAGGCGCCACTTGCCTATGACGTTAACGTGCTCGAGGTCATTTGCGATTACCTGTCTATTCAGCTGGTCGGCATGGCGTCGAGCTTACGTTCGCGCCGCACGGCGGAGCTCGGTCGCTCACTCAATTTGCTGCGCGACGAACTGTTTACCTATCTCGATGATCCTGTTGCCGCTTCGCGAGCGGTGTCGACGGAAATCTGCGCGGTGCTCAATTGTCATTTCTGCCCCGTGGAATATGACGCGAGTCTTGACGCCTATGTCATCGATTTTGAGGGCGGCAGTCGTGTGGCGTTGCCGGGCGATCCGGAGTCGCTCTTCTTTTCCACCACCGCACCGGCTGCGCGTTTGGGGGTCGCTTCCGATGGTTTTGAGCCGTCGGTGCTGGGCGGTGCGAGTGCTGATGATCTTAAGCATGTGCGCTTGACCCGCGTCGACGAATCCATGCCTATGGGCGGATGGTTGAGGGCTCATGGCCTGCCGTGCCAGGGCCTCTATGTCGATTCCGGCTTCGAGGCGGGACGCGTTCGTTCGGAGGGCGGCGGTCGGCGGAACAACGATGCAATCGTTCCCGCCGACGTTGCCAAGGGGCCGACGACGCGCGCATTGCTGCTCCGCGATGGCAGCCAAGAACCAATTGACGACCTTGAATACGACTACCTGGTGCATCTGGCGCATGACTTTGAGCTGATCTATGAAGGCGAGTCTCAAAAGCGCGAAGAGCGTCATATCGCTCAGACGCTTCAGATTGGCATGAGAAATTCGCTTGGTGACGTTCCGGGCATTGCAACCGATTCGGTATATCTATCGGCAACGAATTCTGCGTTGGTCGGCGGTGACTTCTATACGCTTGTCCGACTTCCCGACGATTGCGCCGTTATGATTTTGGGCGATGTATCCGGCAAGGGAATCGAGGCGGCGTCGATGTCGGCGCTCGTCAAGACAGCGCTGACGGCCTATGCCTGGGAGGGTGCGGGGCCTGCCCGTATGGCACGCTCGCTCAATAGCATGCTCATGGGCTTTTCGAGGGTCGAGACGTTTGTGACGGCGTTTATCGCCAAGATCGATCTTAAAGCGGGTCGCGCAACATATTGCTCTGCGGGGCATCCTCCCACTATGGTCATTAGGCCGTCGTCGACGCCGCTTGGTGGCGGTGAAGCCCGAGGCGGAGAAGTGGAGCTCCTTGGGTGCCAATCGGGCGTGATCGGTGCCTTTGAGAGCATGGTGTACGAGACGGGCGTGTTTACGTTCGCTCCTGGTGACATGCTATTTATGTATACCGACGGAACAATCGAAGCACGTGATCGCTCGGGTACTTTCTTTGGCGAGCAGCGCCTTCGTGACCTTCTGCTCTCTGTCTCGGGTGAGGGCGTATCGGGAATCTGCGGCAAGGTCTTGGGTGAGCTTGACCGCTTTACCGAGTCGGCGCTGAACGATGACATCGCGCTGGTTTCCCTTGAGTTTTTACGGGGTCGATCGTAGGTCACGACGCCTGACGGGCGAAATCTGCGCGGTTGCAGATACGTGTGCATCGAGCGAGCTCTTTTGGGGAACCATGGACGTATGAATGAGTGGAATGACATAGCGGTTTTGACGCCACCGGGCGATATCGACATCGCCTCGGTGCCCGCACTGCGCCGACGGTTGGATAATTTGATCGACCGGGGCGTGCGTCGTGTTGTCATCAATTGCCAGGCCGTGGGCTTTATCGACTCGACGGGTTTGGCGTTTTTGCTTACACGTGCTAGAGAGCTTATGAGGCATGAGGGACTGCTTTCGCTCGTTAACGCCTCCGATGGGGTCGTTCGCTTTTTGGAAATTGCCCGACTTGTCGACATCCTGCATGTCGCGGGCCCGGCGCGGGAGTCGATTCCCGCCATTCCGGTGGGGGAGTTGCCGCGATGGAGCAAGAGCGTCGAAGTGCAGCGAGGCATCGAGAATCTCCCGTATTATCGGCACCGTGTGGCCGAGCTCCTCGAATCGCTTCCCCTGAGGCGTGATGAGCGCTATGACGTCGCATTGGCGTTGGGGGAGGCATTGGGTAACGCATATGACCATGCGGGCGGTGTTGGCTGCATCCTGACGGTTCAGGCCTATGGGGACCGCGTTGTGCTCGAGGTGCTTGATCGGGGCGCTGGCTATTCTATCGATGGGGCGAGCGAGCCGGTGGCTTCTGAGGAGCGCGGGCGAGGTATCAAGCTTATGCGCATGCTCGTCGATAATGTGGAAGTTGCCCGTCGTGCGGATGGCGCCGGCACGCGCGTTCGGATGGTGAAGTTGTTTAGCTCGGCATTGGAATCGTGCGCTTAGCGCTTTGGCTTGACGTTATCCACCTGCGCGAACTTGCATTGAACAATTTTTTTGAAAAAAGTACTTGCGTCTTTTGGGCAACTCGCGTAAATTAATAACCCGCAAGCGGACATGGCTCAGTTGGTAGAGCACAACCTTGCCAAGGTTGGGGTCGCGGGTT
>CATZIX010000028.1:0-10977 GCA_958420205.1 uncultured Collinsella sp. | reverse complement strand
CTTCGCCTTTTCCTCACGGCATCGCCGTGGCGTTAGCTCCTTGTGAACCCCGAGGGGTGCGCTTTTCTTTCGCTTGTGCCGACAAGCAACTGTCGCCGGGGGACCGGCAAACCGAGGAAAGGAAAAACCATGTCCGACCAGATGTCACGCCGCGGCTTCATGGGCGCCGCAGCAACCGGAGCCGTCGCGCTCGCCGGAGTCGCGCTCGCGGGCTGCTCCAACACCTCCGCGAGTTCCGAGAAATCGAGTGAAAAGGAGAAGGCCGTGAAGCCGGTCATCCTCGTCACGAGCTTCGGCACGAGCTACAACGACTCGCGCCACATCACCATCGGCGCCATCGAAGACGCTATCCGCGAGAAGTACTGGCAGGACTACGACATCCGCCGCGCCTTCACCGCGCAGATCATCATCGATAAGCTGAAGAAGCGCGACGGCATCACGATCGACAACATGACCGAGGCGCTCGACCGCTGCGTGGAAGACGGCGTGAAGGAAATCGTCGTGCAGCCGACGCATCTCATGGGTGGCCTGGAATACACCGACGTGAAAGACGAGCTCGACAAGTACGCCGACAAGTTCGACAAAATCTCGCTCGGCGACCCGCTGCTCACCTCCGACGACGACTACAAGAAGGTGGCCGCAGCCATTAAGGAGAACATGGCGTCCTTCGACGACGGCAAGACGGCGCTGTGCCTCATGGGCCACGGCACCGAAGCCGATTCCAACGCCGACTATGCCAAGATGCAGGAAGTGTTTAAGAACGAGGGCTTGACGCAGTTCTTCGTCGGCACCGTCGAGGCTGAACCGACCTGCGAGGATGTTATCGCCGCCGCGAGCGCCGCAGGCTACAAGAAGGCCGTGCTCGCGCCGTTCATGGTGGTCGCGGGCGACCACGCGAACAACGACATGGCAGACGAGACCGACCCCGACAGCTGGGCTGCGAAGTTCGTGGCCGCCGGCTTCGAAGTGACGTGCCTGCTCCAGGGTCTGGGACAGAACGTCGCGGTCGACGAAATCTACGTCTCGCACGTGGACGACGCCATCGCCAAGCTGTAAACTCGCCGCGCACGGGGGCGCCGGTCGCGTCCCCGTGCAACGGGCATGCGCCTTCCCCGACTGACGGCGCATGCCCGTTGCATTCGCATCCCGCCCGCCCACCGCACGGCGCGGGCGGTCGAAGCGATTGAAAGGAACCCCTCCATGTTGAAGAAAACCCTCGCCTTCGCCCTGTCGGCGGCGCTTTTCGCGTTCTCGCTCGCCGGCTGCGGCGGAAATTCAATCGACAGCGCAAAGGCAAGCGATGCCGATTCCCAGGAAAAGACCGAACAGGCGGCCGATGCGCCCGAGGGCGCAAGCGCTGCCCCCATCACCGCCGACAAGGTGGCCGACGGCACCTATCCGATCACCGTAGATTCCAGCTCGAACATGTTCAGGATTGTGGACGCCCAGCTCATCGTGGAAAACGGCTCCATGCACTGCGTGATGACACTTTCCGGCACGGGCTACGGCAAGCTCTTCATGGGCACGGGCGACGAGGCTGCCGCCGCGAGCGAGGCCGACTTCATCCCCTATGTGGAAAACGCGGAAGGCAAGTACACCTACGACGTGCCCGTCGAAGCGCTCGACAAGGACACCGCCTGCGCCGCGTGGAGCATTAAAAGGGAGCGGTGGTACGACCGAACGCTCGTATTCGAATCCGCCGGTGTCGATCTGCGCGCCGACGCACTGAAGTAACGCCATGCGGTCGATTCTTCCCAAGGGGGAAAACAGGAAGCGCCACAGCATCACGGCGCGCGCGATCGCCTGCGTACTCGTCGCCCTGCTCGCGCTTCCTTTCGCGGGGTGCAGTGCGAGCCCGAACGCGACCGGTGGCACGGCAGGCTCTCAGGAATACACTGTGAGCGTCTCGCTTTCCGGCGGGTCAGGGCGCGCAAGCATCGCCTCACCCACCACAATTGTGAAGGATGGCGACACCTACACCGCGACCATCACCTGGTCGAGTTCGAACTACGACAAGATGACCGTCAACGGCGTGGACTACGCGCCCGTAAACGACGGCGGCAACTCCACGTTCGAGATACCCGTCACGCTCGACGAGGACATGGCCGTGTCGGCCGAGACCGTCGCCATGTCGACGCCGCACACCATCGACTACACGATCCACTTCGATTCATCCACCATGAAGGAGAAATCGGGCGACGATGCAAGCGGCGACTCCCCTGCGGGAACGGCTTCAAGCGCCGCGGCCGACTTCCACAACGCCGATTTGGGCTGCGGCTGGGAGCCGACGGGGACGCTTCAGCTAGAATACGCCAAGCACTTCGCTGTCGACGAGTTCGAAGGCGGCTTGCGGCTTATCTGCGTTTCGAACGGGGAGCGCTTCCTCGTGGTGCCGCAGGATGCGAAGGTACCTGATGGGTTGAGCTCCGACATCGCGGTCATAAGGCGCCCCGCCGACAAGGTGTACCTTGTGTCGTCGGCGACGATGTGTCTGGTCGACGCGCTCGATGCGAACGACAATATCTTAATGTCGGGCACGAAGGCTGACGATTGCTCGGTCGCGGGCTTCAAAAGCGCGCTCGAAAGTGGGGCGATCGCCTACGGCGGCAAGTACAGCGCGCCCGACTACGAGCGAATATCGGCCTCGGGCTGCACGCTCGCCATCGAGAACACCATGATCAACCACACGCCCGATGTGAAGGAAAAGCTGCAGAAACTCGGGCTCGTCGTGCTCACCGAACAGTCGTCGAGCGAGCCCGAAGCACTCGGGCGCGTCGAGTGGATTAAGCTTTTCGGCGTCCTGTTCGACAAGGAAGACGAGGCCGCGCACCTGTTCAACGAGCAGAAGGCCCGCGTCGAGCAAACGTCGGGGCTCGCGTCGTCAGGTAAAACCGTGGCGTATTTCTACATTAACTCGAACGGGGCCGCCGTCACGCGGCGGGCGGGCGACTACGTGGCGCAGATGATCGAGCTTGCAGGCGGCAGCTACGCGCTCGATGACGCGCAGACGGCGTCGACGTCAGGTTCGTCAGTAACACTCGAAATGGAGCGCTTCTACGCGACGGCGAAGGATGCCGACATCATCGTCTACAACGGCGCCATCGACAAATCGGTTGCCACCTTGAACGACTTTGTAGGCAAAAACGCGCTATTGTCGCAGTTCAAAGCCGTGAAGAATGGCAACGTCTGGGTCACAAGCGCCGACATGTACCAGCAGATGACTTCTACCGCCGACATTATCGACGAGCTGCACGGGGCGTTCACCGGCGATGACGCGAGCGACTTCCATTATCTGAGGAAGCTTGGCTAGCGTCATGAGAAGCCGGCTTTCCATGACATACGACGAATCGGGGCGCGCCGCGCGGTGTCGCGTCGTGACGGCGCTGCTCGCTGTTGCCCTCATCGTGCTCGTCGGGGCCAACCTGTGCATCGGAAGCGTGCTCGTGCCCGCAGACCACATCCCCGGCATCCTTTCGGGCGGCGCGGCCAATTCCATGGAAAGCCAAGTCATCTGGGAGATTCGCCTGCCGCGTGTGCTTTCAGCCGTGCTTCTCGGCGGGGCACTTTCGCTCTCCGGGTTCCTGCTGCAGACGTTTTTCAACAACCCCATCGCCGACCCGTTCATCTTGGGCGTCTCCTCGGGCGCAAAGTTCGTCGTCGCGCTTACGATGATCGTACTTCTGGGCGCGAACCAGGCCATGTCCTCGCCGGCCATGGTGGTCGCAGCGTTTCTGGGCTCGCTTATCACCATCGGCTTCGTGCTCCTCATCGCACGGCGCATAAGTTCCATGGCCATGCTCATCGTGGCGGGCGTCATGGTGGGATACATCTGCTCGGCGGCGACGAACTTCCTCATCGCCTTCGCCGACGACCAGTCCATCGTGAACCTGCACAACTGGTCTTTGGGTAGCTTCTCGGGTTCGAGCTGGGACGACGTCGCGGTCATCGCGGTCGTGGTGATCACCGTGAGCGCATGCGTATTCGCGATATCGAAGCCCCTTTCCGCCTTCCAGCTGGGAGAAGCCTACGCAAAAAGCGTCGGCGTGAACGTCGCACGCTTCCGCGTGGTGCTCGTCCTTCTAGCGAGCATGCTCTCCGCCTGCGTGACCGCGTTCGCTGGTCCGGTGTCGTTCGTAGGCATCGCGGTTCCGCATCTCGTTAAGTCGGCGCTGAAGTCGTCGAAGCCCATCCGCGTGATTCCTGCGTGCTTCTTGGGAGGCGCCATCTTCTGCGCGGGCTGCGATTTGATCGCGCGCACGCTGTTCTCCCCAGTCGAGCTTTCCATCAGCGCCGTCACCGCCATCTTCGGCGCGCCGGTGGTTATTGCACTCATGTTGAAGAAGCGGGTGAGGTAGATGGGGGAATTCGTGCCGCGGACCAAAACGCTCGGAGGGGAGTCGAACCTCGAAACCCCGGTAAAAACGCAGGCTGACGGAGCGCCGCTTTTCCGCATAAGCGACCTGTCGGCGGGCTACGACAAGAAGGTCGTAGTCGAAGGCGTCGAGCTGGAGGTTCGCGCGGGCGACGTCGTGGCGCTCATCGGGCCGAACGGCTCGGGCAAGTCGACCATCTTGAAAACCATTACACGCCATCTGGCACCGCTTGCCGGCGCGGTCGAGCTCGACGGGCGGGAGATTTCCCGATGGAAGACGGCGGAGTTCGCAAGGAACCTTGCCGTTATGCTGACAGATCGACCCCGGACCGAGCTCCTCACCTGCCGCGATATCGTAGAGGCGGGAAGGCATCCCTACACCGGGCGAATGGGCACACTCTCGCCCGACGACCATAGTCGGGTCGATGAGGCCATGAAAACCGCACATGTGGAAGAGCTCGCCGAGCGCGACTTCATGCAGATAAGCGACGGGCAACGCCAGCGCGTCATGCTCGCACGAGCCATCGCGCAGGATCCGCGTGTGCTCGTGCTCGACGAGCCCACGTCGTATCTCGATATCCGCTACCAGATCGACCTGCTGCGAATACTTCGCCACCTTTCGAAATCGCGGAATGTGGCTGTCATCATGTCCATCCACGAACTCGAGCTCGCGCAGAAAAGCGCCGACAAGGTGATTTGCGTGAAGGACGGCCGGGTCTTCCGCGCCGGCGCACCCGAGGACATATTCACGCGCGAGACGATTGGCGAGCTCTACGGCCTTCAACATGGCACCTTCAACGAGCGCTTCGGCAGCGTGGAAATTGGGCGCCCACACGGCGATGCGCACACGTTCGTCATCGCTGGCGCAGGTACGGGGTCGGCTGTGTTTCGCCAGCTCATCCGGCAGGGCAAGGCGTTCTACGCGGGCGTTCTGCACGAAGGGGACATCGACTGCGAGCTCGCGCGCGACCTAGCGACGGAATGCGTGGCCGAGCGCGCCTTCGAGCCGATCGGGGATAAAACCATAGCCCACGCCAAAGAGCTCCTCGTCCACTGCGCACGCCTTATCGTGTGCCCCGCCGCCTTCGGCACCATAAACGCCCGCAACGCAGAGCTCGTCGAGTTCGCACGCTCGCATGGTATCGAGGTCATGCGAGCGTGCGAAGGCGCATCGGAGGATTCCAATGTGGAGTGGGAAGGATAAACTGGACTTTCTTTTAAGGATCCTCAAGCGTATTGCCGCTCGTATTCCACTGGAGACATGTAGCCCAGGGTGGAATGTATGCGCACCCTATTGTAATAGAGCTCTATGTACTTGAAGATGTCCTGCTTGGCCTCGTCCCTCGTCCCATAGCTCCTCTCTTTCACCAATTCCCTTTTCAGCGTCTTGAAGAACGACTCGGCCACCGCGTTGTCCAGCGGCGTGCCGGGCCTTGATACCGACTGGACTATGCCATGCGAGTCCAGACACCGCTGGAAGGAACGGGAGGTGTACTGCGCGCCCCGATCGTCATGGAAGACGAGGCTGCCGTCATCTGGCGGACCCTCCCTGCCGACCGCCTGCTCCATCGCGTCGATCGCGACCTTCTCGGTGATGCGCTCGGACATTGACCAGCCCACGACCTTGCGGGAGAAGGCGTCTATCGCGGCTGCGAGATAGAGCCACCCTTCTCTTGTGGGTATGTAGGTGATGTCGCCCACCCAAAGCCTGTTGCGCTCGCCCACGGTGAAAGCGCGCTCTACCAGGTTCAACCGAGGGTCTCCCGGCTCGACCTTCTTCTGGATGCGGTGTTTTCGGGTCGCGCCCTTTCCGGCAAGTCCGAGCTTCTGCATGATGCGGAGCATGCGCTTCTCGCTCACGACGATGCCGCTTTTTCGCAGTTCGCGGTTGATGCGCCGGTAGCCGTAACGGCCCTTGTGCCGCTCGAAGGCCTCGACGACGAAACCTTCGATCGCCTCCCGCTCTATCTGGGCGTCGGACTTCTTCCGGCCGAGATACTCGTAGAAACCGGATTTCGAGACTTTCATCAGCCCGCATGCCTTCTTGATGGGGCCGATCTCGCCTCTATGCTCTTTGAGGAACTCGAACCTCACGCATGGTCTTGACTCAAGAAGGCCCGGAAATTTTTTAGTATCTCGTTCTCGCGCTCGAGCTCCTCGACCTTCTTCTTGAGCTTCACGATCTCGTAGTCCTTGTTGATCTTCGGGGAGCCGTTTCCGGGGAACGCGCCGTCTCCCATCTCCTCGTATTCGCGGGCCCATCTTCTCAGCGTCGAATCCTTTATGCCGAGTTCCTCCGATAGGCCTTTGACCGTCATTTCCCCGGACAGGACCACCTTTGCCGCCGAGACCTTGAACTGCCTGTCGTATCGCTTTCTTCTTTGGGTCATCTTGAACACCTTTCGCTCTTAACTAGGTGTCCAATTCATCATACCCACTCCAATGGATACGCCTAGGCGCGGTCCAAGAAATCGTCCGCATCCCCATCTGACACTATTTAACCGCAACTTAGAAGGTGTCGGCGTATAACGCTTCACCCCAAATTAAATTGATTCGTTGAATAGACACATTGCAAATCTTTATACTTCGTTTAATACACAAGTGGGTATTATCACACACAAGGCGCACGTGAAAGGATATGCCCATGTCGCTTACACAGTCAGCAGAGCGTGCAGCGCTCAACAAGCTCATCGATTATCTCGACGACAACCCGCAAGAAAACATCGACAAAATCATGGACCTCGTGAACAAGCTGGTCCCCAATCGCGTATTTCCTGTACAGCGAGAGGCATTCACCAATGTCATCAAGAGCCGCGGCAATTGGTATGACCTGATCATGCGTATGTTCAGCCTTAATCCCCAGATGCGAACCAAACTGCTTAAGACCCTCATTGTCGACGCCAACCTGCTTGCTTGGCCAGAGCAGGAAAAGAACCGCGAAAAGTACCAGTGCAACGTTCCATGGGCCATCCTTCTCGATCCCACGAGCGCCTGCAACCTGCATTGCACGGGCTGCTGGGCCGCCGAGTATGGCTATAAGCAGAATCTCTCGTTCGAAGACATCGACTCTATCGTTACGCAGGGCAAAGCTCTGGGTACCCACATCTACATCTACACTGGTGGCGAGCCATTGGTGCGCAAGCGGGACCTCATCCGGATTTGCGAGAAGCACCAGGACTGCGCATTCCTGTGCTTTACCAACTCCACGCTGATCGACGAGACCTTCTGCGACGACATGATTCGCGTAGGTAATTTTGTCCCCGCAATCAGCGCCGAGGGCAATGAGCACACAACTGACGCCCGTCGCGGCGAAGGTACCTACGCAAAGATCGAGCACGCCATGAAACTCCTGCGCGAGCGCGACTTGCCGTTTGGTATCTCCACCTGTTGGACCAGCGCCAATGCCGATACGGTTGCTACCGAGGAGAACATGGACTGGATGATCGGCGAGGGAGCACTCTTCTGCTGGTACTTCCACTTTATGCCGGTTGGCCGCAACGCAACCCCCGAGCTCATGCCCACGCCCGAGCAGCGCGAGCACATGTATCACTTTGTCCGTGAAATGCGCGAGAAAAAGCCGCTGTTTACGCTCGACTTTCAAAACGATGGCGAGTTTGTAGGCGGATGTATCGCCGGAGGTCGCCGCTACCTGCACATCAACGCCGCCGGTGACGTGGAGCCGTGCGTGTTCATCCACTACTCAAACGCCAACATCCACGATGTGAGCTTACTCGACGCGCTGCGCTCTCCCCTCTTTATGAAGTACTACGAGAACATGCCGTTTAACGACAACTACCTCAAACCATGCCCCATGCTCGAGAATCCCGACGTGCTGCCCAAACTGGTCGCCGAGAGTGGCGCAATGAGCACCGACCTAATCGAGAAGGAGTCACCCGAGCAGCTGCGCGAAAAGACCCAGGCTGCCGCCGAGGCATGGTCACCTGTCGCCGACCGCATCTGGAACGACTCCGACGATCCGTTATACGCCAAGCGTCACGAGGACAAGTCGCAGGGCATGGCCGATAGCGACATGCACAAGTTCGAAAAACAGGGCCGCATACTCAAAAACGGCGATTAATGCTGCCCTACACGACAAACGCTCAGAAATGAAGCGGAGCACTCTCGAGGCTCATCTTCGAGGCTGCTCCGCCTTACCATCAAAACAGTTTTACTAAGTTGCGGTGAAATAGGGACCAGAACGGCCTTCCAATAACCAAAACAATCCCTATTCCACCGCAACTTCTATAAGTTGTTGAATTATCGATGCTATTCGAAGCGAGATTCCAGACTCGACAGACCGTTGAGAGTCAGGTCGTTGGCGACCTCAGAGACGCGCTCGATAGGAACCGAGCCGTCAGACAGTGCCCACGTGCGATAGATACCGATAATACCCGACAGCAAAAACGCCAGATAGTAGTCGAACATCTCGTCCTTGAGACCTTGGGGCAGCAGATCGCGCTCGGCAATCTCATGTTCGAGCGGCGCACGAAGACGAGCCATGAAATCATCGAGCGGAATATTCTCGATTAGCTGACGATTGAGCACTAAGTTGTTGCACAGTGCCTCATTAACGGTTTTAAAGAAGGTCGCCGCCGCGCCAAGAGCGCGCTCGCTGGTGTCACCGTCCATAGAAGCAAGCGTTTTCTCGACCGAGTCGACAATCATCTCCACCACATCGACGGCAATGGCATCGAGCAGGCCGTCAACCGTACCAAAGTGAACGTAAAAGGTCTTGCGGTCGACATTGGCCTCGCGCGCGATGGCACTCACCGTAATGTCTGCCAGCGGCTTTTCCATGAGCAGGCGCTCGAAAGCCGAAAGGATGGCATTACGGCTGCGAATGATGCGACGATCAAGACGCGGTTTGCTGGTTGCCATGGGCGTGTCCCTTCGATATGCAAGCATTCATCAACAGATGAGAGATAATCTACGTAAGAGGATTATCCCCCATACAGCACAAATATGCCCCGCATCATGAAGAACGCACGACTGCCCTACTGCGACTTGGGATGCTTCTTCTTATTGAGTGCCGACGGAGATACGCGAATACCATCGCCTGTCTGGCGCACATAGGCTTTATGAGCCGGCTTAGCGGTCCCAGAAGCCTTCTGAGCGCGCTTCTTGGGATCAATGGTAACAGCATTCGTGGGGTGCGGCATAGTGGGCGCAGAGGGCGTCTGAGGCGTGCGGCCGAGCTTGCGCATCACACGATCCCAGCGCGCATGGATGCTCTCGTTGTGGGCGCTCTTAAGTCCCAGCAGGGGCGCAGCCAAAATGGTCGGCGCAATAAACGTAATGAGGCGCCACAGCAGATAGCCGGCGGTCGAAGCCGACCCAAAGAAATGACCCAAGAACAATGCAAAGCCGCCCTCAGCGCCACCAGTTCCACCGGGCAGGGGGACCGCAGAGCTCAGCAGCTGGACAAAGGCGCTCGCGGCCATGACCGAGAAAAAGTCGACCTCGTGGTGGCCAAAGGCAAGCATCAGGAAATACGGCACCAGATAGAAAAACGCGAGTTGCAGCATGGTGATGACCACCGTGAGCAGCATGGAAGAAAAATGTCCGGCTGAAAGCTTGAACTTCTCGGAGAAGGAGTAGATCTCGCCATCGACAAACGTGCGCCATCCCTCGATCTTAGTGGCCGAGACACCAATGCGCTCGAGCCAATTGATGATGCAATGGGCGACGCGCGTGACGGTCTTAGGCATGAGCGCGACGGCGAAGATGCCCAGCAAGATGCAGCAGTGCCCACCAAAGCTAAAGACGCACAGCAACGTCATGTCGCCATAGCGCTCGGCAAAAAACGGCATGCGAGCAAGCAGTAGGATAGCGCCCCAGGCAACGAGGCCAAACTGGTACACGATAAAACGCGTGAATTGCGTGGCGCCGGCCTCGCCCACGTTTTGGCCGGCCTTGGTCAGGCGATAGATTTGAGCCGGGGTGGAGCCCATCATCATGGGCGTCAGGTTACCAAAGAAGATGCCACTCGCCTCGACCGAGATCAGGTCGCGGATGCCGACGGGCGAATTGGGATCGAGCCAGACGGCGATCGCATAGGCCACAATGCCAAAGAACAGGTACATGAACATGCAAAGACACGCGACAACGAGCCATGACGCCTGGACGCTCGACATAGCGGCCCAGAACTGCCCCATCTGCCCGGTTACCACCAGATAGACGATATAACCTACCAGCACGACGCCGATAAAGATGGCGCCGCGGCGTGCGCTCTTATTGTCATCTCCGCCCGAGGCCTCAACCTCGACCTGGGGCTTAGACGTATGCTGAGAGGACTCCGTCATGAGACTCCTTCTAACAGTCAAAATATCTTGGATATTGTACCCGTAAGGGCCATAGGCAGAACGCAAAGCTCTGGTTCAAACGGGAATTGCAGACGGTTGTTTGAAAATAAAAAACCCGGCCTTCCATAGGAAGTCCGGGTATCAGATGCGTGGTAGCCCGTACCAGATTCGAACTGGTGATCTCCGCCTTGAGAGGGCGGCGTCCTAAACCGCTAGACGAACGGGCCATAAGCCTCAGCAGAAAAGAAGTGGTAGCCCGTACCAGATTCGAACTGGTGATCTCCGCCTTGAGAGGGCGGCGTC
>CATZIX010000027.1:0-11232 GCA_958420205.1 uncultured Collinsella sp. | reverse complement strand
TTTCAGCAAAAGGTCGCTAGCAAAGAGTAATGCAAGCAGGGCAAAGCCGATTGTGTTCAAGTATCTCGATTGATTTTGCGACAACATGGCAACTTCCTTTCAGAACATGCAAATGAAAAGTCGGTACGATGTCATTGCGGTTGCAAAAAAGCCGCCGCTAGGACCGGTTGTCACGAGACCGGCGATAACTTCAGCGGTGCCAACAAGCTAGAGATCGCGCAGGCAAGCCTCCTCCTTCGCGTTCAGCTTGACCTTGTGAGGGACGGTGCGGTTATTTGCAGATCCGTGAGAATCGCACCACGCCTTGGAATATGAATCCGTGCAGCGCCCGCGCTCAAAAAAGGTATATATCGTAATTATCGTCGTAATTGTCTCCGACGTAGATCTCGCTGCTCTCGGCGGGAGATCCCTCGTCGGCATAGGCTGCCGCAACGGGCACAAATGGTGTCATGACAAGGGAGTGGCAAAGAGCTGCTGAGACGATGGAGGGCAGGCATTTCTTCATGGCTGGCTCCTTAAACTGGCCTTTGATAGTTACTCGATGTCGCCTCCTTCCGCTTTATATCCGTTGTATTCGGCGTATTTCTTTAATAAGGCAAGAGGTTCTTCCTCTCCTTCGGATGAGCCGATGATGTTTCCTTGGTCATCCAGTATGAATACGGACGGAATATGCTCAAGTTCATATTGGTCATTCACGACCTTATCTTAATCTATGTAAATGGGAAAGTCTCCTTCATGGACCGAGGCTTCTTCAATCGTGCTGTCCTCAGAAACATTGAAAAGGTTCTTCCTTATGGCTGCGAAATTATCAAGTTGTGGCATATCCTCTATGAGAGATTCGCAGTGCGGACACCACGATGCCCGGATACCGCATCATCGGTATCAACCATGACGACCTCGCCGACGGTAGCGGCAAGGCGGGGCTGACGTTTGAGACGACCAACGATGTCCTATACAAACACATCTGGAACGACACAAAGACCAATGTCGGCGGTTGGAGGTCCTCTAAGCTCCGCGCCCGCCTGAACTCCGGTGACCTCTGGGCGCTCCTGCCGGCCGAGCTCCAGTCCAAGGCGAAGGCCGTCACGAAGATGACGGACAACGAGGGCGGCGGTAGCGCCGGCACTCCGACGGCAACGAATGACAAGGTCTTCATCCTCTCGACGACCGAGATTTACGGAGACCTCCAGTCTGACGGCGCCCAGTACGAGTACTATGCGACGTCGAGGTATTCTGGACCTGAGATTGTGTGCTATTTCAGCACTCGTTCCGTGTCTCCGAGTGACTCAACGGACTTTATCTATGTTGACCCTTTCGGTCGCTGGAGCAGCGGTAGTGCCAACAGTGCCGGCAACGTGTTTCCCGCTTGGTGCTTCTAGATTTTCTAGTGCAAGGCCCGCGCGACTCCGCGCGGGCCTATCTTTTGGCAAGTGTACGAACGGTTTAGGTTCGCGGCACAGGTATTCGGGTTGAGGAGAAATGGGGTCATATGGCGGCTCTCAGAGCGCCTGCTGCACTCCCCCGCCATTACCCCTGCGGCGTCCTCGTATAGAGCCCATCCTGCTTGGCGTTTCGTTGCAACAGCCCACTTGTCCACCGATCAAGTGAACTACTGGAATAAATACAGCGACACGCTTGTTCGTTACAGTCGCTATACCTATGTAAATCGCCGCGATAAATACAGCCTGTACTCGGCTGTATACCAGCTACGCGTATGTAGATTCACATCGCGTTAATAAATCGGCTCAAGCGTGTGCAAAACACGCAAGTAACCGCAAAAAGCGAATATCGCGCAGCTAGATTTTGGCGTCCTGTTGCTTAATCAAAATTAAGCAATTGCTTAAAACAAAAAAGGTCAGGCACTAGGTGCCTGACCTGCAAACTTCTGGTCGGGACGACTGGATTCGAACCAGCGACCCCTTGACCCCCAGTCAAGTGCGCTACCAAGCTGCGCCACGTCCCGAAGCTTTTGTTTGTTGCTCTGCTCTCGCTCGCAACAGGGAGTATATTAACCCGAAACTTTAGCCTTGTGCAAGAACTTTTTTACAAATTTTGAAGCAAGTCCAAAATTGTATCTGCGAGCTGGGGTTTTGTTAGCACAGGAAGTTCTTGCGTACCCGCTTTACTCACGATCCAGGCCTTGTTCGTATCGGTTCCAAAGCCCGAATCGGCGCGTGAGACATCGTTGGCGATAATGGCATCGCAGCCCTTGCGGGCCAATTTGCGTTCGGCGTACTCGACAACATTGTCGGTCTCGGCCGCAAAGCCGATTACGCATCGCTCGCCCTTCTGACGCGAAAGCTCGGCTAAGATGTCAACGGTCTCGACGAGCTCGATTCGATCCAGGCGCTCGTTGGCCTTTTTGAGCTTATGGTCCGCA
The DNA here is from genome assembly GCA_958420205.1 of uncultured Collinsella sp. Taxonomy (GTDB): domain Bacteria; phylum Actinomycetota; class Coriobacteriia; order Coriobacteriales; family Coriobacteriaceae; genus Collinsella. Next base: position 8,852 of record CATZIX010000027.1, on the reverse strand, counting down.
GGGGCCGCGGGTGTGTAGTCGGCGACGGCGGCCGCGCAAATGGCCGCATCGGCCGTCTGAAAGGCGTTTAACGCCGCCTGCAGCATCTCTGCGGCGGTCTGCACGCGCACGCACTCCACGCCGTGGGGAACATCGAGCGACGTCGGTCCCAGCACGAGCGTGACCGCAGCGCCGCGGCGTACGGCCTCCCCTGCTAGGGCGATGCCCATCTTGCCCGACGACCGATTGCCAATGAAGCGCACGGGGTCGATCGGCTCATGTGTAGGGCCGGCCGTGATCACGATGCGCTTGCCCGCAAGGTCCTGAGGCGCGGGGTAGAGCACCTCGCAGATGGCTTCGACGATGTCCTCGGGCTCGTTCATGCGCCCCGTGTCCACATCGCCGCAGGCGAGGTAGCCGCTACCCGGACCCACAACATGGACACCGCGTTCGCGCAGCGTGGCCATGTTGGCCTGCGTGGCCGGCGCCTTCCACATGCCATTGTTCATGGCCGGCGCGATCACAATGGGTCGCGGCGTGGCGAGCAGCGTCGTGGAGATGAGGTCATCGGCAATGCCGTTGGCCATCTTGGCGATGATATTGGCCGTCGCGGGTGCTACGACCACCAGGTCGGGCTCCTGCGCGAGCGAAATGTGGTGGATGGGGTCGGAGGGGTCGTCGAACAGACCCACTGCGACCGGCTCATTGGTGAGCGCGCGGAAGGTGAGCGGGCCCACAAACTCGGTGGCATGCTCGCTCATAACGACCTTGACGCGTGCGCCGCGCTTTTGCAGCAGACGCACGATATTGCACGACTTATAGGCGGCGATCCCGCCGGTAATGCCCAGCAGGATCGTTTTTCCCTCAAGTAGCATTGAATTGTTGGGTGCCGCCGTCATCGTTAGGCTTCCTTGCTAGGGAGCACGAGCAGGCGGTGGCAGTACGGGCAGTGCGTAATCTCACTGCCGTCATGGTTGAGGTCGCTCATGGACGACGCCTGCAGCGCGGTGTGGCAGACCGTGGGGATGTTGCCCTGAATGGTTTCGACGGCCAGGCCACGGAACTGCTTGAGCAGACGTTCGTAGTCGGTGAGCACGTCGGCGGGCAGCGTGGCAGCAAGCGCGGTACGCTCCTTGGTGGCGGCGTCAATTTGAGCCTGCAGGTCGGCGGCCTTGGCACGAGCGGCCTTGGTATCGGCCTTCACGCCCTCCTCGAACTTGGCGATGATGGCCTGCGCGCGAGTCTCGCGGTCGAGCGCCTCCTTATGGGCGACAACGACATCCTTGCGGGTGTGCTCGATCTTGTCCAGACGCTTTGCCAGGGTGGCAAGCTCATTCTCCAGGTCCTGCACCTCACGGTAATCAGAGCCGTCGACGTGACGCTTCTTGGCAGCCTCGATGGCGTTGTTGGTCTGGATCTCGGTGGTGTTGAGATCGTCGAGCTCAATATCCAGATCTTTGCGCTGGGCGTAGAGCTTGGTCATCTCGGACCTGAGCTTCACATAGGTCTTGCGCTTGGAAGCGAGCTCCTTGAGCTCCGGCATATTGGCAAGTTCGCTCTTGTTGCGCGCGAGCTCCAAATCGATCTGTTGCAGCTTGAGTAGCGTAGCGCCGGCGCTCATAAGTTCTCTCCTTTTGTCACAGTCCACCATTGGCAAGGGTTCAGTATTTTAATCGTATGACGGGGGTCGACCCCGGCGTCAACTGCAGAGTTCATCAAGATATCCACGAACGGCTCTTCGGAGCGATCGTGGCCGAGAAGGATGACGCCCAGACCGCGCAAGGCAAGGTCCTGCGCCACGTGGTAGCCGGCCTCTCCGGTCACAATAACATCTGCGCCGGCGGCGATGGCAAGCTCACCAAAATCGCCGAGGGAGCCGCCCAAGATGGCGACGGTGCGGCACGGGCGCTCGGCTTCGCCCCATACGCGCGGGTCGCTGCCATAGGCTATGGCGGCACAGTTGGCGAGATCGTGCAGGTTGCAGGCATCGTGGAGGGTCGCGAGTGCGCCCAGGCCAGTTGCCTCGGGGTCGTCCACGTGCTCCAGTGAGCTCACGGGTGCGGCACCCAGCAGCTCGCTCAGGCAGACACGGGCTTCGTGCGAGCGGTCCAGGTTGGTGTGGAGCGATATGATGCTCACGCCGCAACGGGCCGCCTCATAGAGTGCCGCGCTGCATTGGGGGTGTGTGGTATCCGCCGGACAAAAGGCCTCGGGCGCCTTGATATAGATGGGATGATGCGTTAGCAGCACGTTGGCGCCGGCCTCCTGGGCGCGGTGCACATTGGCTTCGGTCGCATCGAGTGCACAGGCAACACCGTTGATCTCTGCAGCGGGATCTCCCACAGATAGCCCAACATGATCCCAGCCCTCGGCGTCCGCCTTGGGGTAGCGCGCCAGCAGCGCACGTTCAAGCTCGGCGACGATCATGCAGCACCCACGATCGAGAGCAGCGTCTGGGCAAACTCGTCCAGGTCGACAGGGTTCACACGGTCATCAAACGAGATACGCAGAGCGCCCAATGCCTGCTCGCGACCAATGCCCATGGCGCTGAGAACATGGCTCGGGTCCATGCTGCCGCTCGAGCAGGCGGAACCGGCCGATACCTCAAAGCCGGCGGCGTCGAGCTTGACGATGAGCTCCTCGGAGTCCATGCCGTCGACGTAGATGGAAACCATGCCCGGCAGACGATCGGCCTGGACGTAGTCGCCCATGGTGGCGTGAATGCGAGGATGGGCCGTAAACGTGGCGTAGAGCTTATCGGATAAGGCCTGCAGCGTTGTGCGCTCCTTGGCGACATTCGGCAACAGCGCGGAAGCGGCAGCGGCAAAAGCCAGCTGCGTGCGCAGGTCCTGCGTGCCCGCGCGACGTCCGGCTTCCTGTCCGCCGCCAAAAATGCGCGGGCGCAGCGGCGTGCGGCTCTTAAGGTAGAGCGCGCCGGATGCCACGGGGCCACCGATCTTGTGAGCGGCAACGGTCATAGCATCGACGCCCAGCTCGGTGACATCGAGCGGAATGTGCAGATACCCCTGGATGGCATCGGTGTGGAATAGGGCGCCAACGGTATGCGCGGCTGCGGCAAGCTCGCGGATTGGCTGCACCACGCCGGTCTCGTTGTTGGCAACCATGATGCTCACGAGCGCCACGTCGTCGCCTAGCAGCTCGACAAGCGTGGCAGGCTCAATGTAGCCCGCGCGGCAGGGCTGCACCAGGTCGACGGTAAAACCGGCGGCACGCAGCAGCGGTAGGTTGTCCAGAATCGAATCGTGCTCGATGGCAGATACGATCACGCGGTTACGCTTGCGATCGCGCTGACGAGCGCCCTCGGCAAGACCGAGCAGCGCCAGCTGGTTGGCTTCGGTGCCGCCGTTGGTCAAAACAATCTCGGACGGGCGAACGCGCGCGCCAAAGCTGCGGGCAATCTCGCGACGCGCCACTTCCAGGCGTGCAGCGGCCTTGCGGCCGAGCGAATGCAGCGAGTTGGGGTTGACGCCGGCAAGCTCGCTGTCGTCGTACTCGCGCTGCGCAAGGCGCGCCTCGGCGCGCATGGGCGTCGAGGCGGCATAGTCAAGATTCACGGGTATGCGGTTTTGACCTGCGGTCATAAGGTTTTATGCCTCCTGTGCGGCCTCGTTGCCCAGCTTCTGCAGCAGCGCAACCTCGGCAGCGGGATCTTCGGACTTAAATATGGCGGAACCTGCGACGAGCACGTTGGCGCCAGCCTTGACGACCTCGGCGATGTTCTTGGAAGAGATACCGCCATCGACCTCGATGAGAGGCGAAACGCCGTGACGCTCGCACATGGCCTTGAGCTCGTGCAGTTTGGCAATGGTGCCCGGGATAAAGCTCTGGCCGCCAAAGCCGGGGTTCACGCTCATCAGCAGCACCATATCGACGACGTCGATGATGCTCTCGAGCACGCAGACGGGCGTTGCGGGGTTAAGCACCACGCCGGCCTTGACGCCGCGCTGCTGCAGGTGCGTGAGCGTGCGGTGCAGGTGCGTGGAGGCCTCGTAGTGCACGGTGATCATATCGGCGCCGGCGTCGGCGTACCAATCGACCGTCTCGTCGGGGTTCGACACCATGAGGTGCGCGTCGACCGGCACGTCGGTGGAGCGCTTGACGGCCTTGAGGATGTCAACGCCAAAGGTGAGGTTGCCGGTAAAGTGGCCGTCCATGACGTCGAAGTGCACAAAGTCGGCACCGGCGATCTTGTCGAGTTCGCCCTTGAGGTTGGCCATGTCGGCCGAAAGGACGGACGGAGCGATTTTGATGGAACCCATGGTAGAAGCCTTTCTGCGCTAGTCGGTGAGTCCGTAGAACTCTTGAGAAGGGACGCGATCGGTAAGAATCTCGAGCGCCCTATCCAAAGTAACACCGTTGTAGAGCGTTTGCTCCACGGCAAAGGTGAGCGGAATGTCTACGCCCAGTGAACGGGCAAGCTCGCTCACGCTGCGGGCCGCGACGGCGCCCTCGACAACCATATGCGTGCGCGTCTGGTACTCGTCGAGCGACACGCCGTGGGCAAACTCGTAGCCAAAGGTGCGGTTGCGCGAATGCTCCGAGGTGCAGGTGGCAATGAGGTCGCCCATGCCGGCAAGTCCCATGCAGGTCATAGCTTGACCGCCGCGGGCGTGTACCAGACGGCTGATCTCGGCCAGACCACGCGTCATGATGAGGGCAAGCGTGTTGTCGCCCGCACCAGAACCGGCGGAAATGCCGCACACGATGGCGATGACGTTTTTCATAGCGCCGCAAACCTCGACACCGGTCATGTCTTGCGACAGATAGATGCGGAAGGCTGTGGATAGGAGCAGGTCCTTAAAGGTCTCCCCTATCTGCGGATCTTTGCTGGCGATGACGGCGGCAGAAAGTCCACCGCGGCAGATCTCCTCGGCATGGTTGGGGCCCGAGAGCGCCGCTACGCGCGTCTCGTTGCCAATCTCGCGGGCGATGACCTCGCTCATGAGCAGGCCGGATTCGGGCTCAATACCCTTGGTGAGGCAAAGCACCGGGGTATCGGCGGCGATAAAGGGCGCGGCCTGGTGGCACACGCTGCGAAGGTGCGTCGAAGGAACGGCGAAGATGATGGCCTCGGCGCCGTCGATCGCCTGGGTCAGATCCGTCGTGGCAACGACGTTGCCGGGCAGCACGTAGTTCACCAGATAGCGCGGGTTGCGGTGCTCGCCGTTAATGCCGGCGGCCGTCTGCTCGCTATGGGCCCACATGGTCACTCGCTCGGCTCGCGCGGCAGCAAGGCCGGCAACGGCGGTTCCCCAGGAGCCAGAGCCAATCAGCGCAACATTCATGACTCTCTCCTACTTATCGTCGGGCTCGGTGACGCGCCTGGTAAACGAGAGCTTGGACTCCTTACCCGTCATGAGCTTTTTGATGTTCGCACGATGGGCCCACACTACGGTGATGCCGATCATCGCCATGCAAAACTTAAGGCCTAGGCTGCTGTACGGAAAGACCGCGCAAGCGGCGATGGGAAGGCCGATGGCGGCGGCAAGCGAGCCCACCGACACAAACTTGGTGATGGCGACGGCCACGATAAACATGCCCAGCAGCGAAAGTCCGATGGGCCAGTACCAGGCGAGGATGACGCCCAGGCCCACGGCGATACCCTTGCCGCCGTGGAAGTTGAGGTACGGCGAGAAGATGTGGCCCCAAACGGCTGCCAGGCAGATGACGCCGAGCATCCAATCGCCGGCAGCACCGGGAGCCATAATGCTCGGCGGAAAGCCATAGCCCACGCTCGCGATGAGCGGACGGGCGATAAGGACGCAGATGGCGCCCTTAAGGCAGTCGAGCAACAGCGTGAGCGCGGCCACCTTAGGGCCGGCTACGCGCAGGGCGTTGGTGGTGCCGATGTTGCCAGAACCCGCCTTGCGGATGTCCGTGTGGTTAAAAACGCGGCCCAGAATCAGGCCAAACGGAATCGCTCCGACAAAGAACGAGACCACGGCGCAGATGGCAGTCAGAAGAATCGGATTATGCATCCTTTTGTTCCTTCTTCCTAAAGAAGAGTCGAATGGGCGTGCCGGCAAAATCGAAGGTCGAGCGCATGCGGTTCTCCACGTAGCGCTGGTAGGTGTCGTTGACCAGGTCGCTGTGGTTGACGAAGAACGTAAACGTCGGCGGATTGATGCCCGTCTGAGTCACGTAATGCATGCGCAGGCGGCGCTTGCCGTCCACCACGGTGTGGCCGAACTCGCGCAGGTCGGTGAGGAAGGTGTTGAGGCGCGAGGTGGTGATCTTTTGCGAGCGCGTCTTCTCGGCAGCGTCGACCATCGCCCAGATCTTCTCGACGCTGCGGCCGGTGAGAGCAGAGATGCGCAGGTACTGGGCCCAGGGAGCCATGACGCCCAGACGGCGGTCGACGGTCTCCATGCAGGCCTCGCGCTTGCGGTCGTCGTCGAGCAGGTCCCACTTGTTGAGCAGCACCACGATGGCGCAGCCGCGCTCGATGGCCAAGCCCATGACCTTCTGGTCCTGCTCGGTGACGCCCACGGAGGCGTCGACGACGAGCAGTGCCACGTCGGCGCGATCGATGGCGCGCAGGCCGCGAACCATCGAGTAGTACTCGATGTTCTCGTACACGGTGCTCTTCTTGCGAATGCCCGCGGTGTCGACCATGCGGTAATGCTTACCGTTGCGCTCCACGACGGTGTCGATGGCGTCGCGCGTCGTGCCGGCAATGTTGGACACGATAGAGCGGTCGGCGCCCAGGATGCGGTTGAACAGCGACGACTTACCGGCATTGGGGCGGCCGATGATGGCGACGTTCAGCGCGTCGGGGAACTCATCGGCGACCTCGTCCTCTTCCTCCGGAAGCAGGGCCACGATATCGTCGAGCAGGTCGCCCGTGCCATGGCCATGCAGGGCCGAGAGCGGCGTGGGCTCACCGATGCCGAGCGAATAGAACTCCCAGATGCTGTCGTTCTCGCGATCGGGGTTGTCGAGCTTGTTCACCAGCAGAAAGACCGGTTTGTCGCAGCGCTTGAGCATGCGTGCGACCGACTCATCCTCCTCGGTGACGCCGGTGCGGCCGTCGACCACAAACAGGATGACGGCGGCTTCCTCGGCGGCGGCGAGGGCCTGGTCGCGGATGGACGTGGCAAAGACGTCATCGCTCTTGAGCGGTTCGATGCCGCCCGTGTCGACGATGGTGAACTCGCGGCCGTTCCAATCGGCCGTGTGGTACGAGCGGTCGCGCGTGACGCCGCGGGACTCGTGGACGATGGCGTCCGAGGTCTGGGCCAGGCGGTTAACGAGCGTGGACTTGCCCACGTTGGGGCGTCCGACGACGGCGACGATAGGTTTCATCTGCTCTCCTTTAATGGGTAGGGTCAGTGGAAGTGTTAGAGTCGGCAGGCACAATGCCAAGGATGTGCTCCAGGGTATCGAGCAGCTCATGCGGCATGGTCGACACCACATGAACCTCGGCGCCGCGACTGGTAAGGCTTGCGAGTAAATCGTCACGATGATACTCGTCAAGCGTCATGCCGTCAGCGTTGAACATGAGCTTAGGCACAAAGAGCATAACCCCCGACAGATCTTGGGGCAGCTGCTCCAGTATGTCACACGCGACGATGAGGCCGGTTACGTCCACGTTGCCGCCAAAGTAGCGATTCTTGATGGCCGTGACAGTGCCGGCGAGTCCTCGGGGCGACTCCACAAAGCGGGCCACTGTGTCGCGTGCGCTGGCGCCCGAGAGGCACAGCAGGTGCTGGCTGCGAGTGGCGATGGCCTCGCGGACGCGGGCCAGTCGCTCGGCATCGGCGGCAAGCACATCGTCCGTCTCGTCTAGGTATGAGCGGATCATGCCGATACCGTCGTAGTACTGCGGATAGCCGTCGTAAAAGTCCGCCTCGGGCGGATCGATGCCGGCGTCCAGGTAGAACTCGTCGCTCATCTGGAAGGTGTGGCGGCCAAAACGCTCGAAGGCACGGTCCTGGTAGGGACGGATCATGGCAATGGTCTCGCGCGCTAGCTCGGGCCTGTCGCTGTATGACCAGCTAAAACGGTTCTGATGCTTGGTAAAACCGAGCGGCACAATGCCCAGGCTTGTGATTTGCTCGTGCTCCTCGCAAAAGCGCAGGGTCTTTTCCAGCTCCTCGCCGTCGTTCATGCCGGGGCACAACACGATCTGCGCGTGAATCTCGATGTCGGCGGCCATGATGGCCTCGAGTACGTCCATGCCGCGTTGGGCGTTGCGGCCCATCATGCGTCGGCGGACGTCGGGGCTTACGGCATGGACCGACACATTCATGGGACTCATGTTGCGTTGGATGACGTTTTGCACGTCCTCGTCGGTGAGGTTCGTGAGCGTGACAAAGTTGCCCTGTAAAAAGCTCAGACGGTAGTCGTCATCGCGAATATAGAGCGTGGAGCGGCCGCCCTTGGGGAGCATCGTCATAAAGCAGAACACGCAGGCGTTGACGCAGGTACGCATGCCGTCGAAGATGGGGCCGTCGAACTCAAGGCCCCAGTCCTCGCCCGGGAAGCGGTCGAGCTCTACAGGGGTGACGGTGCCGTCGCGCGGATCGAATACCTCAAGCTCGACGGTGTCGTCGTCGGCCTCCCAGAGCCACACAATCATGTCGGTGAGCTGCTCGCCATTGACCGTGAGTACGCGCATGCCCGGCTCGATACCCACATCCCATGCGGGCGACTCGGGACGCACGTTCTTAACGAGCGCGCCCTCACCCGGCTCGGGGTCGCGGCTGCGCCCGTAATCGGCCACCTCGGCGGCGTATGCGGGTACGGTCTGGTCCATGGTTAGCGGCAAAGCTCCTTGATGCGCTCGACGGCGCGCTCGATGTGTTCTTGCGGGGTGGAGGCTCCGGCGGTGATGCCGATGTGGTGAGCGT
>CATZIX010000026.1:0-11889 GCA_958420205.1 uncultured Collinsella sp. | reverse complement strand
TCGATGTGTTCTTGCGGGGTGGAGGCTCCGGCGGTGATGCCGATGTGGTGAGCGTCGGTAAACCACGCGGCCTGGAGCTCGGAAGCTTCCTCGATGTGATACGTGCGCTCGCAGGCGTCCGCGCAAATCTGTGCCAGGCGACGGGTGTTGCCCGAGTTCTTGCCGCCCACGACGACCATGCAGTCGCAGCGGTTGGCAAGTGTGGCTGCTGCCTGTTGACGCTCACTCGTGGCGGCGCAGATGGTGTTGATCACACGCAGCTCCTGCACGCGCGGGGTGATAGCGGCCACGACCTCGGCGAGGTTCTGCGCGGTCTGGGTGGTCTGTACAACCAGACCCACCTTGCCCTTGAGCGATAGGGCATCGGCGTCGGCGGCACAGCTCACGACCTGCGCATCATTGCCGGCGTGGCCCAGAATGCCCTCGACCTCTGGGTGGCCCGGCTCGCCCACGACGATCACGCGGTAGCCTTCGCGCACCAGGCGCTCGGCCGCCACATGAACCTTCTTCACGTAGGGGCAGGTGGCGTCGACCACGTTGTGGCCGCGTTCACGAGCGGCATCGATGACCTGCGGCACCACGCCGTGGGCGCGGATGATCACGGTGCCGGTTGCGGCGTCGTCCAGGGTTTCGGCCAAGCCAACGCCTGCCTCAGCGAGCTCGCGTACCACGATGGGGTTATGGATGAGCGGCCCCAAGGTATGGACCTGAGCGCACTCACCTGCCTGCGGCGCGGCGGCCAGCGCCATATCGAGCGCACGCTGTACGCCGTAGCAAGTGCCGGCGTGGGCTGCAATCTCGATGATGGGCGCGCCGTCCTGGTCGGACGCAGTCGCGGCAGTGTTCGTCACGTTTTCACTCATGGCTAGAACCTGCCCGGATGCTCGGCGCACAGCTCGTCTCGCATAGCGTAGACGCGGTTCATGGCCTCGGACTCAAACCATTCCAGGCGCTCCGTGCGCTTAAGCCCGGCCGGTGCGTCGGAAAGCGAGACGGCCTTGCCGGCGCGGATCCAGCACTTCTTGGGACGCATGATCTTTTTGCCCGAGGGCGTGATGTCGGACCAGCCGCAGATGGCGAGCGGGTTAACGGGCGCCTTGCCCATCTGAGCGATGAGCGCAAAACCGCCGTGGACCTCGGGCTTGATCTCGCGTGAGCGGATGCGCGTGCCCTCGGGGAAGATCAGAACGTCCTCGCCGCGCTGCAGCGCATGCTGGGCGGCGCGCAGGCACTTCATATCGGCAGTACCACGCTCCACGGGGATGCCGCCTACGCGGCTAAAGGCCCAGCGCACAATCTTGCTCTTGGCGAACTCGGACTTAAAGATGGGACGAATGCGGCGCCCCCCAAAGAACAGCGCCGTCTCCACGGCCAAGAGCTCGGCCATCGAGGTGTGGTTGCAGATGACCACGCTTCCGCGGCCTTCCTGGCGCTCAAACAGCAGATCGGCGTCCTCGACCTTCCAGCGCCACATGAGCTTGGAGAAGGCCCAAAGGATGGCCATGACTACGACGACGGTGCCGCGGATGATCGCCGGGAACTCGGCGTAGGGGGCGTTGTAATAGTCCTCTGGCGTCTGCTTAAACAGGCGCATGGGCTACCTCCTTTGGTTAATGAGGTCCTCGATTATCGAGACGACCTCGTCGATGGTGTGGGCGGTGGAGTCGACGTGCACGGCGTCCTCGGCGGGCACGAGCGGGGCGACCTCGCGGCTGCTGTCGAGCTTGTCGCGCTGCTTAAGGGCGTCGAGGGTCTCGTCGACCTCGGCCTCGAGCTGCTCGGACGTGAGCGGCTGGGCATCGTTTTGGTGGCGCTGCAGCACGCGGCGGCGGGCGCGCTCGCGCGGGTCGGCTGTCAGGAAGATCTTGACCTGCGCGTTAGGGAACACGACGGTTCCGATGTCGCGACCCTCGGCTACGATATCGCGGTCCTCGGCGGCACGGCGCTGATGGATGAGCATGGCGGCGCGCACGCCCGGATAGGCCGAGACCTTGGACACGTTGGCGTCGACCTGCGGGGTGCGGATGGCGACCGAAGCGTCCTGGCCGTCAACGGTCAGGCGCGTGTCCTCGCCGGTGCCGTTGGTAAAGCGGATCTCGATCTGCTCGGCGAGGGCGTCGATGGCCGCTTCGTCATCCAGGTCGATGCCGCGGTCGAGCGCGGCGAAGGTGACGGCGCGATACATGGCGCCCGTGTCGAGCTTGTTAAAGCCCAGCTGGCGGGCGATCTCCTTGGCGATGGTGGACTTGCCGGAACCGGCGGGGCCGTCGATGGCGACGATCATGCAATGCTTCCTTTCGATGATTGACGTGCTGGTATGGTTCGCGGGCGTTAGGGCGCGGCGGGTTGCCTAGCCCGTGTAGCGCTCGCGGTAGGTGTTGCGCTTGGGTGCGGAGCCGTGGCTGCCGTGGTGACGCGTGCGGCTGGCAGGCGTGTCTTGGGGCTTGCCGCCGCGTATGGCGCTGGCCTGCTTGGGAGGGATGCCACCGCTTTTGAGGATCTGCACCTCGCGGTCGGAGAGTTCGCGCCACGAGCCTTTGGCCACGTCCTTGAGCTCCAGGCCGGCAAAGTTGCAGCGGTGCAGGCGGATCACGGGATGGTGAATCTTGCTCAGCATGCGCTTGACCTGGTTTTTACGACCCTCGCGGATGATGACCTCCACGGCGGTGGTGCCGGGCTTGACGCCCTGGGGAGCTACGGCCTCGGCCTCGCGTGCGTTGATGATGCGACAGATTGCCGGCTGGCACGGGCCGTCGTCGAGCTCGATGCCGCGGCGGAGTGGTTCCAGATCGCGGTCGGTCAGCTGCCCGTCCACGAGTGCCTGGTAAGTTTTATAGACATGCTTGCTGGGGTGCAGCAGGTCCTGTGACAGGTCGCCGTCGGTGGTAAAGAGCAAAAGGCCCGTGGTGTCGCGGTCCAGGCGGCCCACCGGGAAGAGCCCCGGAAAGCGGTCGCGCGGGACCAGATCGGCCACGCAAGGGCGCTCCTGCGGGTCGTTCATGGTGGTGAGGTAGCCGGTCGGCTTGTAGAGCATCAAGTACACGGCGCCCTGGTTGAGCTTGACGGGCATGCCGTCGACCTCGATTTGATCGCGGTCGACATCGACCTTGGTACCCAGTTCGGTCGCGACCTGGCCGTTGACGGTCACGCGGCCGGCGGTCATCAGGTCCTCCGAGCCGCGGCGGCTCGCCACGCCCGCGCGCGCCAAAAAACGCTGCAGGCGCATGGTGTGCGGATAGACGGGCTGGGCATCGGTCGCGGGTACTGCGTTGCCCATGGCGCGCGTCTCCCCTGCTTCGTTAGTCCTCGTCATGCATATCCTCCGAGGTCTCATCGACGACCAGGGTCTCCAAGTCCTCGACTGCCTCAACATCTTCAACATCGGTATCGATCAGTTCGCGCTCTTCGTCCAGGTCCTCGGCCTGTTCCTCGAGCGTGGACTGAATGCTGCGGCCGCTCAGGCGCTCACGGATAAACTGGCGCGACTGCTCGTCGGGGGCAAACTGCTCCAGATCGGGCAGGTCGCGGGTGGAGCGCAGGCCGAACTTTTCCAAGAAGGCGTTGGTCGTGCCGTAAATGATGGCCTGACCGCGCTGGGGGTCACGGCCGAGCTCGCGCACCAGACCCTTGTCCACGAGCGACGCGATGACGCCGTCTGAGTTGACGCCGCGGATGCCCTTGACCACCTCGCGCGTTACGGGCTGGTGGTATGCGATGACGGCCAGGGTTTCGAGCGCCGCCTGGGACAGCTTTTGCGTGTCCCAGCTCAACACATAGGCCTCGACCACATCGTGGTAGGCGGGGTGCGTGAACAGGCGCCAGCCGCCGGCGACCTCGCGCAGCTGAAAGCCGCGGTTGGCCTCCTCGTACTCAACCTTGAGCTCGGCGAGCAGCGACGCGCATTCGCCGGGGGCGATATCGAGCGCACCGGCCAGCGCGGGCGCACTCACCGGGTCGCTCGACACCAGCAGCAGCGCCTCGAGGGCGCCTTTGAGGCTGTTTGCCTCCAGCGTGGAAAGGGTTGACATGGTTGCGGCTCCTATTCGGTGAGCTCGGGGCCCTCGCCGGGCACATAGGCCTCGGCGCCCTCGACGCGGTTGATGCGGATGGTTCCAAAGATCTCGTCCTGGCTCAGCGTGAGCGAGCCGCGCTTGGCAAGTTCGAGCATGGCCAGGAAGGTGACGACGAGCTGCTCGGTGGTGGCATCGCCGTCCAACAGCTCGCGGAAGGTGCAGGTTTGGTGCGCCATGGTAAAGCGGTCGACCGAGGCCACCGTCAGGTCGAGCGGCACGCGATGCGGCGCCACGTGCTCAGCCTCCAGCAGGAAGGTCTGGCGCTTGCCGTCCAGGTCGGCACAAATGACGGCCAGGCCGCGCAGGGTAATGCCAGCCAAGTAGTCGGGCATGAGGCCCAAAAACTCGGGGTCGGGGCCGGCAACGCGCGGGTGCATGCGGCTTTCGGCCTGCATACGCGCGCCAAGGGCCGCAGCCGCGCCCTTAAACTGCTTGTAGGCGATTAGACGCTGGATCAGGACCTCGCGCATGGCGTCGCCGTCGAGCGTGCTGAGCTCCTCGAGGTCTTCGTCGAACTCGTCATCGTCGTCATCGACTTTGCGCGGGGCCTCCTGGGGCACCAGCGAGGCGGCCTTGATGTCCAATAGGGTTGCCGCGACCAGCAAAAAGTCGCTCGCCACATCTAAGTCCAGCGCCTCGATGCGCTCGGCCTCGGCAAGGTACTGCTCGGCCACCTCGCTGATCGAGATAGCGCCGATATCTACTTTTTGGCGGGTTACCAGCTGCAGCAGCAGGTCGAACGGTCCGCTGTAGACCTGCGTCGACACGCGATACGACATCTTCGACCTCCTTTGACGGCGCCTTCGCGGCGCGGTTTGGGTGCATGCTGCGACCGTTTTGCACGGTCGATCTGTAAGTTTACCTTAGATGCCGGCGATTGCGAAGTTGAGCAGCTGCTCAGCAAGCGGATACACGGTAACGTCGAAATAGCGGCCGATTACATCGATGCCGGTCCACATGGGCAGCAGATACAGCACGATGATAAGGATCGGCATGGCGTATTGTTGTAGACGGTAATAGTTGTTGAGCGCCTTGCCATTGAGGAAGGGCACGATGATCGACGAGCCATCGAGCGGCGGAATCGGGATGAGGTTGAAGAACGCAAGCGACAGGTTGACCACGATGAACGTGGTGCCGAAGTTCATGATCTGTGATGCCACGGCAAAGGACATGCTGGCGTAGAGGTTGCCGTATGCCGTGTGCATGAGGGCGGCCGCAAGGCATGCCAGCGCGATGTTCGACGCGGGGCCGGCCGCGCTCACCAGGACCTCGTCGCGTTTGGGGTGCTTGAGGTTGTTGAGGTAGACGGGTACGGGCTTGGCGAAGGCGAACACCGGGCCTCCGGCGGCGAGCATCAACAGCGGCAGGAGAATGGTACCGAACGGGTCGATATGGTTGAGCGGGTTGAGCGAGACACGACCGCGCGATCGGGCCGTCTTATCGCCGAGTGCCCAGGCCGCGGCGGCGTGCGCACTCTCGTGGATGACGATGCCCACAATGACGGCGACGGCGCTCGCGAGCAGGTTCATGATGTAGCTGCTGGACATGGCGCTCCCCTAGCGGACGCGGCGCGAGGCGCGCGTGAGCAAGTAGTCGGCCACAAACAGGATGACGGCCACGATGGCGTAATCCAGGCGGAACACGCCGCCAAAGGGCGAGGTGATGACGCCGTAGCCGGCGATGGCGCTCGGCAGCGCGCGCGAAAGCTCAACGACAAAGCCGACGATCTGCAGCTTGGCGGTGAGGCCGCTAAAGCACAGCAGCACGGTCATCGCGCTCATAAAGATGCCGCAAATGCGACAGGCGATGGCGATGATGCTCATCGCCACGGCAGCGGCCTTACGAGAGTTCACGCGCGGTCTCCTCTTCGATCTGGGTGGAAAGCTCCAGCCATTCGTCCTCGAGCTTGGGCAGCTCTTGCTTAAGGCCGTTATATTCCCCCAGCGCGGCGTTGAACTTGTCCTGATCGGCATAAAGCTCTTCGCTTGCCATCAATTCCATAAGCTCGTCATAGCGGGCGCGCTTTTTGTCGAGCTCCGTCTCGATCTTCTTAAGCTGGTTGCGCACGCCCTTGAGCTTTTTGTTGAGTGCGGCACGGGCCTGGGCCTCGGCGCGCTTTTGCTCCTTGGTTTTTTTGCCCTCGGTAGGCTTGGAAGCGATGGCGGGCACATCGGGCTGGGTCGCGTTGACCTTGGCGGACTTGGCCGCGACAGGCGCACTCTCCCCTGCCGCCTCGGCGGCGGCGCGGGCTGCGAGGTCCTCGCGCTTGTAGAGGTAGTAGTCGTAGTCGCCGTCGTAGACCGTGACCTTGCCGTCGCGGATGTCAATGATGCGATTGGCCACGGCGCGTACCAGGTGCTCGTCGTGGCTGATCAGCACAATGGTACCGGGGAAGTTTTGCAGGGCGTTCTCGAGCATGTCCACCGAGTCGATGTCCAGGTGGTTAGTGGGCTCGTCCAGGCACAGGAGCGCCTCGGGGGCCACGAGCATCTTGGCGAGCGCTAGCCGTGCCTTTTCGCCACCGGAGAGGACGCGGACCTGCTTCTCGATGGAGTCGTTGTCGCTAAACAGGAAGGCGCCCAGCAGGCTGCGCTGCTGCGGCACGGTCCATTTGGGCGTGACGGTGTCGATCTCTTGCAGGACGGTATTGGACTCGGTCATGCCCTCGAGCGCGTGCTGGGCGTAGTAGGCTACGCCCACGTTTGTGCCCAGATCGCGGGTGCCGGTGGTGGGCGGCTCCAGGCCGGCGAGAATCTTCATGAGCGTGGACTTGCCGGCGCCGTTGGGGCCGACGAGCGCCACATGCTCGCCGCGGTAGAGCTTGAGGTCGATGTCGCTGTAGATGTGCTTTTTGCCGTAGGACTTGGAGACGCCCTCCAGGCCCACGACCATGTCGCCGGAGCGCGGCGGATCGGGGAACTTAAAGTCGATGTGCTTGTGGCCCTCGGGGAGGATGACGAGCTCCTTTTTGATCTGCTCGATCTTGCGGATGCGCTCCTGAGCCTGGGCGGCCTTGGTGGGCTTGTATCGGAACTTGTCAACGAAGACCTGCATGTGGGCGATGTCGCGCTCCTGGGCGGCACGCTTGGCGCGCATCTGCTCCAGGTTGTCCTCGCGCTGCTTGAGGTAGCTACTGTAGTTGCCGGTGTAGGTGGTCACGCGACGGTTTTCGAGTGCGGCGACGTGGTCGACGCAGGCGTCCATGAAGGCGCGGTCGTGGCTGACGATGAGGACGGCGCCGTCGTAGTTGGCAATAAAGCCGCGCAGCCACTGGACGCTCTCGAGGTCCAGGTGGTTGGTGGGCTCGTCGAGCAGCAGCAGGTCGGGGTGGCGCAGGAAGAGCTTAGCAAGTGCGATGCGCATCTGCCAGCCGCCCGAGAACTCGGAGCACGGGCGCTCAAAGTCGGCGACCTTAAAGCCCAGGCCGGACAGGATCTTGCGAGCGTTGCTCTCGAGCTCGTAGCCGCCCAGGTGCTCAAAGCGGTCCTGGACCTGGCCGTACTCGTTAAGAAGTGCGTCGACGTCCTTCCCCTGCTCGGAGAGCTCTGTGATCTGGGCCTGCAGCTCGTTGGCGCGCTCGCCCATGCGGCGAATTTCCTTGGCGGCCGCCATGACCTCGGCAAGGATGGTGGTGTCCTTGTGCTCCAGGTTGGTTTCCTGCTCTAGGTAGCCCACCTGGCAGTCCTTGGCGTACTGGACCTGGCCGGAGTCGGGACTGTCGATGCCCATGATGATTTTGAGCATGGTGGTTTTGCCGGCGCCGTTGGGGCCCACGAGCGCAAAGCGCTCGCCGGGGTTGATCTGGAAGGACGCGCCGCTAAAGAGGACGCGCGCGCCGAAGCTTTTTTCGATCTTGTCGACCAGGAGGATCATGGTGCCGCCTTTGACCTTGTGTTCCTATATGAAAAAAGGCCCCAACTTGCGTTGGAGCCTCATTCAATGCTCGGGTGGAGACGAGGGGGATCGAACCCCTGACCTCTTGACTGCCAGTCAAGCGCTCTCCCAGCTGAGCTACGCCCCCGTGCGAAGAAGTACTATACGGGAACTCGGACGGCGATGCAAGGACAATTTTGGAAAAACTTTCGCGGGCCCCGGGGAGGGCCGGGCCAGCCCGCGGGGCACCCGGCCTCCCCGGGGCCCGCGCGCCGGCCGACTTAACGCGCAGAAAGCGACCCGCCCCGTTCAACAGGGTTTTCCGTGCGTCGCTAGTCCCATTATTGGGTCCGATTGCGAACTGCCCCTCTTCTGAGCCTCATAACTATGCCGGTTTACTACGATGAATCAGGAATGTTCGACGACACACGCCTTTTCGTGTAACCGGCGGGCTCCCTACCTGCGGTTTTGCAAACGGAGAACACGCGGTGCTCGGGTGTCGCTGATCCGTCGTAGTAAACCGGCATGGTTTTGAAATGGCATCAGGTTGATTTCACGGCTAAATGTGTTGGAGCCCTGAATTAATGGCCTTAACTTTTTCTAAAACACTTCTTTTCTGCGACGCGCCTAGATTAGCTGTCGTTTAGCGTTGGACTTGATCTTGCGTTGTGCGACTTGCTCGTGCATGGTAGTATTTCACGACGTGAAGCGAAGAAATTAGGCCTGAGTTGCCTTTGTTAGAATTGCATTCACCGTTTATAAGGGCTCTTGGCGCAACGGTTAGCGCAGGGGACTCATAATCCCTGGGTTCTGGGTTCGAATCCCGGAGGGCCCACCAGAGTATTTCGAGGCCGGGCATTACGCCCGGCCTCTTTGTTATTGGCGCTGCAGGCTAGCTTTGCCATCCAGAGACGTAAAGTTATTAACGTTCATATCCGCAATTAACAATGGGTATGTCGCCAAGATGCTACCCGGCCAACACATGACGAAAATCGATAGATATGAAAAAAGGCCCCAACTTGCGTTGGAGCCTCATTCAATGCTCGGGTGGAGACGAGGGGAATCGAACCCCTGACCTCTTGACTGCCAGTCAAGCGCTCTCCCAGCTGAGCTACGCCCCCGTGCGAAGAAGTACTATACGGGAACTCGGACGGCGATGCAAGGACAATTTTGGAAAATATTTTGCGGCGCGTTGAACGGGAGCGGGGTCAAAGAGACACACGATGCCCGACATAGCCCGCGGGGCGAGCCCCGTGGGCGGCGGCAAGCCCGCCGCCTTCCTTTGCAGGGCTCGGCATGTCACCCTAGGTGCCGCCGGCCAGACCAAAGCGATCCGCGGTACTTCCGGGGCCCGAGCCCTTCCGCACGTCTTCGGGCCAATTTACGGAACCGAGCGTAGCTCGCCCCAGCTGGTCGCTTCATAAACAGACCGGTTTACTACGATAATTCCCGGATTTCCGACCTCACATCTAATTTCGCAAAACGGCCAGGCGATCTACCTGCGGTTTTACGGGTGTCGAATTCAGTGTGCTCAGCCACCCTCAATCCGACGTAGTTAACCGGCATGGTTTTAAAATGGCACTTAATTACTGGCGCATATAAAGTATTAAAAATGCTCACTGGGCATTATTACTTACCAATATCAAGCCAATTACACAGAACGTTGGCCCGCAATCTGGTCTCAGCACATCTCATCGCCTCGGTTTTTGGTTTGTAGCGCAACTCTAATCGCTCACACACACTGTGAATGATGGCATCAAGCTGATCGTGATCATTGAGCATGTCATGGGTTACAAGAAATACGTCGTATCCCATGCTTTGCAATGCTGTCATCCGGGTAGCATCGTGGTCAAGTACAGCGCCCGATCCATGGATAACCTCTCCTTGAAGTTCGATAATCACAGCCTTCATTGTAATTGGGTTTACGATGACGATATCGCCGTAACAGATTTTCTGACCTGCGATTTTCCGAGCTGAATTCGACAGCGGTGTTAGGTCGTTGACGAATATGTTTTTAAACTCCGCTCCGCCTGCACGCCTCGGATGACTTAGCAACATGATTCCAGCAACTTCTAGCGGGGATGCAGCAATACCCATTACCTGCTGTGCGGCTTCGTAGAATTGCTTTCCCCACATCTCGCCCTTAACCTTCGCTGCAAATCTGTGCAATTCTTCTATTTCAATAAGAGGCTTTCTCATCCAGAGCGATGTGCCCTTTCCGTTAGCTTTATTTCCGGATCCGTCATCCTGCTGCCCACTTTGATCATTTTCGCTGTCCTTCTGGTGCACCCGAGCATAGACTCGCTTCCATGGGGCCTCGTCTTGCGTTTCGTCTAGTTCAAACAGACTTTCTGTGGCGTACTGCTCTTCTTCTGATTTTGCCTGCTCAAGTGCCATGTCGACCGCGTGCGTTGGTTTAAAAACCGAGAACCATCCGCAAAATTCGTACATAGCCAGAACCAGGTCACATGAAGAAACGCTTCTAGTCATGGTGAATAGCGTATGAAGAGGATCTGTGACGCTAAAGCCCATACCCGTGTCGATGGAAACCTTCTCTGTATAGGCGCTGTTCCATCGGATGGTCCGTCTTGTCTCAGAATGCAGGTTGCTTCGTGTTGATGCTGCTGTGATGACTGGCGTCTTAAGGACGTCGGTCACGAAAGGGGCTTGGGATAGGGCTCGCCAGCCGTCTTCGGAGTTGGGCAGGCGCGGGTAGAGTTCGCGCACCTGCGGTGGGCAGCGCCAGTAGCGGAATGCGGTGTTTGCGCAGACGATTTCGTCCATTTGCGCCTCCCCTGGTATCGACCGTAGGCCATGCGGATTGCGGGCATGGCCGATTATCTACCGGGGCATCATGCGGGTAAGTACCGGAAGCAAACCAAATGCTGACCAAATGCTTGACGACTTCGGCCGAGAAACAGTCGTGTTATAGAAATCCGCTGGAAGACGCTCTGGGCGTATGGTCCCTGTCTTCACATTTGCGCTCGGATTGCATGGGGAAATCAATGAAAATACGCATACGTTTTATACAAAACGGGCAATGGCGTCAGCGAAAAGGGTTCGATAATAAATGACGCCTTAGACGACTGCGATTTATTTTTGGTGTCACTATTGGTGTTACCCTTGGTGTCAAAAAGAAAAAGGTCAGAGGCTTAACACCTCTGACCTATGCTTTAGATGGTGGGCGATACAAGATTCGAACTTGTGACCCCATCCGTGTGAAGGATATGCTCTACCCCTGAGCCAATCGCCCGTCGCCTTTCGGCAAAAGAGATACTATCATAGCCGCGCGTGGTTTACCAAGAACTTTTTGCCCTCGATTGTAAATTCGTGGGCGTCGGCCGCGCCATGGCAAGCGCCCTAACCAGCAAACCAGCAGCTAAACCACCATTTACCGCTTTATCCACGAGGTCTCTGGGCGGCAGATAAGTCGCGCGTTGTTGTAGGCCATGTCGAGCGTGAGGCAGGTGCGCGCTGCGTAGAAGCCGTCCTCGCGCTGGATGGTCAGCGCCAGTTCGGGCTTGTCGCCGGTCAGGCACAGCGGCAAGAGCAGCTGGATCCGGCCGCCGTAGAACTGCGGCACGGCGAGCGTGTAATTGGCGGCGGCGCGGCGGGCGGCTTCGACGACGGCGCCCTCAAAGGCGCGGCGCAGCAGCAGCGAGTTGCCCTCCCCCATCAGGCTGGCAGGAATGCGCGTCAGGTTCTCCTCGTCGCCCAGAATATGGTCGATGTTGGAGCGGATGGGAAGGCGGTAGTCAAAGACCAGCTCGGAGGGGTCCTCGGCAAAGCGCACGCGGCACGGCAGGTACTCAAACGAGACCAGCATGGGGTCGCTCTCCTTAAAGAAGCCCTTCAAAAACCAGCGCTGGCGTGCGTCGGGCTTGGTGTTGGGCTCAAACAGGCCGTAGATGGTCTCGTAGCGGCGCGTGTACAGGCCGGTGTT
>CATZIX010000025.1:0-13523 GCA_958420205.1 uncultured Collinsella sp. | reverse complement strand
CTCCGCCTTGCACGGCAAGCGCGTCTTCCTGTTTGGCACCTGCGGTTTTGGCGCCAGCGAGGAGTACTTTAGGCAGATTATCGACCGCGTATCGTCTAACTTGGCCAATGATGCCGAGCTTGCGGGTTGGGCAATGTGCCAGGGCAAGATGGGTCCTGCCGTAAAGCAGCGCTACGAGGCCATGCTCGAGCAAGATCCCGACAACGCCCGATTTAAGATGCTGCTCGACAACTGGGTTGCCGCAAAGGATCACCCCACCAAGGATGATCTGGACCATATGGCGGCGGCGGCCAAGAAGGCCGTGCTGGGCGAGTAGCCTTGCCGTTCGCGGTCCTTCGCGCAAAACAATACAAATGTGAAAGCCTCGAAATTCTCGAGGCTTTTTTCTTGACACTCGTGGGCGCAACGATGGCAAGCGTTTGGAGTGACATTTTCCATCACCCCCATGACAAGCCGCGCTCCAACAACAAGGCGTCTGTCCGGGCGGAGGTATGTAAGGTTCATCGCGAGTTCCGCACGCAAAGGAGGCCACTTAATGTGGCCTCCGTCTTGCGCAGGACTGTCCGAGCAGGGAACCTTACATACCTCCGCCCGGACAGACGTTTCAGTTATGAACTCGCAGCTAGTCGCTACTTAATCTTGGTCGTGCCCGGTGCCAGGTTGGGATCGGTCTCATTGGCCTCGGTCTGGAAGTGCTCGGTGTAGACATTCTTGCCGTCGCGGAACATCTCGTAATACTGCATCTTGGCGTAATCCTCGCGCGCCTTGGTGGCGGCTGCGGCCTCGGCGTCATCACCGGTGACGTTGGAGGAGAGCGCCCAGCGCAGACTGGCGTCCTCGTAGCCGACGGAGTTGATGGCGGGCAGCGACTCGCGCAGCGTCATGTGCGCTTTCTGGTAGTCGGTCAGCGGTGCGCCGATCAGCTGCATGAGCTGCGTGGACAGGTAGTTGGTGGACAGGTCGTCGACCTCGCTCGTCTGGTCGCAGCCGGCAACGTCGTAGTTGGCCCAAATGATGTAGTCGGTCTGCCACAGGCGCTCTTGATGCGTGGCGTCGTCCTCGTCGGTAAACCACTTGTCGTTGAACTTGGACGGGAAGAACGGCTGATGGTCGCCCCAGAACACCACGACCACCTTGCGGTCGAGCTTGCTCAAGGCGTTGAGGAAGTAGCGCAGCGCCTGGTCGGACTGCTCGATGCACGAGACGTACTCGTCGACATCGGACAGCGTGCCGTCCTCGATGGTCTTGGCGTCCAGATCGGTCGTGTCGATGTTCAGGTGCATCTGCTTGTCGACCGGCAGCAGGCCCGTGTCGTAGCCCGAGTGGTTCTGCATGGTCACGTCGAAGATAAACTGCGGATCGGCGTTCTGGTCGAGCAGCTCAAGAATCTTGTCGTAGGTCGCCTGGTCGGTCACCATGCCGCGCAGGGTGTCGGCGCCCTGGAAGTCGTTGATGGACAGGAACTGGTCAAAGCCAAAGTCCTTGTAGACGTTCTCGCGGTTCCAGTTGGTGGCGTGGTTGGGGTGCATGGCCGTGGTGGAATAGCCGAGCGATTTGAACTGTTCTGCCAGATTCCCGGTCGTTTCCATGTTGTAGATGGTGTAGGGGTACACGCCCGAGCCCAGGTTGGCCATGGAGTTGCCGGTCATAAACTCAAACTCGGTATTGGCGGTACCGCCGCCGTAGGCGCTCACATAGAGCTTGCCGCGGCTGAGGCAGTTGGACAGGTTCTTAAAGTACTGCGGGCCCTCGTAGCCGGCGCGCATGTTCTGGTAGATGGACAGGTCCGAGAAGGTCTCGTTCATGATGGCGATGACCGTGGGCTTCTCGCTGTCGAACTGCTCCTTTGCGGCGGCGCGCTCGTCACTTTTGGCGGCCTCGGACTTGTCGTAGGCCTTGGCGTACTTTTTGAGTGTGGCCTTGGCATCGTCGACGGAGTAGTCGGCGGGTTTGGGCGGCTTGATGGACTGCGCTGCGCTAATGAAAGCGGGCAGGTAGCCCTCGCGCCAGTAGCTCTCGAGCGGGCGCCAGGTGTAGACAGTGATGCCGAGGGTGTTGTAGTAGTCGATGAGCGTGACGTGTGCGGTCACACCGCCCAGGCACAGCACGGCGACGAGCAGGTTGGTGAGCAGGATGCGCTTGGCGTTGGCGGCGCCCTTCTGACGGTGCGGTGCCACCAGGCCGGCGTACTCGCACAGCAGCATAGCGATGGCGGTAAAGCCCATGGACAGCACGCAGAACAGCGAGATGGAGAAGGTGTAGCCGGTGCCGGCGACCGCGGCGGCGGTGGAGATGGCCGAAAGGTCGCCCGGTTGGATGGGCATGGATTTAAACGTGATGACGAAGAACTCGGCAATGCCCAGGACAAAGAGGGCAAAGGCCAGGACCGCGGGAGCTGCACCGTGGCGCTGGAACAGGAAGAACAGGCCGACCATGAGCGTGGTGATGATGGCCCACTCGAGCAGGATGCACAGGGGGTAGACCCAGGTAAAGTCGTGGTTGGACGAGACCTCCATGCCCAGCAGCGCAAAGACGCCGGCGAGCAGCAGGCACAGGACGGCGGCGACGAGCGGTTTGCCCACAAAGGCGCCGCGCAAACGAGCGAGCTTGCCGGTGGGGGCGGGCGCATCGGCCGAGGCGAACGCAAAGACGCGCGGGGCGATGCGGTCGCGGGCGATACTGGCCCAGGCGCAGCCGGTGAGGATGGCATTGGTCAGGATGAGCATCACAAAGGCGAGCGGCTCGTTTTGGGCGACGAGGCCAATGGCGCCCCAAATGGTCAAAAAGAGCTGGAACAGGCCGAAGGCGACGCTCCACCCAAGAGCGCTTTTGGCAACGGTGCCCGACTGAGCGCGAATGGCCTTGGCCTCGCGCAAAACAAGGTAGACGGTCGCCGCAAGACCGACGAGCGAGATGGCGGCAGCGAACATGCTGAGACTCCTCACAAACTTAAAACCTACGAAAGCGGGGGTTTACCCGATTGTTACCTAAATATGCGCTGCATTTGCGGGCTGCGCACAACAACCAGCCATATTAACGCGCATGTGCGGCGGTGTGGCGCAATGTAGTGGCGACCTGCGCGATAATGGACGGGAATTACACGGAAACGTAAAGGCTTCTTAAAGAATTGGCGAGGATAGAGCTATGGGCGAGCAGGTTTGTATGACGGGTGCCGAGTACTGCGGCGGAGCTGCGGGCGTGGATACGAACGGCTACCCGGTCGAGACCACGGGCAATGCGGTGCTGGACATCTTGGAGCATCGCTCGTCTACGCGTGCCTTCGCGCGTGATGACGACGACCATCCCGTGGCGGTGACCGACGAGCAGCGGGCGGCGATTCTGCACGCGGCGAGCCGTGCGCCGTCGGCAGGCGCCATGATGATGTATTCCATCGTGAGTATCCGCGAGCAGGCTACGCTCGACCGCCTGGCCGACCTGTGCGACCACCAGCCCATGATCGCCAAGGCGCCCTGGGCACTAATTTTTGTGGTCGATTATGCCAAGTGGATCGATCTGTTTGAGCAGGTGGGCTGCTTTGAGCCCGAGTTTGTCGAGCGCACGGGTAAGGCGCCCCGCCGCGCGCCGGGTTTGGGTGACTTTGCCATCGCGGCCCAGGACGCCGTGATCGCCGCGCAAAACGCCGTGGTTGCCGCCGAGGCCCTGGGCCTGGGGAGCTGCTATATCGGTGATATCGTCGAGAATGCCGAGGAAGTTGCTGAGCTGCTCGATCTGCCGCCCTATACCATGCCGTTGTCGATGCTCATCATCGGCACGCCCCGTAAGGAGCGTCCGGCCATTGCGCATCCCGTGGTGAACCTGGTGCACGAGGAGCGCTACTGCCGCGCCGATGCCGCGACTATGGATGCGCAGGTGGCCGAGATGGACGCGATGTTCCGCCCGCATGCCCGCGAGGTGGGGGAGCGCGTCGCGGACATCTATACCCGCAAGCACACGAGCCCCTTTATGGCCGAGATGAGTCGCTCCATGGAGTGGTGGTTCAAAAACTGGCTCGGAAAATGACGAATGTGACAAGGGGACAGTCCCTTTGTTACATTCCATATCGCCGCGGTAGCCTAAAGACTGTATAAATCTTTATCTAGCTGGGAAAACAGTGTCATTCAAACATGGGCCGATTACCTATAATTCCTTCGAACATTAAAGTTGGGAGGAAACCGGCTTATGGAACAAAAGGCCAAGGAGGCAGCCTCGCACGCTGCGATTCCTGTGAGCATCTCGGCGATGCTCGTCACGCTGGGCGTGGTGTATGGCGATATCGGCACCAGCCCCATGTATGTAACCAAGGCGCTCGTTGCCGGCAACGGCGGCATCGGAAGCGTGACGGAGGAGTTTGTGCTCGGCGCGCTCTCCCTTGTCGTGTGGACGGTCACGCTGCTGACCACCATCAAGTATGTGCTCATCTCGCTGCGCGCCGATAACCATGGTGAGGGCGGCATCTTTGCCCTGTACAGCCTGGTCAAGCGCTGCGGCAAGTGGCTTATCATCCCCGCCATGCTGGGTGGCGCCGCGCTGCTCGCCGACGGCATCCTCACGCCTGCCGTTACCGTTACCACGGCCATCGAGGGCCTGCGCACCATCCCGGCGGTCCATGCCGTGCTCGGTGATGATCAGGGCCGCGTCGTCGCCATTACGCTCGCCATCATCATCGCGCTCTTCTTGGTGCAGCGCATCGGTACGGCCAAGATCGGTCACGCCTTTGGCCCCATCATGACGCTGTGGTTCCTGTTCCTGGGCGGCACGGGTCTGTTCTTTGTCTTCCAGCACCCCGCCGTGCTGCTGTGCCTCAACCCGGTGCGCGGCATCGCCTTTTTGTTGAGCCCCAACAACCACGCGGGCATCATGATTCTGGGCAGCTGCTTCCTCGCCACCACCGGTGCCGAGGCGCTCTACTCCGACATGGGCCACGTCGGTCGCGGCAACATCTACGCTACCTGGCCGTTCGTTAAGTGCTGCCTGCTGCTTTCCTATATGGGCCAGGGCGCTTGGCTTATGAACAACGCTGCCAACCCCGAGCTCATGGGCATTGCCGACCTCAACCCGTTCTACCAGATGCTCGCCCCGGGCCTGCGCCCGTTTGCCGTAGGCCTTTCCACCGTCGCGGCCATCATTGCCTCGCAGGCGCTCATCACCGGTGCATTCTCGCTGGTGTCCGAGGCCAGCCGTCTGGACCTCATGCCGCACATGCAGGTCTTCTACCCTGCCGAGACCAAAGGCCAGCTCTACATCCCCATGGTCAACAACGTCATGCTTGTCGGCTGCGTCATCGTGGTGCTGCTGTTCCAGAACTCGGCGCATATGGAAGCCGCCTACGGCCTTGCCATTACGCTGACTATGATGTGCACCACGCTGCTGCTCTTCTTCTACCTGCACGAGGAGCGCAAGCTCAAGGTTGCTCCGTGGATCTTCGCGGCCTTCTTCCTTTTGCTCGAAGGCTTCTTCTTTGTGAGCTCGCTCACCAAGTTCTTCCACGGTGGCTACTTCACCATCCTCATGGCTGCACTCATCATGGGCATTATGGTGTGCTGGTACAACGGCACGGCGGTCGAGCAGCGCCAGTTTACGCTGCTGCCGCTGCGTAGCTACCTGCCGCAGCTCAAGCGTCTGCGCGACGACGACCGTTACGAGCGCATGAGCGACAACATCGTGTACCTGACCAAGGACACCCATACCGACTACATCGACCGCGATATCGTCTATTCGATCTTGGACAAGCATCCCAAGCGTGCCCACGCCTGGTGGTTTGTGAATGTCGAGACCATGGACGAACCGCACACCTTTGCCTATTCTGTCGAGACGTTCGGCACCGACTACGTGTTCCGCGTGCATCTGTACCTGGGCTACAAGATCAACCAGCGTGTCAATGCCTACCTGCGTCAGGTTGTTCAGGACCTGGCTGCCACCGGCGAGCTGCCGCCGCAGACGCATGACTACTCGGTCTACAAGGATCCGGGCAACATCGGTACGTTCAAGTTCGTCATGATCCGTAAGCTTCTGGCGCCCGAAAGCGACGTGGAGCCGAGCGAGCGTACGGCCATCACGCTCAAGTACATCATCCGCCGCGCCGCCGGCACGCCTGCGCGCTGGTATGGCCTGGAGAACTCCAACGTGAGCTTTGAGTATGTGCCGCTGTTCACCAAGTTTAAGGCTGTGAGCAAGATGCAGCGCCTGGCTCCCAACGAGCGGCCGTAGACGTCGGCGGCTACACGGAGTTGGTTTTTGATGGATAAGCATGAGGCCGGGGAGGTAAACATGGATACAAAGGCGCTCGATGGCCGTGAGGCGGTGGTCGAAATGATGCGTGAGGCGCGTGTCGACGCCGCCGAAGATCGGTTCTTTACGAATCGGGCCAACATGGACATGGCCGATCGCGTAATTTCGATCGTGGCACTGGTATTTGGAGCGGTGTGCGTGTGTGCCCTGCTCGCGCACGTGCTGTTTGTCTAGCGACTGCCGGTCGTAGAAGGCTTTACACTTAGAACCACCACGAGGGAAAACCACCACAAAGGCGCCTGTCCCTTTGTGGTGGTTTTGTTTTTGAGGGAGGGGTACGGTGTCTATGGACGTCCGTGCGGACGGCGATATCGCCGATAACTTTTGGTGGCGGCGCACAACGCTGACGCGCCGCACTCCTCTGTATGACGCCTGCGTATCGGTGGGACTGCTGGTCGCGGCGACGATTGTGGGCGCGCTGCTCGACCATCCGGGTCTCGCGCCGAGCATCATGATCGTCTATGTGTTCGCCGTGCAGCTGTGCGCATTCTTTACCTGGAGTCGCCTGTATTGCTTGCTGAGCTCGGCTGCCGCCGTGGCGCTCTACAACTTCTTGTTTGTCGACCCGCGCTACTCGCTGTCGCTTATCGACCGCGGCTATCCCGGCATGTTCTTTATCATGTTTGTGGTCTCGCTTGTGTCGAGCTCGATTGCGTTGGCCCTGCGCCGCGCCTTGGCGCAGGCTGCCGCCAGCGACCGCCGCACGCATATGGTGCTCGAGACCAACCGCATGCTGCAGCGGTGCGCCGATCAGCAGCAGATTGTCCATGCCATGGCAACGCAGCTGGCGCGTCTTTCGGGCTGTCCGGTCGTGTGGTACAGCGCCGACGCCGACGATGATGACCTGCTGCCGCGTGCGACGTACACAGCTGTGGGCGATGCGGCACCGGTGCACGAACTGGCGCCGCAGATGCCGCCGCGGCTCTCGGCGTCCGCCTATGTGGGAACGCCACTCGATGCCACCTATGGCGGTTCGGCGTTCTACGGCATATACCTGACGGTGCGTTCGGGCGACACTATGGTGCGCACGGGCGATCCCGTCTCGGTGGTGGGGGTACTTGCCATCGTTGCCGAGCCCGACGTGCTGACACATGAGGAGCGCACACTTGCCGATGCCATCGTGAGCGAAGGCGAGCTGGCGCTCGATCGCGCCCGCGCCATGGAGGCCCGCGAGGAGGCAGCGGTACTCGCCAAAAATGAACAGCTGCGCGCCAACCTGCTGCGCTCCATCTCGCACGACCTGCGCACGCCGCTCACCAGTATTTCGGGCAATGCCGACGTGCTGCTCGACCAGGGCTCGACCGGCACGGCCGTGCTCGATAGCCAGACGCGCCGCGGCATGCTCCTGTCCATTCGCTCGGATGCGCTGTGGCTCAACGCCACCGTCGAGAATCTGCTCGCCATCACCAAGCTCGAGGGTGGCGGTATGCGCCTGTCGACCACGCTCGAGCTCATGGACGATATCGTCGAGGAGGCGCTGCGCCACGTGAACCCTGCCGTGCGCGAGCACGACCTTAAGGTGGTGGCGTGCGATGAGCCGGCGCTCGTCAACGTCGATGCGCGCCTGATGGTGCAGCTGGTGGTCAATCTGGTGAACAACGCCATCGCCTATACGCCCGCAGGCTCGCATATCATGATTTCGATTAGCGTCGACGATGGACGCGTGGCGTGCTCGGTGGCCGATGATGGTCCGGGCATCGCACCCGAGGACCGCGAGCGGATCTTTGAGTCGTTCTATACCGCCAACCATGGCCTGGCCGACAGCCACCGCAGCGTGGGCCTGGGTCTTTCGCTCTGCCGTTCCATTGCGTTGGCGCATGGCGGTAGCATAGAGGTTGCCGCGGCGGACCCGCACGGTTCGGTCTTTACGATTGAACTTCCCGCCGCCGACGTTTCGTTTGATAAGGAGTAGCGCTGTGTCGAACTCTGCCGTGAAACCGCTCATCTTGGTCGTTGAGGACGATCCCGCCGTCCGCAACCTTATCGTTGCTGCGCTCGAGGCGCACGGCTTGCGCCATATGGCTGTGGAGACCGCCCATGCCGCCATCGCCGCCGCCTCGTCGCAGGCACCGAGCATCGTGCTGCTCGATCTGGGCCTGCCCGATATGGACGGCGTCAAGGTGGTGGAGTCGGTGCGCGCATGGTCGGGCATGCCGATCATTGTGGTCTCGGCGCGCAGCGAGGATGCGGACAAGATTCGTGCACTCGATGCCGGCGCCGACGACTACCTGACCAAGCCGTTTTCGGTCGAGGAGCTGCTCGCGCGCATTCGCACGACGCTCAGGCGTCTTTCGTATGCGCAAACGGGCGGCGTTGCTTCCGAGGGCTCGTTCGATACCGGTGAGCTGCATATCGATTTTGATGCCGGCATCGCCACGATGGATGGCGAGGAGCTGCATCTGACGCCGATCGAGTACAAGCTCCTGTGCCTGCTGGCGCATAACGCCGACAAGGTGCTGACGCACCAGTTTATCCTGCACGAGATTTGGGGTACGGCAACCAAGAGCGACCTGGCGAGCCTGCGTGTCTTTATGGGCACGCTGCGCAAGAAGATCGAGTCCGACCCCGCGCATCCGCGCTATATCCAGACGCATGTGGGTATCGGTTACCGATTGGTCACCCAAGGCTAGATCGCCAACCAGCATCCCAATATGAGTTGCGGTGAAATACGGTCTATATTTGCCTAATTCCAGGCAAAACAGTCCGTATTCCACCGCAACTTTGTTTATTTGCCCTTGGGCTTGCTGGCGTAGAACTTCTTCTTTTTGGACTTGCCGTTGCCGGTCTGCGCGTGCGCAGGTACAGCCGCGCAGCGCTTGCGGGCCTCGGGGTTGCGCAGCTCCTCGGTTCGCTCTGCAATCTCCTCGGCGCTAAAGCCGACCTCGGCCATGGCGTCCTCGATGGGTAGGCGGCGCACGATATAGCAGTGGTGCACCTTCTGGTTGCGTGCGAAGTCCTCGGGGATGGTCTGCGCCGTAATGTCCTCCAGCACGACGCCCGCTCGTGCGAGCTTGCGCGTCTCGGGACGGAAGCCGCGCAGGTTGCAGCTAAAGATGGCATGTCCGCCCTGTGCGAGCAGGCGCGACACGCCGGCCAAAAGCTCAACATGGTCGCGCTGGACATCCCAAGTGCGGCGGCCCATCTTGGACGAGTTCGAGAACGTGGGCGGGTCGACAAAGATCAGGTCCCAGCGGTTGCGCGTCTGGCGCTGGTCGCGAATCCAGGCGAGCACGTCGTCGCGCACAAAGTGATGCTGCGGACCAACAAAGCCGTTCTGGCGCATGTTGCGCTCGGCCCAGTCCAGATAGGTGTTGGAAAGGTCGACCGTCACGGTCTCCTCGACGCCGCCGTCTGCCGCATAGCAGGTGGCGGTGCCGGTGTAGGCGAACAGATTGAGGAAGCGGCGCGCCTGTTTGGCGTGCTCGCGCACCAGGTTGCGGGTGACGCGGTGGTCCAGGAAGATGCCCACATCCAGGTAGTCATCAAAGTTGACGGCAAAGGTGAGTCCACCCTCTTCGATGAGCGGCAGGCGACGGCGCGCGATGTTGGCGTGCTCGCCCGATGCGCCCTTGCCGACGCCCTGCTTGCCGTACTGCGAGCCGCCACGTGAGCGCATGCGGGCCTTGGCGTGCACATGCTCGGCGGGAACATCTAGGATGCGCGGCGCGATGGCCAGAATGTCGAGCATGCGGGCCTGGGCCAGTGCGGGGTCGATGGTCTTGGGCGCAGCGTATTCGGCGATGACGAGCCAGCGGCCCGGCGTCTGCGGGCAGCCCTCGTACAGGTCGATGGCGGCGGAGTAGTCGGGCAGGTCGGCATCGTAGACGCGGTAGCAGCTCACGCCCTCGCGCTTGGCCCACTTGCGGCGCAGACGGGCATTCTTGCGCAGGCGGTTGGCGAACTGCTCGGACTCGGGGATGAGCACGGGCAGCGGCTTGCCGTCGCCCAAGTCGAGCGTGGCGGCAGGTTCGGGCATGGGGGTGTTGGCGGCTTCGTCCACGGCGTCCGTGGTCTGTTTCTCGGCGTTTGCGCTGGTCGCAGCTTCGAATGCCGCGGCAGCGTGGTCGAGCGAGGGCCAAACCTCAAGAGCCGCCTCCTCGTTATTGGGCATGACGGCGATGGAGCGCGCGGGCTCGGCATGGAGCGCGCGGGCCATAAGGCCATCGCGGGTGAGCGCGGCGACCGGCGCGGCGGTAAGCTCGGGCGCGCGGCGCAGCTCGCCGATGAGTGTCATGGCGTCGTGCATGAGCGAAAGCGGGGTCTCGGTGGTGTCTGCGACCACGGCGGCACCGGCGACGGCGCCTGCATGGTCCAGCACGGTGGCGGGCTTGGCGGCGCAAAAGTCGACAAAACGCTTGTAGCCGGCACACTTGACCATGCGCTCGGCAGTCTTGCGGGCGGCGGGGTCGATGTCTACGGCCACGATGCGCGCCTGCCGCTCGTGCGCTGCCGCCTCGCGCTCGCGCGCCTCGGCAAGCAGCTGCTCCCACAGGGCGGCATCATGCAGCTGCCAGCCCTCAAAACCCCAGTGCTCGCGTGCAAAACCCGGGGCGCGGTCAGTCAGAATGTTCACGGCTTCCAGCAGCAGACCGCCGCCGGCGCACGAGGCGTCGATCAGCGTAGGCAGGGCTTCGTTCTCGTACTCGTCGGCCGTCAGCTCGCGCTCGCACAGTGCGGTCCAGCTGACCTGCGCCAGCACCAGGGCGGCGTAGTCGGGGCGCAGCACGTGCGCGCCCTCGCCGGCGCGGGTTGCTGCGGGCGGCAGGCGCTTAAACAGCGGGTCGCCCGAAAGGTCCAGGCTAATGCTCGCGCGGCGCTGGCGCAGCGAAAGCAGTAGGTGAACATCGGGGTCGGCGGCATCGACGTCGGCGCGACGGCCCGTGGTCTCGGCCAGGCGGTCGCACAGCGCGTCCTTGGCGCGCAGGGCCGAGAAGCGCGTGTTGCGCAGCTGCTCGGTCACGCCGCGGGCGGTGATGGCGATGGTGGCGCCGGGGCGGACGATGCTCTCCCAGGCGATGTCGTAAACGCTATCGTACAGTTCATCGGCATCCTGCGCCTCAAAGCGCCCGAGTACCACGAACACGCGGCTCGCCAGGCGCGACCACAGACAGGCGCGGTAGCCTTCTTCGAGCTCGCCCTCAAACGTAGCACGGCCCTTCAGCCGGCGAACATGCGAAAGTCCGAGGCGTTTAAGCTCATCGGCGAGTGCGGACTCAAAGCCCTCGGGGCAGCTTGCGTAAAATTCCATGGGTGACCTCTCTGGTTGCGTCGCTCCATTATATGATGGATGCTTCGTTTGCCCTTATCCTCGAAAGGAACCCATATGATTGATGCGTGCCCCGAATCCGCCGTGCTCTTTTTTGACGTGGACGGCACGCTGACGTCGTTCGATCCCGACGATATGACCGATAAGGATTTCAATGCAGTCCATCCGTCGAAGGCCGTTGTCGATGCATTTGGTCGCCTGCGCAATGCGGGTCACCGGGCA
Source organism: uncultured Collinsella sp. (assembly GCA_958420205.1). Taxonomy (GTDB): domain Bacteria; phylum Actinomycetota; class Coriobacteriia; order Coriobacteriales; family Coriobacteriaceae; genus Collinsella. Next base: position 1,747 of record CATZIX010000025.1, on the reverse strand, counting down.
TTTATCTGCACGGGTCGTCCCTTGTGGCTGATTGCCGATGGCCTGCGTGCTTTGGAGCCTGCGGGTATCGTTGCCATGGCGGGAGCTACGCTCGAGGTCGAGGGCCGCGTGGTACACGAGGACTGCTTTGACGAGGACGTTGTCGAGGAGCTTGCACGCCGTATGGCCGCGGCGGGGATTGAAGCCTTTTTCGAGACCAACGTGGCTACTTTTGCCTTGGAACCCGCTGGTGTCGAGCAGTCGTCTCTGATCGGCACTTCTGTGGTGCACAGCGCCGAGGAAATGCGCGTCGACGGCAGTCTGCGCGTGGGCAAGGTATGCCTCAATGTGCCCAGTTTGGCTCGCGTAGCCAACGATGACGGCTTTATCGATCGCTATTTTGAGGCCTGCAACACCGGTGGTCAGAATCGCGAGCTGAGCCCCAAGGGCATCGACAAGGGCGTGGGCGTGGCGCGAGCGCTGGCGTATCTGGGCCGCGAGGGAAATGCGCGCACCTTTGGCTTTGGCGATTCGGGCAACGACCTGGGCATGCTCGCTGCGGTCGAGACGGCTGTCGCCATGGGCAACGCCATGTCCGAGGTCAAAGCGGTCGCCGACTACGTGACTGACGATGTCGCACACGACGGCACCGTCACGGCGATGCAGCATTTCGGCCTCATCTAATGAATCCCGCGTTCTGACGTTTGCTCAAACTGCGACTCTTTGCTTTTGCATGCTCAATCGATTTATCAATCCAAACACTGAGGTGTTTATACCGTTCGCCGAGAAGATAAAAAACCGCAGTTCACGCCTTGATAAACGTAGGTAAAGTGTTTAGCAGTTTATCGGCCGTATGCTAACGAAAGGAATCAGGCAGATGGCAATCAAGGTGTTCGCTGACGGTGCAAACCTCGAGGGCATGCTCGACATGTACGAGAACGGCAACGTTCAGGGTTTCACGACCAACCCGTCCCTTATGAAGAAGGGCGGCGTGACGGATTACCGCGCGTTTGCCAAGGAGGTCCTGGCCCACATCACCGATGTGTCCGTCTCGTTTGAGGTTTTTGCCGACGACGTCGAGACCATGGAGGTCGAGGCCCGCGAGATCGCTACCTGGGCCGAGAACGTCTACGTCAAGATTCCGTGCGTGACCACCAAGGGCGAGTCCACCGCCGAGCTGGTCCGCAAGCTTTCCGCCGACGGCATCAAGGTCAACGTCACTACCATCTTTACGCCTACGCAGGTCGATGAGATGGTCGAAGCCGTTGACGCCGAGACGCCGTCCATCATCTCGCTCTTTGCCGGCCGTATCGCCGATACCGGCGTCGACCCCATTCCGTTTATGACGGAGTCGGTCAAGAAGGCCGCCGCCAAGCCCAACTGTGAGGTCCTGTGGGCGTCCACGCGCGAGCTCATCAACATTTACCAGGCCGAGGCCTGTGGTTGCCAGATCATCACGGTGCCCAACAGCATCCTGGCCAAGCGCAAGAACATTGGTCGCGACCCGTACGAGGTCTCGCTCGACACCGTCCGCGGCTTTGCCAAGGATATCGCCTCGCTCGGCTTTCATATTCTGCCGTAAGCAAGGGTACCCCCTGTAGCGACGTGCAAAATCGCGAGTATTCAGCAAGGTAAAGGCTTTTACCAGTTTACCGAAGCATGGAACAGCCCCCGTTTTGGCTCTGACGACGCTAAAACGGGGGCTGTTTTTGTTTTTTCGTCTCTGAGGGGCATCCGGAACGGCGGAATTTGCAGAATACTCGCGATT
>CATZIX010000024.1:0-14545 GCA_958420205.1 uncultured Collinsella sp. | reverse complement strand
GGAGTTTATACGCGTCGAAGTTGCCGGCGTCTTTGGCGTCCCGGCCACGCGTACCAATTTTGACCAGGCGCTCTTTACCTGGGCACGCGACCATCACGCCGAGTTCCACAAGCAGCTCGGTGAGGGGGTTTATTTGTAGGGACGGAGATGCCTTCACAGCCAGCTCCTCCGCATCACCTATCCCTCGTCGCCGGCGTCATACGCGATATCGAGGCCACAAACAGGGCATTTCTCCGGATACACCGGCATATGAACGCCTGTCTGTTTTCTCACTTCGTCGCTGAGTCTGTCACGCGCATCAATGAACCGAATGTCGAGACGCGGTATTTGCGAGCCGCAGCAAGGGCAGGTGACGACAAACGACCCGCAATCAACCTCTACGCTCGGAAACATATTGTTGTCTATAAGGGCACACGGCAGTTTTCCGTACTTCCCCATCGCAATATCGCCTCGCCAGCTCATACACGCTCCCCTCTCGCTATACAAAATAGGAAGAGCATGTACCGGCAGGCGTGCGCGAGATTGCATCGCCACGCGATCCGATCAAACAACACGATCGTCAAAGAATGCCAAAGCCAAATACGCTAATACGGCAGAAGCCCCGCCTTTTCACGCTTCTTTTCCGAGCGATCGAACTCAATGCGATGGGCCTCAAGAAACACCGTATTGGGTCGCCACTGACGCTCATTCGGCTGCCTTAGCGTCGCACCCGCAAAGGAAACGTAGTCGGTCTTATCCAGCAGGTACGATCCGCACAGCCGATATTCGCCGCAAACAGGCTCAAACGAAATCAGGTGAGCATCAAATAGGGAATGAAGATCGCGCCGAAGCAGAATGCCGTTGCTGGCAACCTGCGATTTGGGTCCCGAGTAATTCTCGATATGTGCAGCCTCCAGAGCTTCGCTGACGCCGCAGTCCGACACCGCGCAACGGCCATCATAGGCGGCAACGAGCTGCTTGCGGAACCATTGCTGCCCCAATCGCTCGCGCCTTAACGCATAGCGGACCTTTTTGTCGTCGGTCGTACCCTGTCCGGCAAACTCAATATCGACGGGCATGTGCTTCAGATAACTCATGTCGGGCGCAAAACGAGGGTCCGGTCCGCCTTTATGAACAGGACCGTGCAGAACAAACCATCCGTTTTCGGGCTCGAACCGTTCAACAAATGCAAGGCCGAGCACCTTGTAGCCCACCTCGGTTGCAAATATGACTCCGACTGGAACGCCACATTCCATGCAGTTGAGCATTTTACGGTTGTAATTCTGGTCTCGAAAACCAACGGTACCCGGCGCTTGAACCGAGTACTTAATGACCCACGTACCATCGTCCAAATAGAGCGGAGGCACATCGGTGTAGAAGCTCTTTTTAGAGTTATGGACCGAAAGCGCAAAGATCTTATTGGGATCTTGCTTCACCCAATCCTGGCCCGGCCAGAAGATCCCTGAATCCCGCGTTACGGGAAAGAAGTCCGAGCCAATTCTCAAACGGTACTGATACTGAGGGCTATCTTCCTTGGTGTGGTGCGGAAGGCTGGTCCAAACGCCGCCGCGCTGCTCCTCACCCAGAAACCACTCCCATGCCTCAACGTATTCGGAAGGCACGAGACTGCAGGCGCGGTCATAGCTTGGTCCATCCATCAACGGAACAGCAAGGTCAATGTCGTTCATCGCCAGCACCTACAACCATACGAACGCGAGTCATGCCCCTCAATAATATGGCCGAGAGTCAATTATTACGAGATCTCATTCCGCGATCGGCACATCGTTGATGCTCTCGGTTTGCCGCTGGCGCGCTTGTACCCCGCTACCCCACTCCCCTGTATACTGATGTAGCACGTGTTTCATCCGGGCTTGTTGGGCCGGGTCGTTCATGGGAGGTTCTTGTGGCTGTTTCGAATCCGCCTAAGGGAAGCGTTTCTTCTTCGTCCATCAAGCCGGTTACGCGCAAGGCCGTGCGTTGCCAGCGCGAGGTCGCTTGGCTTGTCACGCAGGCGGCGGGCAGGCTTGTGGCGACCACTCAGGACGTCAATGCGCCTACGCCGAGCTTTGTGTTAGCGGCGGCGCTGGATTTTGTGCGCCAATTGGAGCTTGCCACGCAGGATGCCAACGGCCACCTCGACTACCAGAACGTTATGGCGCCCGACCTGCAAACGTTCTGTCACATGGCCAAGTTGTCTGCCGCGCCCAATGCGCTTTCGGACGCAGGCTACATGTTTACGCTTTCGGGCGCGGACCTTATCCGCGACATCTATGCATACTGCAGCGAGCTCGCCGAGCGCCACGTCTTTGACGCGGCTGAAGTCAAACCGGGATATATCATCAAGCTGGTTCTTAGGCTGTTCTTGATGGACGGGTTCGGGGCCATGCCGGCGTAAGCCGAGTCTTTAGCATCACCGTCGATTGGGCAACAACCGCTTTACCTTAATGGACGCCAATCGAGGGTCGATTATTGGGTCGCCTCGTCCACTAACGCATCTATCCCACGCGCTCCGACAGTCGATACTTGCGGTTGCGGCTCGTCGTCGGCGCCGTGGGCTCAAGCTCGCCTTGAGCAATGAGCGCGTTGACGCGCGACCTAACCTGGGAAATTGTGAGCCCTGTGCGCTCTGCCAGCTCGCGCGTCCCCAGCTCGCCGTAGTGTTTGAGTGCCGTCACAATTAAGCCCCCGCCATGATCGACCGGCTCGATCTTTGAACGGTAAAGTACGACCTTGAACCGATCGAATCCCGGGCAAAACAGGGGCTCGGCCAGACCATGCGCGCGCATGGCATCGATCATCATCGGGATGCCCGAGCCATTGCCCTCAGCCGGCGAACCTGCGCCATCCGGCAGCGGGACAATCGGCATGAGCTTCACAAGCGTCGCGTTACGGCATCGGGAGCTGCCGTCAAACAAATTCTCGCGAGTCTTTCCCCCGTAAAGGCCGCCAGGATTCGTCACCTCGACACGATCGTCAAAGACATCGACGGCAATCGATTGTCCACAGAACCGATCCCCGTATTCTCGATGGATTACGGCGTTGGCGATTGCCTCGCGCAGAACCTCCTCGGGAATCTCAAGCGAGTCGACACGCGAGACGCCTTGGACGGTCGAGGTTCGTCGCAAATTCTTGGCGACGGCTGCGACGGCATCCGAGATCATCTCGCCCAACGTTCCCTCACAGATTGTGCGGTCCATGAACCTCAGCGACCCCGCCATGCCCTTCTGAGTTCCCGCATGGACAGCCACGTCAATGAAGAGCTTGGGATAGAACTGCTGAGGGTAGGTGCCCACAACTAGGAGTCCAGCCTTGGTGACATTGCCCTGGGAATCAAGGATATTTAGGCGCTCCAGCTTCGTTTGTTTGTCCGGCGCGCCGCGCATTGCCCGGGGCGTCAACGAGAAAGCCCGATCTATCGTACGGTCGACCAGCGTCTCATCGAGATCGTCCGCGCCCGCACCCGCCACCTCGTCGCGATCGCTCGGAGTCGCTCGACCGTATGACGCCAATGCGAGCACCTCGGTCGATGAAAGCGGCACATCTTTGTCATCGATGCGCTTGTAGCTGCCGCCCTGGGCGCCCCGCTCTATGACATAGCAGGGCTTGCTCGACGGATCGAGCTCCTCAATCGTAATGACGAGAACGATGACGCCCTGAAGCTCCACTCGCTCGATCGTGTATTTGGGCGGATTGGCCAGCTTTCCTCGACCGCCCGCATCACCCATGCCTGACACAAATTGGTTGAGCACTTTCTCGGTCTCGAAGTTCTCAACCGGGACAAAACCTGCGCGCTCACTCACTCCGAGCACGATGATTCCGCCGGCAGTGTTCGCGAATGCGCTCACCGTTTCCCACACGTCGCGGGAAAGCGTCGTGGCGCTCTCCTTCACTTCGACGTTAAGATCATCCGAGCCCATACGCCTTAAAGACTCAAGCAGACCGGTCAGCTCGTTTTCGTTCATCTGCACGTCCTTTCGCTCGGTCCTGCGGAGAATGCCGCGGATAGATTTCCCTCGTCTCTCAGTTATCTCTCGTAATTATCTCTCATTTATCTCTCTATCTCTCGGCTTAGAGATAAGAGATAGATAGAGATGGAATGTCTACCATTTGCTTCATTTATACATATTTTTGCTGGTAGAACAATCGGTATTGAGACAATACCATGATTGCCTGTCTCTTTGCTGCTCAGTTATCTCTCATATTTTTCTCTCATCTTCCTGTCATCTCTCATATTAGAGACGAATGAGAGACGAGAGATACGCGAGTGATGGACGAGCGAGGATTTTCGGACGGTCGGATATCGAGAGTGTCCAATTTTCCACGCTCGTGCGGCGAGCACGCGGGACCTATGCCCAATCCGGCTGCATCGTCGTCAGTTCGCCGCAGAGCCGCGGCCCCATATGGGTATACTCTCGAGGATTCAACTCGATTCGCCCCCGCTGGGGCGTCAAAGGAGACTGCATATGCCTACCACCTCAACCGACCCGCGCGCCGCTGCCGCCGCGCTGCTGGTGCCCGGCACCACCTGCCACGGCTTTACCGTCGAGCGCTGCGAGACCGTGCCCGAGCTCGACTCTGACGCTTACGTGCTGCGCCACACTGCCTCGGGTGCTCGCCTGCTGTACCTGGCGTGCGACGACGAAAACAAGGCCTTTGCCATTGGCTTTAAGACGCCGCCGGCCGATTCCACCGGCGTGTTCCATATTCTTGAGCACTCGGTGCTGTGCGGATCGGCTAAGTTCCCCGTCAAGGAGCCGTTTGTCGACCTGATCAAGAGCTCCATGCAGACGTTTCTCAACGCCATGACCTACCCAGACAAGACCATCTACCCCGTTGCCACCACCAACGAGCAGGATCTGTACAACCTGATGGACGTGTACCTGGACGCGGTGTTCAACCCGGCCATCTATACCAAGCCGACCATTTTTGAGCAGGAGGGCTGGCACTACGAGCTGGACCTGCCGCAGGGCGCCGAAGGCGAGGGCGACGGCAGCGCCGCCAGACTGCGCGAGGGCACGCTGCGCTATAACGGCGTGGTGTTCAACGAGATGAAGGGTGCGCTGTCCGACCCCATGAGTGTGCTGGACGACGCCGTCAACGCCGCACTCTATCCCGACACCGCCTATGCGCACGAGAGCGGCGGCGACCCGCGCGCAATTCCCGCGCTCACCTACGAGCAGTTCCTGGACACGCACGCGCGCCACTACAATCCTTCCAACTCCTACATCACGCTCTACGGCGACCTGGACGTGGACCGCGCGCTGGCCTTTTTGGACGGGCGCTATCTGTCGCAGCCGAGTGCCGCAAGCCGGCACATGGACGCAGCCGTCGCCGCCGGCGAGGACCCGTCCACGCTGGCGCCCAATCCGCTGGGCGTGCAGGAGCCTGTGACCTGCGAGTATAAGCGCGTTGAGATGGCCACTACGCCCGAGAACGCCCTGGTGGGCCTGGGCCTGGTGCTGGGCAGCGCACTCGACCGTAAGCGCACGATCGCGGCGGACATCCTGTTCGAGGCACTGCTGGGTTCCAACGAGGCGCCGGTTAAGAAGGCCATTCTGGCCGCCGGCCTGGGCGGCAACGTGGTGAGCTACACCGCGGCCGAAAGCCTGCAGCCCTACGAGCTCATCATGCTGCAAAACGCGCAGCCCGGCGTGGCGCGCGAGCTGCGCCGCGTGTTCCAGGATGCCTGCCGCGACCTGTGCGAGCACGGCGTTCCGCGCGAGCGCCTGGAAGCCATCATCAGCAGCAACGATTACGACCTGCGCCAGCGCGACTACGGTATCGCCGACGGCGTGGCCATTGCGTGCGACGCGCTGAGCACCTGGCTCTACGATGACGACGCCGCGACGCTGGCACTCAAGTACGGCCCGGTGTACGAGGAGCTGCGTGGCGAGCTGGATGGCAACTACTTTGAGGACCTGCTGCGCGAGCTGGTGCTGGAAAACGACCATATGGCACTGGTCGAACTGGTGCCGGTGGATGCCGCCGAGGGTTCGGAGGGTGCCGAAGCCGCCGAGCTGGCAGCCAAGCGCGACGCCATGACCGATGCCGAGCTGGCCGATGTGGTCGAGCGCACGGCCGCGCTGCGTGCCGCGCAGGAGGCCGAGGACACACCCGAGGCCAAGGCCACGCTGCCGCGCCTGCGCGTGTCCGACATTGGCGAGGCACGCCCCGAGCCGCCACTCGTTGTGGACACGACCGTGCCCATCCCCTGCCTGCGCCACGGTATCCCCACCAACCGTCTGGCCTACGCCATGCAGTATTTCGACCTGAGCTGCGTCGCGTTTGAGGACCTGCCCTATGTGACGCTACTCTGCCGCCTGCTCAAACAGCTGCCCACGAGCGAGCACTCGGCCGAGGAGCTCGACAACTTACTCGCCGGCAAGCTGGGCTTTTTGAGCTTTACGACCGAGGTCATGACCCAACCCGACGTGGACGGCGTGCACCCCTACCTACTGGTGAGCGCCGGCGCCCTGTCCGAGAAGATCGACGCGCTGGCGAGCCTGCCGCGCGAGGTGTGGTCGAGCACGCTGCTGGCGGATGCCGACGCCGACCGCGTGCGCGACGTGCTCACGCAGATTCGCATTGGGCTTGAGCAGGGCTTTATCAACAACGGACACTCGGCGGCGCTCGGCCGCGCGATGAGCTACAGCTCGCCTTCGGCCGTGGTGCGCGAGCAGCTCTCGGGCGTAGACTTCTACCTGTTCCTGCGCGATCTGCTCGACCACTTTGACGAGCGCCTGGAGGGCCTGCGCACCAAGCTTGCCGAACTGGCAGGCCGCATCTTTGTGTCCGATGGCTGTCTGGCGAGCTTTACCGGCAGCGATGAGGACTTTAACGCGTACTGGGCCGCCGCGGGCGACCTGGGGCTGGACGCTGGCGACGGCGCCGGTGCCGGCCGCGACGCGCTCGTGGTGCCGACGCCGTGCGACCGCCACGAGGCTTTTGTCATCCCCAGCGACATCTGCTTTGCGGCAAGCGCGTGCGACCCGCGTCGCTTGGGGCTCGACGTGACAGGCGCCTGGGCGGTTGCCGCCAACGCACTCTCCTACGACTACCTGTGGAACGAGATCCGCGTGAAGGGCGGCGCGTACGGCTGCGGATTCCGCGCGGCCGGCGAGCGTCAGGCGGCGTTCTACACCTACCGCGACCCGGCAATCGATCCCTCGATTGAGCGCGTGGCGCGCGCAGGCGAATGGCTCGGCAGCTTTGAGCCCGACGAGGCCGCCTTTGAGGGCTTTATCGTGAGCTGCGTGAGCGGCATGGATGCGCCGGTGAAGCCGTACGCGCTCACCAAGCGCCGCAACACGACCTATCTGGCTGGACTCGATCCGCATGCACGCGAGGAGCGCCGCGCCCAGATGCTCGCCGCCACGCCCGGTGAGCTGCGCACTCTCGGCGCCGACGTGACGCGCATCGCAGCCGAGTCGCCCACCTGCGTCTTTGGCAGCCGCGAAGTCATCGCCAAGAGCAACGCCGGCTTTAACGTAGTCGACCTGCTGGGCTAAGGCACGGCAAGCAAAACTACCACGAAGGGCGCAGTTCACAGGCGCCCTTCGTGGTAGTTCGAACACTTGTTCTATACGCACACATGTTCTATAGTAGAGGTGCTTGCATCGAACTGAAATTGCAACTAGAATATAGTTGCAGAATGTGAGGCGGGATGACTCGATCCGATAAACTCATCGCCCAACTGTTTAGCTGCCCTTCGACGTATCGTTATGCGGATTTTTTAAAAGTCATGGCTTCATATGGCTTTGAAATGGACAGCAAAGGCAAGACATCCGGATCGCGCGTTCGCTTCTACAGGCCATCAGATGGCAGGATGTTCGTAATGCACGCACCTCATCCATCTGACGAATTGACAGCGGGGACCATTCGAAACATCGTTCGCTTTCTGCAAGATGTCGGAGGTAGTCATGAGTAACGTTTTGGCATACAAGGGTTATTTCGCCCCGGTCGAGTTCGATGCTGAACAGCATGTGCTAACAGGTATGGTCGCCGGCATTAGGGACGCAATCGTATTTGAAGGCTCCACGGCTAAAGAAGTGGAGCAATGCTTCCACGACGCCGTCGACGATTACCTTGAGTTTTGCGCCGAGAAGGGCAAGGAACCCGAGCGGGCTTTTAAGGGCTCTTTCAACGTAAGAACGGGCTCTGAGCTCCACAAGCGAGCAGCGCTGGCAGCGGCAAAGAAGGGTGAATCGCTCAATAAGTTTGTGACTGAAGCAATCGCTGCGGCGTTGTGAAGCCAACGTTGAGTCGAAGCCGCCACAAAGGACACCTTTGTGGCGGCTTCGACGTTTGCCCAGATAAAACCTGCCAAAATAAACCTGTCCCTGTTTGGCAGGTTTGCTAGAGGAGGTTGGGATGGACAAGGCTAAATTGCGACGGGCGGTGATTGCCCGACGTGACGCTCTTGATTTGGATGTGCAGGCGGCGAAGTCTGCTGATATCTGTGCGCGGCTGGTTGAGCTGCTGGGCCGCTTGGATGCCGCGGCGCCGCGCACCGTTGCCGTCTATGCCGCGATGGGTTCCGAGGCAGACCCTGCCGCGTTTGCCGCTGCGGCCGCCGTGCGCGGCTGGCGCGTAGCCTATCCGTGCATGCTCTCGGCAATTGATGCCGCAGCTTATGGCCAGCGCATGTGCATGCGGGCAGTTGCCGCCGACGATGCGTCCGCGGCTCCGTTTATCGCCCACCCCACGCGGGCCTTCGCGGCCACGGACATCGACAGCGACCGCTTCCCCATCGTGCCTGCCGAAGCTCTCGACATGATCGTCGTGCCGCTCGTGGCCTTCGACCAAACCGGCGCGCGCCTGGGCTACGGCGGCGGTTGTTACGACCGCTACCTGCCTATGCTCTCGCCCGCATGCCAAATCATCGGCATCGCCTTTGACGAGCAGCGTGTCGACCACGTTCCCACCGACGCCCACGACCTGCCGCTACCCCACATCATTAGCGCCTAATCGCCGCCACATCAGCCACGGCTACAGCAGCACCATCGCAGTCTAGTGCTCCTCGCCGGCGCGGGCCAGGTCGTAGGGCGTGGTCTGGTAGACGTAGTAGTTGAGCCAGTTGGTGTAGAACAGCTGAGCCTGGCTGCGCCAGACGTTGCGCGGCTCGGCGGTGGGGTCGTCGCCCGGGAAGTAATGCGCCGGCACCTCCGGGTTGAGCCCGCGCTTCACGTCGCGCTCGTACTCCAGGCGCAGCGTGTCGGTATCGTACTCGGGGTGGCCAAATACAAAGAAGCGACGGCTGTCGGTCGACTTGACGATGTACAGGCCAACCTCGTCAGACACGGCCACAACCTCAAGCTGCGGCTCGGCCTCCACGTCCTCGCGGCGCACATCGGTGTTGCGCGAATGCACGGCATAGAAACGGTCGTCAAAGCCGCGGACCAGCGGGCTTTGCGGCTTCACCAGATAATGCTCGAACACGCCGCTCGCCTTTGCCGGCAGGTCGTACTTCTGGATACCGTAATGATGGTAGAGCCCCGCCTGCGCGCCCCAGCAAATGTGCAGTGTGGAGTGCACGTGCGTGGTAGACCAATCCATGATCTGGCAGAGCTCGGGCCAGTAGTCGACCTCTTCGAACGGCATCTGCTCCACCGGCGCGCCCGTGATGATCAGGCCGTCGTAGTGGATGTCGCGGATGTCGTCGAACGTGCGGTAGAACGTCTCCAGGTGGCCGGCGCTTACGTGCGTGGCCTCGTGCGTCTTGGTGCGCAGCAGGTCCACCTCCACCTGCAGCGGCGTGTTGGAGAGCTTGCGCATGATCTGTGTCTCGGTGGCGATCTTGGTGGGCATGAGGTTGAGGATGAGCACGCGCAGCGGACGGATGTCCTGGTGCAGCGCGCGGTACTCGGTCATGACAAAGATGTTCTCGCTCTCGAGCTGCGCGGCGGCAGGGAGGGCGTCGGGGATGCGAATGGGCATGGATGCTCCTTACGAGTCAGTTGCAGCTATGGTACAACGACCGGCCCCGCCCGCGCGAGTACATCGCCCGGCGATGCCGTCAGCGGCCCAAATCACTCCAAAAGTAGAGATTAAGGCATGCCCAAAAATCTATGGCGCTTTAGCCTAGCAAAGTGGCAGCAGGACGCTACAATGGTTCGACGCGAAAAACTCGGCCGAAAGGATACATATATGTACCAGACGCGTAAGATCGGTGTGGTCGGCCAGGGCCACGTAGGAGCACATGTCGCCAACAGTCTGCTCATGCAGGGCATTGCCGATGAGCTGTACCTGTGCGATATCAACGAGGCCAAGGTGACGTCCGAGGTCCAGGACCTGCGCGACTCCCTTTCGTTTGTCCCGTACAACACCAAGATCGTCAACTGCTACGACCACTACGAGGAGCTTGCCTGCTGCGACGTCATCGTCAACGCCGCCGGCAAGGTCGCGCTGGCCGCCGGCAACCGCGACGGTGAGCTGTTCTTTACCACCGACGCCGCCCGCACCTTTGCCAAGCACATCGTCGACGCCGGCTTTGACGGCATCTTCGTGAGCATCTCCAACCCCTGCGACGTCGTGTGCACCGAGCTGTGGCACCTGACCGGCTACGATCCCAAGAAGATCATCGGCTCGGGCTGCGGCCTGGACTCCGCCCGCCTGCGCACCGAGATTTCCAAGAAGGTCGGCGTGAGCCCCAAGTCCATCGACGCCTACATGATCGGCGAGCACGGCTTTAGCCAGCTGGCCGCCTTTAAGGCCGCAACCATCGCCGGCAAGAGCCTCAACGAGCTCCAGGCCGAGAACCCCGACAAGTATGCCTTCGACCACATGGAGATCGAGGAGCTCGCACGCAAGGGCGGCTATGTGACCTACCAGGGCAAGCAGTGCACCGAGTACGCCGTCGCCAACTCCGCCGCACGCGTCTGCGCCGCCGTGCTGCACAACGAGCACGCCGTGCTTTCGGCCTCTACGCTTATGACCGGCCAGTATGGCGAGGAGGGCATCTTCACATCCCTGCCGTGCGTGATCGGTGCCGAGGGCGTCGAGGAGGTCTACACGCTCGACCTGTCCGAGCACGAGCTCGAGGGCTTCCACAAGAGCTGCCAGCACATCCGCAACAACATCGCCCAGCTCGACTGGTGGGACGCCGAGGCTTACGACGCCAAGTAAGCGTCGGTTGCCGCGACACCTCGTGAATCTAAGCGCAATACCAAGCGGGCTGCGTCGGAAATCCCCGGCGCGGCCCGCTTTTTGACTCACACGGCACGCTTGCGAATCGAAAGTGAATACTTTTCCCGGTACCTAGTACTGCTCGATGCCCATGTAGCGACGAACCTCGGGGCTGTGGTCGAACACCTTACCGCGGACGGCGCGCAGCTCGCAGCTCATGTTGTAGAAGAAGATCGGTTCCAGGTACGAACGCACGCTGGCAGGCACGTCGCCCACGCCGTACTCGAGCGCGTCGAGCACCATGACCGTATCGGTGTGCGTGTTGAGGAACGCCAGCGCGCGCTCCTCCATGGGGCGGCACTCGCCCGATCCGAGCTGCACAAAGTAGAACACGCCGGGCTCGGTGGCCTCAAACGGGCCGTGGAAATACTCGCCGGAGTGGATATAGCAGCAGTGCTGCCACTGCATCTCCATGAGCGAGCAGATGGCCATGGCATAGGTCTGGCTAAAGTTGGGACCGGAACCCAGGATATAGAAGAACTTATGCTGCTGGCAGAGCTCGGCAAAGCGATCGCCCAGCTCGGCGTTGACCTTCTCGCGGGCAGCGGGCAGCAGCGCGTCCATCTGCTTAAGGCCTTCATACATGTCGGCGAGCGCCTCGTAACCCTCCTGCTGGTCGAGCAACTCGGCGGCGATCAGAGCGCCGATGCCCTGCGGCACCTCGGCCTGCGACACGCCCTCGCCCCACGGATAGACCCAGGTGGTCCACTTGCCGTTATCGATCTTGGAGCCCTCGCAGTCGGTCATAGCGACGACCTCGGCACCGGCTGCCAGCGCCATCTCGCAGCCGTCAACGACCTCCTGCGTATTGCCGCTGTGGCTGCAGGCAATAACGAGCGACTTCTTGCCAAGGCTCTTAGGGGCCATCAGGCAAAACTCGCGTGCCGTGTAGACCGTCGAGGTAAACGTGGTGGCCTCGCGCTTGAGCAGCTCGTTGGCCGGCATCAGGTCGATCATCGAACCGCCGCAAGCGATCCAAAAGACATTCTCAATCTTGCCCTTGCGCTCGATGATTTCCTGAACCAGATCATGTGCGTTCATCCTGATTTTCCTCCTTGTGGGGCGGCTTTGAGCGACGGCAGCTCGTACCTGCTGTCGTTCTATGTTGTCCTATTTATAGCACGCACGACGACGCTCGTGAAGCCATTTCGCCAAACTTGTTCTATGTTGCTCTATCTGTGGATGTTAGATGTCGAACACGTAGCGCGAGCCCACGATCTTTTGGCGTCCGAGCAGCAAGGGCCGCTCGTCCGCATCGGTAAAGTACGCCTCCATATAGAAGAGCGGCTCGCCGACCGGCACCTCCAACAGCGGGGCCGCCTGAGCATCGGCAAGCGCAATCTCCACGGTGCAAGGGTCGGACTTGAGCGGTGCGCGGCTCGAATGCTCAGCAACGAGCGCAAAGATCGAGTTATCAGCGAGGTCCTTATCGGCAAGTGTCTGCAGATAGGGATGATCAGCCAGCACAAAGGCGTTGTTCTCGAGCATGACGGGGATGCCGTCGGCCGTGCGCACGCGCTCGACAACGATGAGCTCGCAGCCGGGTTCCACACCAAAAAACGCCGCGTCCTCACGCGTCGCCGCAACCACCGTGCGCGACACCAGGCGTGCTCCGGCCACCATGTCGTTGGCAGCGCAACCCTCGGAAAAGCTCTGAACGTCACCCTTCTGGACAATCTTGCGCTTGAGCTTGGGCGCACACACAAACGTGCCCCTCCCCTGCTGGCGGTTGAGATACCCCGCGCGCGACAGCTCCTCGATGGCGCGGCGCACGGTGATGCGTCCCACGCCGTAGGACTTCGCGAGCTCCATCTCGGAAGGAATGCGCGAGCCGGATGCGTACACGCCGCGCGCGATCTCGCCCTTTAGGTCGTCCATAACCTGCTGGTACAGCGGCACGGCGGATACCTCAGTGCGCTCGGTTTTATCGTCGAATGCCATCGTTACGCTCCATCCCGTGCATGCTCGGACTCAAACTCTTCAATCGCCGCCATAAACTGCTCGCCAAAGGCTTCGGCCTTTTTCTCGCCGATGCCGTTGACCTGGATAAGCTCGTCGCGCGTCCGCGGGCGTAGGCGGCACAGACCGCGCAGAGCCTTGTCGGAGAAGACCATGTACGGTGCCATCTCCAGCTCCGTCGAGATCTCCTTGCGGAGGGCACGCAGGCACTCGAACAGCTCGGCATCGTCGCCCACGCGCGGGCGCTGATCCAGCTCGGCCTCCTCGCGCAGCAGATCCACCGCACGGCGGGCGCGGGCCGAGGCCTTGCGCTTGGACGCGCGACGCTTAACGGTAAAGGCGAACGCCTCGTCCTCGATCTCGGTGGCACGCGGGCCCAGCCCCACGACCGGGTACTGCCCCTGCGAGGTGGCCAGATAGCCGCGGCCGCACAGCTGGCCGATAATGTCCTTGATGCGCCCGACCGATTCGCTCGACAGCTCACCGTAGCCGCGGTCCTCGTCCAGATGCATCTGGCGAATGCGCTCGGTGTTGCCGCCATGAAGCACGTCGGCGATCAGTGACTTGCCAAAGCGCATGGGTCGCGTGGCCACATAACGCACGGCGGCGCGGGCCATATCGGTGACGTCCTCGACCTCGAACTGCGTGAGGCAGTTGCTGCAGTTGCCGCAGCTCTCGACGTCGTCCGTGGCGGTGCCGCCCGTACTGGCCGCGGCATGCTCGGCCGCGGCCTCGTCGCCAAAGTAGCGCAGCATGTATTCGCGCAGACAGCCGGTGGTATTGCAGTAACCCTCCATCTGGCTGAGCAGGCGATAACGGTTCTGGAGCGCCCACGCGCGCTGCTCGTCGTCGAGCGCCTCGTCGGCCGCATCGCCGCGGTCGATCAAAAAGCGGCGCATGCGAAAATCGTTACCGTTCCACAGCAGGTGGCAGCTGGCCGGGTCGCCGTCACGGCCGGCGCGACCCGCCTCTTGGTAATAGGCCTCGATGCTCTCGGGCACGTTGTTGTGGATCACATAGCGCACGTTAGGCTTGTCGATACCCATACCAAAGGCGTTGGTGGCAACCATCACCTGGATATCGTCATCGATAAAGGCACGCTGACTCTGGCGGCGGGCGTCGTTGCCCATGCCGGCGTGATAACGGCCCACGCGAATGCCGCTGGGGCCCAGCGCCTCGGCAAGCTCCGCGGCCAGTGCGTCGACCGTCTTGCGGGTCGAGCAATACACGATGCCGCTCTCGCTCGAATGCGCGATCACGTAGTCGCGCACCCACGCGGTCTTGGCCTTGTCGCCCATCTCCTCGCAACCAAAGTAGAGGTTCTTGCGATCAAAACCCGTCACCACGGTCGCCGGGTTCTGCAGGCCGAGCATCTGCTGAATGTCCGCGCGCACACGCTCGGTCGCCGTAGCGGTAAAGGCCG
>CATZIX010000023.1:0-14667 GCA_958420205.1 uncultured Collinsella sp. | reverse complement strand
GCAGCGAAGCTGTTGGAATAAATGCGACTTTTTTATTTTCAATTTCTTCCTTTATTAGACTTCCTACACTTGAAAAGTGCGAACATAAAAAAATTTTCATCAATATTCTCCTTCATATATAAATTCTTATTTGTTGAACTAGGCCGTGTATACCATACTCTCCAATGAAAGAACGCCCTGATATAGCGTAATTTGCCGTATTCCTGCGTACGTGCGTACACACTCCACAGGAATTCTAAGGGGCCCCCCTTAGCACACGGACTTTGGAACAAAGTCTAGTGTGTTACGCCTTGCCAGAGGTGTACGGGCTCCCGGTACGCACGTACGCAGCAATTGCCATCAATGCGCCATATAAGTGGCGATCAAGTTCGTATAAAGCGACCTTGGTTCCGCAAAACAAAAGGCAGGATGCCATCACCACGATGATACCCTGCCTTTGTTCGTTCCTGTTTACCGTTCCGAGTAGTCCTTCCGCAGAATTTCCGATAAAAAATCGTACCCGAACCCTTTCTCGTAAAGAACCGGGTTCGAGTACGAACTGAATGGTGGTGCAATAAAAACCACCACAAAGGTACTGCTCCCTTGTGGTGGTTTTGGGTTAGAACTAGAGGGTGTGGCCGTAGGCGTTTGCGGCCTTGATGGCGGCGGCGAACTTTTCGTCGGTGAAGGGCTCGGGGTTGCCCTGCTTCCACTCGTTGGTGGCGTGCGCGTACTCGCACAGGGCCGGGATATCGGACTCGGAAAGCCCGACCTGCTCAAGCGTCACGGGCAGGCCCATCTGCTTGTTAAAGGCCGCGTAGCGCTCAAGGTTCTCGGTATCGCCCGTATAGGCGAACAGCACGAGCACGCCCAGGCTCACGACTTCGCCGTGCAGGTAGGTGCCCTCGCGCGGAATGCTGCATGTGGCGTTGTAGAATGCGTGCGCCACGCTCGAGTTGTAGTAGTAATCGTTCTGGTTCGTCAGGTTCGAGACATAGCCCGTATTGACCACGATATCGAGTGCGATCTGCTTGACGGCCTCGCTCGACAGATTCTGGCGCACATCCTCAAGACCCTGCACACCATAGGTAAACAGCGGCTCGGAGCAGGTGTGGGCAAGCGCCAGGCCAAGACCGGCGGTGTGCTCCAAATTACCGGCGCTCGTTGCGTACTCGACCTCGGGCTGCTTGGACAGGGCATCGCCCACGCCGGCCCAGAAGTACTCCGCCGGAGCCTCGGCGATGATCTTGGGGTTGATGAAGATGTGCGCCGGTCGGTTGGGGTACGAATAGCCCTCGAGCGAGCCGTCGTCGTTGTACACGACGGCAATGGCGGTCGCGGCGGAGCAGTTGGAACAGATCGTCGGGACAGTGAAGACGATCTTCTTGAGCTCGATGGCCGCCGTCTTGACGGTGTCGAGCGCCTTGCCGCCGCCGCAGGCGATAAGAACATCAGCCTCCTGGCAGGCAGGGGAGTTCACGACCTTGGCGATATTGGCACGCGTACTGTTGGTGCCATAGACGCGCGTCTCCAGGACCTCGACATCGGTACCTTCAAGTGCCGCCTCGATTCCCGGCAGCGCCGCAGCCAGGGCTCGCTTGCCGCCAATGATGGCGACTTTCTTCGCGCCGTACTCCGCCAGTGCAGTTGGCAGCTCGTCAAAGCAATCCTCGCCAACGGTGTAGTCGCTCATTCCAATCGTGCGCATAGCAACCTTCTTTCGTTCGATAGAGTGCTTTCAGGTATTTTGCTCCTTGAGAAGGGCTGTAATAGCGAGAAATTTCGAACGTATAAAACCAGTGTTGAGGGTTTTTCGACGGCGCTGACCGTGCTACCATACACCGCATAAGCGTTGATGGGGACGAGTAGTCGGCCGTCCGCATGCTACAGAGAGCGGGGAGCGCTGAGAACCCGTGCATGCGACCGATGAAAATCACCCCGGAGCTGCGGTCCCAACGGGCGCGCCGTACAGGCACGTCTTAGTAGATATCGCCGAGATGGTCGTCGATACAGGCCAGCCGAGTAACGGATGCGAGCGCGCGATTACGCGGGCGAGGGCATCTAAGCTGGGTGGTTAAGCGAAGAGCTTTTACGGGCGCACAGCCCGTTTTGTGGCGCTTCGTCCCAGCTTGTAGGGACGGGCGCTTTTTTGGTGCCCAACGGGCGTGCGCGCCCACGACATGAAAGGGGTACCGTGGCAAACGAGTACAAGCAGACGATGAATCTGCCCAAGACCGGTTTTCCCATGCGTGCCGGTCTTTCCAAGTCCGAGCCCAAGCGACTCAAGGACTGGCAGGACAACAAGGTCTACGAGCAGGTTCTGAAGAAGAACGAGGGTCATAAGAAGTTCGTGCTGCACGACGGCCCTCCGTACGCCAACGGTCCGATCCACATCGGCCACGCCATGAACAAGATCTCCAAGGACATAATCAACCGTTACTGGATGATGCAGGGCTATGAGGTTCCCTATGTCCCCGGCTGGGACTGCCACGGCCAGCCGATCGAGCATAAGGTCGAGGAGAAGCTCGGCACCGAGAAGTTCAACCAGACCTCCACGGCTAAGATCCGCGAGCTTTGCAACAAGTTCGCTGTCGAGAACATCGAGCTGCAGAAGGCCGGCTTCCGTCGCCTGGGCGTGCTCGGCGATTGGGACAACCCCTATCTGACGCTCTATCACCAGCATGACGCTGCCGACATCGAGGTCTTCAAGGCCATGTTCGATAAGGGTATGATCTATCGCGGTCACAAGCCCGTCCATTGGTGCAAGCACTGCCACACCGCACTCGCTGAGGCCGAGATCGAGTACTCCGACGAGACGAGCCCGTCCATCTTCGTGCGCTTTGAGATGACCTCCAAGCCCGCCGGCCTCGAGAACTTCGACGGCCCGGTTGACTTTATCATCTGGACGACCACGCCGTGGACCATCCCCTCCGACCAGGCCGTTTCTCTCAAGCCCGGCGCCGCCTACGTCGCCGTTGAGCACGACGGCCGCGCCGAGGTCATGCTCGAGGACCTGGCTCCCAAGTGCTGCGAGGAGTTTGGCTGGGAGTACACCCCGGTTGTGGTCGACGGCAAGCCCTATGTGGTTCCCGCCGAGACCTTCCATCACATTCACTATAAGCAGCCGATCTTTGACGGTGTCGAGGGCGTGGCGCTGCTGGCCGATTACGTCGGTGTCGATGACGGTACCGGTATCGTCCACAACTCGCCCGGCCACGGCGTCGACGACTACTTTGCCTGCCTCAAGGAGGGCATCACCGACATCTGCATGCCGGTCGATGACGACGGCAAGTTCTATACCGGCGAGGAGTTTGGCACCGGTGGCCCCTTCAGCGGTATGGATACCGACGAGGCCAACCCGCACATCATCGAGTTCCTGCGCGAGCGCGGTACCCTGGTCCTCGAGAAGAAGATCACGCACAGCTATCCGCACTGCTGGCGCTGCAAGCACCCGGTGCTCTTCCGTGCTACCGACCAGTGGTTTGTCTCGATGGACAAGACCGGTTTGCGTGAGCAGGCTGGCAAGGAGGTCCGCGAGAACGTCAAGTGGTATCCGGCCCATGCCGCCAACCGCATTGGCGCCATGGTCGAGCAGCGTCCCGACTGGTGCATCAGCCGCCAGCGCAACTGGGGCGTGCCTATCCCCAGCTACACTTGCGCCGACTGCGGCGAGAAGGTCATGAACGACGCCACGCTCGACGCCGTCATCAAGCTCTTCCACGAGAAGGGCTCCGACGCCTGGTTTACTGACGCTCCCGAGAGCTACCTGGGCGAGGCTTGCGTCTGCCCCAAGTGCGGCGGCCATCACCTCAAGGCCGATAAGGACATCCTCGATGTGTGGTGGGACTCCGGCGTTTCCTGGAAGGCCGTCTGCGAGTATCGCCCCGAGCTTGAGTACCCGGCGGACGTGTATCTCGAGGGATCCGACCAGCATCGCGGTTGGTTCCAGAGCTCGCTGCTCACTTCGGTGGGCGCCAACGGCCATGCTCCTTACAAGGCGGTCGTCTCGCAGGGCTTCACGCTCGATGGCCAGGGCCGCAAGATGTCCAAGTCGCTCGGCAACGTCATCGACCCCAATAAGGTCTGTGACGAGATGGGCGCCGACATCATCCGCCTGTGGGTTGCCTCCGTCGACACCAGCTCCGACGTTTCCATCGACCACGAGATTCTCGCTCGTACGTCCGATGCCTACCGTCGTTTCCGCAACACGCTGCGCTTCCTGCTCTCCGAGCTCGAGGGTCAGTTTGAGCCCGAGACCGACGGCGTCGCCTTTGCCGACCTGCTGCCGCTCGACAAGCTCATGGTTGCCCGCCTGACTCAGGTTCAGGCCGAGGTCGACGACGCTTACTCTTGCTACGAGTTCCCGCGCGCTTACCGTGCGCTTTATGACTTCGTGGTTACCGAGCTTTCCAACGTGTACCTCGACGCCCTGAAGGACCGTCTGTACTGCGATAAGCCCGGCTCTCTCGAGCGCCGCAGCGCCCAGACCGTGCTGGCCGAGCTCTTCTCGATGCTCATGCGCGACCTGCAGCCGATCCTGTCCTACACGGTTGACGAGGCCATGGCATATGCGCCCGCTGGCTGCGTCGATCACCAGAAGTACGCCGCGCTGCTCGATTGGTACAAGTCGCCCATCACGGTCGACGAGGCCAATGAGTTCGAGGGCGTGCTCGAGGCTTCGCTCGAGCTCCGTAGCGCCGTGACCAAGGCCCTTGAGGATGCCCGTTCTGCCGGCACCTTCACCAAGAGCCAGCAGGTCCGCGTCAAGGCGGTCGTTCCCGCCGAGATGTACGCGCTGCTGACCGGTGATAAGGCCGTCGACCTGGCCGAGTTCTACATCGTCTCCGATGTTGAGCTGACCCAGGGCGAGGAACTCTCCGTTGCCATTGAAGCTGCCGAGGGCGAGTGCTGCGACCGTTGCTGGAACTACCGCACCACCGTTGGCGAGTACAACGGCCACGCGCATATCTGTAAGCGCTGCGCTGATGCGCTGTAGGTTACGGCGTTCGTAGAACGCCGTAACCTACCGACGCTGCAAACGCCCCTAAGCGGCAATCTGACGTTCAATCGTCGGTCGCGTACCAAAGTACGCTTCCCTCCTCTTTCACGTCACCTTGCTCGCTTAGGGACGTTTTCGCTGTTGGCGCGGTAATGCGGCGTTTCTATGGACCTAGTCGTTGGGGACGTTCTTAAACGACTAGTCAAACAAGAACGTCCCCAACGACTACCTGTGTCATATTCAAGCGGCATTCTGTTTTTCGGAATGTCGCTTTCGTTTTATGCTGATTATTTCGCTAGCGTTGGTGGATATGTCGTGCGCCCTGCGTGTGACAATATAAGATGGTTAATTGCGTTAAACGGAATTCGATTGTTCTGAGGGTAGGGGATTTCTTTGGGTCGTGCTGGGGATATGACGCCGCCTTTGCGTTGGCGGTTGGGTGTTGCTGGTGGGGTGGCGCTGGTTGTGCTGCTTGTTGACCAGTTGACCAAGCTTGCGGTTCGTGCCGTGGGCGATGCACTGCATGTGACCGTCATCCCCGGCGTGATCGACTTCCTGTTTGTCCGCAATATCGGCGCTGCCTTTAGCATGGGCGAGGGGCATGGCATCGCGTTTGCCGTGCTGGCGCTGGCGGTCATTATCGCTATTGCCGTGTACCTCGTTCGTGCGCCCCAGCTCGCCCATCTTGAGGTTGTGGGCATGGCGATGGTTGCGGGCGGTGCTATCGGCAACGCTATCGATCGTTTGGCCTTTGGCTTCGTGACCGATTTTATTGCCACCACCTTCATCGACTTTCCCGTCTTTAACGTGGCCGATATTGGCATCACCGTAGGCGTCGTGCTTGCCCTCATCGGCTACATGTTCTTGAGCCCTGCTGCCCGCGAAGTCGATGCGACTGCCGAGCTCAATGCCCGTGATGAGGCCCGCGCCAAGCGCAAAGCCAAGCAGCGTGGGGAGCGTGCCCGCAAGATTCGCGAAAGGAATGAGCGTTAATGGCCGACATCCATATTCTTGTTGCCGACGATTGCTCTGGCCAGCGTCTCGACGCCTTTCTGGGTGCCAACGACGGCTGCCCCACGCGCTCTGCCTGCGCGCATCTGATTGAGGGCGGCGCCGTAATCGTGAACGGCGAGACCTGTCTGTCAAAAAAGTATGCCGTACGCGCCGGTGACCGCAT
Organism: uncultured Collinsella sp.; assembly: GCA_958420205.1. Classification (GTDB taxonomy): domain Bacteria; phylum Actinomycetota; class Coriobacteriia; order Coriobacteriales; family Coriobacteriaceae; genus Collinsella. The sequence goes on along the minus strand of CATZIX010000023.1, from coordinate 8,512 downwards.
CTCGGTCGACCTGCCCGAGCCGCACGATCCCACCGATGTGATTCCCGAGGCCATCCCGCTCGACATTCGCTATGAGGACGACTATCTCATTGTGCTCTCCAAGCAGCGCGGGCTGGTGTGCCATCCCGCCCATGGCCACGAGAGCGGCACCCTTGCGAACGCCTTGGTCTACCACTGCGGTATCGATCATCTTGGTACCGTGCAGGGTGAGGACCGCCCCGGCATCGTGCATCGCCTGGATCGCGATACCTCGGGCCTTATGCTCGCGGCAAAAGACGACGACACCCAGCGCGCGCTTCAAAATCTCATTCGCACGCGTACGCTCGACCGCCGCTATATCACGCTTGTCCACGGGCACATCGCCATGGACGAGGGCACCATCAATACCGGTATCGCCCGTTCTACGCGCGACCGCGTCAAGATGGCGGTTTCGGACGACCCCTTTGCCCGTCAGGCCATTACGACCTTTAAAGTCCTCGAGCGCTTTGATTCCACGCGCTTTGACGATGGTTATACGCTCGTTGAGTGCCATCTGTTTACCGGTCGCACGCACCAGATTCGCGTGCATATGCGTCATATCAACCACGCCTGCGTGGGCGATCCACTCTACGGCAAGTGCGATGCGCGCGCCGACCAGGGCCTGACCAGGCAGTTCCTTCATTCCTGGCGCGTGGCGTTCGACCATCCCGTGACGGGGGAGCGCATTGAGTGCCGCGACGAGTTGCCGTGGGATCTGGCTGCGGTTCTCGACGATCTGGCTCCGCGCTCGCTTGGCCGCACCGCCGCCGGCGACGACATCGTCCCGCAGCTTGGCCTTCTCGAAGCCTAGCCGGTATTAGGTGGTTTCTTGAACTCGGTAAGCCTGCGGTAAGATATACGGTTGTTTACGTAACGCGTTCTCGGGAGCCTGCATGCTCGCCTTTTTACAAACTAACACGCCCATCGTGATCTTTAACCAGATTGTGGTTACGCTGCTCACGGTCTGCTTTCTGTACCAGGTGGTCTTCTTTGTCATTGGCGCTCTTCGTGGCGAGGTCGCGCCTCCCAAGGCCAAAAAACTCCATCGCTATGCCTTTTTTATCGCGGCGCATAATGAGGAGGCCGTGATCGCCAACCTCGTTCGCTCCATCAAGGACCAGGATTATCCGTCCGAGCTCATCGAGGTTTTCGTGGTCGCCGATGCCTGCACCGACAACACGGCGCAGCTCGCGCGCGAGGCCGGTGCCATTGTTTACGAGCGCAATGACCTGGCCCGCAAGGGCAAGAGCTGGGTCATGGACTTTGGCTTCGACCGCATTCTCAACGAGTATCCCGACACGTTTGAGGGCTACTTTATCTTCGATGCCGATAACGTTATCTCCCGCGATTACGTTTCCAAGATGAATGATGCCTTTGACCAGGGCTTCCATGTGGTCACGAGCTATCGCAATTCCAAGAACTTCGGCAGCTCGTGGATCTCGGCTGCTAATGCCACGTGGTATCTACGCGAGGCGCGCTTCCTCAACAACGCGCGTAATATCTGCAAGACGTCCTGCGCTGTTTCGGGTTCGGGCTACCTCATCTCCGCCAGCGTTATCGAGGGCATGCACGGTTGGCAGTTCCACACGCTGACCGAGGACATTCAGTTCACCACGTTCTGCGCCATTCACGGCATTCGCATTGGCTATGCGCCGGCGGAGTTCTTTGACGAACAACCCGTGACGTTTAAGGCGTCCTGGAAACAGCGCATGCGTTGGACCAAGGGCTTCTACCAGGTGTTCTTTACTTACGGTAAGCACCTGGTCAAGTCGATCTTCCGCTACCATCGCTTTGCCGCCTACGACATGTTCATGACGATCGCCCCGGGTATGCTGCTGTCGCTCATCTCGATGCTCGCCAATGCGACGTTCCTGATCGTGGGTGGACTCTCGCACGGCTTTTTGGCTACCGAAGTCGAGATGCAGGCCTGTGCCGCTTCGCTCATTATGACCTTCGCCATGATGTATCTGACTTTCTTTATCCTGGCGCTGCTCACGACTATCTTTGAGTACAAGCACATTCACTGCGCGCAAAAGTGGCGTCTGGTGACTAACCTGTTTACCTTCCCGATCTTTATGTTCAGCTATATCCCCATCACGGTGGCCGCGCTGTTCCTGAAGGTCGACTGGGTCCCGACGCAGCACGCCGTCAGCGTTACCCTTGACGAGGTCATGCAAGGCGCCAAATAACCACCACCAAAACCACCGCAAAGGGGACAGGCACCTTTGTGGTGGTTTTTGCTTTTGAGCAGCTGCTCAAGGAGGTTTTCGATGATCTATATCCCGTTTTGGATTTGCATCTTTGCCGGCGCGTGGATTGATGCCCGTGAGCGGCGGTTTCCCAATGAGCTTGCCGGCGCATGTGCCGTGGCGGCGTTAGCAGGCGTTTGGCTCGACAGGGGCGTTAACACTGCACTTGATCATGCCGGTCTTGCGGTCATCGTCTACCTTGCCCTTGTGCTTACTGAGTCGCTCTGGCGGCGCCTTCGTCAAGCCCCGGGGATTGGCATGGGGGACGCCAAAGCACTCTTCGCGCTTTGCACGCTCGACCCTATGGGTGGCATCGTGGCATTTGCCGTCGCACTCCTGGCCCTGGCCCTCTCCTGCCTCTTCACAAAATCGCGCTCCCTGCCATTGCTCCCGTTTTTAGTGCCGATTTTTGCCATAATCGAGGTCGTGGGCTGCACTCTGTAACCGATTGCGCATCGTTCTTAAGGAGCATGCCATGGCAACTAATCAAGAAACGGCCGCCATCAAGGCGCGTATGGACCGTATTCCTTCGGCGTTGTCGCCCGAGCTCGTCGAGCGCATTGCCGCCAATCGTGCTTCGGGCACTGTCAATCCGTATCGTTGCAACGACGACCAGGTCATTCGTCGTGTCGATCGCGATGCGGACAAAGGCACGCTTATGCGTCCGGCGTTTATGCGCGATACCGAAAAAATCCTCCATCTACCGGCGTACACCCGTTATGCAGGCAAAACGCAGGTTTTTAGCTTTCGAAGCAACGACGACTTGTCGCGTCGTGGTCTACACGTGCTGCTCGTCTCGCGCATTGCGCGCGATATCGGTCGCGCCCTCGGGCTCAACTGCGATCTGATTGAAGCGATCGGTCTGGGTCACGACTTGGGGCACACGCCTTTCGGCCATGCCGGCGAGCGATTCCTCAACGATATCTATCACGAGCGCACGGGTCGTTATTTTTTCCATAACGTGCAGTCGGTCCGCGTGCTCGATGCGCTGTACGGTCGCAACGTGTCGCTTCAGACGCTCGATGGCGTGCTCTGCCACAACGGCGAGTACGAGCAGCGTGTGTTCGAGCTCTCGGACATGGGTTCCTTTGACCAGTTCGATCGAACCGTCGAGGATTGCATTGCCACAGGCTATAGCGCAATTGAGCACTTGCGCCCCATGACGCTTGAGGGCTGTGTCGTTCGCATCTCGGATATTCTTGCCTATGCGGGGCGTGATCGCCAAGACGCCATTGCGGCGGGCCTGCTGTCACCCGACGCTTTTGACGATGGGCTTGGCGGAGCATACAACAGCTGGATTCTCACGCATGCCTCTATCGATATCGTCGAGCACAGCTATGGCAAGCCGCGCATCGAGATGAGCGAGGACCTGTTCGAGGAAATCCGCCGCGCTAAGCGCGAGAACTACGAGAAGATCTATAGCAAGGGCGGCATCGAGGGCGACTCCGAAACGGAGCTGCGCGAGGCGTTCGAAAAGCTCTATGACCGTTGCCTGCAGGATATAAACGAAGGCGACGAGTCTTCGTATATCTTTAAGCATCACATTTCGCGCATTGAGCGGCAGCTTTCCTACTACAATCGCACCTATGCATGGCAGGATGATAAAGATCAGACCGTAGTGGATTACATTTCGAGCATGACGGACGGCTATTTCTGTGAGCTGACGAGCAAGCTGTTCCCGGGGCTGAAGTTTCCGCATCGTACCTATATTAACGAACGCTAGTTCGTATATTTTCGGTATACTGTTGAGGAACAACGATTTTGATGGATGCACGGGATGGCTATGGACGACCTTTTTTCTGCCTCGACGCGCGAGCGTTCCTTTAAAAATGCGCCGCTTGCGGTGCGCATGCGCCCCAATTCGCTCGACGAGTATGTGGGCCAGCAAAAGGCCGTCGGTAAGGGCTCATGGTTGCGTGCCGCGATCGAGCACGACGTGCTTTCGAGCGTGATTCTGTACGGGCCGGCCGGTACGGGTAAGACGACGCTGGCCCACATTATCGCCAACCATACCAAGAGCGAGTTTGTCGAGGTCAGCGCCGTCACGGGTACTGTGAAGGACCTGCGTCGCGTGATTGACGAGGCCAAGACGCGCCTGAATACCTACGACCGCCGCACCATTCTATTCATCGATGAGATTCACCGCTTCTCTAAGTCGCAGCAGGATGCCCTGCTGCATGCAGTTGAGAACCGTACCGTCATTATGATTGGCGCTACGACAGAGAACCCGTACTTTGAGGTCAACTCGGCACTGTTGTCGCGCGGGCGCGTGGTGGAGCTTGAACATCTGAAGGATGAGGATATCGCCACGCTTATTGAGCGTGCGCTCGAGGCACCACAGGGCTTGAACGGAAAGTTCTCGGCCGATGAGGATACGGTCAAGACCATTTGCACGCTGGCAGCGGGTGACGCTCGCTCGGCGCTCACGACGCTCGAGCTTGCGAGCGAGATTGCCGTCACGCGTCCCGATACCGAGGGAACGCCAGCGCCTGCGGCGGGGGAGCGCTATCCCATCACCGTGGATGACGTGAAGATTGCCAACCCGCGTCGCGGCTTTACGTATGACAAAAACGGCGACATGCACTACGACATCATCAGTGCGTTCATCAAGTCCATGCGCGGTAGTGACCCCGATGCCACGATCTATTGGCTCGCGCGCATGATCGATGCTGGGGAGGATCCTAAGTTTATCGCTCGCCGCATTATGATTCACGCTTCTGAGGATGTTGGCAACGCCGACCCGCAGGCGCTTTTGGTGGCGCATGCCGCGTTTAAGTCTGCCGAGGTCATTGGCTATCCCGAGTGCCGCATTAACCTGGCTCAGGCTGCACTCTATGTGTGCTTGGCGCCAAAATCCAACGCGTGTGAGGCTTCGATCGATGCGGCGCTGGCCGATATCCATTCTAGTGGGCTTCGCGAGGTGCCGAGTTATCTGCGCGATCGCCATCGCCCGGGCAGCGATGAATACGGTGTGTATAAGTATCCACATGATTATCCCGAAGGCTGGGTCGATCAGCGCTATTTGCCCGAGGGACTGGAGCGCGGCGTGTTCTGGCAGCCTGCCGGCCGCGGTTGGGAAGAATGGCGCGTAGAGCAAAGCGAACGCGACCGCAGCGGGAATGCACCGAAGTAGCTGCTGATAATTTTGTCCCACGTTGCTGCTCTTGGCATGTTCGGTCCTCTTTGGGGTACCATGGAAATCGTCTGTATATCGATTCCTTTGGGAGGATTGTATGAGTCCCATTCAAATCGCCCTGCTGCTGCTCGCCGTTGCCGGCGTGTGGGCCATCGTTGAGCTCGCGCTTACCCTGCGCAAGACCCGCACCGTTGTCGACTCGCTCGACAAGACCGTCAACGACCTTAACAACACCATCGCCGAGGCTCAGCCTGTGGTGGCAAAGCTCGATGGCGCTGTCGATGAGCTTACGCCGGCGCTTGCTCAGATGGAGCCGCTGCTTAAGTCGAGCAAGACGGCAGTTGATGCCCTTACCTCCAATCTCGTAGAGGTCGAAGCCGTGGTTCGCGACATTTCCGAGGTTACGGGCAGCATGGCCGAGGCCAGCAATGCTGTGTCGAGCGTGACCGACTCTGCTGCCGGTGCTGTGCAGAAGCTCTTCAATAAGGTGAAGGCTCCTGCAGCCGATGCCGAGCGCAAGCTCGCCGCTGCCGCTGCGGAGGCCGAGCAGCCTACCGAGCGCGTCCTAATTGGCGAGGACGAGGCCGCCGATGGCGCGGATGTGGCTCAAAATTCTGTAGCCAAGCCGGCTCAGTATTACACCTATACACCCTCCGAGACCTCTGAGGAGTCCTGCGATGAGTAGCGAAGCAACCTGCCCCATCACGTTGACCGTTGCCGGCGACCCGCGTCTCGCTCGCCTTGTGCGCATGACGGCAGCCAACGTTGGTGCCCTGTGTTCCATGTCTGTCGATCGCATCGAGGACATCCGTATGGCTGCCGAGGAAGCCTTCATCTTTGGCTGCACGGCTGTTGATTCCGACGATATCTCGATCAAATTCGATGTCGACGAATCGCACGTGGGCATGACTATTACCTTTGGCGACCAGGCTACGGTCGATGAAGACGACCAGGCTGCGGTGTATGCCGAGCTCATCCTCGCGAGCGTGTGCGACTCCTACGAAAAGACTACGGCGCCCCTGACGCTTTCCCTCGACCTCAAGGCGGATATCTAATATGACCGAACGTTCCCGGAGCGGCAAGACCGCTTGGGACAAGGAGAAAACCCGCGAGCTGTTTCGTCGTTACAAGGAGACCGGTGATCCGGACGCCCGTGAGCAGCTCGTTATGTCCCATATGAACCTGGTAAGGTTTCTTGCCAACAAATTTAAGAATCGCGGCGAGCCGCTCGACGACCTCATGCAGGTCGGCTATCTGGGCTTGCTCAAGGCTATCGACCGTTTTGATCCCGAGCGCGGACTCGAGTTCACGACGTTTGCGACACCCACTATCCTGGGCGAGATCAAACGCCATTTTCGCGACAAGGGCTGGAGTGTGCGCGTACCGCGTCGTCTGCAGGAGCTCTCGGCCAAGGTCAACCAGGCTACTGACAAACTTACCAACGAGCTGCAGCGTTCGCCCAAGGTTGAGGAGATCGCTGAGTATCTAGATGTGACTGTCGATGAGGTCCTCGAGGCTATGGAATCGTCTTCGGCCTATACCTCGGTGCCCATCGAGGCTCCTGGTGCGTCCGATTCCGACGATGCCCCTTCGATTCTCGACCGTTACGCCGACGACGACAACGAGCTCGACTTTACCGATGACCGCCTAGTGATCGAGGAAGCCATCCGTGATTTCTCGCCGCGCGAGCGCGAGGTGATCGAGCTGCGCTTTGTGAAGGGCATGACCCAGATCGAGATCGCCAAGAAGCTGGGTATTTCTCAGGTGCAGGTTTCGCGTCTGCTGCGCCGCACGCTTAAGAAGATTCAGGACAAGATCGACCCCGACGGAGTGATGATTCGTTCATGAGTGAGCACCCCCCCCAACAAACCGATCGCGTGCTGCGCGACACCCGCATTCTGACGCTGCGCATTTGGGCTGTTGTCGGCTGCATTGTCATCGCCGCTGTCATCTTTAACCTTATGGGCATCCTGGCACCGGTTATTGAGTTTCTTGCCGTCGGTTCCATCATTGCTTTTGTGATGTCCCCGATCACCAACTGGCTCGAGCACCATGGCGTGAATCGCGGCATCGGTTCGCTTGTCGCGCTTATTGTTGTTGTTGCCGTGCTCGTCGGTGTCGTTTGCATCTTGTCGCCGATTCTCTTTGGTCAGATCATGGAAGTCCTGAGCCGCCTGCCCGAGCAGCTTCGTGTTGCGGGTGGCGATCTCAATGAGATGATCTCGCATGCCAAGACGCTCAACAACACGCCGCTCAAGGAGTATTTGGACGATAATCTTTCGTCCCTGGTTACCGTGGCATCGAAGTATGTGTCTCAGATCGCTGCCGAGCTTGGCCGCGGTGTGTTCCCGCTCATCACCAATACGGCTTCGCAGTTGTTCGTTATCTTCCTTGGTCTGGTGCTTGCGTACTGGATGGCCTGCGACTACCCTCGCATGCACCACGAGATTTGCACCATCATCGGTCAGGAGAAGGAGACCTCGTACCGCTTTATGGTCGCCATCCTTTCTCGCTCTGTCGGCGGCTACATGCGCGGTATGGTCGTGACGTCCATCTGCGGTGGTTTCCTCGCCTTTATCGGTTTTATGATCATCGGCCATCCGTATGCGGCGCTCATGGCTATCTTTACCGGCATCATGCATTTGGTTCCGGTCGTCGGTCCCTGGGTGAGCGCAGCAATCGCCACGGTGCTCGGTTTCATGTTCAGCCCCATGTTGGCGTTATGGACGCTCATCGTGACGATGGTCGCGCAAAACGTCACCGATAACGTCATTTCGCCCAAGGTCATGCAGAGCTCGGTGCAGGTGCATCCCATCATGAGCCTCACGGCGCTCGTTATTGGCTCGGCACTCATGGGCCCCATCGGCATGATTATTGCCATCCCGCTTTGTGCGGCCCTCAAGGGTATCTTCGTGTACTACTTCGAGAATGAGACCGGCCGACAGCTTGTGGCCTATGACGGCGCCGTGTTTAAGGGCACGCCGTACCGCGATGCCGATGGCAACCCGGTCGCCGCCTACGACGCGCTCGGCGACGACACCTTCATCTACGAGTCCGAGCTCATCGGCAACGAGACTGCGCCCGAGGCCAAGGCCATGCCCAAGCCCGA
>CATZIX010000022.1:0-15052 GCA_958420205.1 uncultured Collinsella sp. | reverse complement strand
CCGAGCTCATCGGCAACGAGACTGCGCCCGAGGCCAAGGCCATGCCCAAGCCCGATCTCGATAATCCCTGGATCAAGCTCTCTGGTCTGCAGCCCGATGCGACGGGCTTCTTCAAGAACCCCTTCGCCAAAGACGATGATTCCAACACGGATGACGACACCAAAACCGGCATCGACGGCTCCATGGACGATTCGGATTCTAAATAGGCCCTATTAACGTTTCTTGAAGTTGTAAATGACAATAAACGCGAGCAAAGCGATTGATAAGGGGCCGGCTACATAGAAAAAGAGAACGTCAATTGCGCGTAGAGTGTAATAAGCCTTATCGCCGGACATTACTGCATATAATACGTAGCCAAATGCTGGTTGGTTTGCGTACCAGCAGGAGAAGGCCAAGAGCGCTAAAAGTGCAAGTACCAGAAGTGCATTCAGGACAAATCGTTTACTTTTCATCGATCGCTCCTTCCGGGTGACTCTTATATGTAATTCTACAGCAGTCCTTTTTCAAAGGATCGCACAGTACTGAATAACGTGCACTTTCGCTGGAGGGTCGCTGTTTGGCGGCCCTCTTTTTTGCACTTGCGCGGTGGGATGGTAATATCGTTACGTTTGAACTGTTTCGATGTGAAACCGAGGAGATTCCCTCTATGAGTGCTGACTACCCGTCAATGACTACGGCCGAGATTCGCTCCAAGTTCCTCAACTTCTTTGAGGAGCGCGGTCTTAAGCTCTATCCTTCTTCGTCTCTTGTTCCCGACGATCCTTCGCTGCTGCTTGCCAACGCCGGCATGAACCAGTTTAAGGAGTACTACCAGGGCAAGAAGACCATGAAGGAGATCGGCGCGATTTCCTGCCAGAAGTGCGTCCGCACCAACGACATCGATTGCATCGGCGAGGACGGCCGTCACCTGTCCTTCTTCGAGATGCTTGGCGACTTCTCCTTTGGCGGCGTCTCCAAGCAGCAGGCCTGCGCTTGGGCCTTTGAGCTTATTACCAAGGAGTTCAAGCTGCCGCTCGACCGCCTGTACTTCACCGTCTTTACCGAGGACGACGAGACCCACGACGTGTGGCGTTCTCTGGGCGTTGCTGAGGACCACATCTCCCGCCTGGGCGAGGACGACAACTTCTGGGCCGCTGGCCCCACCGGTCCCTGCGGTCCGTGCTCAGAGATCTACTTTGACATGGGCGAGGAGGTCGGCTGCGGCAGCCCCGACTGCAAGCCCGGCTGCGACTGCGACCGCTTCCTGGAGTTCTGGAACCTCGTCTTTACCCAGTACGACCGCCAGGAGGACGGCTCCATGCCGGAGCTGCCGCACCGTAACCTCGATACGGGCATGGGCCTTGAGCGCATGGCCGCCATCATGCAGCACAAGACCGCCAACTACGACGGCGATCTGATACAGCACCTCATCAAGCTGGGCGAGAAGATTAGCGGCAAGACCTATGACGCCGACGATTACTCCGGTGCCAGCCGTTCTCTGCGCATCATCGCCGACCATTCCCGTGCCGTCGACTTTATGATCTCGGACGGCATCCTGCCCGGTAACGAGGGTCGCGAGTACGTCCTTCGCCGCCTGCTCCGTCGTGCCGTGTTCCACGGTCGCCTGCTGGGCATCGAGGGCGCTTTCCTGACCAAGTTCATCGACGAGGTTAACGCTCAGATGGGCGAGGCCTATCCCGAGCTGCTCAAGAACGTCGCGCTCGTCAAGGGTATCGTTGCCTCCGAGGAGGAGCGCTTCTCCACGACGCTCGACAACGGTCGCGTCTACCTGGATGAGGCACTGGCAGCGCTTGCCGAGGGCGCTGTGCTTCCGGGCGATGTTGCCTTTAAGCTGCACGACACCTTTGGTTTCCCCATCGACCTAACCGTCGAGATCGCCGGCACCGCTGGCCACGACGTCGACATGGACGGCTTCACTGCCTGCATGGAGGACCAGAAGGCCCGCGCCCGCGCCAATGCCAAGGGCGACGCCTGGGGCAGCTTCAACGACGTGTGGGTTGAGCTTTCCGACAAGGTCGCTGCGACCGAGTTCGACGGCTATGACAACGATGTGATCGAGGGCGCCAAGGTTGTCGCCATCGTGCGCAACGGCGAGTCCGTCGAGTCCGCTGCCGCCGGCGAGGACGTCGAGGTTGTGCTCGACCGCACCCCGTTCTATGCCGAGATGGGTGGTCAGCAGGGCGATGCCGGCAAGCTTTCCGCCGAGGGCGTTGTTCTGACCGTTGCCGACACCAAGAACCACAACGGCCTGTATGCCCACGTCGCGCACGTTGCCGATGGCACGCTGATTGTCGGTGCCGCTGTTACCGCCGCGCTCGACGCCGAGCGCCGTGGCTTCCTGCGCCGCAACCACACCGCCACGCACCTGCTCGACGCCGCCCTTAAGCAGGTCCTGGGCGAGCACGTCTCTCAGGCCGGCTCGCTGGTGACGCCCGAGCACCTGCGCTTTGACTTCACGCACTTCGAGGCTCTGTCCTCCGAGCAGCTCAAGGCTGTCGAGGACCTGGTTAACCAGCAGATCTTCGCTTCCAAGCCGGTCGTGACCCGTGTCATGGGCATCGACGAGGCTAAGGCCGCCGGCGCTGTCGCTCTGTTTGGCGAGAAGTACGGCGATGTCGTCCGCGTCGTCTCCGTGGGCGCCGAGGACCAGCCGTTCTCCCGCGAGCTCTGCGGTGGCACGCACGCTGCCAACACTGCTGAGATTGGCCTGTTCAAGATCATTTCCGAGTCCTCTACGGGCTCGAATGTCCGTCGTATCGAGGCCGTGACCTCTAAGGGTGCTCTCGACTATATGGCCGACCGCCTGGCGCTCGTCGACGCCGCCGCCGCTGCGCTCAAGTGCCGCGTAGACGAGGTTCCCGCCCGCGTGGAGAACCTGCAGGCCGAGCTGCGCGAGACGTCCAATAAGCTCAAGAAGGCTCTGACCGGTGGCTCCTCCGACGCCATCTCCAGCGCCATCGAGGGCGCCGTCGAGCTCGACGGCTATAAGCTCGTTGTCGCTGAGCTCCAGGGCCTTGAGGCTGCCGACTTGCGCAACGTATGGGATACCGTGCATCAGAAGGTCGCCGGCCCTGTCGCTTGTGTCGTCGCCAGCGTGACTGAGAAGGGCACTCCGGCCCTGCTCGCTGCCGGCTCCGATGACGCCGTCAAGGCCGGTTTCCACGCCGGTAACGTGATCAAGCAGATCGCGGGTCTGGTTGACGGTCGCGGTGGCGGTCGTCCCAACATGGCCCAGGCCGGTGGCAAGAATGCTGCCGGCATCGCCGATGCCCTCGCGGCCGCTAAGACCGCGCTCGGCGCTTAAGAATCTAAGAAGTCGCTGTGGTTGCGCTCGCGCTGGACATAGGGGAGACCAGGATTGGCATCGCCGTCTCGAGCCGTGATGGCAAGATGGCGATGCCTGTCAAGGTGCTTCCGGCTGCCGAGGTCACCGGTATGGCCAAGACGTTCCGCTACCTGGTTGAGGACTATGAGCCCGACATCCTGGTAAGCGGACGTCCCCTGACCATGGCCGGTGAGCCCGGCCCTCAGGCCGAGCGCGTTGCCGCCGTGGCGCAAAAGATTGCCGACGAGCTCGATCTTCCGCTTGAGTTTGAGGACGAGCGTCTGTCCTCGCAAGAGGCCAAGCGTATCCTGCGCGAGCAGGGCCTCAACGAAAAGCAGATGAGGGGCAAGATCGACATGATTGCCGCCAGCCTGTTTTTGCAGACGTGGCTCGATCGTATAAACGAGGAGGTTTCGCATGCCTAACGCTTCCGATCCGCGCCAGCAGAATCGTACACGGCAGCCGGCGTCGCGCCCTGCTCAGCCTGGCCAGCGTTCGGCACAGCCGACGCAGCGTGCAGCTCAGCCTGCCGCGCGCCCGGCGCAGTCCTTCTCTCATTCGGCCCAACCTGTTCAACGGACGGGTCAGCAGCCATCTGCTCGTTCGGTTCAGCATTCGGCTTCTCACGCGGCTCAGCAGCCCACTGCTCGTACGGCCCAGCCTGCAGGCGGTACCCGCTTTAAGCAGCAGGCACCTACTCAGCGAACTCAGGCCCCTCAATCGCATTCGCATCACGCTCGCGGTTCGCATGGCGTTGCTCCGGCGACCCGCTCGAGCTACAACACGCATGCTCGTCGCGCTGCTCAAAAGAAGAGTTCTCCGGTTCCCATGATTATCGGCGTTGTGGTGGCGGTGCTCGCGCTTGCTGCGATCGCCTTCTTTGTCGTGCCGGCCGTCAAGGGCTTCTTTGCCGGTGAGGATACGAAGGTCACGGCTGGTCAGCAGGTTACGGTGACCATTCCCGATGGTGCTTCGGGCGATACGATCGCCTCGATTCTCTCCGAGAACCATATCGTAGAAAATCCCAAGGATTACTATGCGGCGGTGAAAAAGCTCAACGCCGATATGTCGCTCAAGCCTGGTGATTATTCGTTCACCACACCCATGGATGCGACCAAGGTTGTTCAGCAGCTCATGGAAGGCCCCAACGCGGGCTCCAATGCGCTGACTATCCCTGAGGGCCTGACGGTCGATCAAGTCGCCGACCGTGTGGCCCAGGCCTACGACAGCATTTCTAAGGAAGACTTCCTCAACCAGGCCAAGGCCTCCAACTACGTGGACGACTATAGCTTCCTTAAGGGCGCCGCCAACGACTCGCTCGAGGGTTTCTTGTTCCCCAAGACCTATTCGCTGGGTGATTCGCCGACGGCCGATGGCGTGATTCGCGCTATGCTCGATCAGTTTAAGACCGAGTACAAGTCGCTTGACTTTGCGAGCTGCGAAGCCAAGATCAAGGAACGCTACGGTGTGGAGATGTCCGACTACGACATCGTTAACCTTGCCTCGATCGTTGAGCGCGAGGGCCTCAACGCCGATCAACGTGCGCATGTGGCCTCGGTTTTCTACAACCGCCTTGCCGGCAAGCTCGATGGCCTGCGCTATCTCAACAGCGATGCGACTATGATGTATGTCACCGGTGGCGAGGTTACCGCCGACGACCTGCAGAGCGATAGTCCGTATAACACCTATAAGCACGAGGGCCTACCGCCCACGCCCATCTGCTCTCCGTCGCTCGAGGCACTCAAGGCCACGCTTGAGCCGACCGACTCCGATGACCTGTATTTCTACATTACGCAGGACGAGGAGTACTTCTCGCAAACCTACGAAGAGCATCAACAGTCTTGGAATTAGCATGAGGATTTTTAGCCCCAAACGATACGTTGCCTCGGTCGATCGCATCGACCTTGATACCCTGTGGGCCGACGGCAAACGCGCCATTCTGCTCGATCGCGATAACACCCTGGTGCCGCGCGACACCGAGCAGGTTCCCGCCGCGGTTTCCGCTTGGCTCGACGCCGCCCGCGCCAAAGGTTTTAAGCTGTGCATGGTGTCCAACAACTGGCATCGCGACCAGGTCATGAGCTCTGCACGCGAGCTGGGACTCGAGGCCATCAGCCACGCCATGAAGCCGGCGCCGTTTGCCCTCAAGGCGGGTCTTAAGCGCCTCGGCGCCTCGGCCGACGAGGCGGTGCTGATCGGTGATCAGCTCTACACTGACGTGTGGAGCGGTAATTTCGCCGGCGTCGATACCATCCTGGTAAAGCCGCAGGCGACGCAGGACCTGTGGTATACGCAGATCTTCCGTATCTTTGAGCGCCGGGCCCTGCGCGACTTTCACTGCGAGGAATAGGTCTCGCTATGTCCCAGCACACCAAACACGGCTGCGACCATATCTTCTTTATCGGCTTTTTGGGCGCGGGCAAATCGACGCTCGCGCGCAACGTAGGCACCATGTTCAAGCGGCGTTTTATCGATACCGACCGACTGGTCGTGCGCCGTTGCGGTAAGTCGGTAACCGAGATTTTTGAGACCGAGGGCGAGGATCGTTTTCGTGAGCTCGAGACCTCGGCGCTCCGTTCGCTCCAAAGCGAGCGCAGCCTGTTGGTTTCGTGCGGGGGCGGTATCGTCGAGACGCCGGTGAATATTGAGCTGATGCACGATATGGGTACGTGCGTTTACCTCGAGGGCGACTTCGAGGATTCGATTCGCCAGATTCGTCGGTCCGACACGCGCCCCGATTTTCGCTCTCCCGAGCATGCCGCGCGCCTGTTTGAGCATCGCCGTCCGCTGTATCGCCAGGCCGCCGACCTTACCCTTGATATTCGCAACAAGTCCTTCGAGGACGTTTCCTACCTTTGTGCCGAGATGCTTTTGGAGCGTGGGCTGCTATGATTCGCCGTCAACTGATCAATTTCCAAAACCGCAGCGTCGATGTCCGTGTCGGATTGGGCGCGTTCGAGGAGTTGTCGCGCATGTTTGCCTCGGCTGTGGGCAAGCCTAAGCGCGCGATGGTCGTTTGGAACGACGCCACATCCGAGCGTTTTGGTGAGGTCGTCGAGCATGCGCTGGTCGACGCCGGTTTTGCCGTGTCGCTGCTAGTCCTCGAGGTTTCGCCTGCTGGTGCCACGCTGGCCGATGCCGATGCGATCTTTGGCGCCCTGTCTGCCAACGGCGTTACCTGCGACGATCTGGTTGTCGCCGTTGGCGATGCCGCAACCTGCTCGGTTGTTAGCTGGTGCGCCAACCAGTGGTGTGGCCGAACCGAGTGCGCGCTGCTGCCGACGACCTTCGACGCCATGCTCACGGTCGCGACGACCATGAAGCCGCTCGTCGCCTCGTCGGCCAATGCGCTTCCCGCCATCGCGTTCCGTCCCGAACCGGGCTTGGTCGTGTGTGACCTCGACCTTGTTCGCGAGGCGGACCCCGAGGACCTCAAGCTCGGCTATGTGGTACTTGTTGGCACCATGCTTTCGAGCAGTAAGTCCCGCTGGAATCAGTTTACTGAGACCGTCCCCGAGATTCTCGCGGGCGAGGAGGTCGCGCTCGTCAATGCCGTTCAATGGTCTCAGGCTGCCCGTAAGGACGTACTGATGGCCACGAACCCGAGTGCTCGCCATGCGCTCGATTTTGGCAAGACGGGGGAGCGTACCCTGCGCGCCTGCTTGGGCGATGCGGCTTCGCAGGTCCCTGCCTATCAGCTGTTATCCGAGGGCATGCGCTTTGAGGCGCGCCTAGCACATGATGCCTGCGACTTCGATATCGATTACGTCTTTGAGGTCGATGACTGCCTGGAGGACTTTGGTATCGAGGAACTTGCCTTCGATCTGGAGCCTGCCGCATATATCGAGGAGTTCCGCAGGCAGCAGTTCGCCCGCTCAAACCGTAGCATGTTGCCGCTGCCCGCGGCACTCGGCGCCATTCGTCTAACGAGCGTTGAGGATGAGGTTCTTGAGCGCCATGTTCACGCCTACTTGGCTTCTCGCAAAGAACTTCTCTAAGATTTATTGACATCCATCGTCTTTCGTATCATGTTGAGGGGCGGGTTTTCAATCGGTTGCGGATCGCATGCGATTCCGTCGTTCGGTTGAGACCCGTCCCGTCTATATAGAGACAACAAGAAAGGAAACTGCATGTCTGAGTTTGCTGCCGGTCCTGCCGGTCGTATCGAGCGTGTCCGTGCCTTGATGGTCGAGCGTGGCTACGATGCCATCGTGGTGCGCGACGAGGCTAACCTTCGTTGGCTTACGGGCGTTAAGGGCGTCTTCGACTACACCTTCGAGTTCCCGCATGCGGCGTTTATTACGGTCGACCAGTGCCTGTTCCACACCGACTCGCGCTACCTCAACAGCTTTGAGGAGAACACGCCCGCCGGCAGCCCCTGGGTCTACGACATGGACGAAGGCACCATCCCTGGTTGGGTCGCCGACAAAATCGCGGCCAACAAGTGCCGTGTCTGCGCTGTCGAGGATGATATGCAGATTAATTTCTACCAGGGCATTCAGCGCGGCCTGGAGGACCGCTCCGTCGCCTGCATGCTGCCGCTGATGCACGACGACATCCGCAAGATGCGCGCCATCAAGGATGCCGAGGAGATCGAGCTCATGCGCCATGCGCAGTCGATCACCGATGCCGCCTTCCAGCACATGCTCGGCTTTATTAAGCCCGGCATGACCGAGAAGCAGGTTCGCAACGAGCTTGAGAACTTTATGTTCGCCAACGGCGCCGACAGCCTGGCCTTCGGCTCCATTGTGGCGAGCGGCCCCAACACCGCCAACCCGCATGCCGTGCCGAGTGACCGTGTCATCGAGAAGGGCGACTTCGTCCTCATGGATTACGGCGCGGGCTACTGCGATTATCGTTCCGACATGACGCGCACTGTCGTGATGGGCGAGCCTACCCAGGAACTGCTCGACCTGTACGCGCTCGTGCGCCGCACGCACGAGGAGTGCGTCGCCGCCATCCATCCGGGCGTCGAGGGCAACGACATTTTCAAGCTTTCCAAGAAGATCATCGGCGATGCCGGTTATGGCGATTACTACAACCATGGCCTGGGCCACGGCGTTGGTATCGACATCCACGAGCTGCCCAACTTTAACCGCAGCAAGAACATCATCGAGGTCGGCTCGGTTGTCACCATGGAGCCCGGCGTCTACCTGCCCGGTGTGGGCGGCGTGCGCCTGGAGGACTACGGCGTCGTCACCGAGAACGGATATGAGCCCTTCACCAAGACCCCGCACGACCTGCACGTCATCGATTGCTAGCCCATTTCGATAGATTTTTGGGGCGGGGCGTCCGGAGCAATTCGGACGCCCCGCGTTCTCTTTTTATGCGCTCGCTGCAGGCGAGCTCTGCAAGTGTATAATTTCGGTCGTATGTAATTTGGACGCTTGTGCGTTCTGCCCATAACAAGAAAGGTCGCTATGCCTACCATTTCTACCGCCGACTTCAAGAACGGCCTCGGTCTCCGCATTAAGGACAAGGTCTACACCATCGTCGAGTTCCAGCATGTCAAGCCGGGCAAGGGCGGCGCGTTTGTGCGCTACAAGACCCGCGACATCAAGAGCGGCCGCGTTGTCGAGAACACCTGCAACGCCGGCACCAAGTTCGAGAGCGTTATGCTCACCACCCGTGAGTTCCAGTACCTCTACAACGATGGCGCCGACTACATCTTCATGGACAATGAGACCTATGAGCAGGTTCCCGTTCCCGAGGACATGGTGGGCGAGAACTCCAAGTGGCTGCGCGAGAACGACATCTGCCAGCTGCTCTTTGCCGACGATGAGCTCATGGGCGTGACCCCGCCGATGTTCATCGAGACCACCATCGTCCAGACCGACCCGGGCTTTAAGGGCGACACCGTCCAGGGTTCCACCAAGCCGGCCACGATCGACACCGGCGCTGTCATCCAGGTCCCCATGTACCTCAACGAGGGCGAGGTCATCAAGGTTGACACCCGCGACGGCAAGTTCGTCTCCCGCGTCTAGCAACCAACTCTTCTAGGAGGATTCATGCCCCAGGAAATCAAGATTGACGGCATCGGCATTTCGCCCGATGTTCTGACCGCCATCGTCTCGCGCGCCGTGTCGGATGTCGAGGGCATCGCCTCCGTTGGCGTCAAGGACCTTGCCACCAACCTTGTCTCCATGATGCTTTCGTCCAAGGCCCCGGCTTCCGAGCCGGCGGTCGAGGCCGAGGTCGTTGGCGACAAGCTCGCACTCACCGTGCGTGTCGTGGTGTTCTTTGGCTATCCGTTCAAGAAACTCGCCGAGGCCGTTCGCGCCGCCGTGGTTGCCGCCATCGACGCCCAGGTGGGCGTCGAGGTCGAGCGCGTTGACGTTTGCATCGATGGCCTCGTTTTCCCCAAGGAGTAACCTTTGAGCCTTAAGGTTTATCGCGGGCGTACGCTTGCCCGCAGTCAGGCGCTGCAGCTGCTGTTTCAGGCTGAGGCCACGGACAGCCCGCTCGAGCGCGTCCTCGAGGGCGATTTCCTGATCTCGAAGGGTCCCCTCGACCCCTATGCGCTGGAGCTGTGCCGCGGTGCCTACGAGCACATCGACCGCATTGACTGCGCCCTTCGCTCCGTCGCCAAGAACTGGGATCTTATGCGCATGCCCGGTGCCGACCGCAATCTGCTGCGCATCGCCGTCTATGAGATGCGCTTCCTCACCGACGAGGAGGTCTCGGACGCCATCGTGATCAACGAGGCAGTCGAGCTTGCCAAGGCCTATGGCACCGATCAGTCCGCGTCGTTTGTCAACGGCGTGCTGGGCAAGATCGCTCGTAGCGAGGAGCTGCCGGGCGAGGACCTCTATCAGGAGCTGCTGGCCGAGGACCGTGCCCGCGAGGAGGCCCAGGCTGCCGAGGCTGCCGCCAAGGTTGCCGCCGCTCAGGCTGCGGCCGGCGTTCTCGATGAGGACGCCGAGGTCGCCGAGGCCGAGACCGGTACCGTCGAGGAGTAGCCATGCCAGAGGGTTCCGTCCGCAACTTCGACGAGATCTCGGACCGTTTGGACCAGATTATCGCGACCGTTCGCTCCAAGGATACGTCCCTGGAGCGTTCGCTCGATCTGTTTGACGAGGCGATTGAGCTGGGCTCCCGTGCGGTCGATATGGTCGATAAGTTTGAGTTGACGCCTCGTGAGACCGATAAGCTCGAGCAGGAATACGATGAGGATGCGGCAAACGAATCCCAGGATAGCCAGGCCGCGTCTCCGGATACGAATGGTTGATGGCATTCATGAAACGTGTGCGTCTCGATGACGAACTGATTTCACAGGGCATCTGCGCCGATCGCGCGGATGCCCTTCGCACTCTTATGGCCGGCTTGGTTTCGAGCGGCGGTGAGCGTTTGACCTCTCCGGGGCTCAAGGTGATGCCGGGCCTGCCGTTGCACGTGAAGGGTCGTATTCCCTACGTTGGGCGCGGCGGGCTCAAGCTCGAGGGCGCGCTCGATGCGTTTTGTATCGATCCCACGGGCCTTGCCTGCCTCGATGTGGGATGCTCCACGGGCGGCTTTACCGATTGCCTGCTCAAGCGCGGCGCCGCCACAGTCGTTTCGGTCGATGTGGGTCGCGCTCAGTTTAATTGGTCGCTGCGCCAAGACGATCGCGTGACGCTCCACGAGCGCACTAATGTGACGCAGTTGCCCGAGCTCGGCTACGGCGGCGCTATCGACCTGGCCGTGTGCGATGTGTCGTTTACGAGTATCGCGAATGTCATCGACGCCGTGCTGGCGTGCCTGAAGCCTTCGGGTTCGTTTTGCACGCTGGTAAAGCCGCAGTTTGAGGCGCCGGCTGCGCTGGTGGGCGAGGGCGGCATCGTGACCGACCCTGCCGTCCGCCGCGATACGCTCGTGGCGGCGATTGAACTCTTTGCCGCCAAGGGCCTGTTCCCGCTCGACGTGTGCGTGTCGCCCATCCATGGCGCCAAGGGCAACGTCGAGTTTTTCCTGTACGGCACGAGGTTTGCCCTCGGCGAGCGCACCGACGATGAGCTGCAATCCCAGGTATCGGTTTTGAGCGAGAAAGCTGCAACGCTATGAAGGTCTTTCTGGTTCCCAATTTCTACAAGCAAGAGGCGGTCGAGAGCGGCCTGATGCTCGAGCTTTGGCTTTCGCGCCAAGGCTACGAGGTCGCATGGGCTGCCGACCAGCGCTCTAAAATCCAGAGTGTGCCCGATGTTGACGATGCCGACCTAGTCATTACGCTCGGCGGCGACGGCACGCTGCTGCGCGCGGCTCGTATCCTCAACTACCGCGAGATTCCCATTTTGGGTCTTTCCTATGGTCATTTGGGCTTTTTGACGGCCGCGAGTCCCGAGGAGCGCGACATTTTGCAGGTCGTGAGCGATGCCCTGTCCGGCGAGCTCCATGTGAGCCGCCGCGCCACCATCGCCGCCGATATCGTCTCGGTGCGCGAGGACGGCACGAAGGATGTCGTGCGCACGTTTGCCCTCAACGATATGGCGCTTACGCGCGGGTCCCTGTCCGATATGGTCGAGTTCGATATCACGGTGTCCGGCCATCATATCGACCGCCTGCGCGGCGACGGCGTGGTCGTATCGACGGCGACCGGCTCCACCGGCTACGCGCTTTCCGCCGGCGGCCCTATCGTCAGCCCCGATTACACGGGAATGGTATGCGTGCCCATCGCCCCGCATACCATTCAGGCTCGCGCCTTTTTGACCTCGCCGAGCGATGTCGTGGAGATCTTTATGTCCGATGATCGCCCGAGCGTTCCGGCGATCGCCATCGATGGACAGTTTATTACCTGCGATGGCACGGTCGAGAGCGTGGCTGTGCGCCGTGGTCCCGGCGATGTGCTGCTGCTGGATTATGGTCCCGAGAGTTTCTATAACTCGGTGAGCCGCGTGTTCTACGGAGTGCGTCATGATCGATGAGCTACAGGTTTCCAACATTGCACTCATTCGCGAGGCGACGTTGGTTCCGAGCACGGGCCTTACGGTTTTGACCGGAGAAACCGGCGCCGGTAAGACCGCGCTGCTCTCGGCACTCAAGCTCATTTTGGGTGAGCGCGCGGATTCATCGACGGTGCGCGAGGGCGAGGCACTTGCCAGCGTCGAGGCGCGCCTGTTTGATGGCCCGCACGACACGGAGGGCTTCACCGTGCAGCGCAGCCTTTCTGCCGAGGGCCGCAGCCGTGTAAAAATTGACGGCCGCATCGCCAGCGTGCGCGAACTTTCGGAGCGCGTCGGTGTGATGATGGATCTTTGCGGTCAGCACGAGCACCAGCGCCTGCTCGACCCGGCGCACCACGTTGCCATGGTCGATGCTTGGGCTGGGCGCCCGGCACTCGAGGCGCTCGAGAAGTATCGCACCTGCTTTAAGGCTTCGCGTGCCGCCGCCAAGGAGCTTCGCCGTGTGGAGGAAGCCTCACGCGCGCAGGGGAGTCGCGTCGAGGAAGCGCGTTTTGCTCTCGAGCGTATCACCCAGGTCGACCCCAAGCCGGGCGAGTACGAGGAACTCGAGGAGCTGCTGCCGCGCTCGGAGCACGCCGAGGTCTTGGTTGCGACGGCCAACGATGCCCATGCATCGCTTGCAGCTGAAGGGGGAGCGCTCGATGCCGTGAACAGTGCCGTGGCGGAGCTCTCCCGTATGGCTACCGTCGATCGCAAGCTGGGCGACATTGCCGATGCGCTTTCGGATGCCTGCATCTCGCTTGAGGATTGCGCCAGCGAGCTGCGCGCCTATCGCGATGGCGTTGCGTTTGACCCTCGTGAGCTGGCTCGTATGCGCGAGCGGTATTCCGATCTCAAGGGCCTGCTGCGTCAGTGGGGGCCCACCATGGACGATGTCTTTGCCATGCGCGATCGCTCACAAGAACTGCTCTCCCTGGTCGATGATGGTGATGAGCAGATCAAGAAGGCGCGCGAGGCGCTTGGGAGCGCCGAACGCGAGCTTTTTGCTGCTGCCAAGGCGCTTAAACGCGCGCGGAATACGGCAGCTCCGCGTTTTTGTCACGAGGTTGGCCGTCAGATGGCGCGCCTGGAGATGGGCGGCGCCGAGCTCGTTTGGGAGTCGCGCGATCTTCCGCGTGCCGAGTGGACGCCGGCGGGCCCTTCGAGCTATGAGCTTTTGTATCGCAGCGGTGCCGGGTTGACGCCGCGCCCCCTGCGCCGCATTGCGTCGGGCGGCGAGCTGAGCCGCGTTATGCTGGCGAGCAAGGTTGTCCTTGGCAACGCGGATGGCGTGGATACGCTGGTGTTCGACGAGGTCGATGCCGGTGTCGGCGGCTCCACCGCCCGTGCCCTCGCGAGCGTGCTGGCAGATCTCGCTGCTACGCATCAGGTGATTGTCGTAACGCACCTGGCGCAGGTTGCGGTCATGGCCGACAAACACTACGTGGTGAGCAAAGAGCCCGGCGACGTTCCCCAAACGCATCTAGATGAGGTAGCTGGGGACGCCCGTACCGCAGAGATCGCCCGTATGCTGAGCGGCGATCAATCGGAGGCAAGCCTAGCGCACGCCAAGCAGATGCTGGAAGAGGCTCGAGGTTAGAACGAGCTGGCGGTGTTGGGGGGCAAAATATCAGTAATCCTTGCCTCGCCACTTGCCCGTCTGGCCCGACCGTCAAAAACTATGCCGGTTTACTACGATGAATCGGCATAGCTTGAGCACAGCTAAAAGTGCAAAAAGAAAACCGCAGGTAGAACGCCTGCGGTTTTCTTTTAAATCGCGATGTGGTCGCTTATTCCGATTTCATCGTAGTAAACCGGCATAGTTTTGTGGGAACGGTACATAACACTCCTGCTAAAACCTACTCCACGACCTTATCCGGCTGGATGAGCTCCTCGTAGTAGCTGATGTGCTCGCGCGCGTCCTCGATTTCGGGCAGCAGGAAGTTGTAGATGACCTCTATGATCATCGTGGCGCTCATCTTGGAGAACGCGAAGTCGCCCGTTGTCAGCAGCGCCTCGTGATTGACGGTATTAAAGGTGTAATCGGCCAAGCGAGCAAGCGGCGACTTGCTGTCGCTGCTGATGACGACTACGGTGGCGCCACAGCCGCGAGCCGCTTTTGCCATGCGATTCAGTCGACGCGACTTGCCGGAGTTCGAGATCAGCACGATGACATCTCCGGGGCGCAGCGTGAGCGCGAAACCAATCGAGGTCTCGCTGATGGTGCTTGCCATGCAGCGAAGGCCCAGCTGCGAAAACTTAAATGTCGCGTCGAGCGCGACCGCGTTCGTATTGCCCACGGCGGCGAACTCAATAACGCCGGCATTCTTAAGCGCATGTACAACTGCGGCCAACGTGTCGTGATCTATGCCGTCGATGGTCGCATTAAGCTCACTCACCTTGGCGGCGAGGATATTTTTTAGGCTCTGCTCCATGTTGTCGAGCGAGACCTCGTCGGTCAGGCCCTCGTTGCGCTGACTCTCTAAGTCGCGAGCCAACGAAAACTGAAAGCTGCGGAAGCTGCCAAAACCCAGCTTGCGGCAGAAGCGCGAAACTGTCGCCTCGGACGTGGCGGCGGCTCGTGAGAGCTGGGCGGCCGTCAGGCGCGGCGCCTCGGACTGGTGCTCCAATATATAGTCGACAATGCGCTGCTCGGAATCGCTGTACCCTTTGTGCGTGCTAATAAGGGAGAGCGCGCTCTTGCTGCTATCGGTCATGGATGGCTCCTGGTTGGCATTGAAAATCGGACTCGTTTTTCAATGCCATAGTATACGGGCATTTTCAATTACAAGATACACCTTGCCGTTTCAAG
>CATZIX010000021.1:0-15926 GCA_958420205.1 uncultured Collinsella sp. | reverse complement strand
TTTTTCGTCTCTGAGGGGCATCCGGAACGGCGGAATTTGCAGAATACTCGCGATTTTGCACGTCGCTGCAGGGGGTACCCCTGCTTTGGCGGTTTACTTCCCCTGCACCATGGTGAGGGAGATCTTCTTGCGGTCGCGATCGACCTTTTCAACCCACACCTTGACCGTGTCACCGACGCGCACCACGTCGCTCGGGTGCTTGACAAAGCGGTTGGCCAGTTTGGAGATGTGCACGAGGCCGTCCTGGTGCACGCCCACGTCGACGAACGCGCCAAAGTCGACGACGTTGCGCACCGTGCCCTTGAGTTCCATGCCGGGCTCCAGGTCATCGATGGAAAGTGCTGAGCGGCTAAAGACCACCTCGGGCGCGTCGTCGCGCGGGTCGCGACCGGGCTTCTTGAGCTCGTTGACAATGTCGATGAGCGTGAGGGTGCCGCAGTTCAGGTCGCTTGCCAGCGCCGAGATACTGCCCAGACGGCGCTCGATGTCGGGCGCGCCGCCGCGGCTGAGCTCGCTTGCCGCAACGCCGGCGCGCTCCAGGACGGCCGTTGCCACCTCGTAGCTCTCGGGGTGGACGCTTGTCGCGTCGAGCGGGTTCTTGCCGCCGCTGATGCGCAAAAAGCCCGCGGCGTTCAGATATGCCTTGGGTCCCAGCTTGGGGACTTTCTTGAGCTGGCGGCGATCGGCAAAGGCTCCGTTTTCCTCGCGGTAGGCCACAATATTCTTGGCTACGCTCGGTGTGATGCCCGATACGTATCCCAGCAGGCTTGCGCTCGCGGTGTTGACGTCGACGCCCACGCGGTTGACGACGTCCTCCACCACATGGCCCAACGTGCGCGAAAGCTCGGCCTGGTCAAGGTCGTGCTGGTACTGGCCAACGCCGATGGACTGGGGCGGGATCTTGACGAGCTCTGCCAGCGGGTCTTGCAGGCGGCGGCCCAGGCTCATGGCGCCGCGCACGGTGACGTCCAGGTCGGGGTATTCCTGGCTCGCGAGCTCGGAGGCGGAGTATACCGATGCGCCGGCCTCGTTGACGATGGTGTATCGTAGCCCGGGCGCCTGCTCGGCAATGAACTCCGAGACGACTTCCTCGGTCTCACGGCTGGCGGTGCCGTTGCCGATGACGATGGTGTTGACGCCGTCCTTCTTGACGAGGCGGGCGAGCTCGCGCTTGGTGCCGGCGACGTCGTGGCGCGGCTTGGTGGGGTAGACCACGCCGTGGTCGAGCAGCTTGCCGGTCTCGTCCATGACGGCGACCTTGCAGCCGGTGCGGTAGCCCGGATCGAGCGCGAGCACGCGGGCGCCGCGCACGGGGCGCGCCGAGAGCAAGCCCTCGAGATTCTTGGCAAAGACGTTGATGGCCTCGGTCTGGGCGCGAACGGTGAGCTTGGCGCGGGCCTCGCGCTCCAGCGAGGGGGCCATGAGGCGCTTGTAACCGTCGGCGATGGCGGCGTCAAAGACGGGCGCGAAGACGCCCTGGTGTCGGGGCCAACGGCTGCCGAGGCATGCCGTGGCGGCAGCGCCGTCGACGTTCACGCGCACGCGGAGCTTGCCCTCGCGCTCACCGCGGTCGATAGCCAACACACGGTGGTTGGGTATACGGCGCAGCGGCTCGTCAAAGTTGTAGTAGGGCTCGTAGGGAGTCTTCTCCGTGGGATCGGTAGCCTCGACAATGATATCGGCGGTGTTTTGCGTAAAGGCGCGCAGGTCGGCGACGTTCTCGGGGTCTTCGGCCACCGTCTCGGCAACGATGTCGGCGGCGCCGGCGAGCGCCTTCTCGGGCGTGTCGAAGCCGGCTTCCTCGTTGACGTATTCCGTGGCGGCGTCGAGCGCGCTGCCCTTGGCCGACGCCTGCATGATGATCATGTTGGCGAGTGGCTCCAGGCCTGCCTCGCGGGCCTTCTGCGCGCGGGTCATGCGCTTTTTGCGGTAGGGCTTGTAGAGGTCCTCGACACGCTGGAGCTGCGTGGCCTCGCGAATCTGCTGCTCGAGTTCAGGCGTGAGTTTGCCCTGGGCGTCGATAAGCAGAATGACGTCCTCTTTACGCTGCTCAAGATTGCGCAGGTAAGACAGTCGCTCGTCGAGGGCGCGCAGGGCGACATCGTCCATGCCGCCCGTTGCTTCCTTGCGGTAGCGCGAGATAAAGGGAATGGTGTTGCCCTCGTCGATGAGCTTGACGGCCGCCTCGACGTTGGCGGCCTTAAGGTTGAGCTCGCGGGCGAGCTGGGCGATAAGATCCATGGGACTCCTTGCGTTTAAGGTGCGTTTGCAGCACAGGGCTACCAAGGATACCACCCGTCCCAAAAGACTGTTTTGGGGCCGCGCCACGAAAATGACCTATCTACTACGTTTGAACCGTATGGGTCGACCATGCCTGGTTTTACAGAAAATCGGCAAGACGTTTACCTGCGGTTTTTATTTCGCGAAATTCGGTATGGTTGATGGTAGTCGGTTAAACGTAGTAGATAGGCCCATTTCGTGGCGCACGAACCAAGCTGAGGCGCAAAATAGCCCCGTCTCAGAAAAATCATTACCAATGTAGTCCAAAAGCCCCGCGGGCAGGAGGCTGCTCGCGGGGCAAAGAAGAGGGGCTTGTTGGTGGCGGACCGAAGGGTTCGGCATGGGGGTTTCTGCCGCGGTCGCTCTTAAGGCATTACAGCTCGACGAGCTGGCCGGTCTCGGCGGCCTCCTTGATAGCGTTAAGCAGCGTGAGCGTCTTGACATTATCGGCGGGGGTCACGACGGGCTCGACCTCGCGGCGGACAACCTTCACAAAGTGCTTGAGCTGCATCTTGTGCGGCAGTGCCGGGTCGACGGCCGGAATCTCCATCTGCAGCGGCTTGTGCCAGTTGGAGGCGCCGTCGTAGGAGAACTGGTGCAGGCGGGGCAGCGACAGGGCGCCCTTAGTGCCGCCGATAAAGTAGGCGTCGGCGTCGAAGGGGCGGTACTGCGGATCCTCGCGAGCGGTTGCCTCCCAGTTCCAGGGGCTGGCGGTGGCGTCGGAGATGGTCATGCTTGCGAGCGCGCCATCGGCAAAACGGACGTTGACCACGGCGGAGTCCTCGGTCTCAAAACCGCGGGCGGCGCTGGACTGCATACCCTGGACGGCAACGGGCTCGCCCAGCAGGTAGCGGAGCAGGTCGACGTCATGCACCAGGTTGACCAGGATCGGGCCGGCACCCTTCTTGCGGCGCCACTCGACATCGAAATACTCGTCATTCTTATAGATCATGTAGTGGAAGCTCGACACGGTGAGCTTGCCCAGCTCGCCGGACTCGATGATCTCCTTGGCCTTGTTGACGAAGGGATTGTGGCGACGGTGCTGACCCACGAGCACGGGCACGCCAGCGGTCTCGGCCTCGGCGGCGAAGGCCTGGGCATCCTCCAGGTCGTTGGAGATCGGCTTTTCGACCAACGGCACGATGTTGCGCTTCACAGCCTCGCGGGCAACGCCCAGGTGTAGGTCGTTGGGCGTGGCGATGATGACGGCCTCGGGCTTGACCTCGTCCATCATCTGGGCGGGATCGGTATAAAATGGCACGCCGGCGGCCTCGGCCGTGGCGCGGGCGCCCTCAAAGGCGTCGGCGATGGCGACGAGCTCGGCCTCGGGCTCCTCGGTGACAAAGCGGATGTGGTTGCGGCCCATGGCGCCGGCGCCGATAACGGCAATGCGGACGGGGTTGAGCTCAGACATTTCGACTCCTTAATACTGGTGACCGGTGGAATGCGACAAAGGGGCTGTCCCTTTGTCGCATCGGTAAAACTAGGCGGACTTCTTCTTGCTGTCGGAGACCATCATGTAGACGGTGAGCACGACGGCGATGGCGGCGATCACAATGGCGCCGTAGAAGGACTGCTGGTAGGCGGCGCTGCCGGCCTCGGCGTGATACAGCACGGCAGTGATGGGCTGGCTGATCCAGGTGGAAGCGGCATAGCCCAAAAACATGATGCCGTAGTTGACGCCGATGTTGCTGGTACCGAAGGCGCCGCCGGTGAGCGGCGGGTAGATGACGAGCAGGGCGCCAAAGCTAAAGCCGAGCAGGGCGAGCGCCACAAAGAACATGCTCTGCGAAAAGCTCATCGACATGATGACGAGCGCGACGATGGTGACGACAAGGCTGATGAGCAGCGACTTATAGGCGCCGAGCTTGTCGATGATCTGGCCAAAGGACAGGCGGCCAACCAGGTTGGCGCAGGTGTTGACGGAGACCACCACACCGCCGAGGGCGACGGCCGCGGCGCTCGTGGGGTCGGCGAAGAGCTGGACGGCGGCGATGGAGGCAACCTTGCCCACGAGCAGGGTGCCCGCGGTGGCGGCGAAGGCGAAGGTGACGATGAGGACCCAGAAGCGCGGGGTCTTGACCATCTCACCCGGGGTGAGGTCGCCGAAGGTGCCGGCATGTGCGCCGCCCTTGGGGGCCTCGAAGCCCTCGGGCAGCCAACCGGCCTCGGGGGCCTTCAAGAACAGGGCGGAGGCGGCGATCATCACAAAGAAGATGACGCCGAGTGCCTTAAGGGCGCCAAAGATACCCAGGCTCGGGATGAGCAGCGAGGCGAGCACCGGGGACAGTACGGCGGGGCCGGCGGTCGAAGCGGCCAGGGTGATGCCGGAGGCGAGACCCTTCTTGTCGATGAACCACTTTTGGCCGGTGGTGAGCGCCGGGTTGTAGCCCAGGCCGTTGCCGATGGCGGCGACGAGCGAGAACCACAGGTAGAACTGCCACGGCTCGGTGACGGTGCCGGACATGAACCAGCCCAGGCCGTAGCACACGGCGGCGGCGATCACGACGTTGCGCGGGCCGATCTTATCGGAGATGCGGCCGGCGAAGATGCCCGTCACAGCCATGATGGTCTGAAAGACCGGGAAGGCCCAGGTAAGGGCGCTCGACCACTCGGGGTAGACGGCGAGCAGGTTCTTGCTCACGACGGAATACAGCGCGATGGAGCTGATGAAGAACATGGTGACGCATGCGGCGGAAAGCACGACGGCGCGACCCTTGTTGGAGTTGGTGGAAGCCATTGGACTCTTTCTAATCGATACGGGGGAGGGGCGGGCGTATCCGCGGGTCTCCCTGTTAGGTTGGTTTACTGGTCAGTCGGCTTGGCGACGCCGGACTCATCGGACCAAAGCTCGACACCCTTGTTCTTGAGGTAGTTGTCGGCATAGGCGCGACGGCCGCCGGGCTTGGCGGTGAGGTCGCCCATCATATTGGAGAAGCCGCCATCGACCTTGATGGCGTCGCCGGTGGTAAAGTCCGAGCGCTTGGATGCCAGGAACATGACGGCGTTGGCGATATCGCTGACCTCGCCGATGCGGCGCGTGGCGATTAGACGGCTGCGGCTCTTTTCGACCTCGGGGTCGGCGTAGAAATTGGCCGACATCGGGGTCTTGACGAAGCAGGGCTCGACGCAGTTGGAACGCACGCCGTAGGGGCCCCACTCGGCAGCGAGCATCTTGGACATCATGTTGACGCCGGCCTTGGTGGAGCTGTACACGCCCGAGAACGTCTCGGGGGAGTGGCTGGCGACGGTCGAGATGTGCACCAGGCGGCCCTGGCCGGCCTTGATCATCTCGCGACCAAAGCGCTGCGAGGTGATGAAGTAACCGGTGAGGTTGACGTTGAGCACCTGCTCCCAGTCGCTCAGCGGCAGGTCCTCCATGGCGGCGAAGCGCAGGATGCCGGCGGTGTTGACAAGGACGTCGACGCGGCCGAAGTCGGCGATGGTGGCATCGACGGCGGCCTGAACCTCGGCCTCGTCGGTGGCGTTCATCTTGTAGCCCTCGGCGTGGATGCCAAACTCGGCGGCGAGGTCGGCGGCTGCGGCCTTGACCTTCTCCTCGTCCAGGTCGAGCAGGACGACGTTGGCGCCGTTGCGGGCGAACTCGCGGCAAATCTCGACGCCCATACCGCCGAGTGCGCCAGTCACGGCGCAGACATCGCCCTCGAGCTTAAGCCAATTGCTCATAGGAACTTCCCTTCTTGTGCCTCCCGGTGGGTCGCTCCCATTAACCGACCCACGTGGTTTTCGCTGGTTATCGTATGCTTTGCATTTGCGCAGGTGAATTGCATATTTGTTAGAATGGCGTTAACCGTAGGTTTACACCGTGCGATGCAGTTTTTTCTCAATTAAGCGCGTGACCTGCGAAAACAACCCCCTGTGGCATCATGTGGCCACAGGCGCGAAAACGGGAGATTGACGTGTACGATCGACGACTTGAGGCCATATCGGCCGCCGCGGAACTGGGAAGCTTCTCGCGTGCGGCGGCAAAATTGCGCGTGTCGACCCCGGCGCTCGTCAAGCAGGTGTCGGGCTTCGAGGCCGAGTTCGGCATCACGCTGTTCGAGCGCTCGCATTCTGGTGTTAAGGTGACGCCGGCAGGTGCTCTGCTGGTGGACGATGCACGTTCGATCATGCGGCAGTCCGAGGACGCGCTACGCCGTGCCCGACGCGCGGCAGGCGATGGCGATGCCGTGCGTCTGGGTGTGTCGATGATGTGCCCGGGGCGCCAGACGCTTTCGATGTGGACGGGCGTGCACGAGCTGGAGCCATCGCTGCGATTTGAGATCGTGCCGGT
The DNA here is from genome assembly GCA_958420205.1 of uncultured Collinsella sp. GTDB lineage: Bacteria > Actinomycetota > Coriobacteriia > Coriobacteriales > Coriobacteriaceae > Collinsella. The sequence goes on along the minus strand of CATZIX010000021.1, from coordinate 9,349 downwards.
AAGCGACCTCTATGACGAGCGCGAGACCGTCATGCGCAGCTTGGGCCGCGAGGTCGATGTGGTGCAGTCGAGTTTTTCTACCCCGCGCTGGGGCGACGCCTGCCAAAAGCTTCGCATTGTCAACGTGCCGTTTTATATCGACCTGCCGCGCACGAGTCCGCTTGCGCGCAAGACGCGCATCACGGTTGCCGACTTGGAGGGCATGCGCCTGCGCGTGCTCCGTCACGGCAACGACGCTATGGACAGTCTGCGTATCGATCTGTTGGCCGACGGCGGCGTAGACGTGATCGACGTGGACAGCTTTGACTTTGCGCTCTTTAACGAGGCAGAGGAAAAGGGTGACGCGGTGCTCACCTGCGGCGCATGGTCGGGGGTGCACCCGGCCTTTGTGGGTGTGCCGTTCCTGTGCGGGCGCGAGGTGCCGGTCTTTCTACACTACCCGCTCGAGCCCACCCTCCAAGTCCAAAAATTCGTCAACGCCATGGCCCAACTCCTCAAATAGCTCATTTGGGACGGGTTTAGCGGTCCTCGCGTTGCGGGTCGGCTGTCTCGGCTGCCTTTACGCGGTTCTTATCGACGTACATGTTCTTGTCGGCCTGGGAAAAGAGCTCGCGCATCGTAGGCGGTTCATCAAAATCACTGGAAAGCGCATAGCCCACCGCATAGCTGATAGGCATGTCGGGATGAGTCTCGGAATACTCGTTCACGTTCGCGCGAACCCGAGCGAGACAGGACTCCACGGCAGCTCGATCGGTATCTCGCAGCACCGCGATAAACTCATCGCCGCCGTCGCGGCCCACAAAGCAGGTCTCCGACGCCACGCGCCCCAGCTGCTGGGCAAAAGAACGGATGTATTCGTCGCCCTTCTCGTGGCCGAAGCTGTTATTGACCGTATGCAGATTGTTAAGGTCGAAGACGCACACCGCAACGGGCGCCTCCGCGGAGACAGGCTGCTCCTGCCCCAAGACCTCCTCGCACTTGTTCTTGTTGGGCAGTCCCGTGGCTTCGTCGAGATAGACTTTGTTCTGCAGTTCGCGATTGAGCGCGGCAGTTCGCACCGCGCGAACAAGTTCGACCGCAAAGGTCGCCATCAAGCCCATGATGTCGATGATCACCAGGCCCTCGAGATAGTTGAGCGCCGACGCCTTCTCCTGAGAGTAGTCCTCTGCGAGTCGCGTAGCATCGTCGCAAATGCCAAAGAACTCCTCGCTCATGGCGATGATGTCGGTGTTCTCATAGCCGACTTCGCGCACGCGGATGATCTCGGTGCAAAGCTCATCAAAATAATTTGCAAGCTCGGTCATCTTTGCCTGATACTCATCGTCGTCGAGACGGACGAGATTGAGGTCGTCGCTTCCGTAGCGCAAGCCGTTAATGTATGAATCCACGGCCTTGAGCAGGTCGTCTTGTGACTGGCCTGCGTCCTCGAGCTTCACGATGCGCTGCGTGGTGCCGCGTACCAGGCCGGCGTAGTTGACCACACGCGCCGTGCCCTGGATATCGGAGACGAGCAGCATAACATTGATGAAGAAGAAGATGAGAACTGCCGTGAGCACCATCATGAGCAGGCGCACCGCCTGGCTGGCCTTCTTGGCGACAGAAGTATTCACAAGTTCACTCCCTCAAATGACAAAAGAACAGGTAGCACGCAGTGTGCTGAAATTCATGGGTGGTTAACTCTACCATATGGGCCAGCAGCCTTAAGCTGCAGCAGACGCTCGTCCAAATTGGCGTGACGCTTGCCTTGTTGTTCTTGACCTGGCCGCGCTATCGGACATGCTTCTGGTCTTGGATCACCATGGGAAAGCTCATCCCGTTTTGTGCGTCTAGAGTGGGATGCGGCTTCCCAAAGGTGCCGTTAGGGGAAACCACATCCCGGTTTATGCCCTTGAAATGGGATGCCGTTTCCCGGAGGGGGCCCAGCGGGAAACGGCATCCCATTTTGGGCCCGAAAAGTGGGATACGGTTTCCGGCCGGCATGAATAAAGCCTCCGCAGCTCGTGTGGCTGCGGAGGCTTTATTCGTTGCGGCGCATTGTGTTTGGGTCGTTGAGATGAGTCGATTTGCCCCGAAAGAGGAGGGCATTGACCTTAGGGTCATGCCCGACGAATGAGCGGCAAATCGGCCATCTCGGCGAGCCGAACTACTCCAGCTCAAACGCCCCGGTATAGAGCTGATAGTAGTATCCGCGCTTGGCGATCAGCTCGTCGTGGTTGCCACGCTCGATAATGCGGCCGTGGTCCAGGCAGATGATCGCGTCGGAGTTGCGCACGGTGGACAGGCGGTGCGCGATGACAAACGTCGTGCGGCCCTCCATGAGCTTATCCATGCCCGCCTGCACGATGGCCTCGGTGCGGGTGTCAATGGAGCTCGTGGCCTCGTCCAGAATCATTGCCGGCGGATCGGCGACGGCGGCACGCGCAATCGAGATCAGCTGGCGCTGGCCCTGCGACAGCTGTGCGCCGTTGCCGGTGAGCATGGTGTCGTAGCCGTCGGGTAGGCGGGTGATAAAGTCGTCCGCGCCGGCGAGCTTGGCCGCCGCGATGCACTCCTCGTCGGTAGCGTCCAGGTTGCCGTAGCGGATGTTATCCATCACGGTGCCGGTGAACAGGTTCACGTCCTGTAGCACGACGCCCAGCGAGCGGCGCAGATCGGCCTTGCGGATCTTGTTGACGTTGATGCCGTCGTAGCGGATCTTGCCGTCGGCGATGTCATAGAAGCGGTTGATGAGGTTGGTGATGGTCGTCTTACCGGCACCGGTGGCGCCGACAAACGCGACCTTCTGGCCCGGCTTGGCAAACACGGACACGCCGTGCAGCACCTCGTGGTCGGGCGTGTAGCCAAAGTCGACGTTGTCCATGACCAGGTCGCCACGCAGCGGCACGTACTCGATCTCGCCGGTTGCGCGGTGCGGATGTTTCCACGCCCACATGCCAGTGTGGTGGTCGGCCTCCTCGAGCTGCCAGGTATCGGGGTTCACCTGAGCGTTGACAAGCGTCACATAGCCTTCGTCGGCTTCGGGCTCCTCGTCGATGAGCTCAAAGATACGGTCGGCGCCGGCGAGGCCCATGACCACGGCGTTGATCTGCTGCGAGATCTGGCCGATCTGTCCACAGAACTGCTTGGTCATGTTGAGGAACGGCACCACGACGGCGATGGACAGCGCCATGCCCGAGATGCTCAGGTTGGGCACGCCCAGCGCTAGGAAAATGCCGCCGGCCAGTGCGACCAGCACGTAGAGCAGGTTGCCCAGGTTCATAAGGATGGGCATGAGGATGTTGGCGTACATGTTGGCCTTCTGCGAGACCTCGAAGAGCTTTTCGTTGCGCTCGTCAAAATCGGCTTCGGCGGCAGACTCGTGGCAGAATGCCTTGACGACCTTCTGGCCGTTCATGACTTCCTCGATATGGCCCTCGACCACGCCGAGCTCGGTCTGCTGCGCAATGAAGAAGCGCGCGGAGTTGGAGCCGAGCAGCTTGGTCATAAAGGTCATAAAGGCGACGCCGGCCACAATGACCAGGCACATCCACACGCTGTAGTACAGCATGATAAAGAACACCGTGACGATGACGATGGTCGTCATGAGCAGGTTGGGCAGCGACTGGCTGATCATCTGGCGCAGCGTGTCGATGTCGTTGGTGTAGTGGCTCATGATGTCGCCGCGCTGATGCGTGTCGAAGTAGCGAATCGGCAGGTCCTGCATGCGGTTGAACATCTTCTCGCGCAGCTTCTCGAGCGAGCCCTGCGTGACGATGGCCATGGCGCGGTTCCAGAACAGCGAGGACAGGATGCCGACGCCGTAGATGCAGGCGAGGGTGGTCACGAGCTGTGCAATCTTGGGCTGTGCAGCTTCCCAATCGCCCGACTGCCACGATTCGCTAATAATCTGCAGGGCGCTCTGAAGGAAGGTCGCGCCGATGGAGTTGATGATGGCGCAGAGCACCACGCCGACGACGACGAGGGGCAAAAGCACGGGGTAGAAGCCAAAGAGCGTCTTGATGAGGCGCGACATGGTGCCACCCTTGCGGTTGAGCGCGCGCTCGGCGGTCGTTGCCTTACTCATGTGCCTCGCCTCCTTCCTGGGTCTGAGCTTGTGTTGCGGATGCCTCGGTGTCGGCTTCGACGGCCTCTTCGCCCTCGGCAGACATCTTGTTCTGCGAGGTAAAGGTCTCGCGGTAGATCTCGCTCGTCTTGAGCAGCTCATCGTGGTTGCCGATCTGCGCGATGCGGCCGCCCTCCATGACGATGATGCGGTCTGCATCCTGCACGGAGCTAATGCGCTGGGCGATGATGAGCTTGGTCGTGTTGGGCAGATAGCTTGCCAGCCCTGCGCGGATCTTGGCGTCGGTCTTGGTGTCGACGGCGCTGGTGGAGTCGTCCAGGATCAAGATCTTGGGGCGACGCAGCAGGGCACGCGCAATGCACAGGCGCTGCTTCTGACCGCCCGAGACATTGGAGCCGCCCTGCTCGATCCAGGTGTCATAGCCCTTGGGGAAGCCATCGACAAACTCGTCGGCGCAGGCCAGATGTGCCGCCTCGCGGACCTCTTCGTCGGTGGCGTTCGGGTCGCCCCAACGCAGGTTCTCGGCAATCGTGCCGCTAAACAGCACGTTTTTCTGCAATACCATGGCCACTTGGTGGCGCAGAGCGTCCAAGTCGTAGTCGCGCACATCCACGCCGCCCACGCGCACGGTGCCCTCGGTGGCGTCGTACAGGCGGGCGATGAGGTTTACAAGCGTGGACTTGGCCGAGCCGGTGCCGCCGATGATGCCGATGGTCTCGCCGCTCTTAATGTGCAGGTCGATATCGTCGAGCGCCTGGCGCTTCGCATGCGCGGAATACTTAAAGCTCACGTGGTCAAAGTCGATGGAGCCATCGGCGACCTCGAGCACGGGCTCGGCGGGATCGGCGATCGTGGGCTCGGCGGCCAGCACCTCGGTGATGCGGTGCGCCGATTCGTCGGCCATGGTCACCATGACAAAGATCATCGACAGCTGCATCAGACTCATGAGGATCTGGAAGCCATAGGTAAAGATCGAGGAGAGCTGGCCCACGTCGAACAGCGTACCCTGGCTCGTGATAATGAGCTTGGAGCCCAGGTAGATGATGACGACAAACGCGCCGTTGACGCAGATGTTCATCATGGGGTTGTTAAAGGCGAGCAGCTTCTCGGCGCGGGTGAAGTCCATCTGGACGTCGCGCGCGGCGGTCGCGAACTTCTCCTTCTCAAAGTCTTCGCGCACGTAGCTCTTAACCACGCGCATGCCGGTGACGTTTTCCTCGACGGACTCGTTAAGGGCGTCGTACTTGTGGAACACGCGCGAGAAGATGGGGCGCACCTTAAAGATGATAAAGAACAGTCCAAAGCCCAACAGCGGAATGATGACCAGGTAGACCATGGCAACGCTGCCGCCCATGATAAATGCCATGGTAAAGGCGAAGATCAATACCAGCGGCGCGCGCACGGCGATGCGGATGATCATCATAAAGGCCTGCTGCACGTTGTTGATATCGGTGGTCAGACGCGTGACGAGCGAGGAACTCGAGAACTCATCGATGTTGGCAAAGCTGAACGTCTGGATCTTGTAGAACAGGTCGTGACGCAGGTTCTTGGCGAAGCCGCAACTCGCATGGCTGCAGGTGACGCCGGCAGCGGCGCCAAAAGCAAGCGACGTCAGCGCGATGAGCACCAAAAAGCCCGCGGTGGGAAGCATCTCGGCTACGGTGGTGCCATCTTTGATGGCGTCGATCAGGTTGGCGGTGATAAATGGAATCAGCATCTCGCAGAGCACCTCGCCAAGCACGAGCAACGGCGTGGCAACGGTGACTTTTATATAGTCGCGGATGCTGCCCATGAGGGTTTTAATCATCCAGTTCCTCCCAGGTTACACGGATTTTCTCGAGCATTTCGGCGAGCTGCTCGCGCTCGTCGTGGGTGAGGGCACCAAAGGCCTGCTCTCTAAAGCGAATGCGGGCTGCCTGGTCGATGCGGGCGTTTTCCCGGCCGGTTTCGGTCAGGCGAATGGTGAGCTGCCGTCGATCCTTGGGGTTACGGCTGCGCTCGATGAGGCCGTTGAGCTCGAGTTTGGACAGGATCTCGGAAAGCGACCCCGGCTTGAGGTCAAAGTGCATGCCGAGTTCCTGCTGCGACATCTCGCCGCCGGGTTGCTTGGCCAGCAGGCAGATGATGGGCGCCTTGCCGGACACGCCTCCGCCATGAAAATGCATGTAATGGCCGCAAAACCCAAGCCCATTGAGGATTCGCTTGGCAAGCTTGTCTTCTGAGCTAACCGCTTCGGGTGCATCCGCCGGCTGTGACGGGTCGCCGCCGGGCTCGTGCGAACAAAGGTTAAGAGGTTCATCGCACATGAATTAGTGTTGCTCCTTTCTTTAGTTAGGTAGTGGAATTGTTTTGTGCCTAACCAATCTAGGAGCATGAGAAATGAATGTCAAGGTACCAAACTTATTAAGTTACGGCGCTTTACCAAACGCCGTAACCGCTCGACGCTGCAAGCGTTCCTAAGCGGCAATCTGACGTTCAATCGTCGGGCATGGCCACAAGGCCTATGCCCCCCATTTCCGAAACCTTTCCGCAACAATGCGCTCTTCGCGACCCTGGCGACCGCCCACAACGCCTCCTGCGCTACACTTAGTCGCACTGTGGCGCTGCTGCGCCGCGCTCGAACTAAGGGGGACACTCATGAAGAACACTCAGCTGCTGCTGATTAACGATATGTGCGGCTACGGCAAGGTCGCGCTTTCTGCAATGCTGCCGGTGCTGTCGCACATGGGCTACCGTATCCATAACCTGCCGACGGCGCTCGTTTCCGACACGCTCAACTACCCCAAGTTCTACATCCACGACACCACCGAGTACGTGCGCCAGAGCCTCGCCATCTGGGAGGAGCTCGGCTTTGAGTTCGACGCCATCTCGACCGGCTTTATCGTGACCGAGGAAGAGACGCGCATCATCTCGGACTTTTGCCACCGCCGTGCGCAAAAGGGCACTAAGGTGTTCGTTGACCCCATCATGGGCGACAACGGCAAGCTCTATGCGGGCGTGCCCGAGTCCACGATTGGCCTTATGCGGCACCTGCTGGAGTGCGCAGACTACGCGGTGCCCAACTATACCGAGGCGTGCCTGCTTGCCAATAGGCCTATCGCCGAGCAAATCACGCCCGACGAGGCCCGCGCCCTTGTGGACGCCGTGCGCGAGCTGGGTGCCAAGTCGGTGGTCATTACGAGCGCTGTGGTCAATGGCACGAACGCGGTTATCGGTTACGACCATGTGGCGGGGGAGTACTTTACGATTCCCTTTGAGCTCATTCCGGTCTATTTCCCGGGCACGGGCGACACGTTCTCGGCGGTGCTCGTCGGCCGCGTTATGGCAGGTTGGAGTCTGCAGCGCGCGACGTCCGATGCCATGCGCGTGGTGGCTGAGTTTATCGAGCGTAATGCCGACCAAGAGGACAAGTCGGCTGGCCTTCCCATCGAGGCCTGCCTGGATGTGATTGACCATGAGTAATGCTGGCGAGGGTGGCGCCAAGCCTGCGGGCGAGAGCAAGCCGCTCGGCGCGCCGCGGGGCAAGCGTCCGCGCATCCGCGTGAGCTGCGTGGACCAGCTGGGTGCGTGCCGCTGCCATCACGGGCACAAGCCGGGTGACGTCTTCGACTTCGACCGAGACCGCGGCAAGATGTGTGCCATGGCCTGCCATGTGGGATTTCCCTATATCGATATCCTGCGCTATGGCGGAATCGTGCCTGGCAACGAGCCCGGTACGGCAAAGTTCTGCTGCCCCGAGGTCGATACGCTGAACGTCTGGCTTGCCGAGATCGTCGACGAGTAGTCGAGCGCAATGTGACAAAGGGACAGTCCCTTTGTCACATTCGCCGGGGCTGCCCCTTCTTTTTTGCTTATAATCCTAAATCTCTGCATTTCATCCGATTTTAGGTTCTAAAAAACTCTTCATTTCATCGATAATCAAGCATATAAACTCTGCATTTCATTCGATGATATTGAGGGGAGAGCCTATGCTGCGTAGGAAAATAGCGGCAGAGCTGGAGCGCTGGCTGAAGTCTGCCGAGCAAAAGGCCTTATTCATTACGGGTTCTCGCCAGATTGGCAAAAGCTATTCGATTCGCGCATTTGGCAAAGCCAACCATGCAACCTACATCGAGCTTAACCTCATGGAAAACCGCCAGGCAAAAGATGCTCTTCTCGAGGCGCGGGATGCCGTTGATTTCATCAGCAGGGTGACGCTTCTTTCGGGAAAGTCGATTGCACCAGGCAAAACGCTCGTGTTTATCGATGAGGTCCAAGAGGCCCCCGACATCATGACGATGGCAAAGTTCCTTGTTGAGGACGGGAGGTGCCGCTGGGCGTTTTCGGGGTCAATGCTCGGGACCCAGTTCAAGGGCGTCAGGTCCTATCCCGTGGGGTATGTCCACGAGCTTAGGATGTTCCCGCTCGATTTTGAGGAGTTTTGCTGGGCAACCGGGGTGAGCGAGGGGGCTCGCCAAACGATACGTGACGCGTGTATCAGCGAGAGGCCCATTCCTGATTACATTCATGACGCGATGATGGCAAACTTCAGGACCTATACCGTTGTCGGCGGAATGCCGGAGGTCGTGCAGCGTTTCCTTGACACGCAGGGCGACCTTGCCTCTGTTCGTCAGCTACAGTCAGAGCTCAACGAACAGTACCGGCGGGATATCTCCAAGTATGCAAGCGGGCGAGCCCTTCAGGTGCAGAGCATCTACGATCAACTCCCTATTATGCTCCAGGGCGAAAACAAGCGCTTCGTGCTCAATTCCATTGACCCCAAGGCTCACTACGAGAAGTATCAGCGAGATTTTGTATGGCTTGTCGATGCCGGCGTTGCTCTCAAAGCCGATATCGTAACCGAGCCAAAATCGCCCCTGCTCAAGACGGCACGACCATCGCAGTTCAAGCTATATCAATCGGATACGGGCATGTTGATGGCGCGCCACCCCGTTGGCGTCGCCCAAGCGGCATATCTTGATAGCAAGGAGCCCAACCTGGGCGGCATTTACGAAAACGTGGTGGCCCAGCAGCTGGCTGCCCAAAATCGCCAGCTTTGCTACTATCAGACAAAAAAGCGCGGTGAAGTGGACTTTGTGGTCGATGGACCGGATGGGACGGCTGTTCCGATCGAGGTTAAATCGGGCTCCTATTACCACGCGCACGCTGCGCTCGGTCATGTGCTTGATACGGCTGAATATGGCGTAAGGCTCGGGATTGTTTTCTCGAGAGGCAACGTTGAGCGCAACGGAGCGGTTCTCTATTTGCCGCTATATGCGACCTGGGCCCTTTCGGATGTTTTGGGCG
>CATZIX010000020.1:0-17501 GCA_958420205.1 uncultured Collinsella sp. | reverse complement strand
GGTACGCGTGGCCGGGACGCCAAAGACGCCGGCAACTTCGACGCGTATAAACTCCAGTGCCGGCAGCTTGTTGATGGCAGTGAGGACAAACGGGGACGAGGGCTCCTCGAACAGATAGCGGCTGCCTTGCAGCGCGTCGCAACTGGTGCACGTGTTGCCGAGCGACGGGGCTTTGGAAGCTCGCGCTCCTACGGGCTTGTAGCCGCAGCGCTTATGAAGGTAGTCGCGGATCTCGCCCGGCACGCAGCCAAGAGCGGGCACGATGGCGAGTGCGTTGGCTCTGGCCGTGTCGATGGCAATGTGCCCGGCTTCGTTGGGCGCGTGCGCGATGGCGATGCTCTCGTTGCTATCGGTTCGATAGGGAATGCCGAAGGCCGCGACCGAGGTCTCTTTGTGACACTTCCAGCATTCGCGCTTGCCCAGTACTAGATATATATACGGCGCCGAGGGGTCGGATCGGTTAACACCGGGCAGCCACTCGGCAAAGGGCTCGGGGTTGACGCCGCTGGGTACATACCAGACCTTCTTGGTCCGGTCCCATTTGGCACCCAGTGCCTTGGCTTCTTCTTTGTGCGAAAAGGGGACATCGAGCTCGGTGCGCATGGCGGCTCCTTGGTGCTGCAGGTGCAAGTGGCTCAAGGATACCGCAGGGCACAGACATCGCGGCGTTTTGCCGAGAAGTTGCGGTGCGGACTGATTGGTTATGCCGATGGATAGATCGGCAAGTAGATGGTCGGCTTTTGGCCAGTTGGGTGGTTGGAGCAGCTTGCGGCGCAGTTTTGTGCCTGGCTATTGTTTATGTTGGGGTATTGAATTTGTTTGGCTGCCATTCGTCGGGTGAATTGATGTTACGTTGCGATGACGGTTGGAGCTGCCAGCTGATTTGGCGACATAAAACAAAACAGCCCAGAGAGCATAGCCTCTGAGCTGCGAACATTTGGTGGGCGTTAGAAGATTTGAACTTCTGACCTCTTCCGTGTCAGGGAAGCGCTCTCCCCCTGAGCTAAACGCCCGATCAAGGGTGCGCAAGTGCGCAAGGGATAATATAACGGAGCCTGAACTCGGTGGCAAGAACATTTTTAAAAATCGCTTGCATTGTGGAATTCGGGGGCTTTGTCATATCCATTTCAAAAGAGTCTGCTGCCGCGATTTGGCTGTCGACTAATGCAAGGCCATTGCGGTATCGAGCTATGGAAAGACGCCTGCGGAATTGTCCTACCGATAAGCGGACAAGCCTCAAGCTGGTGCCTTCGCCGTGGTAAGGTAAGCCGAATTGTTTCCAGGCTGCTTCGGGGGAGTGGAATGAGCAAAGAGTGTGTCGAGCGGGTCGAAGGCGCAGGGGCTTCGGTGCCGATGACCGATATATCGAACATAGATGTGCCCGAGGGCACCGATGAGCTCAGCCGCAACACCCGTCGCGCATGGCGCGACCGCCTGAACAGCGCTTCGACGCGCAAGATGATCACGGGCGTCTTGGCTACGCTGGTGGGCGGTTCGTTTTGGGGCTTCTCGGGCACCAGCGCGAGCTTTCTGTTCGATACCTACCACGTCGACACCTTGTGGCTTATGAGCGTGCGTCAGATTCTCGCCGGTCTACTCTTTATGGCCGTAGTTGTTACGCGCGACCGCGAGCGCCTGATTAAGCTCTGGACCACACCCGCCGATCGCAAGCAGCTGCTGCTCTTTACCGCCTTTGGTCTGCTGTTCAACCAGTTTTGCTATCTTTCGGCCGTGCGCCTGACGAACGCCGGAACCGCGACGGTGCTCCAGTGCCTGCAGCTCGTTATCATCATGGGCTACACCTGCGTGATCGATCGCCGCATGCCGCGTACTCGCGAAGTCATCGGCATTGGCCTGGCTCTGGGTGGAACCTTTTTAATCGCCACCGGCGGCGACCCCACCAGCCTGAATATCTCGCCGCTTGGCCTGGCAGCAGGTCTTATGTGTGCGGTCAGCGCCGCGTGTATGGCGGTGATTCCCGCCAAGATCCTGCCCGAATACGGTAGCCCCATCGTCACGGGCTCGGCAATGCTCACGGCGGGCGTGGTCTCATGTGTCTTCGTGCAGCCCTGGGCGCATATGCCGGCGCTCGATGCCGCCGGTATCGAGGCGCTCGCGGTGTTCGTGGTTATCGGCTCGTTTTTTGCTTACATGCTCTATATGCAGGGCGTTAAGGACATCGGCTCGGTGCGTGCGAGCCTCATCGGAACTGTGGAGCCGGTTTCGGCGACCATCACCAGCGCCGTTATGCTGGGCACGGTGTTTTTGCCGACCGACCTTATCGGCTTTGCCATGATCATCGTGATGATGTTCCTCACGGTGTAGTTGACGCCGCCGCCAAGACAGAAAAGGTGTTGCGCCGTATTTTCGCCAATTGATGTCCGTGTCTGGAGTTTAGCTGTCGATGCTCAAAATGCCATAAACTGGTAACGTTATGGACTTTTTCATTGCGACTCAATTGCGAGGATTTCTTTATGGCTGGTAATCACTTTAAGGACAGCGATAGCGGCCGTCCTGCAGTTCCGCCGCGTCCGAACGGGGCTGGTAAGGTCGGCACGCCGGGCGGCGCTGGGCAGGGCGGCTCCGGTAAGCGCGTGTCCCCGGGCGAGACGGCGATGTTTACCGCTCTGTACGAGCAGTCTCAAAAGGCAAAAAAGACCGGCCGTGCAAGAGGGGATGTCTTTGCGGGCGGTGCAACCTCCGCGTCGCAGCCGAGCGGGGCTCCTTCGGTACCTGCGAACAACGCAGGTGCTGCCAACGCCGCGAATGCCGCCGGCAACGTTAATGCCGGCAAGGCCGACAACAATACTCCCTCTGCCGGTGGCGCGGGGCTTACGGGTAACCTTGGCACGATCTACACCGGCGCCTCCGAGACTGGCACGTTCGCCCGCCTGGATGATAGCGGTGCCGAGTTTGCGGGCTCGGGTTCCAAGGAAGATTATTACGATTTTGGCTTGAACTACGGTAGCGACGCTTCGTCGAGTTCGACCTCTGACGGTCTGGTCCGTCATCGCCATCGCAAGGGCGAGCGCAAAAAGCGTCACACCGGCGCCATTATTGCCGCTGTGGTCGCGGTGCTTCTCGTTGTGCTTGGCGCAAGCGGCTTTATGCTGCTTAACTCGGCAAAGACCGTAAAGAGCGAAGCGAAGGAGGCTGTCGAGATCGTCGGTGGCCTTAAGGATAAGGTCACGTCGGGCGATTTTTCGACGCTGCCTGACGACGCGAAGAAGATCGATGAACTCTGCGACAGCATGAAGGCGGAGACTTCGAGCCCGCTGTGGACGGCGGCTTCGTTTATCCCGGTGTATGGCAGTGACATCAACGCAGCCCGCACCATGATTGATGCCCTGTCCGATGTCTCGAGCAACGCGCTGGTTCCCATGGCCGACAACCTTTCGCAGGCCACGCCCGGCAAGCTGTTCCAGGACGGCATGATTAACGTGTCCGCGCTGCAGGCGGTCGCCGATTCGCTTTCCAGCAGCTCGAAGGTGTTCAAGAGCGCCAACGAGAAGGTCCAGGGCATTGGCGATACTCATATTTCCCAGGTGACCGAGCTGGTCGATAAGGCCAAGGACGGCTTTGCCACCCTCAACGGTGCGGTTGACGCGGCGGAGAAGGTCGCCCCCGTCCTTCCCCAGATGCTCGGCGCCAACGGCCAGACGCGCAACTACCTTATGTACGCCATGAACAACGTCGAGATTCGTGCTTGCGGCGGCTTTGGCGGTTCGCAGGGCCTGATTTCGGTCACTGACGGCCAGATGTCGATTGGCGAGTTTGTTCCCCGCATTGGACTCAGCGAGGATGAGGCAGTCGAGAGCGTCGACGAAGAGGATGAGGCGCTGTTCGGCAACCACAGTAACCTGTACAACTCGGGCAATACCTATTCGCCTGATTGGCCCCGCAACTCGCAGCGTGTCGCCGCGCTGTGGAAGTCCCAGTATGGACAGGACGTTGATGGCGTCATCGGTATCGACCCGGTGTTCCTGCAGTATCTGCTAGGCCTGGTCGGTAACGTGTCACTGCCCGACGGAACGGTTGTCGACGGCACCAACGCCGCAAAGGTCCTCATGCACGATGTGTACTGGAACTATCCGGTCGAGGAGTCTGACGGCATCTTTGCATCCGTCGCCAGCGCTGCCTTCGACAAGATCCTTGGCGGTATCGGCGATGTCGATGTTACGAAGCTTGTCAGCGCCGTTGAGCGCGGTGCCGAAGAGGGCCGTCTGATCGCGTGGATGAGAAACGATGATGAGCAGAATGCCATCAAAGAGACGGGCATTGACGCTTCGCTGCCCGATCCGGATGACCCGAGTGCCGATCCTGTTGCCGGCGTTTACTTTAACAACCTGAGCTTCTCCAAGCTCGACTGGTACCTGAACGCCGATACGCAGATTGGCCAGGGCATCAAGAACGGTGACGGCACGTGCTCCTATCGCATCACCGTTACCCTGACGAACATCATGACGCAGGAGGAGGCTGGCAAGCTGCCCGACTACGTCGCGGCGAGCGCGCCCGATGCCGCGCGCGACGACGAGCGTCTGAATGTCTCACTGTTTGCCCCGACGGGCGGCAACATCAGTGACCTTACGGTTGAGGGCACCCAGTTTGGTCTTGGCGCCGCTACGTGGCATGGAATCCCCTTCTATTCGGGCACCGTTGACCTGCATGCTGGCGAGACGACGACGATCACGTATACGCTGACCACGTCGGCTGAGGCGGGGGACAAGCCGCTTACATTGCGTCAGACTCCTACATGCCAGGCGGCTCGCGATAGCGCGTCGGCGTAGGGTTTTTCTGGTAGCGCAGATAATCGAGTACCATTTTGGGGCGGACAGGTAATCTGTCCGCCCCTATTTTGTAAGGAGAGCGCATGAAGTACTTTGGCACCGACGGCTTTCGCGGTGAGGCCAACGCTGGGCTGACGGTAGAGCACGCTTATAAGATTGGCCGTTTTGTGGGCTGGTATTACGGCGCCAACCGCAGTGCTAAGGCGCGCGTTATCGTGGGCAAGGACACACGTCGCTCGAGTTATATGTTCGAGGCGGCGCTGGTGAGCGGTCTGGTCGCGAGCGGTGCGGACGCCTATATGCTGCACGTGATCCCCACGCCGGGCGTAGCGCATCAGACCGTGGAAGGCTGCTTCGATTGCGGCATCATGATCAGCGCGAGCCACAACCCGTTTTGCGATAACGGCATTAAGCTCGTCAATAGCGACGGTTTTAAGATGGACGAGGACGTACTGGAGCTCATCGAGGACTACATCGATGGCAAGAGCGAAGTTCCGCTGGCCACGGGCAACCACATCGGTGCCACGGTGGACTACATGCAGGGCCGCAACCGCTACATTGCTTCGCTCATTGCAAGTGCGAACTTTTCGCTGCAGGGCGTCAAGATCGGTATCGACTGCGCCAACGGCTCGGCTTCCTCGGTGGCCAAGCCGGTGTTCGACGCGCTCGGTGCCGACGTGCGCGTGATCAACGCCGCGCCCGATGGCTTTAACATCAACGTCGACTGCGGCTCCACGCATATGGAGCGCCTGCAGCGCCATGTGGTGGAGCAGGGCCTGGATGTGGGCTTTGCCTATGACGGCGATGCCGATCGCTGCTTGGCCGTGGACGAGCGCGGTCGCGTGGTAGACGGCGACCAGATCCTGTACGTGTGCGGCGTGTATCTGAACAAGCACGGGCGACTCTCGGGCGGTACCGTGGTGCCGACGATTGCCAGCAACTTTGGCCTGGTCAAGTCGCTGGAGCTTGCCGGTCTGAGCGCCGTGACCAGCGGCGTGGGCGACCGTCACGTGTATGCCAAGATGCGCGAGGGCGGCTACAGCCTGGGTGGCGAGCAGACGGGCCATACGATCTTTGGCGATATCGAGCGCACGGGCGACGGCATTATGACCTCGCTGCGCGTGATGGAAGTGATTCGTGCCGAGCGCGAGACGCTCTCGCAGCTCACGGCTCCGTGCAAGCTGCTGCCGCAGGCGCAGGTGGCCGTGCACGTGGCGGACAAGGACGCCGCGCTCGAGAACATGGGCGTGCAGAACGCCATCGCCGAGGCCGAGGCCGCGCTGGCAGGCGAGGGCCGCGTACTGGTGCGCAAGAGCGGAACCGAGTCGGTTATCCGCGTGCTGGCCGAGGCGCCCGACCAAGCATCCGCCGATGCCGCCATGAAGCGCATCGCAAGTGCTCTGGAGGCTCTTTAGTTACGCGTTTTTACCAAACCGCGTAACTGCTCGACGCTACAAACGGCCCCAAGCGGCAGCCTGATGTTCAATTTCAAGGGCGCGACCAGAAGGTCAGCGCCCTTTCATTTCACGTCACCTTGCTCGCTTAGGGTCGTTTTCGCTGACGTTGCCAAGACATTAGCGTCAACGAACTAGTCATTGGGTACCTAGTTATTGGGTGAAAAAAGGGGACGCTGCGGATTGGTTCCGCGGCGTCCCCTTTGCGTTGGCGTGTTGGTTATGCCTTACAGCTCGTAGAGCGTGGTGAACTTGTCCTGCAGGTAGCTGCAGTAGTAGCGGGCATCGAACGCCATGCCGCATGCGCCCTTGATGAGTTCCGGTGCGTCCTTGGCGCGGCCCCACTGCCAAATGTGCTCGCCCAGCCAGGCACGGACGGGCGCCAGGTCGCCGCTCGCACAGGCGCCGTTAAGGTCGACACCGTCGCGGCACATGGCCGGCACAAACATGGCATCGTAGGCACTGCCCAGCGCATACGTGGGGAAGTAGCCAAACGAGCCGCCGCTCCAGTGCGTATCCTGCAGGCAGCCGTGCGTGTCGTCGGGAACGGGAATGCCCAGGTACTCGTCCATAAAGCGATTCCAAAGCGCGGGGATATCCTTGGCCATGGCCTCGCCGGCAAACAGCATGCGCTCGATCTCGTAGCGCACCATAACGTGCAGCGGATAGGTGAGCTCATCGGCCTCGGTGCGGATCAACGACGGCTGCGCGATGTTCACGGCGCGGTAGAGCGTGTCCTCGTCGACGTCGCCGTAGACCTCGGGTGCGTGGCGGCGCAGCACCTCGAGCAACGGTCCCATAAAGGCGCGGCTGCGACCCACGGTGTTCTCGAAAAAGCGGCTCTGGCTCTCGTGGATGCCCATGGAGGTGCCACCCTCAAGACAGGTGCGCGCATAGGCAGGATTGACGCCCAGCTCGTACATGGCGTGTCCCGCCTCGTGGATGATGCTGTAGACGTTGGAGATGCAATCGTCCTCGTAGATGTGTGTCGCGATGCGCGCGTCACCCACGGCAAAGCCCTCGCTAAACGGGTGCTCGGTAAAGGCAAGCGTGGTGTCGTCCAGGTTCAGGCCGACAAGCTTCATAAGGTCGAAGCTCATGGCGCGCTGGGCGGCCTCGGGCACGCGGGCGTGCAAAAAGTCGGCATCGGGCTGCTGGCTGCGCTCGCCGATGGCGTGCACGAGCGGCACGACCGTCGCCTTGACCTCATCGCAAAACGCATCGAAGCTCTTGGCGGAAAGGCCGCGCTCGTACTGGTCGAGCCAAACATCGTATGGGTCGCGCTTGGGGTCCATAAGTTCGGCCTGATGCTTAAGTTGGGCGACGATCCTATCCACATAGGGCTCAAAGCTCGCCCAGTCATTAGCCGTCTTGGCCTTGTGCCACACGGCATCGGCCTCGCAGGTGAGCCTGGTCCAGGCCTCGGCCTCCTCGGTGGGGATGACGCTTGCCTCGCGCTGGTCGCGACCGAGCACACGGATCTCGTCGAGCAGCTGCGGGTCGTCAATTTTGCCGCCGGCGACGGTCTCGCGCGCTAACGAGCGTACGAGCTCAACGGATTTCTCGCTGGTCAGCAGCTTGTGATGCTCACCGGCAAGCGTGCCCATGGCGTCGGCACGGGCGGCAGCACCATTGGCAGGGGCAATCGTCGCGCCGTCGAACTCGGCAATCTTGAGCAGGTACTCACGAGTCCACAGCTTGCCCTCGAGTTTGCGGAACTTTTTGACGGCCTTGTCGACTTTAGCGGCCTTGACTCCCTTGGCGGCCTTTGCCACGGCGGCCTTGGCCTTCTTATCGAGTTTCTTTCCCATACCGTATCCTTAATCTCGCAGGCCGAGCGCCGCAGACGGGTGCACGGCCAGTTTGCACAGCTACCTGCCTTGTACCCAGCGCGAACAAAACGGAACGCGGCGATGCACACGTAGAATGTGTTATCCTATAGCCCAATGCGTTGACGGAGAGGGTTTTGCCCGCCGCGTCGCCGGCAAGAGAGGGAAGGTCATGGGCTGCAAGCCTTCCTGCGGTGACAAGGGCCAAGCGTTCACTCCCGAGCAGCGACCTCAACGGGCGCGCGGCCAGTGGCAGCAAAGCCTCAGTAGGGAAGCCGTGAGCCTCGCGACAAGAGGCACAGAGTGGGCGCGGCGGGCCAGACATCCGCCGGGTCAAACAAGGTGGTACCGCGGAATTCAACCGTCCTTGGGCAATGCACATGCCCGAGGACGGTTTTTTGTTACCGAACCGGGCCGCGCATCCGCAGCATCGGGCGGCGTCAGCCGCCCCGGAGCGCGGATACGCGAGAGACGAAAGGGAAGACATGAGTCTGATTGATGATCTGGTCAAACTCGAGGAAGAGGCCAAGGAGCTCGTTGCAGGCGCCGACGACGCCGCCAAGCTCGAGGCTGCACGCGTTGAGCTGCTCGGTCGCAAGGGCCGCATCACCGGCCTGATGCGCATGATGGGCAAGCTCGCCCCCGAGGATCGTCCCGTGATGGGCAAGCGCGCCAACGAGATGCGCCAGCTGATCGAGGGCATGCTCGACGAGCGCACCACCGAGATGAAGGCCGCCGCCCTCAAACACGCACTCGAGCACGATGCCGTCGACATCACGCTGCCGGGCATCCGTCCGCAGATCGGCCACCAGCACCTGATCAAGCAGATCATCGAGGAGGCCGAGGACATCTTCTGCGGCATCGGCTACACCGTCGAGTCCGGCCCCATGGTCGACACCTCCTACTACAACTTCACCGCGCTCAACGCCCCCATGGATCACCCGAGCCGTTCGGCCCGCGATACCTTCTACGTGGTCGACAACAACCCCGGCAGCGTCGCGCACCCCGAGGCTCATGCCCACGGCGAGTCCGACGTGCTGCTGCGCACCCAGACCTCGGGCGTGCAAATCCACACCATGGAGTCGCAAAAGCCGCCCATCTACATGATCTGCCCGGGCACCGTCTATCGTCCCGACACGGCCGACGCCTGCCACCTGCCGCAGTTCAACCAGATCGAAGGCCTGGTCGTCGACGAGGGCATCACCTTTGGCGATCTTAAGGGCACGCTCGACTACTTTGTTAAGTGCATGTTTGGCGAGGACCGCAAGACGCGTTATCGCCCGCATTTCTTCCCCTTCACCGAGCCTTCCTGCGAGGTGGACGTGAGCTGCCACGTGTGCGGCGGCAAGGGCTGCAACTTCTGCAAGCACAGCGGCTGGATCGAGATCCTGGGCTGCGGCATGGTCGACCCCAACGTCCTGATCAACTGCGGCATCGACTCCGAGAAGTACACCGGCTTTGCCTTTGGTATTGGCGCCGAGCGCGTCGCGGCACTGCGCTACGACTTGCCCGACCTCAGAACGCTCATGACTGGCGATATGCGCTTCTTGAATCAGTTCTAGGCTGCGGCTTGCCCAAGCACGGCACCTCGGCGCTCATTCGTCGCTTGCGTACCAAAGTACGTGGCGCTCCTCTTTCGGGCCGATCTGCCGCACTTGGACAACCCTCGCTTTGTAAGGAATGTTCACAAAGTTGAAGTTTCCACCTGCATCTCTTCGCAGGCTTTCAGTATGAAAGGAGAGCTAGATGCGTGTTTCTTACGACTGGCTCAAGACCATGATCGATATTCCGGAGGATCCCAAGACCCTTTCGGACGAATATATCCGTACCGGCACCGAGGTCGAGGCGATCGACACCGTGGGCGAGTCCTTCGACCACGTGGTGACCGCCAAGGTGCTCACCAAGACCCCGCACCCCGATAGCGACCACATGTATGTGTGCTCGGTCGACGTGGGCGACAAGAACCTCGACCCCGACGGCAATCCCGCTCCGCTGCAGATTGTCTGCGGCGCGCAGAACTTTGAGGCCGGCGACCACATCGTCACGGCCATGATCGGCGCCGTGCTTCCCGGCGACGTCAAGATCAAGAAGAGCAAGCTTCGCGGCGTCGTGTCCATGGGCATGAACTGCTCCGCGCGCGAGCTCGGCCTGGGTGGCGACCACTCCGGCATTATGATCCTGCCCGAGGATACGCCCTGCGGCATGCCGTTTGCCGAGTACGTGGGCTCGAGCGACACCGTGCTCGACTGCGAGATCACGCCCAACCGCCCCGACTGCCTGTCCATGATCGGCATGGCTCGCGAGACCGGTGCCATCTTCGACCGCGATTTCCACGTTGAGCTGCCCGCCATCAAGGCCGAGACCGGCCGCGCGACCGACGACGAGCTTTCCGTCGAGATTGCCGACGAGGGCCTGTGCGACCGCTACGTTGCCCGCATCGTGCGCAACGTCAAGGTCGGCCCGTCGCCCGACTGGATGGTCAAGCGCCTTAACGCCTTGGGCGTGCGCCCGCACAACAACATTGTCGACATCACCAACTATGTGATGATGCTCACCGGTCAGCCGCTGCACGCCTTTGACCTGGACACCTTTGCCGAGCGCGATGGCCACCGTCGTGTGGTGGTTCGTGCCGCCCAGCAGGACGAGAAGTTCACGACGCTCGACGGCGAGGAGCGCGTGCTCGACGCCGGCATGGGTCTCATTACCGACGGCGAGCGTCCCGTGGCGCTGGCCGGCGTTATGGGTGGCATGGATTCCGAGATTGAGGACGACACCGTCGACGTGATGGTCGAGAGCGCCTGCTTCAACGCCGGCCGCACCTCGCACACCAGCCGTGACCTGTCGCTGATCTCCGACGCCTCCATCCGCTTTGAGCGCCAGGTTGACGAGACCGGCTGCGTGGATGTTGCCAACGTTACCTGCGCGCTGATTGAGGAGATCGCCGGCGGCGAGGTTGCTCCCGGCTATGTCGACGTTTTCCCCGCGCCCAAGACCATCGACAGCATCAAGCTGCGCCTGGCCCGCGTGCACGCCATCTGCGGTGCCGACATCGAGCCCGACTTTATCGAGCGCTCGCTCACCCGCCTGGGCTGCACCGTCGAGCGCGACGGCGAGGACTTTATGGTCACGCCGCCGAGCTTCCGTCCCGACCTGCCGCGTGAGATCGACCTGATCGAGGAGGTCCTGCGCCTGTGGGGCATGGGCCGCGTGACGGCGACCATCCCGGCTGCCAAGAACCATATCGGCGGCCTGACCCGCGAGCAGAAGCTTACCCGCAAGGTTGGCGAGATCCTGCGCGCCTGCGGCCTCAACGAGACCACGACCTTTGGCTTCGCCGCCCCGGGCGACCTGGAGAAGATCGGCATGTCCACCGAAGGTCGCGGCTGCCCCGTGGTGCTCATGAATCCGTTGGTCGCCGAGCAGACCGAGATGCGCCGCTCATTGCTGCCGGGTCTGCTGCAGTCTGTGGCCTACAACGAGGCCCACGGCACGCCCAACGTGCATCTGTACGAGGTCGGCAGCCTGTTCCACGGTCGCGAGAACGCCAGCCTGCCCAAGGAGACCAAGTCCGTCGCGGGCGTGCTCTCGGGCCAGTGGAGCGAGCAGTCTTGGAACATGAAGTACCGTAAGCTGCGTTTCTTCTTTGGCAAGGGCATCGTCGAGGAGCTGCTCGCCCAGCTGCGCATCGAGAAGGTTCGCTTCCGTCCCGTCGAGGGCGAGGGCTATGCCTTCCTGCAGCCGGGTCGTGCGGCCGAGGTTCTGTCCGGCGGCACCGTGCTGGGCTGGGTCGGCGAGATCCACCCCGAGGCGCGCGAGGCTATGGGCATCGACGAGGTCGTCGTTGCCTTTGAGCTCGACCTGGACAAGCTGATCAAGGGCGCCCGCAACCAGGAGAACTACCGTGAGTTCTC
Organism: uncultured Collinsella sp.; assembly: GCA_958420205.1. Classification (GTDB taxonomy): domain Bacteria; phylum Actinomycetota; class Coriobacteriia; order Coriobacteriales; family Coriobacteriaceae; genus Collinsella. The sequence continues at coordinate 5,520 of CATZIX010000020.1, read as the reverse complement.
GCAGTACCCGGCCGTTGAGCACGACCTTGCTATCGTGGTCGACAACACTGTGACCTGCGAGGATCTTGAGCGCCGTATTACCAGCGCCGGAGGCAAGCTGCTCGAGGATGTGCGTCTGTTCGACGTCTACCGCGATCCCATCCGCATCGGAGCGGGCAAGAAGTCCATGGCCTTTGCGCTTACGTATCGCTCCGACGACCACACGCTTACCAGCGAAGAGGTCGAAAAGGCGCACCAGAAGATCGTTACCAAGGTGTGCAAGGGCGTAAACGGCGAGGTCCGCGGCTAGGTCCTGCGCCGGATATAGGCCAGCGTCGGCTGCCGCCGAGTCTTACGTGACTGCTGTTTTCGGTATAAGGCACCGTTGAGCCTGCATATATGACACGCGCATTACATAACGGCGTGCTGCTTTGTCGGCAGTGCGCCGTTTTGCTATGATAGCCCGCGGAGTGTTACGAATCTGACATTACGTAACACTGGAAAGGTGATTCAAGCGGCGTTGCAATTCCGTGCGCCGATAACCGGGAGGCGTACATGCACATTCCAGATAATTATCTGTCCCCGCAGACCGATGCCGTTATGGCGGTGGCGATGGTGCCCGTTTGGATCCACTGCATCAAAAAGGTGCGCGCCACGCTCGATCGCGAGCACATGGCTTTCCTGGGCATCTGCGCCGCGTTCTCCTTCCTGCTCATGATGTTCAACGTGCCGCTACCTGGCGGCACCACGGGTCACGCCGTCGGCGGCGCGCTCATCGCGCTGCTGCTGGGCCCCGAGGCTGCTGCCATTGCGGTTTCGGTCGCGCTGGCATTGCAGGCGCTTCTGTTTGGCGACGGCGGCGTTCTGTCGTTTGGCGCCAACTGCTTTAACATGGCCTTTGTGCTGCCGTTTGTCGCTGCTATCGTGTTCCGTGCGCTCAACAGCCGTCTGCACGACAAGAGCTGGGGCACCTCGGTTTCTGCCATCGTGAGCGGTTGGGTCGGCCTGTGCCTGGCGGCCCTGTGCGCGGCAATCGAGTTTGGTATTCAGCCGATGCTCTTTACCAACGCTTCGGGCGCGCCGCTGTACTGCCCCTTCCCGCTGTCCGTGGCTATTCCGGCCATGTTGATCCCGCATATGCTGGTTGCCGGCGTGATCGAGGGCGTGGCGACGGCCGCCGTCTACGGTTTCATTAAGAAGACGGCGCCGAGCATTATCGTCGGGCCCGAGGCCGTCGATGGCCAGCTTGCTGCCGAGGGCGCTGCTGCTAAGAAGACCTCGCTGGTCCCCACGCTCATCCTGATCGCCGTGCTTGTCGTGGCCACGCCGCTGGGCCTGCTGGCCACGGGTGACGCCTGGGGTGAGTGGGACGCCGAGGGCGCCGCGACCGCCGTTCAGGAGGCTGGCGACGACAGCCTGCAGGCTTCGGTCGGCCTTGATACCCCGACCTTTGCCGACGCTCTGCCTACGGGTGATTACCTGCAGGCCTATTCCGAGGAGCAGGGTCTTGGCTTTGCCGGCCAGGCTGCCATGTATATCCTCTCGGGCGTAATTGGCGTGGCGGTGCTCACCATCGCATTCCGCTTGATCTCGCTTACGGTCAAGGAAAACTGAGCGCATGCAGATGGTCAAGCTGCCTAGCTGGCTTGCGGCCGAGGAGCGATACGAGCCCGCGGGGGCTCGGCATCGTGTGATGCAAAAGAACGTCTTGCACCTGGCGAGCCTGCTTGAGCGGGTTCGCCTGGGTGGAGGCGCGCACGAGGGCGGGTCGATGGTCGACCGCGCCCTTTCTTGCGTTTCGGCTCCGGTGCGCCTGGTGGGGATGTTCGTCTGCGTCCTGTGCGTGTGTCTGACGCAGGGCCCGCTGTACCTCATGTTGATGGCGGCTATCGCGCTGGTGCTCGTTGCCGTGCGTCCCGTACGCGGGCTGCGCGCGACCTTTGTGCCGGCGCTTGGCGCCGCGGGGCTCGCAGTGGTTTTGGCGCTGCCTGCCCTGCTGCTGGGTGCTTCCGCTACGGGCGCCATGCTCAAGATTGCGCTCAAGACCTTCATTAATGTGTCGCTGGTGCTGGGCGTTTCGTGGACCCTCACGTGGAGCCGCATGTCGGCGGCGCTCAAGATGCTGCATCTACCCGACGAAGTTATCTTTACGTTTGATATGGCGCTCAAGCACATCGAGGTGCTGGGTCGTACGGCGCACGATCTGTGCGAATCGGTCATGCTGCGCAGCGTTGGCCGTGCGCCCGAGGGATTTTCGCGTACCGATTCGATCGCGGGTATCATGGGCATGACCTTTATCAAGGCGATGAAATGCAGCCGCGCGATGGACGAGGCTATGCTTTGCCGCGGCTTTGCCGGTGCGTATCCGGCTCCCGCGCGCGCCAGGTTTGGCTGGCGCGATGCGGCCTATGCGGCCGGCGTGGCGCTGCTGACAGTGTTGTGCGCCGTGCTGTAGGCGCTGCTGGTTCCGACTGGGGATGCAAATGGGGAAGGGCGACGTTTTGACGATCGATATGAATAGTGCGGCGGGCACGAACGGTATGGGCGGCGCCGAGGTCGTTCCGCTCATCGAGCTGCGCGACGTGGTGTTCTCCTATGCGGGGCATACGGTTGTCGATGGCGTGTCGCTGCAGGTCGATCGTGGTGAACTCGTTGCCCTGCTCGGTCCCAACGGCTGCGGCAAGACGACGATTATGCGTCTTATTAACGGCCTTGAACTCGCGGACGCAGGGGCATACCTGTTTGACGGGCACGTGGTCGATGCGGCGTATCTGAAGGATTCTGCTGCTGCTCAGAAGTTCCACCAGCGCGTGGGCTTCGTATTCCAAAACGCCGATGCCCAGCTGTTCTGCGCCACGGTGGGCGAGGAAGTTGCTTTTGGTCCCGCGCAGATGGGTCTGCCGGCAGACGAGCTCGAGCGCCGCGTGCGCGATGCCATGGGGCTGTTCCAGGTTGCCGACCTTGCCGACGCCTCTCCCTATCAGCTCTCGGGCGGGCAAAAGAAGCGTGTTGCGCTGGCTGCGGTGGTGTCGATGAACCCGGATATCTTGGTCCTCGACGAGCCTACCAATGGGCTCGACGAGGATTCATGCGACATCGTGGTCAATTTCTTGCTGGCTTATGTCGCGGCGGGTAAGACGGTCTTGATGAGCACGCATCACCAGGATTTGGTGCGACGCCTGGGTGCCCGTGCAATCTATATCGATCGATATCACCATGTGGTCGAGGCGTCTTCGTCGTCGTATGGAACCGAAAGCGGTGCTACGGACTAGTTGCTGCGTAGAGCGTGCGTAGCCGTCCGCGCGGCTTTGCCGTGATGGTATAGTTATCCAGGTTTTTTATGGGGGTGGCTATGCCAAGCTGGAACATTCATATCGCTCAGACGGAGCGTTTGCTGGAGCGCACCGGTGCGCTTGCCAATAGCGTGCGCGACCGCAATGCCTTTTTGTTTGGCTGCGTGGTTCCGGATATCTTCGTGGGCTATATGGTCCCTGGCATCGCCGATCCCATCCCGTACCGCATTACGCACTTTGCAAAGCCCGAGCCTATCCCTAAGCCTCGTGAGCATGAGTTCTGGGATACCTATGTGGCACCGTTGCTTAAAAGTTCGCCCACCGGTGCGCCAGCCGCGGCGACCTCGATTATCGAGGAGCGCGAGCGACTGAATCGCGTGCACTATCCCCAGCGCTACAGGGATGCCGAGCCGGTTGTCGGTCCCGGCGCTCGTGAGTTCTCGCTTGCGTCCGAGGACGTGGCGCAGTCGTTGCTCGATTTGACGCTGGGTGTCTGGTCGCATCTGGTGGCCGATACCGTATGGAATACGCGCGTGAATCAGTACCTGGAGGCGCACGGCGGCAAGCCGTGCGAGGAGTTCCGCATTAAAAAGCAAGGCGACTTTGACTGGTTTGGCAAGACGCTCGGCATTGTTTCGATTCCGCGCGCAACCGATCGCCTGTATACTGCGGCGACGCGTTTTGGGCAGTATCCCATCCATAAGGAGTATGTGCTCAAGACCATCGGCGTTATGCACGAGATCGTGCGAGAAAACCCCGGTGAGCCCGACCATCCGCCATACCGCCTGCTGACCGAGGAGTTCTTCGACGCGACGTTTACCGAGGTGATCGAGCTGACCGAGGCGGGCTTTGCGGCTCGCGTTGCCGCTTCTGACGTCCCCGCAGTCCCTCTGATCGCTAGCTGCTAGCCGGCCGGCGCGGCAGTGAATAGCTCAACCCAATCGACAAGTAGCTCTTGCCGTAAGGTATCTTCGGCAATGCGCTCCTGTTTGGTCTTTGGGATGTGGGGAAGCCCGGCCTTTTTATGGATGAGCTCGGCTATGTGGTCGAAGCTCTTCTTCTCCTTGATCTGGTCATAGGTAATTTGGATGACGTCGTAGCCCATGCTTGTGAGTGCGGTGGCGCGCTCGGCATCGGAGAGGCTCGCGGCTTCGCTGTCGTGGGCAGAGCGGCCTTGGCATTCCAGAATGACGCCCATGCTGTCGGTGGCGCTTTCGATGAGGATATCGGCGTAGCAGCAGGTTTTGTCATACAGCGAACGTGCGGCTTCACTGAGCGGGATGCGCGCGTTGTTGGCGATCTCGATGCCCTGGCCGCCCTCGTCGCGGGGGAGCGAGATAAGCATGGAGGTCTGTACTTCGAAGGGCGAGGCGGCCTGCCCCGTCATGTGCTCGGCCGCCCAGCGCAGTTGTTTGACGCCGCGCAGGCCTGCGGCTTGCTTGGCGAACGCGGCGATATCCGTTGCGGTAAGAAGCGGCGTGCGCTTCCACAAGTTGGTGTCATTGCCCTTGGTGTCGTTAACTCGCTCCCAGCCACAGTTGGGTGGAATGAACTTAAGCGAAATAGCTTCATCGAGTTGTTGTTGCGTTCGCTCGCAGGGCTTAAACACTGCAAAGGAGCCGCACATCTCGTAGCACGCCATGAGTAACTGGTTGCGTGAGACCTGCGTGGCAAGGCTGAGCAGCGTGAACTCCGGTGAAGTGACATCAAACCCATGTTCAGTCTGCCTAAACGACCCCGGAGGTGGTTCTTGGGTCAGGAGGTGCGATTTAAACAGGCTTCGCGACCCGGATTGTGCCCGAGTGAATACAAGCCTGTGAAGTGGTGCGTGAAGCAGGTCTTTTACAACTGCATGACTTCCGAGGCCACAACATCTGCGATCCATATTGCCAAGGCTAATGGCGGGGTAAAGGCCTAATACCTGCGGCGGGATGCGGTAGTAGTTAAAGGCGGATTGCCCACAAAGCGTCAGGTCCATAATGCCCTCCTGGCCGAAATCATCTCTTTGAAGCGAGTGATGCCAGCGTCAATCCGGAAGTATGCGGCAAAATCTGAACCCTATGAGCGGACCTGGCTTTTGAGGCTAGTTTATCAGGCATTTTGTTGCGAAAAAACAGGGTGTGCTCGGAGGTTCCAGAATTTGCCGCATACTTCCGAAAACCAGGTCGATTTGGTTCTTGCTAAAACGATTTATCAGCCCTGTGTGAGGTGTGGGTTTGCCACCGGGCGAACACTTTTAGCGCTTGGG
>CATZIX010000019.1:0-19010 GCA_958420205.1 uncultured Collinsella sp. | reverse complement strand
GTCACGTTGTCCTGGGTCTTAACGTCGATGCCAAAACCGTTTTTCATGGTGCGCAAACTCACCGTGGCGGCCTTGCGGTCGATCACGGGTACCTTCATGTGGAAGCCCGCGTTGACGATGCGGTTAAACTTACCCAGACGCTCGATGATCACGGCATGCTGTTGTTCAACGACATAGCAGGCGTTGGGAAGCAGCAGCAACAGAATGATGATGGGAATCAAAAGGCTGGTAAGGGCGGCGATGATACCGGACAACAGCATGGTCTCTCCTCTGATAGGCACACGTTGGCATTAGGATACCCGCACGAAGCAGCTGTGTGACACCAACAAGAGGACCCGTGGTCAAAAAAGGCCAAATATGAGTACTGTTACCAGTTTAGTAACAGCGTATTTGGGTCAAAATCGCCTCGTTGAACCCGAGGTCTATCGAAATTACTTCATTTTGTCTCAAGGTTGAGCCAAATTAGCGTACATCTGTTGCGCAAAATGAGCAAAAATAGCTTCATGAAATGTCTCTATTTTCATGTCAGTACTCATATTTGCCACTTTTTGACCACAGGGACATCTACCGCGCGAAATCGATATGTCAAATCTGCCAAAACGGCCCATAACAAAAAAGCTCCCATTGCTGGGAGCTCTTTCAATCAATGGTGCGGGCGAAAGGACTTGAACCTTCATGGGGTTGCCCCCATACGGACCTGAACCGTACGCGTCTGCCAATTCCGCCACGCCCGCGTGCAGGAATTAGAATAACGGAGCGCCACCACGAACGCAAGAACTATTTTTGAAAAAGTTTGCAGGCATTCTCCCAAGCGGCTTGCGCGATTGTTTCGGCGTCCTCACCAGTGCGATCGACACGGTCGTTAACCAGCGCGTTTGCCGTAATGGAGATCATTGCGGGCTCGCATTCAAGACCGCGGATGGGCTCCGGAGCCATATACGGGCAATCCGTCTCGAACAAAATTCGATCGAGTGGGGTTGCCGCAAATGCCTCGCGCACGTCGTCGTTGCGCTTGAAGGTGGCCGCACCACCATAGGCGATATAGCAGCCCAGCTCCACAAAGCGCTCCATCGTGGCGCGGTCCTCGCCAAAGCAGTGCAGCACACAACCGGCCTGGGGCACGCCCACCTCACGAAGCACGTTGTAGGCGTCCACGTGCGAGGTGCGCTCCTGGTCCGTGTCCTCGTGACGCAGATGTAGCTCCACCGGCACGTTACGGCACACGGCAAGCTCGAGCTGGCGCGCCATGCAGTCAATCTGCACGTTATGGGGTGCCGGCGCGATATCGTCGTCATAGTCCATGTGGTAGTCCAGGCCGATTTCGCCAATACCGGCGCATAAGGGATCATCGAGTGCGGCAACGACCTGTGCGTGAACGTCGTCGGCATAGTCCGGCGCGCCATACGGATGCACGCCGGCAAGATACTTGATCTGCGGGATATCCTGCATCGGCAGAATCTCGCGCGTCAGCCAGTCGCTATAGTCCGTCACGCTGCGTTTATCAGCGATGGGGTCGAACATCGTCACCAACAGGTCGACGCCCGCCGCCTTGGCACGCACGAGCGTCTCAGGCACATCCTTGCCCCAGAACGAAAGCAGATGCGCATGCGTGTCGGCAAGCGGTGCCAAGGGCACGGGACAAGCAACCGTCTTCTTTTTCTTGGTAAACGTCACACGTTCGGCATTAGGCATCATGGATTAGCTCCTGGGCCAGACGGACAAAGTCAGCAACATCAAGCGTCTCGGCGCGCGTGGTGGGTGCAATACCGCAAGCCTCAAAGGCAGCATCGAGCACGTCCTTGGCAAAGCCGTTGGCGCTCATGGAATTGCGGATGGTCTTGCGACGCTGAGCAAATGCAGCATCAATCACGCGGGCCACAAATTCGCGATCGAGCCCCTCGGGCACCACGCCGTCAACACGGTCGATACGCGCGACGGCCGAGTCCACGTGCGGCGCCGGCATAAAGCAACGCGGCGGCACCTCAAAGCGACCCGTCACCTGCGCGTACAGGCCGAGTTTTGCCGTGTAGCCGCCATAGGTCTTGTTACCGGGCGTTGCGGCAATGCGATCGGCAACCTCCTTTTGAACCATGACGACAGCGCGCTTAAGCGCGGGCATCGTCTGGAAGAACTGAAGGATGATCGTCGCCGCCACGTTGTAGGGCAGATTCGCGACAAACACCGTCGGCGTACCGCCCGCAACCTGCTCAATCTGCTCCGGGCCCACCTTGAGCGCATCGCCCATGATAAAGCGGAAGTTGGCATAGTCGGCGGCGTGGGCGTCAAGCACCGGCTCAAGCTCGGGATCGGCCTCGATCGACGTAACGCACGCCGCCTCCTGCAGCAACGCAAGTGTCAACGTGCCGCAACCCGGACCCACCTCGAGTACGCGCTCGTCACCTGCAAGCTCGGCAAGCTCGCAGATACGCTCGATCACATGATTGTCGATTAGAAAGTTCTGGCCCAGGCGATGCTTAGTCGCAAGGCCAAACTCCTCTAGCAGCTCCCTGGTGGCCGTGGGGTTTGCCAAAGGCGAAGTTGTCATGGTTGCCTCCTTAGCATGATGGCGGCGTCTTGAAACAAAAGGGCATGGACCGTGGCGGCCATGCCCTTACAGCTAAACAGCAAATTGCCGATATGGCGCTCGCGCGGTCTCTACGCCAGACGCGGGAACAGCGGATCGCCCTTCTCGACGGGCTGACCACCAGCAAGCAGGCCCCAAGCGCAAATGCCCTTGAGGTCGTCGCTCGCGGCCTCGTCCTCGCAGGACAGGCGGCGCAGAGCCTCGGCAGAAGTCTGGGGCATGAGCGGCATCAGCAGGTGAGCGGCAATGCGGATGGCCTCGAGCAGGTTGTAGATCACAAACGCCAGCTCGTCAGCCTTGGCCTCGTCCTTGGCAAGTGCCCAAGGCTCGGAGTCCTCGATGTAGTGGTTGGCGGCGTGGATAAGCTCCATGACCTCGTCCTTGGCTCCACCGTAATCGAGCACGTCCATCTTGGCCATGTAGCGCTCGACCAGACCATCGGCAATCTTTGCCAGCGGGTTGTCGAACGCATCGAACGATGCGGGCTTGGCGGGCGCGCAACCGTCAAAATACTTGCCGCTCATGTTGAGCGAGCGCGAGATGAGGTTGCCCCAGCTGTTGGCCAGGTCGGCGTTGTAGACCTGCTCCATGCGGTCGAAGCTGATGGCACCGTCGGTGCCGGGGACGACGTCGGTCATAAAGTAGTAGCGATAGCCCTCGACGCCCAGCATGTCGATAACGTCCTGCGGAGCGATGGCGTTGCCGCGGCTCTTGGACATCTTCTCGGCCTTGCCGGTCTCGGCATTGCGCACGGTCAGGAAGCCGTGGGCAAAGACGTGCTCGGGCAGGGCCTCGCCGATGGCCATGAGCATGGCGGGCCAAATGACGCAGTGGAAGCGGATGATGTCCTTACCCACGATGTGGAACTGCGCGGGCCAGCGATAGGCCAGCTCGGCACGCGCCTCGTCGGTGTCGACACCGTAGCCGACGGCCGTCATATAGTTGAGCAGAGCATCGAACCACACGTAGGTCACGTGACCCTCGTCAAACGGGACCTGAATGCCCCAGTCAAAGCTCGTACGGCTCACGGAAAGGTCGTTGAGGCCGCCCTCGACAAAGCTGCGAACCTCGTTCATGCGGAACGCAGGCTCGACAAAGTCGGGATGCTCGTCATAGAGCTTAAGCAGCTTGTCCTGGAAGGCGGAAAGCTTAAAGAAGTAGGACTCCTCCTGCACGCGCTCAAGCGGACGGTGGCAGTCGGGGCACAGGTGCTGGCCGACGCTGCCGTACTCCTCGTCGCCCTTCTGGACCTGTGTATCGGTGAAGTAGGTCTCGTCAGGCACGCAATACCAACCGTCGTAGCTGCCCTTATACAGGTAGCCGGACTCCTTCATGCGCTCCCACAGGTACTGCACGGCATGATGTTGGCGCGGCTCGGTGGTGCGGATGAAGTCGTCGTTGGAAATCTCGAGCTTGCTCCAAAGCTCCTTGAAGTGCGGGGCCTGGCTATCGGTCCACTCCTGCGGCGTCATGTTGTGCTTGGCTGCGGCCTCGGCGACCTTCTCGCCGTGCTCGTCCATGCCGGTCAGGAACTTGACGTTATAGCCGGCGGAGCGACGATAACGGGCCTGGACGTCGGCGATGATGGTGGAATAAGCCGTGCCCAGGTGCGGATCGGCGTTGACGTAGTAGATGGGCGTCGTGATAAAGAACGAAGGCTTGCTTTGATCCATGGGGTTTGTCCTCCAGAAAAACGTTGCATACAGAGGATGATTCTAGCGCAAGGGCTGGATATCCTCCATCTATTGCATATCGAGCACCATGGCATAGACATCGCGCTTGCGGCGCGAATACTTCTGAGACAGGCGCTTGGCCACCGCAGAGGCGGGCTCCCCCTCCTCGAGCGCGGCGCGGATATCCTCGCGCAGGGCCTCGTCAGGATCCGCTGCCGCGGCGCCAACCGGCACGATACCGGCCTCCTCATCCTCGCTCGGCGGCGCGATGACCAGCGCAATCTCGCCCTTTACCTCGCCGCGAGCACGCAGCTCCTCGGCGAGCTGGGCGGCGGGTCCGCGCAAGACTTCCTCGTGCAGCTTGGTGAGTTCGCGGCAGACGGCAACCTCACGCTGGGGAAAGACCTCTGCCACGGCCTCGAGCGTCGCCACGATGCGATGTGGAGACTCGTAGAAGATGAGCGCGCCAGGCACTACGGCAAGGCGCTGCAAACGGCGCACGCGGTCGCCGTGTTTTCGGCCCAAAAAGCCCTCGAAGAAAAAATGCTCGCAGGGAATGCCGGACGAAACGAGCGCCGTGACGCAAGCAGAGGGCCCGGGAATAACTTCTACGGGCACATCGGCCTCACGCGCCGCCTCGACCAGCGCCTGGCCGGGATCGGACACACTCGGCATGCCGGCGTCCGAGGCAAAGGCGAGGGTCTCCCCCGCCAGCAGACGGTCGACCAGGCCGGCGGCGCGGCTGGCGATCACATTCTCGTCGCAACGGACAAGCGGTTTGGAAATGCCCAGGTGCATCAGCAGCTTTGACGTCACACGCGTGTCTTCGCAGCAGATGACATCGGCAGCGGCAAAGGCCTCGCCAACGCGCGGGGACAGGTCGCCCAGGTTGCCGATGGGCGTGCCGACCACATAGAGTTTGCCCGTATGGGCGCTGTTTTGCGTCATATCAACCTATTCAATCATGCCGCGCTCGAGCGTACCGAGCGCCGCGCGGGCGTCCCATGCTGCAATGCGCTTCTCGGTCTTCCACGTTTGGAAGAACCAACCGGCAGCCGGCGCAAACGAAGCCAGCTGGTTGGCGATAAACACGCGCTCGTAGGCATTGCGGCCTTCGGGCGTAACCGACGAGTTGGCAAAGATCGCCGCGCCCGACCATTCGCCCACCAGCACGGGGAACCCAGTCGAAATCGCTTCTTTAAGCTCGCGCTTGTTACGGGAAATCGCCGTCGTCAGCCCGCGGGGGCTCGTGATATCGAGCGCATACTCGTCGCGGTAATGGTACAGGTGAAGGTCCATGTAGACGTTCTTGTACTTGGCGCCGCGCATAAAATGCTTCCACTCGCTGGGATGCCCCGAAGACGAAAAGACGACGATCTTATCCTCGGGCATATACGAACGAACGAGCTCGTAAGCATCGCGATAGAAATTGCGCAGGTAGTGAGCAGGAATGCCATCCGTCATGGTGAAGAGGCTCTTGCGGACACTCATCTGCGGCGTGTCCAACAGCTCGATGCCCAGCAGGCTCTCGGCCTCGCCGTAACGCTCGGCCAAGCGCTCGAGCACGTCGAGTGCGACATGGCGGCCGTTAGTGGACGAATGCCACTCGGCGACAGCCTCCGGCGTGGTGGGCGAATCGTTGGAATCGCCCTGGCCACCGGGCACAGTTGCCAGATCAAGCAGCACGCGGATGTCGTACTTGGCAGCCCACTCAATTGCACGGTCGATGTAGTCAACAACCGAGATGTAGGACGCATCGGACTCCTGCGAGCCAAAGGCATACCAGGGCACCGGCAGACGCACGGCGTTGAGACCGATCTGCGCCATGCGACGGAAATCATCCTCGCTCACAAACGTCTCGTAATGACGGCGCATGCGCTCGTTATAGGCGGCGGTGCCCATGGCCTCCTGCAGCTCGGCCGCATTGGATGCACCGGTCGCCGCGTATAGCGACGGGGTCACCCAAGGCTCGGGAATAAACCAGCCAGAGAGATTAACGCCGAGTATCCTCTCCATCACTGCCCCCTTCGGATCGTGCAGGCCGAGCCTGCATCGTATTGCATAGGAAAAGTATCGTTTTGAGTATACCCGCGCGTGCGGACAGACGACCGAACGGTCTGTAAAGTGGCGCAAAAGCGGGAGGAATGTCTGAGCGGGCCCGAGATGGCGCGCCGAGATGTGCACGCACGTCGGAAGTACGCGCCGGAAAGCGCATCCCGTTCTGAGCGCGGGATCTGGGACGCAGTTTCCGCCAAAGACCGCAAAAGGAAAGCACATCCCATTCTGACGCCGGATTCCGGGTCGCGCTTTCCCAAGCGGCCTCAAAGCGGAAAACGCATCCCACTCTGAAGCCAAATTCCGGGACGCAGTTTCGCAGAGCCCTCGATAAAAGAAAAGGACCCCTTTGCAGAGGTCCTAGTCAATTCAAGGTGGCGGGGAAGGGAATCGAACCCCTGACACGAGGATTTTCAGTCCTCTGCTCTACCAACTGAGCTACCCAGCCATTTGAGGTGTGCCTTGTTTCAAGGCTTGATTAGTATAACCAAGGACGCGTTCCGGTCAACCGAGAATTTTAAAAAAGTTTTTGAGCACAGCCTCGGTTCTATAAATCGGCACGTCAGAGGCATCAGCCGGCAGCAAGAAGTTTTTCGCTCAGTCCCTTAAGCCGGCACGCGTTGGAGAGCAGGGGTCGAAACAATGATTGAAGGGCGCTCTAGTACGGCCCAGGCGCCGGGACAGGAGCACATACGCCAGGGACGTACGTTTTCGTAGCATACGAGGACATAGCCGCGCGCATCGATAAAGGCGATATCGATGGGATAAGCCATAAAACACGTGTGGACCGAGGAACAGTGCGGAAACGCCATGACAAGCGGCAGGCCGTTGGCGGCAACCGGACGCCGTCCCAGCATGCCGCGCAGGCGCACGGCAAACGACTCCGCCACCACAAACTCGACCGGCGTCCAACCCAGCCTGTTGAGTGCCCGCGCGTAGGCGATGTAAGACGAGACCGCGGTCACATGACCACCCCCGGACGCCATGGATCGACCGTCACCGCGCGCTCGTGCGACAACGTTGTCGGCGCCCCCAGCGAAACGCCAGCGATGCTGAGAGAAGTCGGCCACGGCTCATAGTGCATGGTGCAGGTGTAGGTCCTAAACGTACCGGATAGGGAGAGCAGGCCACCATCCAATGCCTCCGCGCCTTGCTCGCTCGACACTTCGATCCGCAAGTCATAGCCTTCCATGGCATTCAGAATTTGAGTCTGGACCGTCGCCGAGGCATCGGCAGAGCTTTCGTCGCCCTCCCCCTCCGACGCCACGGCATGCGCCAACACGATGTCGGGCACCACGCGGTCGAAGCGCGCGACAGCGCTGGCAAAGATCATGACGTTGTACACGATGAGTGCCAGCACCAGCAAAACGGGCGTAACCGCTGCCATCTCCACCGTCGCCTGGGCGCGCTCCTCGCGCAGACGCATGCGAATACTCATTACGACCCACCGCCCAGAGCGCCAACCAGCGTGGCGACATCGACGGTGAGTGGGATGGAGCCGCCGCCGGGCAGAGGAATCTCCGCAAGCGTGAACACCGTACCGCTAATGGTGCGTTCGACTTGATATTCCAACGCCTCGCAAAGCGCCTTGGGATCGGTCACGCCCAACGGAATACCTCGCAGTTTGTCTTGTGCTTGAGAGAGACCCGCAATGTCAGACCCCGGGCTCTTAATGACGTTGGCGGAATCGGTCAGCACCGGCTTTCGCAGGCGCAAGTCGCACGGTTCCAGACCCAACGCCGCCACGGACGCCGAAACGGTATCGCCGAGCCACAATGCGATGGAGCCCAACGCACCGCTGCCCCCTCCTAGGTCTTTAATCATCTCGTCCATAAGTTCGTCGGCCGAACCTTGGATATCACCGTATCCCACGAGCAGCCGTCCCCAAACATCCATGACGCCGTCGAGCACGCCGGCAACGCCGCCCGAGCGTTCCTTCAATGTCGAGAAAAATCGCGAAAGCACGTTGTTTTGCGCCGTCGCCTCATCGGGCGCCAGCACCGCGGCAGAGATAGCACCGCGATCGCCAAGCCTGACTGCCGTGTTAAACGAGGAGTTAAGTTGATCGGGGCTGGTAATGTCACCCGAAACTGCAAATGCGACCACGCCGTTGCGTCCAGGTGGGGCGATACGCGGGCGCTCGCCGGAAAGCGCTTTAATGGCCTGGTCAAACGCATTGCCCGCACGGTCGGCCTCATCCTCGGTCTGACGCTCAAGTTCGAGTTCTATGTTGCGGCATTTAACGTAGTCTTCCAGGGCGTCTTTGAACTTGTCAAAGTGGTATTCGAAGCCGTTTTCGATAGAAGTCGAAGGCGCTGCAACGGCACCGAGCGACGAAACGCCAAAATGGCATCTGTTGCATCTGTCCTGCCCGTCATAATCAGCAACCGAGGCTAGCCCGCCTGGCGACCCCTTCTTATAGTTGGGGCAACTCGTTCCGTAATGCAGATACGTCTTGCCATCGATGGCGCTGGTTGGCCACGCCGCATCGGTATAGAGTTCCGTCGCTCGCACCTCGTCAGCGTTGCGCGGCAACAGCGGGATATGGAAAGTGACTGCATCTCCGTCCTCGGTTACATATGCACGATTGACCTCTGTACTCGCATAGGTGTAAAACGCCTTGCGCGCCGCCGACTCCGCCTTCGTCTCGACGCTTGAGCCCTGAGGTGCCTCGTTTGCAAGGCGCAAGCGGTAATAGGCCTTCGCGCGATCGAGCGCCACTTGCGGCTCCCATGTGATACTCGAGGCATAGTGTGGATTCTCAATATCCGAAAGCTTTGCCAGACTCCCCGCGCGCTCCCACATACATGAGTACCTACCAACCGCGCTCTCATCCGACCCGCCACAGTCCGCAAGCCAGGCGCGCTCCTTTGCCTTCGCCGTCTCCTCCGAGGCCTTCCGCAGCTCCTCGGCCGCACGCTCTAAATCATCTGATGTGTCTTTAATGGTATCGGTCGAGATCTCGGACCCTTTGAGCGCAGCGAAGTCCGACTCGGATGTCCTGGGCACGGCAAGCGCCGTGCCGGTATAGGTCACACTATCGGTATCCTGCGCCGACACCGCCTGCGTGGCACGCGCGGCGATCAGATACGGCAGAGCCGTCTCAATTTTCTGTAAGCCTTCCGATGCGCTTTTGGCAAACTTGTTGCGCGTTTTAATGATCTCAATCCCGGTGTCGACCATATTGCCGGCAACTGATTCGGCACCTGGGATGAGGATGGCGACCAGGCCCGTCCCGATTGTGGCAAACCCCGCCAGCCCCAGACTCAAGATGCTCGCATCAACCACCGTGGCAGCCGTGTGATAGGACGACACTACGTTGGCACCCGCCAGTGCGCCGCTATCGGCCGCCACCTGGGTATCCCCGGCACGCGACATGCTCCATATCGCCGCGGTCGACGAAAACAACAACGTGAGCACCACTAGGATGACCACGGCAGAAGAAAGCATGGTGTAGGCACCGTCTTCGATAAACAGATCGACACCGGCGCGGCCCATAAAGCCGCCTCGTTTGCGATGGCAGCTCGGACGGCGCGTCAAAACGCATCTAGACCAGAAACGCTTAATCCCATGCAGCAATCCACGAATCATAATCTCCCTCCAGCCATTCGGGACGCGATTGATACGAGACATCGACCTTGAGCTCAACGTAGCCGCCCTCGGCGGTACCACCCATAGCCTGCGCAAACGCACCGATCACAGGCAACGGCTTGACCTCGCCGGAAACGGACACGGACGAGACGCCACCCGCACCGGCCCGGCCAAGCTCGATATCCCACGACAACGGCCCGCCGGCATGAAAGATCGAAACGTTGGGCACTGCAGCAAGCCGGCGGCGGGTGAACTCCTTAAGATCGTCGTCCTCCGCCGTCGTCGTGGTCATGAGCCGCGCGGTCTCGGCGGCGGCAGACTCCATGACCGCGCGCGTATAAAGCAGGCACACCGGTTGCAGTGCGAGAAGGATGAGCGTCAGAAACGTCGGCAGCAAAAAAGCGGCCTCGACCGTAGACTGCGCCCGGTCCTCGCGCGCGATATCAATACAACGCGATGTCCTTAGCGCCCGCAGCGGTGTCGATAACCGACGTCGAGGCAACGCCATGGGATGCCGCCCGCTCAACCAGCGCCGCCAAGCGTCCATCGGTGCCAGCACGCCAAAGTCCCGCAATCGCCAGCACGATCGATAGCAGCGCCACCGTGACGATGGCGTATTCCACAGTCGCTTGGGCAACCTCTTCACGCAGAACGCCATGCATTTCACGATCCCTCCTTTGAGCTTATTGTTTGCGGGACCAGGCGCACCGCGCGCAGACGACACGAAGCATCGCCGGTATCCGCGGCAACCGTCACCATATCGACCCAGCCGCGCCCATCGCGCACGATGGCGCCCCATACGTTGCCCTTAATATCGAGATAGCCGCTCAGGGCGAGCTGGGCCGTTGGCACCTCGCGGTAGGCGCGTAACATATCCGCCGCTGCCTCGGTCATCGGTCGGTCCTCGGACCATGCAAGCCGGACCGCAATCGCGTTGTCCTCAGGCAAATCCGTCGCAGTGCCAGACCGCTTGTCGAGCGTCCGCAGAAAGGTTTGCGCCGTGACAGCGACATCCGAATCATCCGCATCTCGCATCTCATCTTTTTGAGACGCCACCGCCGAATCTGAGCCCGAATCGAAGGCGGCCCCAGGACGCTGCTGCCGCGCGGCGTTAAGCCCCCAAAGCACCGCCGCTATCGCCACGGTCAGGCAAGCAAACACCAGCAGCACCCCGATGGGGCGCTCGCCCTCTACAGGCTGTTGATGCCCTCGCTGATCGCATCCCATAGCTCTTTAACCTTGCCCTTAAATGCGACGATGGCGATAATCGCGATCACCACGAGCACGCCGACCAAGATGGCATACTCGGTGGTACCCTGTGCACTCTCCTCCTGCAGTAGCTCCTTGGCGCGTTGACGAACATGTGCCGCCCGGCAAAACGCCCAGCCCTGGACCTTGCCAGCAGCGTCAGTCATCGTGTTCATGTATTCCTCCCTACATCATCCCGCCTGCTCCCAGCAGCGGGCCCAATATGGACAGAAGCAACGCCGGCAAGATGAGCGTGCCGGTGGGAATCAGCAGCTTGACGGGCGCACGCTCGATCTCGCGCTCGACCGCAGCGCGATGAGCCACACGGATCTCGCGACTTTGAGCGGCCAGCGTCTCGGCAAGTGGGGCACCCAGGGCGAGCGCCTGCCCCACCGTGATGGCAAAGGTCTCGAGCGCTCGCACGTCCAGGTCGCGCGCGGCGGCCAACAACTCGTCCTCACGCGCGCCCACGCCCACCTGCCACGCCATGCAGGCCCGCTCAAGGCGAAGAGCCAGCACTGACCGGCGGTTGGCGCAGAAAATCTCAAGCGCCGCATCAAACGAAAGACCGGCCGAAAGACCCAAGCGCACAACATCGATCATCTCGGACACTTCGCCGAGCGGCACTCGCGCCGGGCCGCCCACTCCAACCGCGCCCTTCACTCGCGCGGTCAGGGCATCGACCACTGAGCGACCCGCGGCAGCGACCAGCACCGCCTCGCGCTTGCAGGCCCCTGCGATCTTGCGTGCATCCGCCCGATCCAAACCCGTCGCGACAAATACACTCAGGGCGCACAGGCAAGCCGCAACTGCAACCGGGGCGCTCATAGCTCCACCCGCATAATGCGTCGGATAACCACCAGGGCAACGGCATTGAGGGCAAGACCCAGCACCACAGCGCCCGCACCGGCAGGCGTCGCAAGACCGCGACGAAAATCTGCCGAAAGCAGCGCCAACACCGCGCACATGCCCGCCGGCATCGCCGCGACCATGTGTGCCGACATACGCGCCTGTGACGTCTTAACATCCAGGCGGCGCTTGAGCTCAATGCGCTCCCCCACCATGCTCGACGCCTCGGACAGCAAGTCGGCAAGCGGAGCGCCGGTGCGCTGTGACACCTTAAGCGCCAAGGTCACAAGCGAAAGACCGGGGGCGTCGATGCGCACGAGCAAGTCATCGAGCGCGTCGGTCGCCGAGATACCGCAATCGATCGCCGCCGCCACCCGCAAAAACTCGGTATGCACCGGTTCTTGCGCATGAGCGCCCACAAAGCGCATGCCCTGGGCCAGCGAATGTCCCGAGGCAAGCGACATGGAAAGTGCGGTAAACGCCTCGGGCATGGCCTCTTCTGCATCGTGTTGCTCGCGCCGGCTCTCAAAGCCATCCCGAGCGGCGCCAGCGGCAATCGGAGCAACAAGTCCCAAGGCAAACCCGAGGGGCGATAACGACGCCATCGTTAGTAAAACGCTGCAGACACCGCTCGATAGCAGTAGAAACGCCAAACGCCCCGAAGCATCTTCAATCACGAGGCCAAGGCGATGCGCCGGAGCCAGCGATGCCCACGAACGGGCGATCTTTTTCAGCAGATCGTTTTCCACCAGCTCACGCGGCAGCTTCTCTGCCACCGTCTCGAGCGCCTGACGCGCCAGCTCCGCCGGCGGCACCTGCGGCACACGAGGTTCCGCCCCGCACGCCGTCGCAACAGAAAACCCTGCCAAACCCCCTACGACGAGGGGCACAGCGACCTCCATTCGTCCACCTCCTCTTGTGTGAGCGTCCCCGACCGCAGGCCTTCTGCGATAAACGGCGGCTCACGGTCAAGCGCCCAGGTGCGCTCGGCGGCATCGAAAGTCACATAGCGCTCGAGCTCTACGCCGCCCGACGCGGCGCGACGCACCCCCGAATACGAGGAGACGAAGCGCCTGCCATCGGCGTGGCGCTCGGACATCACGATGCCGTCGAGCGCCATGGCAATCTGCTCCTCGATGAGCTCGCTCGGCAGATCGATGCCATAACGTGCAAGCAACGTCAGACGCACCACGGTCTCCTGTTCTGAACCCGCATGAAGTGTGGTGAGCGACCCGTCGTGGCCCGTATTCATGGCCTGCAACATGTCGCAGCACTCGGCACCGCGCACCTCGCCCACCACGATGCGGTCGGGGCGCATGCGCAGGGCATTGGTCACCAGGTCGCGGATCGTCACCGCGCCCTCGCCCTCAATTGAAGCCTCGCGCGCCTCTAGGCGCACCACGTGCGGATGATGCGCAAACTTGAGCTCGGCAGAGTCCTCGATCGTCACGATGCGCTCGCCGGTGGAAATCTCGCATGACAGCGCGTTGAGCAGGGTGGTCTTACCAGATCCCGTGCCTCCCGCAACCGCCAGGTCCTGTCGCAGCGACACCGCGCACGACAGCAGCTGCGCATACCAAAGCGGCAGTGACCCCAGCCCCACAAGCTCGTCCAGCGAGCAGATGCGGTCCGAGAACTTTCGGATGGTGAGAATCGGTCCGTCAATCGCCACAGGCGGAATCACCGCGTTGACGCGATAGCCCGTTTTAAGGCGAGCGTTGACGATGGGGCTGCGCTCGTCGATACGGCGGCCAAGTGGCGAGATGATGCGGTCGATAAGCACACGGATCTGCTCATCATCCTCAAACGCATGCTCGATAGGGTACAAGACGCCGCCGCGTTCAAAGAAGGCCGAGCGGCAGCCGTTGATCATGATCTCGGTAACGGTGTCGTCCTCGATGAGCGGCTGCAACGGCCCCAGGCCCACCACGTCATCCAAAATCTCGTCGATGATGGTCTCGCGTTCGGACGTCGCGAGATCGGTCGGTTCCTCAACATTGAGCGCCGCCTCCACCGCGGGACGCAATTCCGAGCGGGCAAGCGCCGGGTCGATATAGGCGCTGATACGCGCCACTTCGTCGTAACCCATGCGGTCCATCACAGCGCGCTTGGTGCGTCGTTTCACCGCGCGACGACGCCCCGCATCTACAGGCGCTGCAGCCGCTGCAGCGCCGGCAGCCTTAATCCTCGTTTGCAGGCTCATCGCTGATCACCCTCGCGCGACCAGGGAAGGCGGATACGCGGGCGTTCGGTGCGCGTTGCACGGTCGGCGACCATATCGCTCCAAGGGCCGACGGCGCACCCCAGTTCCACGAGCATCTCGCGCGTGGCCTCGCGCACGCTGGTCGCGAAAGCGCTCGTCTGACCCACTGCCTCGTCAGCGCGCCCAAACGCCATGAGCGCGGCGAGATCCTGCCCGCCATCGGCGATACGAATCTTTGAGCTCAACGCACAGGCAATCTCAAAGCGCATGGCGACGTCCTCGTCTGCCCCGCGCGCACCGAACCGGTTGAACACGGCGCTCATGCGCGTGCACGGCACACCTACTCGACTTGCCAGTTCAATGACGCGCGATGCCGATGTCGCGGACGACACCGCCGCATCGCCAACGACCAGGCAACGGTCGCTCGCCGCCACCGCAGCCGCCACGGCGTCGCCCCAAAAGACCGAGGTATCGATAAAGACCACGTCGGATTCGCGACGCAGGACATCAAGCAATAGCTCCACCGGACGTGCCATGAGCTCGGCTTGCTCGGGCGCCGCGACGGGACCCCAGAGCGTAACGCCCGGCGCCACGCGCATCGATGTGGCTACGATATCCGGCTCGGTGAGCGCGCCCGCCGCCGACGGCTCGATAAGTGCCGCCATATCGCGCGGAGCATCGACGCCTAACAAGTCGTAAAGGTTTCCAAACATCAGGTCCAGGTCGAGCACGGCGGCACGCAAGCCCAACAGCGACGATATGTGTGCCATGGTGGCAACGATCGTCGACTTGCCGCAACCGCCCGAACCCGAAATGGCGCAGATGACCGGAGCTCGATGCTGCGGAGCGGCAGCGTCTGCCGGCGGCATCGGAGGCGGCGGGGCGGGCGTCGGCGACAGCGTCCCCGTCTCCCCCGCCGCAACCACACGCTGCGTCCAAGCCGGCATGGCAGCTTGTTCGGTCTGCAAGGCAGGCTCGTTCTGTGCAATCTGCTCATGCTGCATCAGCGACAACTCGCCGCACCCGGCAAAGCCCTCAACTTCGTCGAGTTCATCCGCCAGATTCACGCCGTGCACGTATCCCATATCTACAGCCGGGGAGTCGCCAGCATGCTGTGCCGGCCCTCCAGCGTCATCGTATACAAGGGGGTTCCGGGGGCGCCGACCATGCTCGGCTTCCGCTTTTCCATAATCATCAACACGCGGGCCTCTTGTAGCGCGAGGCGCCCCGGGTTCCCTATCAACAAAAGCATCGGGCTCAATCGTCATGCGCCGATCGGAATCAACCGCTCCCTCGCCCGCGCGCCCGTTGCCGCATATGCTGTGCGCAGCGATGACCTCGGTCGCCCCCGCGCGAAACAGTCCCTCGATATCCGACGGATCGAGCGCTTCTATCAACACGACCACGCGACTCACGCGGCCTTCGGCCGTCAGGCGCGCAACAGTCTTGCGCACATCTTCGATATCAAACAGAGACGCCGCGATGATGGCAGCCCCGCGGCGCGACGGAAACGCCCGCGCCATGGAAATCAGCCCGTCCAGGTCACCCACGCGAAGCACCTGTGCACCCGCATCACGGCCCTCGACTTCCCGCTGCAACAGCCCGTAATCGCCGCACGCGCAGCACGCAAGCCAGATCGCCTTCATCACTCGTCGCCTCCGCTCTTTTTGCCGCGCGCCGTGGCGGGAATCGTCAAGCTGACCGTTCCCTTGCCCGAGGCTCCCAGCAGTTCCTTGACGTCTTCGGGGTCAGCCGCCAGCGTCACCCATTCGATCTTGCCCTCGCGCGTGGCACCGGAATCCTCACTGGTATCGATCACGTGCGCGCCGCACAGTCGATCGGTTACGCCGTCTTTTTGCACATACACATCCACGTAGCTGCCCACGCCTGTAGCACCGCCGACCGAGTGCTCGGCATCGACCGCCACCGAAACGGCAACCTTGCCCTTAGGCACCTCGAGCTTGTGGCTCTCGGCCTTGGTGTAGACATTGCAGATCACGGCGTTTTTGGGAATACGCGAAGTCGTCACGTCGCCGCGCACCTGGCGCAGCTCGGTCGCCGCGTCACGCGGCAACAGGCTCGTCAGCCATTCCTGGGTTATGACATTGGTCTCATCGAGGGTCTCGCCCACATCGATATCGCGCGCCGCGACGCATACCTCGACGCGATCGCCACCGTACTTGGCCAAGGTCTCAGCCTGGACCCGTTCGGCTTGCGAGCGGATCGACGAGCCGTAAACCATGCAGAGCAGAGCAGCGAGCACGCCCGCGACCAGACTGATGGCGATGCGCTTGCTCTTGTTCACGGCCGCTCCTCTCATGGCAGTGCCGGGCGAATGCCCGTACCACCATTGTCTGGGCGGTCAAAGTGCAAAGCGGCGCAATTGCGATTTTGGTTTTCGATGTCAAACCAATCGCTGACCAAAAGCTGACCAGCCCGTCAAGCTCATGGCAAGGTTTTGGTCAGCACGTCAGCAAACTGCATGTTTCGAGGCTTTTCCGCAGCAAAAAAGCCGTCTCCCGAACAGTTGGGAGACGGCTGTCATAGGAAAAATCAATTACAGATGGACATCGGGATCGAGCATTTGAGCACTCACGCGCATGGATGACGCCAAGTTTTGGAACGTTTCCAAACGCAGGCTGTCGATCTGCCCGGCGTCCTCGGCCTCGCGAACGGCACAACCCGGCTCATGGGTATGCGTGCAATCGCCAAACCGGCACGCACGCGATGCCTCGACAATCTCGGGGAAGGCGCGCGCCAGACCCCGCTCGTGACCCACGAGCGGTAGGCTGCGTAGGCCCGGGGCATCGGCGATCACGCCGGCGTCGCCCGGTAGCGCCACCATCACGCGCGCGACGGTAGTGTGACGGCCCTGGTCGTCGCGTTCGCGCACACCGCCGGTCGCCAACGCATCGTGGCCCAGCAGCGCATTGAGCAGCGTCGACTTGCCGGCACCCGATTCGCCCAAAATCATGGCACAGCTCCCGGCGGGCATGCAGGCGCGTACCTCGTCCAGGCCGCGGCCCTCGGCAGAGGACGTCACGATTACGCGCACGTCCGGACCCACCAGGCAGCGCACGCGGTCCAGATCGCGCTCGAGCTCCTCGGCATCGCAACGGTCAGCTTTGGTGAGCACTACCACCGGCTCGGCATCGCAGTCGAGCGCCAACACCAGCGAACGCGCCACGCGGTCGAGCAGTACCTCGCCGGCACCGAGCGCCTGCACGATTAGCACGCTATCCACGTTGGAGCAGAGCACCTGGCGCTCTCCGCGGGCACGGCCGCGCCAACGCTCAAAGCTCGTACGGCGCGGCAGCACGCACTCAATCACGCCCATATCGTGCCCGGGAGCGCGGCGCACCGCCACACGGTCGCCCACGGCAGGCAGCAGGACCTCGTCCTCGCCGCGCGACTTGGCAAACCCCACGGCATGCTCGGCGCGGAAGGTATCGTTGGCAGTCGCCACCAGCGGAAACCCGCGATCCAAGCGCACCACGACGCCAAGCTGCATCTGCTCGGGCTCCTCGGCATGTGCGCAGAAATCATCAAAGGCAGTCTGCTGGGCTTCATCGACCGGCAGGTCATCAAACGCCGGAACATCCTGCAGCGCATCGAGCCCCGGTACGCTCGCCAACAACTCCTCGGCAGACACGGGCGCTTCGGTCGCGAGCTTCCGACGACGGTCACGCTTAGCCCGCGCCCCCGTCGTCTTTTTCTTCGCTTTAGCCTTAGCCTTAGCCACAAACGCCTCCCAGCAGCCAAAATCACAACTGAGCAGGTATTTTAAATCAAAAAGAGCTGGCCGGGCAAAGCCCGACCAGCTCACAAACTTTCCCTCAGCCCTTTTCATCCGCACGGGAGAAAAGCCAGCAAGGATACCGCAGGGCCCGCCCGCCGGGAGGGGTTTCCTAAGGGCACATCCCGCAGCCGCAAAGCGGCGAGGACGTGCCCGTGGAAACCCCGCAGGCGGTCGGGCCCGAACAGGAACGTTACTCTTTTTCGACCGCGCGCATGATCGCCTTGTAGATCTCCATCAGCGGAATGATCAGGAAGGCCAGGCCCAGCGCGGCAAGAACGCCCTTGAGCTCAAGCGTCACGGGGCCAAAGAACATCTCGGCAAGCGTCGGCTGAACGGTCACGATAACCGTCAGTACCAGCGCCAACGCGGCCGAAGCCCACAGCCACTTGTTCTGCTTCTTCATGGTGAACAGCGACGCACGACGGCTGCGCATATTGAAGCAGTGGAAAATCTCGACCATGTTGAGCGTGATGAACGCCATCATCACGCCTTCCTCGTCGGCATTGCCGGCGATCATATCGGAGATGTGGATGTAGCCCATGTCAAAGTACACGCCCACAAAGAAGCTCGCCAGCACCAGCACGGTGATGATCAGGCCCTGGACCACGCAGTCCAGACCCATATTACCGGCAAAGACGCCGTCCTTGGCGTTGCGCGGCTTGCGCTTCATGATGTCGCCCTCGGCGTCCTCCATGCCCAGCGCAAGCGCGGGGAAGCAGTCGGTGACCAGGTTCACCCACAGCAGCTGCACCGGCTGAAAGATGGTAAAGCCGATGAGCGTGGCGATGAACACCGAGAACACCTCGGCAAGGTTGGCCGAAAGCAGGAACTGGATGACCTTGCGGATGTTGTCGTAGATGCGACGGCCCTCTTCGCAGGCACCGATGATGGTGGCAAAGTTATCGTCGGCGAGCACCATGTCGGCAACGTTCTTGGTAACGTCGGTACCGGTGATGCCCATGCCCACGCCGATGTCGGCGCGCTTGATGGACGGGGCGTCGTTGACGC
>CATZIX010000018.1:0-19695 GCA_958420205.1 uncultured Collinsella sp. | reverse complement strand
AAGTCCGGCACCGCCGCCGCGAAGACGGCATACGACGCCGCGAAGGACGCGCTCGGCGGAATCGACATCGAGTCCCTCAAGCAGAACCTCGATGCCGCCAAGAGCAAGGCCGCTACTGCCCAGGCAGCTCTCGATAAGGCAAACGCCACGCTTGCTGACAGCAAGACGAAGGCAGCCGACGCCGCTGCTCACAAGGCGAAGGCTCGCAGCGCCCGCGATGCCGCCAAGGCAAAGTCCGAACAGGCCAATGAGGCGTATGGCAACGCTACCGCTTCGGTCAAGGACCTTGCCGCCAAGCGCGATGCCGCCCAGGCGGACCTTGCGAATAAGCAGGGCTCGCTTGGCGATGCCAAGAAGGCCGACGATGCCGCCCAGACTGGTGTAGACAAGGCCCAGGCCGCAGATGTCCAGGCCGCGACTGCTCTTTCGGACGCCAAGCAGGCAGTTGCCGCCAAGACGCAGGCTGTGTCCGATGCGCAGGCCAAGGCCAAGGCTGCTGAGGGTGAGCTGGCTACCGCGAACAAGGCCTTCGAGCGCTTTGCCGGCGCCCAGAAGGCGGTCGACGACGCCAAGGTCGCCTATGACGCTGCCGTCGCCGGTGTCGCCGATGCCCAGAAGCAGCTCGAGGCCGCCAACGAAGCCGTCGTCGATGCGAATTTCGAGATCGTCAAGGCCAAGGCCGAGCTTGCCAGCGATGAGGCACTCAAGGCCGATCTTGAGGCTGTCGACCACAAGGCATCCCTTGCCGCGGGCACGACGGGCAACGAGAAGCTGGTCAAGCTGAACGCTGCCTACGCTCGCTATAAGGCTGCCGTCGATGCCGCCGCTGGTCTCAAGGCTGCTCTGAGCGATGCCGATGCCAAGCTGTCCGATGCCAACGACGCCTATGCCGCCGCGCTGGCTGAGCTTGGCGATGCCAAGGATGCCCTGGCTGCCGCGCAGGCCGAGTACGACAAGTATCATCCCAAGGCTGAGCCGCAGGCCAAGCCTCAGGTTGCACAGGCTGCTGCAAAGGCTCCTGTCGCCAAGAAGAAGGCCACGTCGGCCGCGCTCGCCCAGACTGGCGATGACTCCGCTCTTGCGGGCGAGGTGTTCGTCATCGGCGGTATCACCCTCGTGGCCGCTGGTGTGACGCTGAGCGATCGTCGTCGCAAGCAGATGTAGCGTTTCGAGCGTAGATTCTGCAACGAACTTCGGTTCATAGCAGGAACGCTTCGATAGCTTAACCGATAAGGCCGGCGCGCTGTTAAACGCAGCGCGCCGGCCTTTCTTTGTTTCGATATCAAAAAGCCCGGTCAGCAGCCGTGAAAGCTACCGGCCGGGCAAGCCGTAGGCAATATGGTTGCTGTCGAGCAGCTGCTCAGCTTAGCCCAGCAGGCTTAAGCCAACAGAGACAAACGCCAGGATAACGCCGACAATAGACTCGCCACCGAGCAGGCCGCTGGCGACAACCAGGCCCTGCTCCTGGAAGGCGGCGTCCTTGGCGGCCTTTTCCTCGTCCGAAAGACCGGCCTCGGCGTCGCGGTGAGCGGCCCACTTGTCGTAGGCGAGCTTAACGCAGGAGCCCAGGAAAGCCGTGAGCGACATGTAGAACGGCAGGTACACGCCCAGGCCGATCATCATGGCCGGAATGCCGAGCCAGTACATGACGATGCCGGCGATAAAGCCGCCCGCAAACCACGGCACGCTCGGGATGCCCGAGACCATGGTGGCGACGACGCTTGCCTGCGCGGCCACAAAGCTCTTGTCGGGTCCAAAGGCGTCCGGACCATAGGCGGTTACGAGCGCGACCATGACGGCGGCAGCGACCAGGGCGCCCACGATGCCGCCGATGGCCTGGCCGACCCACTGTGCACGCGGGTTGGTGCCCAGCACGGCGCCGGCCTTAAAGTCGTTCATGACGTCGCCCGCAAGGCCGCACGCTACGGCCACGATGCCGGCGATAAAGAACAGTTTAACCTGCGCGAGCTGCGCGAAGGCAGCCACGATGAGCATAACGATGAGGCCAAAGATCTCCATGGGGTCGATGCCCGTCTGGCCGCAGCTCTGTGCGCTCATGATGGTGGTGACAAAGGTGAACAGCGTCACGATGACGGCCGGGACGGGACCAAGGTCGAGCGCGATGGCGACGATCACGGCGATGGCGGCAGCGCCCAGGCCGATGATGCCGGCGTCGAGTTTAAGGGAGCCCGAGATGAGCGACTGCTCGTCGGTGTCGGTGGAGCTGTCGGCGGCAAGACCGCGGACGATACCGGCGACCTGCGGCAGGATGTCCTTGAGGACGACGGCGACGCCAAAGCCCATCATGAGGCCCATGCCCAGGGACTTGACGATGCCTTGCGCAGTCATAACGTCGAACAGACCGGCAGCGGTGCCGCCCACGATGATGCCAAAGTTGCCCAACAGGGCGCCGGCAAACCAGAAAGCGACCGGGGCGAAGCCCACGAGGAAGCCGATGGACAGCAGCATGGGCGAGTTGTAGATGGCAAAGGTCACGCCGGGGATGTTGAGCGTGCACAGCATGCTGGGCACCACGCCCAGGGCGTCGCGCAGCACGCTGTAGATGCCTGCGATGGCCATGGAGCCAAAGAGCTGCTTACCGGTCTTGCCCCCGGCCTCGGTGGCGCGTAGGGTCTGAGCTGCGGCGTTGCCGGTGGGGAACTCCAGCGCGGCGTCCACGATAAAGTGACGGTGGATGAGCGCGGTGGCCAGCAGGCCCAGGATGGTGCCGGCGAGCGCCACGATAAACATGTCGAGCCAGCTGATCTGGTCGGCATAGCCCAGCATCCAGGCGCCCGGGATGGTAAACGCCAGGCCGCCGGCGACCATGGCGCCCGCGGACATGATGGTGTGGGTGACGTTGGCCTCGTTGAGGCTGGCGTTGCCCATGAGCTTCAGGAAGAACAGCGAGATGACGGCAGCGAAAATGATTGGCCAGGGGAGGGCGCCCATCTTGAGGGCCGTGTAGGCCGAGCTTGCCGTGATGATCACGCAGCCAAGGACGCCGATGACGACGCCACGCAGCGTGAGTTGCCCGCGCATCGAGGCGCGGTTCGAGGGATTGCTCATATTGAACTCCTTTGCGTATATCCGCTTCCCCCGGGAGCGCCGCTACGGATGCGGCGCGGGAAGTCGGGTTACCAAAGGCCGTCGCGTGAGCCCGCAAACGACCGCGCATCAGTATAGCCGCAACCTAGTCATTTTGGGATGACTGGTTTAGGTAGGCGATATACTGCTGGGCAGACGAAAGGAGCGCCGACGATGCTTAATGGGTGCGCATATATATTGACGGTCGACGTGGGTAACACGTTCATTCGCTTTGGCCTGTTTGCAGAGGATTCGGCCGCGGCGCAGGAATGCCCGCTTGCGACGTGCGAGATCACGACGCCATCGAGCATTACGGCCGACGAAGCGCGTATGCGTCTCGCTCAAGTCATGGCCGCGCTGGCGGCTGATGCGGGCATGCCCGGCGCGCTCGTGCCCACGGCGGCCGTGCTGAGCTGCGTGGTGCCGGCGCTCGAGCGCCCGTGGAAGGCGGCGCTTTCCCGTACCTGCACGGGGCGCGTGCTCACCGTGGGGCCGGGCCTCAAGACCGGCATGCCCGTGCACTACGACGACCCGGCCGAGATCGGCCCCGACCGCATCGCCGATGCCGTGGCGGCCCGTGCCGTCTACGGCTCTCCGTGCATCGTGATCGACCTGGGCACGACGACCAATATTGAGGTCATCGACGCGTGCGGAACCTTTGTGGGCGGCGTCATCGCGCCGGGTCTGGCGCTCGGTGCCCGGTCGCTTTCGGCCGCTGCGGCGCGTTTGCCTCAGGTCGAGCCTTCGGCGCCCACGCATGTGATCGGCCGCAACACGCGCGAGGCCATGCGCTCGGGCGTGGTCTTGGGCGAGGTAGCCCGCATCGACGGCATGCTCGACATGGTGCTCGCCGAGATGCGCGCGACCAAGGCCGCGGGGGAGGACAGCGTGCCCATCGTCATTACCGGCGACGATGCCGAGGCGCTCGCGTCGCTGGTCGGTCACAGCCTGACGGTAGATGACGCACTGACGCTGCGGGGTCTCGCCGAGCTCTACCGCATCAACCAAAAGCCCCGCCGCGTGTAAAAGTGAGGGCGCCGGTGGGACAAACGCCCCCACCTTTCACCTGCTACAATGGGTCAAACTATTGCGATTACGGAGGTGTCTGCCATGTCGGACGATCTTCATCAAACTTCGTCAGGCAAGCGCCTGGACGTCATTAGCTGGGACGAGTTCTTTATGAGCGTGGCCATCGCCGCGCAGCGCCGCAGTAAGGACCCCAACACACAGGTGGGTGCGTGCATCGCCAACACCAACCACCGCATCCTTTCGGTGGGCTACAACGGTACGCCCTCGGCGCTCAACGACGACTTTTTCCCGTGGGGCACGAGCGACGACCCGTTGCAGGATAAGCACAACTACGTGGTGCATGCCGAGGCCAACGCCGTGCTCAACTACCGCGGCTCGCTCAAAGACCTTGAGGGTTCCACGGTCTACGTCACGCTATTCCCGTGCCACGACTGTGCCAAGATCCTGGCGCAGGTAGGTGTAGGCGAGGTTGTCTACCTGGACAATAAGTATGCCGACACCGATGACGGCCGTATCAGCCGCCGCATTCTCGACTCCTGCGGCATCAGCTACCGCCAGGTCATCGTCGATGTCCAGATTGGTACCGGGGGACAGGCTCAACAGTAATATGCGTTGTCGCTATCTGACGACGAACGCAGCTCAAAGAGCCCCGTCCCAAATTGACTACTCGTGAAAGTCGCGTCTGCGCGCATGGACGGCTCGTGAGCGGGTACATGGCTGTAGTAACATAGCTTCTGTCCGCGGGCGTGCCCGCGTTATTGTGAGAAAGGAGCCCCTGTGGCTGTTAACGAAGAGCTGCTTAAGAAGGTTCTTGAAGAGATTCGCCCCAACCTGCAGGCCGACGGCGGCGATATGGAGTATGTGGGCGTCGACGACGAGGGTGTCGTCAAGCTGGAGCTGCAGGGCGCCTGCGCCGGCTGCCCCATGAGCTCGCTGACCCTTTCCATGGGCATCGAGCGCATCCTGAAGGAGCACGTGCCCGGCGTTACCCGCGTCGAGCAGGTCAATGCTTCCGGCGAGGCCGAGGACCTGTACGACGAGTACGCGCCGTTCTAAGATGCGAAAGCTGCGGACGGTACGCTCCGCATAGACGTTACGCCCAGATATGCGGCTGCGAGCACAAGGCCCGCGGCCGCATTTGTATGTAGGGAGCAGGGGATCGATATGCTCAACGACCTCTACCATATGCTTGACCCCGTTGCGATCTCGGCGGGCCCCATCACCATCTACTGGTACGGTCTGGCCTATGTGGTCGGCGCCCTGCTCACAGCGGTTGTTATGTACCGCACGCAGCGTCGTTGGGGCTTCGACATCACGATCGATGACCTGACGAGCGTCGTGGTCGGCGCGGTCTTTGGTCTCATCATCGGCGCGCGCCTGTTCTACGTCGTCTTTTACGGCGATGGCTACTATTGGACCCACCCGCTCGAAATCTTTGCCACCAACGAGGGGGGTATGAGCTTCCACGGCGGCCTGGTGGGCGGCATCTTGGGCGGCATCATCGTGTGCCGCATGTATAAGCTCGACGCCTGGACCATCGCCGACCTTGCCGTGATCGGCGCCCCGCTGGCCCTGTGCCTGGGCCGTTGTGCCAATTTCGTCAACGGTGAGCTGTGGGGTAAGCCGACTGATCTGCCCTGGGGTGTGGTCTTTGGCGGCACCGCGGGCGATATGCCGCGCCATCCCTCCCAGCTCTACGAGGCGATTCTTGAGGGCGTCGTGCTCTTCTGTATTTTGCAGGTACTCAGCCGCAAAAAGCAGCTACTGCCCCAGGGTACGTTTATGGGCGTGTTCGTGATGGGGTACGGCATCGTCCGCTTTCTCGTTGAGTTCGTGCGCGTGCCCGATGCCCAGTTGGGTTATCTGCTGGGAGGCGTCATCACTATGGGCCAGCTGCTGAGTTTGCCGCTCGTGATCGCCGGTCTGGCGCTCATCATCTTCGCCCGACACCGCAATCGGCTCCAGCGCGTCTACCTGGACGCCTAACCACCAAAACCACCACAAAGGGGACAGGCACCTTTGTGGTGGTCTTGCCGAGTTTGATAGGTTTCTAGAAAGGCTTTCGGACTGTGAAGGATCCCGACCTCTCCACAACGGCTGCGCGCGACGCTGCCCGCATCGTCTGGTTTAAGCGCTACCCCGCCAAGCAGACGCTCATCGCATTTTTGCTCGCGCTGTTGGCGACCACGGCGTTTTCCATCGATCCCGCCCCGGTGTCGAGCAACGCAGTCTTGGCGATTGACCCCAAAGCCTCGGGCATGCTGTACGTGTGCTACGAGGTGCTCCTCTCGTTTGCCGGCCATACCGACGCGGTCATGCTGCTTGCGCTTGCCTGCCTGCTCACGCTGCCGTTTCGCTACGTGTTCTTTGGCCGCGGCGACGCTTGGCGTCCCTCGGTGATCCTTCCGTCGCTGTTCTTTGCCGTCTGCATGGTGTTTGGCCGCAGCTACGACCTCACCGATTCGGCCGAGATCGTGCTCGGCGACAAGGCCCGCATCATCTGCGCCTGGATAGGCGGCGCGGGCTGGATGCTCTTGGCGGTCGTTGCCTTCTACCTCGCCTTTGAGTGTCTAGATTGGCTGAGCTCTCGGCGCATTCCGTTTTCCGAAGCGCACTTTGGCCGCGTATGGCGTGTGGCTCACGCCGTGCTCTCGGTCCATCCCTTTGCCGGGCCCTTCCTGGTGCTTATGATCGCCTGGGCGCCCACGCTCATCGCTTCGCTGCCTGGCCTTTTTATGGGAGATACGGGTGCGCAGATTCGCCAGTGGTTCAACTACCCCAATGGCACGAGTGACTATCTGCGTCTGCTCAATCCCAATGTGTTGCTCAACGGACATCACCCCGTGGTGCACACGGCTATCATCGGTTTGTGCGTCCAGCTGGGGCTTTCGCTGTTCAATAGCGCCAACGCAGGTCTTGCCATCTACACCTGCGCCCAGTTCGTCATTACGGCCGCCTGCATGGCCTATTCCATCTCGTCGCTGCGCAAGCTGGGCGTGAGCCTGCCGGTCCGCGGCGTGATCTTGCTGTTCTTTGTGTTTATGCCCATGTTCTCCAACTACGCGGCTCTGCTTACCAAAGATGTGCTGTTTGCCGACGCGTTTTTGGTGCTGTTGGTGCAGACCGTGAAGCTCGTGGCCTGCGGCCTGCCCCGTCGCGATGCCAATGCCGAGCGTGCGGGCGAACAGAGGCCCGTGCTCTTTGCGCGCCATGACTGGCTGCTGCTTGCCCTGGGCGCCATGGGTTCCACGTTTCTGCGTAACGGCGGCCTGGTGTTTCCCCTGGCGGCATGCGTAATCGCGGCGGCGTTTTGCGCATGGGACGCGCATGTGGCTCATCGTGCAGCCAAGCAGGCTGGTGCTGCGCCTTCGGGCGCCATCCCGCGTTTCCGCTGGGTTGGCGTTCTCGCGGTGCTCGCGCTCTGCCTTGCCTCTAATATGTACTTCACCAAGGTCTTTATGCCGGCGCACGACATCACGCCTGGTTCCAAGCGCGAAATCCTCTCGATTCCGTTCCAGCAGACGGCTCGTTTCATCCAAAAGCACGACGGCCTCAACTCGGGCGTCAACCCCGCGGTTAAGGAGGACGGCACCATCGTGGAGGCTCCTTGCGACGGTTCGGTGACCGACGAAGAGCGTGCCGTGATCGATCGTGTACTCAAGTACGAGAACCTGGGCCGCCGCTACAACCCCGACAAGTCCGATGCCGTCAAGAACTGCTTTAACGAGTACGCCTCGCAGGAGGACATCGATGCCTATTTTGAGGTATGGGCTCAGATGTTTAAGAAGGATCCCGAGTGCTATATTTCGGCGCTTATCAATAACTACTATGGTTATTTTTATCCGAGCGCGCGCGATGCCTGGGTCTACAGCACGGCGCGTAGTGCCGAGATCATGGCGCGTCCCGACAACCTCAAGTACTTCGACTTCCATCCGGTTGACAGCAACGTGGTGCGCTGGTGTGACCATCTGATCAACCTATACCGTGTGGCGGTGCAGCGTGTTCCCTTTATCTCGCTCACCATGAGCTCGGCCACCTATGTGTGGATCATGATCGCCGTGGTGGTCTACCTGCTGCGTCGTCATTCATGGCGTGCGCTGGCGATCTGGGTGCCGCTGTTGGGCGTGCTCGCCGTGTGCCTGATTGGCCCGTGCAACGGCTCGACTTACATGCGCTACCTGTATCCGGTCATCGCCTGCATGCCCTTCGCCATCGGCGCCACCGTCACCCGCAGCGACTCCTCTGGTTCTAACTTGGTGCATTGAGGTCAGGTTTCTTTGCACCAAAGGGGCCATCATCACGACGCCTTCATTTTGGGGTTTATCTCGCAGGCCAGTGGGTATATCATAACGACGTTTGTTTATATTGCCCGAGCATCTGCGCTGGGCTTTAGGTCGAAACCGATAGGAGACACGTATGTCCGGACACTCTAAGTGGGCCACAACCAAGCATCGTAAGGGCGCGCAGGACGCCAAGCGTTCCGCCCTCTTCTCCAAGCTCAGCCGCAACATCACCGTTGCTGCCCGTCTCGGCGGTGACCCGCTGCCCGAGAACAACGCCAGCCTCGCCGCTGCCGTTGCCAAGGCCAAGGCTCAGTCCATGCCTAAGGACAAGATCAAGTCCGCTATCGACAAGGCTTTTGGCTCGGGTGCCGATGCCGCCGTCTACGAGAACATCGTGTACGAGGGCTACGGTCCCGCCGGTGTCGCCGTCTACGTCGACTGCCTGACCGACAACCGCAACCGTACCGCCGCTGATGTCCGTTCCGCCTTCTCCCACGCTGGTGGCAACCTGGGCACCTCCGGCTCCGTCGCCTTCCAGTTTGAGCGCAAGGGCCAGATCGTCGTCGCCAAGGAGATCCTGGACGAGAACGCCAAGAAGGAGACCATGATCGCCAACGGTGCTGCCGGTGACGAGGATGAGTTCATGATGGCCATCGCCGAGGCCGGTGGCGAGGACTACGAGGACGCCGGCGAGGAGTGGATCGTCTGGACTGCTGCCAACGACGTTATGGCTGTATCCAAGGCGCTCGAGGAGCAGGGCGTCCAGGTCAAGGGCTCCGAGACCACCATGGTCCCGACCACCCCGACCGAGGTCTCCGGCGCCGACGCCAAGAAGGTTCAGCGCCTCATCGACCGTCTTGAGGAGCTCGACGACGTCCAGGATGTTTACAGCACCATGGACATGACCGACGAGGTCATCGCTGCCCTCGAGGAGGAGTAGCGCCCGCACGGATTGAGCCGTGCATATCTGGGCATAATGAAGCGAGCATGCAAGCCTCGTGGAATAGATGAGCCGGATCCGCGTGCATGAGGCACCGGACCCGGCTCTTTTATAATGATGCGAATCGTTTTGCATTCTGTGGATCGAGATTTGAAGGGAGCGCCGCATGCGCGTGCTCAAACGAGCCCTGGCGATCGTGTATCTTGCCGCCGCCGTCGTGGCGCTGGGTACGTTGGTCTGCCAGTTTTGGGGGCCGTATACGTATCGCTTTATGCTGCTGATGCGCGACCCCATGCCGCGCATTGTCGTGACGGCATGCGGCGGAGTTGTGGCGATCGGCGTGCTGGTAAGCTTCTTCCGCCTGATGTTTGCTCGTCGCGAGCCGTCCTGTGTGCATCCGGCGGGGGAGCGCAATATCGAGGTCACGCTCGCGGCGCTTTCTTCGTGCGCTCGCACTGCGGCAGAGCGCGACGATCGCGTGATGGTCGAGCATGTCGAGGCCCGCGTCCAAGGCTCCGACGATTCGCACGTCCGATTTAAGGTCGAGGCTATCGCGCTTGACGATAAGGACGTGGCATCTCTGGCTACTGCGATGCAGCGGCGCATCGAGGAAGCTTGCGACACCATGCTTGGCACGCCGGGCACGACCGCACGCGTTCGTTTTTTGCCGTCCAAGACTACCGTCCAGACCGTGGAGGTTTCCGGTGAGTGATACCAATCAAGATAAGACCGCTCGTACGCCGCGCCTGACGATTGACCAGAGCGCCACGCCGGCGAACGAACCTGTTGATTCCAAAGCAGAGGCAACCGAGTTACAAGACGCGGCAGCCGCGGATTTTGACGAGGCTATGGGTCTCATCAAGGGTACGGGCGCTGCCATCTGGAGCTATGCTGTGCGTCATCCCAACACCACGCTCGGCGCCGTCGCTGGCTTTATCCTCGCCGTGTTGGTGCTCACGTTGGGCCTGTGGGACACGCTCGTCATTGCATTCTTCGTGCTGATAGGCGCCGTAATTGGCCAGATTCGTGACGGCGAGAACGGGATCGTCAACTTCTTCGGCCGTCTGTTTAGCGGCCGCTAATACGTATTCGACTGTCGCATCCGCGGCGGGCATAAGGAGGAACCATGGCTTTTAATACGAAGGTCGATGTAGCCGATACCGAGCTCGAGGAGAACGAGGCGGTCGTCGCCGAAGCCGAGGACGTAACGCTCGAGGATGAGGCGCTCGTCGAGGCCGAGTCCGCCGATGACGCGGACGAGGATGATGAGGAAACAGACGAGTCCGAGGACTCGCTGACCTATTCCAACGGTGTGATCGAGAAGATCGTTGCCATGGCCACCCGCGAGGTTCCGCACGTTCTGGGCATGAAAGGTAACCTCATGCACTTTGTGCAGGAGCAGTTTGGTGCCGAGAATCTGACCAAGGGCGTGACGGTTGAAGTCACCGATGACAATCGCGTGGTCGTCAACATCTCCGTCATTATCGAGTACGGTGCCTATGCGCCCGCGATCTTCGACGATGTCAAGGCACGTGTCACCGAGCGCCTTGCCGCGATGACCGGCCTTGAGGTGGCGGGCGTCAACCTGCGTATCGAGGACGTCATCACCCCCGAGGAGTACGAGCACCGCACCAGCCAGCACGAATAACCTTCCAAAAAAGGGACGGGTTTGTTTTGGCAGGTTTTATCTGCGAAAACGTTAAACGGCCGACCGCGCAAGCAAAAGCGTGGCCGGCCGTTATTTGTATGCCCCCCCGATGTAGGCATACCGCTCGTCTAACTAGGGGTTGCAATCGTCGCGTTCCGCGTTACCCTAATGGGCGCATTGTTTCCAAATTGTTAACGAGGGGTTGCCGTAATGGCTGACGAGCACGAAACAGAAAGCAAGGCATGGGCGATTGAGGCCGCCGCGGCAGAGGCGGCATCGCGTGCTGCCGAGGAGATGCATCGTCCTCCCGTAGTGCCGATGGAGCGCGTGGTTGATCGCACCGATATCGAGCGCGGCGAGCGTGCCGGCCAAAAGCGCAGCCAGGAGCCGGGTTTCCCGCGCTTTTTTGCCGAGCTCAATCTGGGCCTGATTCTTACGGCCTTTGCCATCGTTGCGTTTAAAACCCCTAATCACTTTGCTTTTGGCGGCACCTCGGGCGTGTCGGTCATTCTGTCCACGCTGTTCCCGACCCTGCCCGTCGGCGTCTTTATGTGGATTATCAACGCGGTTCTCGTCGTTTTGGGCTTTATCTTTTTGGAGCGCAAGGCGATTCTTTGGAGTGTCTTCGCCTCGTTTGCGCTGTCCGCCTATGTTTCGCTGTTTGAGCTCTTTATTCCGACCGATGTCTCGATGACGGGCGATATGTGGCTCGACCTGTGCTTTGCCGTCATCTTGCCGGCGCTCGGCAGCGCTATTGTCTTTGACATCGGCGCCTCGACGGGTGGCACGGACATTCTTGCCATGATCCTCAAGTGCCGCACCACGCTCGAGATTGGCCGCGCCCTGCTGCTGGTCGATATCGGTATCGTGACCATCGCGGCCTTTTTGTATGGCCCGCGTGTCGGTCTGTATTGCGTGCTCGGCCTGTTTGCCAAGACGCTTGTGGTCGACAAGGCCATCGAGAGCATCCATCTTCGTAAGGTCTGCACGGTCATTTGCTCCGAACCCCTTAAGGTCGAGGAGTTTATCGTCAAGCATCTCAACCGCACGGCGACCATCAGCCGCGGCTACGGTGCCTTCTCGGGCAAGTGCGTGACGGTGATCATGAGCGTGCTGAGCCGTCGCGAGGCCGTGCAGCTGCGCCGTTATGCGCGCGAGGTCGATCCGGGTGCCTTTATCACGATCGTCGACAGCTCCGAGATCGTCGGCAAGGGCTTCCGCGGAACGAACTAGCGCAGACGTATTCAACGAACCGCCTGCTGGCGCCGTGTATCTTGCAAATCGGTCATCTTTGAGTATTTGACCCCACATTGGGCAATAATGATGCTAAAGACATCGTTTGCGATCCAAGTGATTTGTTCAAGATACGAAGGGATGATTCTATGTTCTGCTCGCAGTGTGGCGCCCCCATGGGCGATAACGACAAGTTCTGCGGCGTGTGTGGTGCTCCTAATGCCGGTGCCGCTGGCCCCGCTCCCCAGGGACAGCCTCAGCCCCAGCAGTTTGTTCCGCAACCGCCCGTGGCGAATGCGCCAAAGGGCTGTGTGGCTCAGGCGTTCCAAGATATGACCAAGACTCCGGGTGTGCTTCAGCGTGTATGCCAAATCGCGTTTTTGCCGGCGCTGATTTGCGTTGTGTCGGTGCTCGTGTTGTTTATTCCCGTTATTGGCGGCATTGCGGCTGCCATCGGCTTTTTGGCAGCTTGCATTGCGAGCGTGTGCGGTTCCGGCTTTGGCATCGAGTGGGGTCGCGATCTGTCGCTTAAGATCGATGACGGCATGGATCGTCCGCTGATGCGTTCCACGTCGTTTGGTCTCGGAGTCTTTTCGAGCGTTATTTCGGTCGTGCTCGAGGTTATCGCTGCCGTTCCCGTTATCGGTGTAGTGCTTTCGCTGGTGGAGGGCGTGGTAATTGGCGCTGCGGGCTCGTATTCTTATTACGGCTCTTATGCGCTCGAGGCTGCGCTGTTTGGCTCGCTTGGCCTGCTTGTCCTGGCGCTAATTGCCTCGGCGATTCTGGGTGTCTTCTTTAAGATGTTCGCCGACATCGCCGTGATGCACTTTGCGGTGACCGGGCGTGTCGAGAGCGCGTTTTCGCTCGATAAGGTCTGGGCGGCGTTTAAGCACAACAAGACCAAGCTGTTCTGTGCTTCGTTCCTTCCCGAGTTTTTGACGGGCCTGGTCGCCAACGTTGTCACATGGATCTTGACGGTCGTCTTTGGCGCCATTGCCTCTGTCGGTATGTATAGCTACTACTATCGTCCTACGGGTATTGAGGCAATTGTTACCGGCGGTGGCGTCACGCTCGCGCTGTTCTTGGTGCTGGTCGCTTTCGTCACCGTATTTCTTACGGTCTTTGGCAAGATGCTCAAGCACCGTGCCGTTGGCTATTGGGCCGCACGCTATGCAAGCGAGTGGGCCGATGAGGATAAGGACGACGTCCTGACTTTTGTGTTGCCCTTCGAGAAGAAGTCCACCCCTTCGGGTTACGGTGCTCCGGATGCTTCGCCGGCACCTGCACCCGCTCCCGCGACCGAGCCTGAGCCGGCGCCCGAGCCTGAGACGGCATCTGAGTCCGAGCCTGCACCTGAGCCTGAGCCGGCACCTGCACCTGAGCCGGCGTCCGAGCCAAGCTCCGACGAGGAGCCTCAGGACGAGTAGCCACGCCGCCTGCTATTTGGGGACGGGGTAGAAATGGTAGAAATAGCGCTTGAAGAATGGGCGGGGGCGGACGTTTCGATACGTCCGCCCCCGCTCTGCTTTAGCCAGGCTGTTATGGATGGGTGTGACGACTATTCGTCGTGCTTCTCCTCGCGGCGTGCAGCAGCGCGTGCGTCGTGGATGCCCTTGATCGCGGCATGGCGAGCCGTTCGGGCATCATGGATGGCGTCGCGAGCCTCGGCGGTCGTCGCCTTGGCAGAGCGCAACTTGGCGGCCAGATCGGGGTTGGTTTCGGCGACCGCGGTAATCGCGGGGCCGTCGAGCTCCTCTTGCGTGGGCTCGGCCAAAAAGTCGATAGCATACTGGGCGGCCACCATGGAGCCCTTTGCCAGCACGGTCTCGTCGATCTTGTAGAAGCAGGAATGTTGGGCGTACGTGGCGCCAATCTTGGGGTTGCGCGTACCTACAAAGGCGAGCACGCCCGGTACGCGACGCAGGTACTCCGAAAAATCCTCGCCCGAAAGCGTGCCGCGATAATGGCCTTGGCCGGTGGGGCCCAGGCACTTGATTACAGCCTGACGGCAGCGCTCGCTCGAGGCGGCGTCGTTTTCGACCTTGTAGTTGGCGATGGTGTAGTCGGTGAGCTCTGCCTCGGCGCCCAGAGCTGCCGCGGTATGCTCCACGATGCGGCGCATGAGCTCCGGCATTTCCTCGTGGGTCGAATCGCCGTAGGTGCGCACTGTGCCGGCGAGGTAGGCCGTGCCGGCGATAACGTTGCGCGCGGTGCCGCCGTGCAACTCGCCGACGGTGATGACGGCCGGCTCGTAGGGGCTGATTTCGCGCGAGACGATGGTCTGCAGGGCGT
Organism: uncultured Collinsella sp.; assembly: GCA_958420205.1. GTDB lineage: Bacteria > Actinomycetota > Coriobacteriia > Coriobacteriales > Coriobacteriaceae > Collinsella. The sequence goes on along the minus strand of CATZIX010000018.1, from coordinate 5,183 downwards.
TGACAATCTCGGCGGCAACCATGACGGCGTCGTGGCCGCGTTGGGGCATGGCGCCATGGCACGAGGTGCCGCGGACGTCGATGCGGAACCAGTCGGTATTGGCCATGCGCGGACCGGGCTCGCAGCTTACGGTGCCGGCGTCAACCTCGCTCCAGATATGCGCGGCGTAGGCACCATCGACGCCGTCGAGCACGCCCGTGCCGATTATGAGTTTGGCGCCCTGGCCGTTTTCCTCGCTGGGCTGGAAGACGATGCGGACTTCGCCGTGGATGTCGTCGGTCATATGGCGCAGGATTTGCAGCGTTCCGAGCATCATGGCGATATGGCAGTCGTGGCCGCAGGCGTGCATGCAGCCCTCGTTGACGCTGGCGAACTCCTCGCCGGTCTGCTCGGTGACGGGCAGGGCGTCGATGTCGGCGCGCAGCAGGATGCGGCGGCGTGGCGTGCCGTCCTCGCGGTAGGCATCCGGCGCGGTACCGCGAAGCGTTGCCACCAAGCCGGTCTTGAGCGGACGCTCGTAGGGGATATTCATGGCGTCGAGCTGGTTGGCGATGTCGGAGGTCGTGCGCTCCTCGGCAAGGCTCAGCTCCGGGTGCTTATGGAAGTGCCGGCGCTGCTTGATGATATATGGTTCAAACTCGGTAGCGATATCTTTGATGGCTGCGGTGACGTCGTCAGCCGCGCGAGCCTCGGTCGCCGCCATAATCTGCTGTGCCTTGGTCTTCGTCATGGTCGATTTGCTCCTTGCTGGGTTGATCGCAAAATCGTACAGGCTCTCTCCAGTATGCCACCTGCCGCTAGGGCTGGTAAAGTTGCCGTTTGCCGCTTGGGGTTTTGTTACAAGGGCGGGGGAGTACACTCGGGGGTGTTGAATTTCCTGCCAGAGATGGGGATGCCCATGCAACATATCGATCGGATTATCCGCTCCAAGAACGTCTTTACCGCGCAAGACGGCATCGATGCCGCCCGCGAGCTGGCGATTGCCATCGCAGGCGACCGTATCGTCGCAGTCGGTGCGCCCGATGACGTGATCGCCGCCGCTCCTGCCGCTACGTCGGTTATCGACTACGGCGAGCAGTTTGTCTGCCCCGGTTTCCATGACGCTCATCTGCACTTCTTCCATACCTCGGTCGGTTCCTCGCCGTACATGCTCATGGATATGGGCACGTCCGAGGCGGCGCTGGTGCAACATGCGCTCGAGTTTTCCCAGGACCTGCCCGACGACGCTTGGGTTGTGACGCAGGGCTGGCGCGACTACCGTTGGGACCCGCCCGAGCATCCTACCAAGGCGTCGCTCGATGTGGCATTCCCCGATCGTCCCTGTGTTATGTATTCGGGCGACGGGCACACGCTGTGGCTCAACAGCCGCGCACTCGATGCACTCGGCGTCACGCGCGACAGCGAGCCACCAGCGGGCGGTAGCTACGACAAGGACGCAAACGGCGAGCTCACGGGTATTGCTCACGAGGCGGCTGCCATGCAGCTGCTACCGCGCTGCCTTGAGTGGCTGGGCGAGGATCGCATCGCAAGCGCTTACGCCGATCAAATGAGGCGTATGGCCGAGCAGGGCATCACCTCGATCTGCGATATGTCGCTCATGCCCATGCCGGGCTGCGATTTTATCCGCGACGACGTCTACGACAAACTGCAGGCAGCCGGCAAGCTGGGCATCCGAGCCCATCTGTTCCCCACGCTGCTGGATGACCAGTCGCGCTTGGAAGAGCTGCAGGCCCGCTACGCGAACAACGCGCTGCTCTCGGCACCGGGCTTTAAGCAGTTCTTCGATGGCGTGTCGAGCGAACACACGGCGTATCTCACCGAGCCCTATACCAATCCGCGCTTCCCGGGCGACCAGGGCCGTCTGACAGTTCCTGCCGAGCGCATGCGTAAGCTGGTTCTGGCGGCTGCGGAGCGTGGCCACACTGTGCGTATTCACGTCATCGGCGACGGTGCCATCCATGCCGCGCTCGATATCTTTGAGGAGGCCGCCGAACTGTACGGCCTGCCCCAGCACGGTCATAACACGCTCGAGCATCTGGAGAACCTCTTGCCCGAGGACATCGATCGTCTACGCAAGCTTAACGTCGTTGCCTCGAGCCAGCCCTGTCACATTACACTCGACCCGGGCGGCCCCGAGCGCGATCTGGGCCTGGAACGCAGCCGCATCATGTGGCCGTTTGCGACCTATAAGCAGCGCGGCATCCGCCAAGCCTTCGGTACCGACAGCCCTATCACGCCCGTTACCAGCATGAACGTGCTCTACACGGCTATTACGCGCCAGGACCCCAAAAGCCACTGGCCCGAGGACGGCTGGTTACCGAGCGAGCGCATCGATGCGGCAACGGCCCTGCGCAACTACACGCTTGGCAGCGCGTACGCAGCTGGCGACGAGCAAAACCTCGGCAGCTTGGAGCCCGGCAAGTATGCCGACCTGGTAGTCCTGGACCAAAACCCGCTCACCATCGACCCCCAAGAGCTCCAGGCTACCAAGGTTCAGACCACCTACCTGGCAGGCAACCTCATCTACGAGCGTTAACCCCACATCTCACCCCTCAGTTGCGGTGAAATAGTCCCTAAAATCGGCCTTCAAGCCCAAAAACAGGAACTATTCCACCGCAACTTAAAAGAGCGCGTCTCAACAACGTGCCCCTTTCTTGTTCGCACCATCTGCATCGCCATTTTGCTGCACTGACTTTCCTGAATGCCGGGGCCGAATTAGTCAACCTGGCTCCCGGGGCGGACCGGAGGGCATGAAGTTTGTCGCGAGTTCCGCACGCAAAGGAAAGCACTTAATGTGCTTTCCGTCTTGCGCAGGACTGTAGAGCAGCAAACTTCATGCCCTCCGGTCCGCCCCGGGAGCCACTGCTAAGTTATCCCCAGGCATTCAGAAAATCTAAGTGCCAAAAAATAAGATTTTTTGACTCTGTGTTGTATAACCCGTCATTCGTGGGTACCATTCAACGCGTACGCAAACAAAAAGGGTTAATTCGCGTGGCATAACCACGCGGCCCAAAAAGGAGGAGACAAGCATGTCGTCTTTGAAGCCGCTTGCAGATCGTGTTCTGGTCAAGCCCGACGAGGCCGAGCAGAAGACCGCTTCTGGTCTGTATATCGCCAGCAACGCTCAGGAGAAGCCGCAGCGCGGCACCATCGTTGCCGTGGGCGCCGGCAAGGTCAACGACAAGGGTGAGCGCATCCCCATGGACGTCAAGGTTGGCGACGTTGTCATCTACGGTAAGTTCGGTGGCAACGAGGTCAAGGTCGACGGCGAGAAGTATCTGCTGATGCGCGCCGACGACATCTACGCTGTCGTCGAGGCCTAGTCCCGTCAGAATCTCTGATTCGTCTTTGAGCGCGTCCGCCGCATAGGACTCGGAAGCGGCGACGCGAGTCACATTTCTTTTGGAGGATTACCCACTATGGCAAAGAACATTACGTTCAACACCGATGCCCGCGCTAAACTCGCCAAGGGCGTCAACACCCTGGCCGACGCCGTTACCGTCACCATGGGCCCCAAGGGCCGCTACGTTGCGCTGCAGCGCACGTTCGGTGCTCCGACCATCACCAACGACGGCGTTTCCGTCGCTAAGGAGATCGAGCTCGAGGACAACATCGAGAACATGGGCGCCCAGCTGGTGAAGGAGGTCGCCACCAAGACCAACGACACCGTGGGTGACGGCACCACCACCGCAACCCTGCTCGCCCAGGCCATCGTCAACGACGGCCTGCGCAACGTCGCCGCTGGCGCCAACCCGCTGGCCATCCGTCGCGGCATCGACAAGGCCGTCAACGCCGCCGTCGCCGAGATGAAGAAGCAGGCCAAGCCGGTCGAGACCAAGGAGCAGATTGCTTCCGTCGGTACCATTTCTGCCGGTGACCCCGAGGTCGGCGAGAAGATCGCCGAGGCCATGGAGGTCGTGGGCAAGGACGGCGTCATCACCGTCGAGGATTCCCAGACGTTCGACATCACCATCGACACCGTCGAGGGCATGCAGTTCGACAAGGGCTATGTCTCCGCTTACTTCGTTACGGACAACGACCGCATGGAGGCCGTGATGAAGGATCCGTACATCCTCATCACCGACCAGAAGATCTCCAGCGTTCAGGACATCATGCCCGTTCTCGAGGCTGTCCAGCGCGCTGGCCGTGGCCTGCTCATCATCGCTGAGGACATCGACGGCGAGGCTCTGCCGACCCTGGTCCTCAACAAGATCCGTGGCGCCCTCAACGTCTGCGCCGTCAAGGCCCCGGGCTACGGCGATCGCCGCAAGCGCATCCTCGAGGACATCGCCGTCCTCACCGGTGGCCAGGCTGCCCTGGACGAGCTGGGCGTGAAGGTTGCTGACATCACCGCTGATATGCTCGGTACCGCTAAGTCCGTCACCATCTCCAAGGACAACACCGTCGTCGTCGGTGGCGCTGGCTCCAAGGAGGCCATCGACGCTCGTATCGCTCAGATCAAGGGTGAGATGGAGAACACCACCTCTGACTTCGACCGCGAGAAGCTCCAGGAGCGCCTGGCCAAGCTCTCCGGTGGCGTTGCCGTCATCAAGGTCGGCGCTGCTACCGAGTCCGAGCTCAAGGAGATCAAGCACCGCGTCGAGGACGCCTTGCAGGCAACCCGCGCTGCTGTCGAGGAGGGCATTGTCGCCGGTGGCGGCGTCGCCTTCATGGACGCTGCTCCTGCGCTCGATGCTGTCGAGATCGACGACCCCGAGGAGAAGATCGGCGTCGATATCGTCAAGAAGGCTCTGACTGCTCCGGTCGCTACCATCGCCAAGAACGCTGGTTTTGAGGGCGCTGTCGTGGTCGACAAGGTTGCTGAGCTGCCCGCCGGCCAGGGTCTCAACTCTGCCAACGGCGAGTGGGGCGACATGATCGAGATGGGCGTCCTCGACCCCGTCAAGGTCAGCCGCGTCACCCTTCAGAACGCTGCTTCTGTCGCCAGCCTGATCCTCATCACCGAGGCTACCGTCTCCGATGTGCCCAAGAACACTCAGCTTGAGGACGCTATCGCTGCTGCTACCGCTGGTCAGCAGGGCGGCGGTATGTACTAAGGCCGACAAGGTCTAGAACTCCCACCGGGAATCCGGGGGCGTGACGGGGTTTCTCTCCGGAACGTCCTCGGACATGCAAAGAGGCTCCGCATCGCGCTTCGCGCTGCGGAGCCTCTTTGCGTCCTG
>CATZIX010000017.1:0-20832 GCA_958420205.1 uncultured Collinsella sp. | reverse complement strand
TGTCAAACAAGAAAGACGCCGCCGCGGTTAAGGCCAAGGTCGGCGTGGTGTTTCAATATCCTGAGCGTCAGCTGTTTGCCGAAACCGTGGCGCAGGACGTGGCGTTTGGTCCGCACAACCTTGGCTTGCCGCAAGATGAAGTCGACCGTCGTGTCGAGTCATCGCTCTCGCGCGTGGGCCTCGACCTTTCCACGGTCGGCGACAAGAGTCCCTTTGAGCTTTCGGGCGGTCAGCAACGGCGTGTGGCATTCGCCGGCGTGCTCGCCATGGAGCCCGAAGTCCTGGTGCTCGATGAGCCCATGGCGGGGCTCGATCCGGCTGCGCGCAGGGATTTCCTTGAGCTTATCGATCGACTTCACCGCGATGGCCTGACCGTTGTCATGGTTTCGCATAGTATGGATGACCTGGCCAATTGCTGCGACCGTATCGTCGTAATGAACGAAGGTGCGGTGTTTGCCGAGGGAACCCCCGTGCAGGTGTTTGCGCATGCCGATGAGCTCAAGTCGATCGGCTTGGGCGTACCTGCTGCTCAGCGCATGGCGTTGGCGCTCGCGGAAGCGGGCGTGCCGCTGCGTCGCGGCGGGCTCTATACGGTTGAGTCGTTGGCCGACGAGTTGGTAGATTTGCTGATCGGTCGCTCGGACGGTCCTTCTAACGTCGCGGACATTGCTAAATCCAAGACGGTCTCGCGAGAGGAGGGCTGCTGATGGAGGCGTTTTCGTTTGGCAGTTACTATCCCGGCGATAGTGCAATCCACCGCCTGGACCCGCGAACCAAGTTGCTCTTGGGCTTTGTGTTTCTGATCACGACGCTCACGGTCAGCAGCTTCCGCGGACTGGCCCCGGTCGCAATTTTCGTTGTCCTGCTCTATACCGTGTCCCGGGTGCCGTTGCGCCGGGTCCTATCATCGATGGCGCCGCTGCTGGCAATCGTCGTCGTGGTCGCGGTGCTCAACTTGTTTACCGATCAGAGTGGGCGCATCCTGTGTCAGCTCGGCTTTCTGCAGATAAGCGAGGGCTCACTGCGTTCTGCCGCCTTTATGGCGTGCCGCCTGACGTTGATGATGGCCGGCATGAGCGCCATTACACTCACCACGCCGACGCTCGACCTCACCGCGGGCTTTGAGCGCCTGCTCGCGCCGTTTGCGCGTGTGGGACTTCCTGCGCACGAGCTCGGCATGATCATGGGTATCGCGCTACGCTTTATGCCGCAGTTTGCCACTGAGATGAAGCAGACGGCCGATGCACAGGCAAGCCGCGGTGCGCGCGTGACGGGCGGTCCGCTCGGCGGCGTGCGTATGCTCGGCAGTGTGGCGATTCCGCTGTTCACGGGCGTGTTCCGCCATGCCGAGACGCTGTCTGCCGCCATGGATGCACGCTGCTATCACGGCGAGCAGGGCCGCACGCGCCTGCATGCGCTTGCATTTGGCCGCGGCGATGCGTTGGCGGCGGTGGTGACGGCGTTGCTGTTCATCTGCGTCATCGTCATCAATCTTCAACTTGTTTAGGCGCGATTCGGGCGCAAGAAAGGGGTCCCTATGACCGACAACGACCGCACGGCTCAGCTTGAGCGCGCCTGTTCGTATCTCAGGCGCATTCCGGCGTGGTATCTGGCTACGACCGATGCAAGTGACGGGCATCAGCCTCGCGTGAGGCCGTTTTCGTTTGCCATGGTCGATGACGGTAAGTTGTGGTTTTGCACGTCGCGCGACAAGGACGTGTGGGCGGAGCTGAGTGCGAATCCCAAGTTTGAGGTATCGGGCTGGAAGCCGGGGGAATGTTGGATCGTATTGACCGGCGAAGCCGCACTTGAGGACGACGCAGTTGCGAGCGACAAGGTGCGTCAAGCGGGTTTTAAGCACATGGTGGGCATTGGCGAGGAACACGAGAGTGCCAACGACGGCCGCCTTGCTTTCTTTTCGGTCCGCAATATTGCCGCGCGCTTCTGTGATATCGACGGCAGCGAGGAGCGCCTGGAGCTCTAGCTCGCACAAACCAGGTTCCCAAACTAACTAGTACAGGAGGAAACGTGGACGGATTGAATACGGTGTTGGAGTATCTGACGTCGGTGCCGGCATGGTATTTGGCGACGAGCGTTGACGGACAGCCTCATGTGCGTCCGTTTTCGTTTGCGCAGATCCAGGACGGCAAGCTGTGGTTTGTAACAGCGCGCACCAAAGATGTGTGGCAAGAGCTGCTGCAAAACCAGCGCTTTGAGGCCACGAGTTGGTGGCCGGGCCATGGCTGGCTCATCTTGCGCGGGCGTGCCGGCTTGGATGACCGGGCTTTAGACGAAATGCGCGAAGCCGGGTGGAAGCATCTAGAGCACCTGGGCGAGCACTATGAGGGGCCTAACGACCCCACGCTCGTCTTCTTTAGCGTCGAGGATCCCGAGGCTTTTATCTGCAATCACGGCGAATGGGTGCCGGTCGAGCTCTAGCCAGCTGGCTCATCCTAACAACTTGGTTTTCGCATGGGCGGGCCCCGTATTGCCCGGCGCCGTTAGGAGCGCCGGTCAATACGGGGCCCGCTCCATTTGTCAATTCTTTCAAGCGAATGTGTCGGGAATGTTTCAATGCATGAATATGCAAGCCATTTACGTGTTCATGCATCTTTTGGTGCTAAAGTTTCAACCTACTTCATAACGACTGCTGCGAAATGCGCATCGGTGCATAAATCGCAGACAAGGAGTCTGATATGTCTTTGAAGGTTGGAATCGTCGGTGCGGCTGGATATGCCGGCGCCGAGCTCATTCGCCTCATGCTCGGTCATCCCGAGTTTGAACTTGTTGCCATTACGTCCAACGCCGATGCCGGCCAGCCGCTGTCCGCGGTGTATCCGAGCTTTGCTGGCGTGAGCGATCTGGTTTTCACCACGCATGACGCCCCCGAGCTCAAGAGCTGCGATGCGGTTTTTCTTGCCGTGCCGCACACGGCTGCCATGGCACAGGTGCCCGCGCTGCTTGCATCGGGCGTCTCCTGCTTTGATCTTTCGGCCGACTACCGTCTGAACGACGCGTCCGTCTTTGAGGCATGGTATGCCGCCGAGCACACGAGCCCCGAGTTGCTCAAGACGCGTGCTTTCGGCCTTCCCGAGCTGTTTTGCCAGGACTTGGAGACCGCCGCATCCGACCATGCCGACGGCAAACCCGTGCTGGTCGCCTGCGCCGGCTGCTATCCCACCGCAACGAGCCTTGCTGCCGCTCCTGCCGTGCGTGCGGGCTGGGTGGCCGAGAACGGTCCCGTGATTGTCGATGCCATCAGCGGTGTGACGGGTGCCGGCAAGTCCTGCAACGCTCGTACGCATTTTTGCAGCGCCGACGAGAACTTGGAGGCCTACGGCGTGGGTAAGCATCGCCACACGCCCGAGATTGAGCAAATCCTTGGCCTGACCGATCGCGTCGTCTTTACCCCGCACCTGGCACCGCTCAAGCGTGGTCTGCTCTCCACGGTGACGATGCCGCTCGCGCCGCAGGCCATCGACTCCTTGGCTCTTGAGGACGTTGTCGACTATTACAAGCAGTTCTATGCCGGTCGCACCTTTGTGCGCGTGCTCGATACCGGCCAGCAGCCCAAGACGGCTTCGGTTGTCGGCACCAACGCCGCCCAGATTGGCCTTGCGCTCAACAAGCGCGCGGGCGTGCTGGTGGCGACGGGCGCCATCGACAATCTGTGCAAGGGCGCTGCGGGCCAAGCGGTCCAGTGCGCCAATATCGTCTTTGGCTTTGACGAGCGACGAGGCTTGCCCACAGTGGCGTGCCCGGTGTAGCACATTCGATTGTTAACGATTTGGTAGTCGGGCATCGAGTGGGGCGCCACTCTTAAGCCGGTCTCATGATTACGACTGGCATGGCGCACCAACCGATGTCCGTTTTTTGTTTGACATAAGGAGTCATAAAGACGATGAATACCGAGCTGTTTGATATCAAGATTCGCGCCGTCGAGGGTGGCGTTACGGCTGCGGCTGGTTTTAAGGCTGCAGGCATCCACGCTGGGTTCCGCAAGAACCCCGAGCGTCTGGATTACGCGCTCGTCGTGCCCGATAAACCCTGTCCCGGTGCCGGCGTGTTTACCACCAATCGCTTTTGCGCGGCGCCCGTGCAGGTGAGCCGTGCCAACCTGGGCGGTGCCGACAAGGGCTACGGTATCATCGCCGGCGTTTCGATCAACTCTGGCAATGCCAACGCCGCCACGGGTGAGACCGGCCTTGCATGCGCGCGCGAGACCTGCAACATCGCGTCGCAGGTCATCGGCTGTGAATCCCAGCAGATCCTAGTTGCATCCACAGGCGTGATTGGACAGATTCTGCCCATCGACACATTTGAGACTGCCATTCCTGCTGCCTACGAGGCGCTCTCCGCTCACGGTGGCGCCGATGCCGCTCGCGCCATCATGACGACCGACACGCACTCCAAGGAGTACGCCGTGTCCTACGTCAGTGAGGCTGCGGGTCATGCGGGCAATGTCTATACGGTAGGCGGAATGTGCAAGGGCTCGGGCATGATCATGCCCAACATGGCCACCATGATCGCAGTTATCACCACCGATGCCCCCGTCGAGCCTGCGGCACTTCATGCCCTGCTGCTCTCGACCGTCAAACAGACCTTCAACAAGGTAACGGTCGATTCCGACACCTCGACCAACGACACCTGCATCATGCTTGCCTCCGGCGCCGCTGCCGCAGATGCCGAGCCTATCGTCGAGGGCTCCGATGCCTTCGACGAGTTGGCATTTGCCGTGCACGAGGTGTGCGAGAGCCTGGCGCGCAATATCGCCGCCGATGGCGAGGGCGCATCCAAGCTTGTTACGGTCAACGTTACCGGCGCCGTGAACGACGAGGAGGCCGATATCGCCGCTCGCGCCGTTGCCAACTCGCCGCTCGTTAAGACCTGCATCGCCGGCCACGACTGCAACTGGGGTCGCGTTGCTATGGCGCTTGGCAAGTGCGGCGTGAAGTTTAATCAGGAAGACGTTTCCATCGACATGATGGGCATGCCTGTCTGTCGCGATGGTCTGACTGTTCCCTTTGACGAGGACGAGGCTCTACGACGTTTCGAGGCGCCCGAGATCGTGATCTCGGCCGACCTGGGCGCAGGCGACGCGGCAACGACCGTGTGGACCTGCGACCTCACGCACGAGTACATCTCCATTAACGGTGACTACCGTTCCTAGATTCCAGGCACGCTGCGCATCTTGCCGCGATTGCGGACAGCGGAGCACGGCGCGATAACGATACGAAAGACGAGGCAGATTATGAAATTCGCACGCGATTGTCGTTCGAGCGAATCCAACGAAGCAACCGCGCAGCTGCTGTTCGAAGCACTGCCGTGGATTAAGAACCTGACCGGCAAGACGGTTGTTATCAAATATGGCGGAGCCGCCATGGTTGATGAGCAGCTGCGCCGCGATGTGATGAGCGACATCGTTTTGCTCAAGATCATCGGTATGCGCCCCGTCATCGTGCACGGCGGCGGCAAGGCTATCAACGAGGCGCTGAGCCATTACGATATTCCCGTCGAGTTTAAGAACGGCCAGCGCGTGACCACGCCGGCGACTATGGATATCGTGCGCGAGGTGCTGGGCGGCAAGGTCAACCAGGAGCTGGTTGCTGCCATCAACCACCACGGCAACCTGGCCGTGGGCGTGTCGGGCAGCGATGCCGGCACGCTCATCGCCGAGCCGCTCGACCCCGAGCTCGGTCGCGTGGGCAAAGTGACGCACGTCAACACCGACTATATCGAGCGCTTACTCGATAGCGAGTACATCCCCGTCATCGCTACCGTCGCGGCGGGGGAGGACGGCGGTTTCTTCAACATCAACGCCGACACCGCCGCCGGTGCCGTTGCGGCAGCGCTCCACGCGCATAAGGCGATCTTTTTGACCGATGTCGATGGTCTGTACAAGGACTTTAGCGACAAGGACTCGCTTATCTCCAACCTAACACTCGACGAGGTTAACGAAATGCTCTACGGCGGCGAGGTCGATAAGGGCATGATTCCCAAGCTGCGTGCGGCCGTCGATGCGCTCACCGGCGGCGTATTTCGTGCCCACATCATTAACGGTACTACGCCGCATTCGCTGCTCCTGGAGCTGCTGACCGATGCCGGCGTCGGCACCGTGATCCATTCCACCGAGACGGCTTACGAGTTCGATACGCATCCGCATCCGCTTTCGACGTTTGCTGCGCGTCTGACCGAGAACCTTGACGAGGTCGAGAAGCTCCAGACAGTCTAGCTGACCCGCAGCCGCCCCATTCCTGCACCCATAGGTCTGCGCCGTCCGGCGCTCAACGAAAGGCATCCCATGTCACTTGCAGCTCAGCAATCGCTTGAATCCCATTACGTTATGCATACCTTTGGCCGCTCTCCGGTCGAGTTTGTCGAGGGTCACGGCATGAAGCTCACCGGCGACGATGGCCGTGAGTACCTCGACTTTCTTGCCGGCATCGGCGTGTGCAGCCTAGGTCATGGCAACCTGGCTGTGCTCTCGGCGCTCGAGGCACAGACCAAAAAGCTCATGCATGTCTCCAATTACTTCTACATCGAGCAGCGCGGACAGGTCGCGGCGCTGCTGTCCAAGCTTGCTAACGACGACGTAGATGGTGCGCGCGTGCTTGCCGATGCCATTGCCGCCGGCGATGAGACCACGGCAGCTGCTCTTGGTGCCCCGGCTGCGGGCGAGCGGGTGTGGGAGACGTTCTTTGCTAACTCCGGCGCCGAGGCCAACGAGGGCTCGATGAAGCTCGCGCGCCTGTACGCCAAGCGTGCCGGCAATGGCGGCAACACCATCGTGTGCATGCGCGGCGGCTTCCACGGCCGTACGCTCGAGACCATTGCCGCCACCATGCAGGATTGGCTGCAGGACAGCTTCCGCCCGCTGCCGGGTGGCTTTGTGGCCTGCACGCCCAACGATGTCGATGAACTGCGTGCGATCTTTAAGCAGCTGGGGAGCGAGATTTGTGCCGTGATGCTCGAGCCGATCCAGGGTGAGAGTGGCGTGCACCCCATGACCGAGGAGTTTATGGCGGCAGCGCGCGACCTGGCACACGAAGTGGGCGCCGTGCTTATCGCCGACGAGGTCCAGTGCGGTATCTTCCGCACGGGTAAGCCGTTTGCGTTCCAGACCTATGGCGTGGAGCCCGACATCATGAGCCTTGCCAAGGGCATTGCTGATGGCGTGCCCATGGGTGCCGTCGTGGCAAAGAAGGAGATTGCCGACGTGTTTAAGCCGGGCGACCACGGCTCGACCTTTGGCGGTAGCTGCTTGGCCGTCGCGGCGTGTGCCGCGACGCTCTCCGCGCTTGTGCGCGGCGATTATGCCGAGCATGCTGCCAAGGTGGGTGCCTATATGGAGCAGGCGCTGGCTAAGCTTCCGCATGTGGTAGAGGTGCGTGGCCGTGGCCTGATGCTCGGCTGTGATTTGGATGATGCCGCGGGCGACGCACATGATATTGTTGCCCGCGCGCTGGCCGCCGGTGCCGTGATCAACGCTACAGGTGCGCATACGCTGCGTTTCCTGCCGCCACTTGTCTGCGAAGAAGCCGACGTGGACAGTTTGGTCGAGATTCTGTCGGACGTTTTGGGCTAACGCAGCGTAATACCTCAATTTGGACCGGGTTCCGGACTGCGGGCGTGCCCTATGTGGCATGATTCAGCGGTCTGGAGCCCGTTTTGCCTTAGATTTGCTAAGGCAGGGAGCCCCGCTGGTCAAAAAACATTAAATATGAGTACTGCTACCGATTTGGTAGCAGCAATTTTGGACTAATAAGGCCAGATAGCAAGTCGAAATGGCGATGAATGCACGATTGTGATCTAACTGTTAGTCCTTATAATGGACATATGTTGCGTAACTTAAGCAAACGCTATCTTTTTATATGTTGCAAGCAAAGTAGCAGTACTCATTTTTGCCATTATTTGGCCACGGCCTTTGTGACAGACGTGCTGGCGGGTTCGAATCCCATGCACTGGGCCCAAAAAAGAAAGGCTCCCATTGCTGGGAGCCTATCAAATCAGTGGTGGGCGATGAGGGATGTCCGCGTGCGGCTGACGCCGCCCGCTTTCGCTTCGGGCCTACGGCCCTCGCGTGCTGCGCTGGAAAACGCTTCGCGTTTCCTCAGCTCCGCACCCTGGCGGGTTCGAATCCCATGCGCTGGGCCCAAACAAAAACGGTCCCCTTGCGAGGACCGTTTCCAATTCGGTGGTGGGCGATGAGGGATTCGAACCCCCAGCCTTGTGCGTGTAAAGCACCTGCGCTAACCGTTGCGCCAATCGCCCGTGCGGAGAGAGTATAGCAAAACAATCGCCTCATTCACCTCATATCCATTAAAGGTAACTGGCGCGTGTCCACGCGGAGCTGATTCAGTTGAGATTGCCTGAACATTCCGCCCCTCTTTACGCCCTCGGGTATACTCAAAAGCTACTGATTCGATTTGATGCCCAGCAACAGCAGAGGGGATAGTATATGTGCGGTTTTGTCGGTTTTGTCGGTGGGACGGATAACCAATCCGAGGTGCTCACCAAGATGATGGACCGCATCGTCCATCGCGGTCCCGACATGGGCGGTCAGTTTATCGACGGCCGCGTTGCCCTGGGCTTCCGCCGCCTGTCGATCCTCGACCTGACCGAGGCCGGCGCTCAACCCATGGCCAACGAGGACGGCAGCGTCGTCATTGTCTTCAACGGCGAGATCTACAACTTCCAAGAACTCCGTTCCGAGCTCGAGGCCAAGGGCTACAAGTTCCACTGCGGCGCCGACACCGAGAGCCTCCTACACGGCTACGAGGAGTGGGGCGAGGCCGTCCTCGATCGCCTGCGCGGTATGTACGCCTTCGTCATCTGGGACAAAAAGAAGAACAAGCTTTTTGGCGCCCGCGACATCTTTGGCATCAAGCCGCTTTACTACTATCCCATGGCCGATGCGGGCGACGGCGCTCCGGGCGTGCTCTTTGGTTCCGAGATCAAGAGCTTCCTGGACTACCCGCACTTCCACAAGGCGGTCAACAAAAAGGCTCTGCGTCCGTACATGACGCTGCAGTATTCGGCGACTGAGGAGACCTTCTTCGAGGGTGTCTACAAGCTGCCGCCGGCGCACTACTTTACCGTCGATATCCCGACCGGCAAGATGAACATCGAGCGCTACTGGGATTGCGATTACTCTGCCGTCGAGAAGCCGTTCGAAGAGTACGTCGATGAGCTGGACGAGGTCGTGCACGAGAGCGTCGAGGCCCATCGCATCGCCGACGTCAAGGTCGCGTCGTTCCTCTCCGGTGGCGTCGACTCCAGCTACATCGCCGCTTGCCTCATGCCCGACAAGACCTTCTCGGTGGGCTTTGACTACAAGAACTTCAACGAGACCAACTACGCCAAGGAGCTTTCCGATAAGCTCGGCGTCGAGAACGTTCGCAAGATGATTACCGCCGACGAGTTCTTCGGTGCGCTCGAGGACATCCAGTATCACATGGACGAGCCGCAGTCCAACCTGTCTTCCGTGCCGCTGTGGTTCTTGGCCGAGATGGCCCGCAAGGACGTCACCGTGGTGCTTTCGGGCGAAGGCGCCGACGAACTCTTTGGCGGCTACGCCTACTACGAGGACACGGTTCCGGTGCGCAAGTACAAAAAGATGGTGCCGCTGCCCATCCGTCGCGCGCTCGGTAACCTGGCGCTGCATATGCCGTACTTCAAGGGACATAACTTCCTAGTCAAGGGTGCCGAGATCCCCGAGAAGTCGTTCCTGGGACAGGCTCTGGTATGGCCGGAGCGCGAGGTCGACGGCGTGCTCAAGCCCGAGTACAACACCGGCGACGGCGCCTTCGAGCTTGCCGCTCCCATCTATGCGCGCGTGAAGGGTCAGCCCGAGCTGGTCAAGAAGCAGTACCTGGACATGAACATGTGGCTCCCGGGCGACATTCTGCTCAAGGCCGACAAGATGTGCATGGCACACTCACTGGAGCTGCGCGTGCCCTTCCTGGACCGCAAAGTCATGGAGTTCGCCGAGCACATTCCCGACCGCTACCGCATCAACGAGAACGGCAACAAACAGGTACTCCGCCACGCTGCCAACAAGTCGCTGCCCGATGAGTGGGCCACCCGTCCCAAGGTGGGCTTCCCGGTGCCGATTGTCTACTGGCTGCGCGAGCAAAAGTGGTACGACTATGTCAAGGAGTACTTCACCGCGCCGTGGGCAAGCGAGTTCTTCAATACCGACGAGCTCATGCACCTGCTCGATCTGCACTTTGCGGGCAAGGGCGATTTCCAGCGCAAGATCTATACGCCGCTCGTGTTCCTAGTGTGGTACAAGCGCTTCTTTATCGACGAGGGCCAGCCTTCTGTTCAGGCTGCCTAGTCTCGGCCTACGAATGCCTGCGCGTAACGGCTCCTCCGGGAGCCGTTTTTGCGTGGGTGCGTTTCAGTTACTATAAAACCGTCCCTGCCAAATGGCTGAGAAAGGTGAAAGATGCACCATTCGGATTCCGCGACCGTGACCACGGTCGATACGCTTGCCAAGCTTCTCGATGTGTGCGGCGAGCTGCGCGCATCAGAGCAGGTTGACGAGCGTGCCGTGACCGGCTGCTCGTTTGATTCGCGCGCGGTCTCGGCAGGTGACGTATTCTTTTGCAAAGGTGCTGCCTTTAAGCCCGCGTTTTTGAGCATGGCGCTCGATGCGGGCGCCGTCGCATTTGTGTGCGAGGAGTCGCTGGTCGAGTCTCTGGAGCCGCTGGCGAAGGAGAGCGGTGCTGCGATGCTGGTTGTTGATAGTGTTCGCACGGCCATGGCCCTGTTGCCGCCGGAGGTCTACGACCGTCCCGACCACGACGTCAAGATCGTGGGCATCACCGGCACCAAGGGAAAGACCACGGCCGCTTTTATGCTCCAGTCCATCATCAAAGCGGCGGGCGAGTCCTGCGGCATGATCGGCTCGGTGAGTACCGACGATGGCATCGAGTGCTACGAGAGCACCAATACTACGCCCGAGGCCCCCGAGGTCTGGCGCCATATCGCCAACTGCCGCATGTCCGGTCGCCAGTCCATGGTCATGGAGGTCTCGAGCCAGGCGCTCAAGTACCAACGCGTCGAGAATCTGCCGTTTGACGTGGCGTGCTTCCTCAACATCGGCCGCGACCACATCTCGCCGATCGAGCACCCGACCTTCGAGGATTATTTTGAGAGCAAACTCAGGATCTTTGACCAGGCAAAGACCGCCGTGGTGAATCTGGGCACCGATGAGGTTGACCGTGTGCTAGAGGCAGCGTCGACGGCCGAGCGCTTGGTGACCGTTGGCGTCGAGCATCCCGAGGCAAGCCTGTGGGCAAGCGACGTACGCATGGTCGGCTTTAGCATCGAGTTCAACTTGCATGGCCTGTGTGCCGACGAGCCCGAGGCGGGGGAGAAGGTCCTGCTGGGTATCGCGGGCGACTTTAACGTGGAAAACGCGCTGGTCGCTATCGCCGCTGCGCGCGAGATCGGCATCGGTATCGAGGCTATCAAGAAGGGCCTCTCCAAACTGCGTGTGCCGGGCCGCATGGAGGTCGTGGAGTCGAAGGACGGCCGCGTGATTTGTGTCGTCGACTACGCGCACAACCAGCTTTCGTTCCGTTCGCTTTTCTCGTCGGTCAAGCGCGCGTTTCCCGCTAGCCCCGTCATTGCGCTGTTTGGCGCCGCCGGCGGCAAGGCGCAGGAGCGCCGCGAGCAATTGCCACGCGAGGCCGCACCGTATTCCGACCTGATGATCTTTACGAACGAGGATCCAGCTCACGAGGACCCGATGAAGGTCTGTCGCGAGCTTGCCGAGCATGTTCCCGACGATACGCCGAACAAGATCATCCTCGACCGCGAAGCCGCTGTGCATGCGGCGTTCAAGGCGGCGCGCGAGGAGTACGTCAACCCCGATGCTCCTACCATTGTCTTGCTGCTGGCAAAGGGTGACGAGGAGCTCATGCACGTGGGTGACGAGTTCGTGCCCATCGAGAGCGACCTTTCGTTGGCCAATCGCCTGATCGATGTTACCCAGTTTGACTAATGAACCATGATGGCGGCGGCGCCCTGAGTGCGCTGTCGCCATAAGCGTGTTCCCTCAATCAAAACATGCCGTCCAAGTCCAAACCCTTCTACGTAAACGGAGTAACCATGTCCCACAATACCCTGCCGACCGTCGCTGAGCTTTCGGGCGAGATGCGCGAGCGCTTGGCCAAGGTCAAGTACGTCTTTACCGACCTGGATGCCACGATGCTCGCACCCGGCTCGTGCGTGCTACGCGACAACGACGGCAACCCCTCGACCAAACTCGTCGAGGCCGTCGTGGCGCTCGCTCGCGCTGGTATTCAGGTGGTTCCCACCTCGGGCCGCAACCGTACCATGATCCACGAGGACGCGCGCGTGCTCGGTCTCAACTCCTACATCGGCGAGATGGGCGGCCTGGTCATGTACGACCTCAAAGCCAACGATTGGGAGTATCTGACCGGCGACATGCCCTACGACTCCTCTTGCGGCCTCACGCCGCACCAGGTGATCGAGCAGACCGGCGTGTGCGAGAAGATCCTCGCCCGCTGGCCGCACAAGATCGAGTATCACAACGACATGTCGACCGGCTACAAATACCGTGAGGTCACCGTCGGCATGCGCGGCGATGTGCCCGACGATGAGGTTCAGGCCATCCTGGACGAGGCCGGCTGCGGTCTGATCTGGGCTTGCAACGGCCATCTGACTCACCTGTCCAAGCCGACGACGCTCGAGCTCGATCGCGTCGAGGACGGTCGCGCATTCAACATCAACCCCGCGGGTCTCAACAAGGGCGTTGCCATCGCGCGCTTCTGCGAGCACCTGGGGATCGAGCGCGAGGAGACGCTCGCGCTCGGCGATTCCGAGTCCGACTTCTACATGGCCGATCACGTGGGCACGTTCTGCCTGGTCGAGAATGGCCTGACGAGCGCCGGCGCGCCCGAGTTCCTGGCTGCTTGCGAGAACGCTTTCGTTACGCGCGGCAAAATTGTCGACGGTTGGGCGGCGACGGCAGAGCTGCTGGTCGCGGCGCGTTCGTAGCGCGGCGCCGCCGCACTTGGACATGTCTTTTCGAGAGAGACTGGTGAGGTAATGTCCGATATCGAGAATCCGGCAGGCGACACGCGCCCGATTGGCGTGTTCGATTCTGGTTTGGGCGGTCTGACGGTTGCGCGCGCGATTGCGACGGCGCTGCCGCACGAGTCCGTCTACTACTTTGGCGACACCAAGCGCTGCCCCTACGGCACCCGCACCGAGGATGAAGTGCGCTCGTTTGCGTTGCAGGCGGGTCGTTGGCTTTCGAAGCACGACGTCAAGATTATGGTCATCGCCTGCAACACGGCGACCGCTGCGGCCTTGCGTCTGGCCCAGCAGGTGCTCGACGTTCCCGTGATCGGTGTGATCGCGCCGGGTGCCCGTGCGGCAATCAACAGCACGCGTACGCGTCGCGTGGGCGTGCTCGCCACCAACCTCACTATTCGCTCGGGCGCCTACACGCGCGCCATTCAGGACCTGGATGCCGGTGTCGATGTATACGGCTGTCCTGCCTCGAGCTTTGTCGAGGTTGTCGAACACGAGCTCGCCTCGGGTGCACATCTGCAGGAACAGTGGCTTGAGAACGAGGACATCTTCGATACGCCTGCTGTGCGTGCGCTGGTGGGTGCCACGGTTGAGCCGCTACGCGACCACGGTATCGATACCGTGGTGCTCGGCTGTACGCATTTCCCGCTGTTGGTGGGACCTATCCGCCATGCGCTGGGGCCTGGGGTGCGCGTCGTAAGTTCCGCCGAGGAGACTACACGCGAGCTGACCGATATCCTCACACGCCGCGAGCAGCTGGCGGGCGACGCCGCCGAGCCGCAGCATCGTTTTGCCACGACGGCCGATAACATTGCCGAGTTTGCGGTGGCGGGCAGCTTTATCTTTGGTCAGCCGCTCAAGAGCATCGAACATATCGATATCGATGAGCTGAAATAGATGTAAGGCAGCCGCCCAAGCCTTCGCCACATCTTTTGCCGAAAGGAAATTTCTATGGAGTACATGCAGGTCAACCGCGCCAACGGTCGCGCCGCCAACGAGTTGCGCCCCGTTAAGCTCACCCGTGGCGTCATGAAGCACGCCCACGGCTCGTGCCTGGCCGAGTTCGGCGACACGCGCGTGCTGTGCGCCGCCACTATCGAGGAGGGCGTGCCGGGCTGGCGAAAGGGAGCTAAGGCCGGCTGGGTGACCGCGGAATACGCCATGCTGCCGGCGTCGACCGGCAAGCGCTGCAAGCGCGAGCACGCCAACCGCAAGGGTCGCTCCATGGAGATCGAGCGCCTCATTGGCCGCAGCCTGCGTACCGTCGTCAACATGAAGGCGCTCGGCGAGTACACCGTCACCGTCGACTGCGATGTGATTCAGGCCGATGGCGGCACGCGTACAGCGAGCATCACCGGCGCCTGGGTGGCGCTGCACGACGCCCTCGCCATGTGGGTCGAGGCGGGCAAGATCGATCGCATCCCGCTTACCGGCCAGGTGGCTGCCATCTCCATGGGCGTTGTCGACGGCAATACGCTGCTTGACCTCGATTATTCCGAGGACAGCCATGCCGAGGTCGACATGAACCTCGTCGCCACCGACACCGGTGAGATGATCGAGCTCCAGGGTACCGGCGAGCAGGCGCCCTTCGACCGCAAGCGCCTCAACGCCCTGCTCGACCTGGGCGACAAGGGTATCGCCGAGCTCATCGAGCTTCAGCGCCAAGCCCTCGCCTAACCTGCCAAAAAGGGACAGGTTTATTTTGGTAGGTTTTATCTGCGGAGACGTGTAGGCACAAGACAGCCGTTGATTGAGAGGGGAGAGGCAGAGGCCCTCGTCGCCCTCGGCGCGGCATTGCTATAGAGACAAGGAGACCACTCATGGCACTTGAGAAGATCGACATCGACACCCTCGACCCGGCGGCGACCATCGTCGTGGCAACGGGCAACGCCCATAAGCTCACCGAGATCGAGGCCATTTTGGGCAAGGTCATGCCCGAGGTACGCTTTGTGGCACTCGGCCAGCTGGGCGATTTTGAGGATCCCGAGGAAAACGGCACGACGTTTTTGGAGAACGCCATCATCAAGGCGCAGGCTGCGGTTGAGGAGACGGGCCTTATGGCCATTGCCGACGATTCGGGCTTGGTCGTCGACGCGCTGGACGGTGAGCCCGGTGTGTATAGCGCGCGCTATGCGGGCGTGCACGGAGACGATGCCGCCAACAACGCCAAGCTTCTCGTGAATCTGGAGGGCGTGGCCGACGAGGACCGCACTGCGCGCTTTATGAGCGTCGTCGCGCTCATCGACACGGACGGTTTGGTCACCTATGGCGAGGGCGCCTGCGAGGGCGTTATCGCGCACGAGGGCCGCGGCGATCACGGCTTTGGCTACGACCCGCTGTTCCTGCCGGTCGACACGCCGGGCAAGACCATGGCCGAGCTGACGGCGGACGAGAAGAACGCCATCAGCCATCGTTTCCACGCGCTCGAGCATCTGTCCGCCAAGCTGACGGGCGAGGAGTAGGCCGTGCGTGCGGTGGTGCAGCGCGTACTCAACGCCGGCGTGACGGTCGACGGCGAGTGCGTGGGCCGCATTGGACGCGGCTACCTGGTGCTGCTGGGTGTGGGCCATGGCGATACGCGTGCCGAGGCCGACAAGCTGTGGAGCAAGCTCCGCGGGCTGCGTATCAACGAGGACGAGAACGGCAAGACCAACTTGGCGCTTGCCGATGTCGACGGCGAGGTGCTCGTGGTGTCGCAGTTCACGCTGTTCGCCGACTGCCGCCACGGTCGCCGCCCATCGTTTACGGATGCCGGCGCCCCCGATGTCGCCAACGAGCTCTACGAGTACTTCCTGACGCTTGTGCACGAGGACGTTGAGCATGTGGCGCACGGTATCTTTGGCGCCGACATGAAGGTCGACCTCATCAACGACGGCCCATTCACCATCGTCCTCGATACCGACAACCTTTAGGTTACGCGGTTTTACTAAACCGCGTAACAACTGGTCATGCGAGGTTGTCGTCTGGTACGTATTTGGGACGGGGCTGATTTAGCTACTTGCGTATGGCGGCAGCAGGGTGCTATAGTATTAGAGTTTTGTCTATCTTAGGGGTATTATCCCCTTTTTGAATTGCACCTTCTGGAGGCCCTGTTCATGGAAGAGATGGAAGTCAATCACGTCGACGACATCCACGAGAAGCTGACCGATATGGTGGGCGATCGCGTCAAGGTTAAGGCCAACATGGGCCGCACCCGCGTTGTCGAGCGCATGGGCACCATCAAGAGCGTCCACCCCGCCGTCTTTATCGTCGAGGTTGACGAGCGCCGCGGCCGCAAGTCGCGTCAGTCCTACCAGTATATCGATGTCCTCACCGGTCAGGTCGAGCTATTCGACCCTGAGAGCGGCGAGCATATCTTTACCCCGCTCGGCAATCAGCTCGAGGAGCACTAACGGTGACCGATCGGTCCCTGACTCTTTCCGCGCCGGCAAAGATTAACCTCTACTTGGGGGTTCATACCGAGCGCGATGACCGCGGCTACCACAGGGTCGATTCCCTGATGGCAGCCGTCGGTCTTTCCGATACCGTGACGGTCACGCCGGCGCAGGCGCTGGCCGTTCAGACGGTTCCGGCATCAGATTTTCCCATGCAAAAGAATACGGCGTATCGGGCTGCGGTTGCTATGGCCGAGCATTATGGTCGCGAGGCAAACATCTGCGTGACGATTGAGAAGCGTATTCCATTGTGCGCCGGCTTGGGCGGCCCCTCGACGGATGCGGCCGCGGTCATTGTCGCCTTGGCGGAGCTCTGGGGCATTGATCGCACCGACCCAGCACTCGACGACATCGCGCGCGGCATTGGTGCTGACGTCCCGTTCTTTTTGCACGCGAGCCCTGCGTTCTACGTAGGTGGGGGAGACGTGCTGGCAACTGAGTACCCAGCGCTGCCCGCGACGCCCGTCGTGCTGGTTAAGCCGCGCGAGGCGAGCGTTTCGACAATTGAGGCTTATCGACGTTTTGACGAGGCCCCGGTGCCTGCGGACAAGCCCGGCGCGATGGCTTCTGCCTTGCGTGCTGGTGATGCAGAGACGGCATATGCGCTCATCCATAACAACTTGGGTGTCATTTCCGCACAGATGGAGCCGCAGATTCAAACGGTTCTCGATTGGCTGCGTAAACAGGACGGCACCGTTGCTGTAGATGTGTGCGGATCGGGTGCCTGCTCGTTTGCCATTTGCGACACCGTCGACATGGCCGAAAGGCTTGCCGACGCTGCCCAGCAAAACGGCTGGTGGTCCTGCGCGACGGAGCTCATTCCCAACACGGTTCGCGTCGAAGTGCCAAAGAAGTAAAAATTTCTCTAGCACACGACGGAAATCTTTGTTACTATAGTCGAGCTAACGGGTTGTGGCTCAGTTTGGTAGAGCACTGCGTTCGGGACGCAGGGGTCGCTGGTTCAAATCCAGTCAACCCGACCAGAGCATGAGGAGGGACCGCTTCTTGCGGTCCCTTTTTTTAGCTATTGTTGTGATACCGCGATAGCCGCGGTATACTCATTCGAGCTTGTCTCGCTGTATTGTGGAGGTCTACATGTTTGGACTGAGGGCTCCTGAGCTCATCATTATTCTCGTCGTTGTCCTGATTATCTTCGGGCCCAAGAACCTGCCGAAGCTCGGCAAGTCCCTCGGCTCTACCGTCAAGAATATCCGCGAGGGTATGGAGGGCGACGATAAGGCCGAGACCAAGCAGGCCGAGGAGGTCGTGGTCGAGCAGTCCGAGGAGGACAAGGAGATCGCTGAGCTCGAGGCTAAGCTCGCTGCTGCCAAGAAGAAGCAGGCAGAGGACAGCGACGCGGACGCAGAGTAGTCCCATCCCTTTGGGGTGAGCACCTGACCGGCTTGCCCGCAGGCTAGCCGGTCTTTTTCGTTTTGTTGACAGTTGATTGTTTGATCAGAGTTGGGGAGATATCCGTATGGACGCAAGCCAGATCGTACTGACCGCTGAGGGCCGCCAGAAGCTCGTCGAGGAGCTCGCTTGGCGTGAGGGCGATTACGCCAAGGAGATCGTCGAGGACATCAAGGAAGCCCGCGCGTTCGGCGACCTTTCGGAGAACTCCGAGTACGATGCCGCTAAGGACAAGCAGGCCCAGAACGCCGCTCGTATTGCCGAGATCCAGGCCATCCTCGCCAACGCTCAGGTTGCTGCCACCACGGGCGATCTGACCGTCTCCATCGGTTCCACCGTTTCTCTGATTGATCCCAACGGTGAGGTCATGGAAGTCACGCTCGTCGGTACCACCGAGACCAACTCGCTCGAGCACAAGATTTCCAACGAGTCTCCGGTCGGTCACGCCATCATCGGTCACGGCGAGGGCGACTCCGTCGAGGTCGTTACGCCTTCCGGCAAGACTCGCGTCTACACCATCGCCAAGATCGCACGCTAGACCACGGTCCCGCGTAAAGGTATGTTTTCGCTCCCTGGGACCGAATCCTGGGGAGCGTTTTAGTTTGAGGAGCTAACTTATGGCAGAGAACCAGAACGCCGCCGAACAGGCATCGACGCTCAACGACGAGCGCGCCACCCGCCTGGCCAAGCGCGCCGCCCTGTTCGAGGCGGGCCAGAACCCCTATCCCGAGCACTCTGAGCTTGAGGACTACGTCGCCGATATCGAGGCTAAGTACGCCGAGCTTGCCGATGGCGAGGACACCGAGGACGTCGTGAAGATCGCCGGCCGTGTGGTCGCCAAGCGCGGTCAGGGCAAGATCATGTTCATCGTCGTGCGCGATGCGACTGCCGAGATTCAGCTGTTCTGCCGCATCAACGACATGGACGAGGCTGCCTGGAATACGCTCGAGGCTCTCGACCTGGGCGACATCCTGGGCGTGACCGGCGTGGTCGTGCGCACCCAGCGCGGCCAGCTTTCCGTTGCCCCTAAGAGCGCGACCCTGCTTGCCAAGGCCGTTCGTCCGCTGCCCGAGAAGTTCCACGGTCTTTCCGACAAGGAGACCCGCTATCGCCAGCGCTATGTCGACCTGATCGCCAACGACGACGTTCGCGAGACCTTCCGTAAGCGTTCGCAGATTCTCTCCACCTTCCGTCGCTTTATGGAGTCCGACGGCTACATGGAGGTCGAGACCCCCATCTTGCAGACCATCCAGGGCGGCGCTACTGCTAAGCCGTTCATCACGCACTTCAATGCGCTCGATCAGGAGTGCTACCTGCGTATTGCCACCGAGCTGCACCTCAAGCGCTGCATCGTCGGTGGTTTTGAGCGCGTGTTCGAGATCGGCCGCATCTTCCGTAACGAGGGCATGGACCTTACCCACAACCCCGAGTTCACCACGATGGAGGCCTACCGTGCCTTCTCCGACCTCGAGGGCATGAAGGCGCTCGCCCAGGGTGTCATTAAGGCGGCTAACAAAGCCATCGGCAACCCCGAGGTCATCGAGTACCAGGGCCAGACCATCGACCTTTCTGGTGAGTGGGCCAGCCGTCCCATGACCGACATCGTCTCCGACGTGCTCGGCAAGCAGGTCACCATTGACACGCCGGTCGAGGAGCTTGCTGCCGCCGCGCGCGAGAAGGGCCTGGAGATTAAGCCCGAGTGGACCGCCGGCAAGATTATCGCCGAGATTTACGATGAGCTGGGCGAGGACACCATCGTCAACCCCACGTTCGTGTGCGATTACCCCATCGAGGTCAGCCCGCTTGCCAAGCGTTTTGAGGACGACCCGCGTTTGACTCACCGCTTTGAGCTGGTCATCGCCGGCCACGAGTACGCCAACGCATTCTCCGAGCTCAACGACCCGGTCGACCAGGCCGAGCGCTTTGCCGCCCAGATGGCCGAGAAGGCCGGCGGCGACGATGAGGCCATGGAGTATGACGAGGACTACGTGCGCGCCCTCGAGTACGGTATGCCTCCCGCGGGCGGCATTGGCATCGGCATCGACCGCGTGGTCATGCTGCTCACCAACCAGGCTTCCATCCGCGACGTGCTGCTGTTCCCGCACATGAAGTCCGAGAAGGGTTTCCAGTCCGGTGCCGCTGCCGCCAAGGCTGCCGAGGCCGGCAACGCCGCGAGCCCGTTCGTTGAGTCGCTTAAGCCCACGCTCGATTACTCCAAGATCGCCGTTGAGCCGCTGTTCGAGGAGTTCGTCGACTTCGATACCTTCTCCAAGAGCGATTTCCGCGCTGTGAAGGTCAAGGCATGCGAGGCCGTCAAGAAGTCCAAGAAGCTGCTGAACTTTACGCTCGACGACGGTACCGGTACCGACCGCACCATCCTCTCCGGTATTCACGCTTATTACGAGCCCGAGGACCTGGTCGGCAAGACCTTGCTCGCCATCACCAACCTGCCTCCGCGCAAGATGATGGGTATTCCCAGCTGCGGCATGCTGATCAGCGCTGTCCACGAGGAGGAGGGCGAGGAGCGCCTCAACCTGATCCAGCTCGACGCCTCCATCCCCGCCGGCGCAAAGATGTACTAACTAGTTACGCGGTTCTACGAACCGCGTAACGGCTCGACGCTGCGCGGGCCGCATTTGGACAATCTGACGTTCAACTTCAAGGGCGCGACCTAGGTGGTTACGCGGGTTTACCAACCCGCGTAACCAGTTGACGCTGCGCGCCGCCCAGGGCGACAATTTGTCATTCAAAAGGCAAGGCATGACCAGAAGGTCTATGCCTTGCCTTTTTCATGCCAACTTGTTCGCCCTGGACGTCGCTCGCTGTCCGTCCTCTACCTGCGGCGTTGACTTGGTTGGCACTTAGGGACGTTCCTTTTAATATGAGCAGGACATTGTCAAGAGGCAAAATCGGGCCT
>CATZIX010000016.1:0-26519 GCA_958420205.1 uncultured Collinsella sp. | reverse complement strand
CGTAGCCCTCGTCGGCGACCTTGTCGGCGAGCTCGATCATCTTCTTGCCGGTCTCGTAGAGCGCCTTGCCGTCCTCGAGATAGCCCTCCTGGTCGAAATGCATGATCTCGATCTTCTCGGTTTCCTTCATTTGTCTCTCCTTTCTGGGGTTGTTTCCACATCCCCCATGCCAACGGGCATCAAAACCCGCTTACATTCCGTAACACTCGGCCGCTTTGGCCTTAAGCGCATTGACTGACTTTTCGTAGCCCTCTGCCTTGACCTCCATTTGCTTGGAGACGGCATCAAGATACGGGTGCACGTCCCATGACTTCAGACGCTCGGCTATCATGGCCGCAATCGTCTGGAAGAACACAAGATTGGGAATTGCGCTGAGCAGCGGAGCCACCTGAGGCACCGCAACCTCGTGAGCCCTACCCTTGGGATGGGCCGTGAGCAGCACCGTTTTTGTCGTAACGTTCGATAGCGCATCAGCGATATTCGCAAGACGCTCCGACCCCTGCGGATCGTCGACGATAAACACCAGATAGCCCGGAACGATCTGCATCTCGGGACCGTGGACGAACTCCTCGCCTTCGTGATGCATGGCAGGAATCTTGATGGTCTCGCTCAGCTTGAGGGCCGCCTCTTCGGCAACGCCATAGTTGGGGCCGTTGCCGACGACCATGGCGGGCGTGTGCTCAGAAAGCTCGAGCATGCGGTCTTGGACATATGCCTCGGCGGTCTTGCACATCACGGCATTGGCCTGGATAGCCTCACGCAGGTCGTCAAGACGCTGGGCAACGCCCTTGGCGTCAATCGTTCCGCGCGCCTGACCGCCGTAAATACCAAAGAGCACCAGGTACTCAACGAGCACCTCGACGCCCAGAGTCACAAAGTCCACCGACTCGACGCCCACACCGTAGTCAAGAACGATGTCAGCGTGTTCCTTGATGGGTGCCTCGACGTTTGCCGTGAGCGCAACTGCAGCCATATCGTGTGCGCGCATGTAATCGAGCGCCGCAATCGTATTGGTCGAATAGCCACTCTGCGAAACGGCAATGTTGAGCACATGCTGCGGATAGGTGTGTTCAAAATCGACGAAGGCCTCGGGCGTCACAACGGACACCTGCATTTGCAGGGCATCTTGCAGGTAATCGCGGGCGCAATCGGCGGCATGGCGCGACGAACCCGAAGCAACGATGCGCAGCGCGTCAAAAGAACCGGACTGGAAAATATCAACGAGCTGCGCTACCAGCTCAGACGAACGCTCGAGGTTCTCCCCCATACGCACATGGGCAAGCTGAACGTAATCGAGCATCTTCATCGTCTCACCTCGTAACAAATCATTAGTATTTGATACCAATCACAGTTACAGGTTACGGCTTTTTGATACCTCTTTGTCGATTAATTTATCCCCATCGGCGAACGGTCGATTTTGAGCCCTGTAAGGTTGTATATACAGCTGACCCAACGATCAAAACTGGTTAGTTTCCCAGCCGTTATTCACAAAATACCAGCTAGTACGTATAGGTGTAGCCGCCCGTATCGCCACGATTGAAGGACTTTACATACTCGATAGCCTGACCGCTCGCGTCATAGCTCACGCATTCCAAAAGCAAAACAAGATCGCCCTGTTCCAGTCCAAGGAGGCCGGCATCTCGTGCGCCCAGCGCTTCGATATCGAGCTTTTCCTGTGCCATGACTGGCTTTCGGCCCAGCAGCTCATAGGTCTCGTACAAACTGAAGACCGACACGTCAATATCTTCGATGGTTGGGAACAGCAGGCAGGGAATCAGCGCCGTCTCAATCGATACGGGGCTACCGTTTATGCAGTTCAGGCGTCGAACGGAATAGAGCAGGTCGTCCTCGGCGATGCCAAACAGGTCGGCGTAATATGGCCCCGCATAACGCTTGGAACGCGCGAGAATACGGACGTACGGCTCGCCGCCCGAAGCACGGACCGATTCACGGAAACCGACCGTGCGTTCAAAAAAAGCAGGTACTTTCTGCGCCACAAAGGCACCTTTTCCCCGAACACGGCGAATCTGCCCGCGCCGAACCAGCTCATCGACAGCGCTTCGGATGGTCAAGCGTGTCGTACCAAATTCCTCGGCAAGGTCTTTTTCGGACGGAATCATGGAACCCGTGGGATATATACCGCGCTCGATACGTTCCTCGATGCGGCGTCGAATGCGCATATAAACCGGGGTGGCATCTACTGTTTCAGCCATTGTTCACCTGCCACGCTCCTCATGCCGTTCTCTTCGCCGTTATCGGCAAAGCGGAACTTTGTGGGCAAAATCACCGATTTGCAATGCTCCACAAAACGCATGTCCTTATCAAATTCGATCGAGCTCTCATAGAACACCGGCGTTCCCTCTTCTTGCTGGAGCAGCTCGGCCTCTTCGGCGTTCAAACGCGAGATGGAGATATGCTCACGTCCATGCTCAACACGCACGCCACCTTCTTTGAGCAAGACATCGTAAAGGCTCTCACACTCAAAATCGTGCTCGGGAAGCGCGGGGCACAGGGACAGGTTAACGTGAGCGGTCTCGATTGACGCCGGCTCGCCCTCTATAAGTCGAATGCGCTGCATGCGGAGTAAAGGAGCGCCCACAGCCACCCCAAGCTTGTCGGCAAGCGCCTCATCCGCCTCGATGGTCCCGGTGGAAACCAGACGAGAAGAGGGGTGCAGGCCGGCAGTCCGCACAGCATCGGAAAAGTTATACGTTTCCTGGAAGATATTCAGCGGCTTGGGAGGACACACATACGTACCCGATCCGCGACGGCTCTCGAGCGTTCCACACGAGATGAGCCGCGTGATACCGGCGCGCAACGCCGTACGCGAAACGCCAATCTCTTCGCACAGCACGCGCTCAGCCGGCAGGCGATCGCCGCCGGCAAGCTGGTGGTGCTGGATATACCAAAGAATTCCCTCAACAGCACGATCTTTGGGGGGAATTGCATAAGATTCGCCTGCCATTGCACAGACTCCTCATTCAGAAACGTATGCCGCCAAAATTAGGCCAGCCCTCCCATGGCATCAAATTCGGCCTTGATCTTCTCGGCGACATTCCGATACGACTTATATAGACTTGAATCGCGTTTGACTTCGTCGGTCATAACGGGAATCTCTAATTTGGAAACCTCGTCTTTTCCCGTCTGAACCGCTACAACAACGCCCATACCAAGACACATATTACGCTTGGCAGCGTTTATTTTCGCCGCCTTGGCAGGATTTGCCAGGATACGCTGGGCAAATTCCTGTTTTGAGGCCACTTCCTCGGCCTCCGGATCGCCCGCCTCGGCCACTTCGCACTGCAGCACGTCCGCATAGTCAAAAATCTTCGGCTCACCGCCGCGCTGATGCACGGCCCACTTGCGGCGCGTGGCATCCTGGTAGATAGCCGGCAAAAATGTAAACCGCGGCGGGTCCAAAATCGTATCCGTGATGGTAAACACATCGGAATCAAAGGCATCCTGCGGGTTTTTCTTCTTGAACAGCCCCATATCAGCCTCCCGTACTAGCATTAAACAACTCATGCTGAATATAGCACCAATTTCAAGCCACTGCTTTATCGCATCGGTGCGTGGCGTCTATGGCTCGCCCAGCGGAAGAGTTCACGGACGAGGGCCGGGGTGCCTGCCTTGTTTTGAAAAGTGGGCTCCGCGAACTTCTCAAAACAAGGCAGGCACCCCGGCCCCGCCGGCAAATAGCAGACACTCCGCATGCAATCTATGCAAACAAACAAGTACGTTTAGCTACATTCGGTAAGTTCGAGCACGCTGCCCTTAACGATAAGCGCCGGCTCCAGGACGACCTCTTCGGCACGCCTGCCGCCCCTACCGGCAAGACGCTTGGACATGCAGCCAAAAGCATGCTCCGCAAGGACACCAGGATCCTGCTCAATCGCGGTCAGCGCCGGCTCAAAGAGAACGTCGGCCGCCGAGTTGTCATAGCTCACCACCGAGATATCGCCCGGGATGCTCTTCCCCATCTCGTGCAAGCGCTTGAGCAGACCGAGGGCGATGTTATCCGAACTTGCGAACACAGCGGTGGCATCAGTTGCGAGCACCGCCTCCGAGGCCTCATAGGCACTCGGAATGTAGTACTCGCTCTCAAACTCCAAACGTGCGTCGATAGGCAGGCCAACCTCGCGCAGCGCGCGCTCATAGCCGGCAAGTCGCTTACGCCCCGTATTGGAACGGCGCGCGTTAACCAAGCAGGCAATGCGACGGTGGCCCTGCTCGATCAGATAGCGAGTGGCCATGTAGCCACCCATCTCGTGGTCGAACATCACCTTGTCGCACTCGAGCCCCTCAATGGCACGATCGACCATCACGGCAGGGATAGGCAGATGGCTGACTTCTTCGCGCAGGGCGCGGTCGTCGGAGAACTCGTCGCCTACGACCAGGAAGACGCCATCAACGCCGCGCGTCACCAGCTGGCGCAGCAGCTCCAGATCGTCATCGGCGCTTCCGCCCGAGCTGGTAATGAAGAGCGCATAGCCGTCCTCGCGGCAGCGCTTTTCCAGGCTACCGGCGAGCGAGGCAAAAAAGCGGCTCTCGATGTTAGGGACGATAAGGCCCAGGGTGCGCGACTCGCGCATGACCAGGCTGCGCGCGATCTGGTTGGGAACATAGTGGTTGCGCGCCGCGACCTCTTTGATGAGCTTGCGGTTTTCTTCCGAGATGCGACAGGGCCGATTATTGAGCACAAGCGAGACCGACGAGGGGGAAAGCCCCACCTCCTGGGCGATCTGCTTGAGGGTGACTTTGTTGGCCATCTCGCTCCTTCCGGGTTTACGCGCAATCTCTTGAAAGTATAGCGACTACCCCTCTACCTCGATGATAAACACTTTACCAATCCGGTAGACGGCTGTTTTATCGCCGCCAGCGCACCAAATCCGTCCGGGTGGGGTATATTGCAATCGATTGATGACAACGACCACCAAAAGGCGGATATTCGTATGCACGAGAACGACTTTTTTAACGAGGACCTGCTGTGCGCGCTTGCTGGCGTTGCCGGCGAGGACAACGTACTGATGAGCGAGCCCATGCGCGAGCACACCACGTTTAAGATCGGCGGCCCGGCCGACGTCTTTGTCACGCCCGATACCGAGCAGGGCCTCGTCGCCACGCTCGATACCTGCTATCGCTGCGATCTGCCCCTCACCATCGTGGGCAACGGCTCCGACCTACTCGTCGGCGACAAGGGTATCCGCGGCGTCGTCGTGGCGTTGGGCGAAGGCCTCTCCGACATTACGATCGACGGCACGCACGTCACGGCGGCAGCCGGCGCGCTGCTTTCCGATGTCGCAGCCGCGGCAGCCGAGGCCGGTCTCACCGGCATGGAGCCCATCTCGGGCATCCCCGGATCGGTCGGCGGCGCCTGCTACATGAACGCCGGTGCCTACGGTGCCTGCATGGCCGATGTGCTGGAGTCCGTGCGCGTCTACAAACCCGCTCGCCAGCTCGACGACGGCACCCGCGGCAGCGGCAATATCACCGAGTTCGATGTCGACGAGCTCAACCTGGGTTATCGAAAGAGCCGCATCGCCGATGACGGCTTTATCGTGCTTTCGGCCACCTTCAATCTCGCCCCGGGCAACGCCGCGATGATCAAGGCCGACATGGACGACTACCGCCAGCGCCGCGAGGACAAGCAGCCGCTCGACATGCCGAGTGCCGGCTCCACTTTCAAGCGCCCCGAGGGTTACTTTGCCGGCAAACTCATCATGGATGCCGGCCTGCGAGGACACGCCGTTGGCGGCGCGCAGGTGAGCGAGAAGCACTGCGGCTTCATCGTCAACGCCGACCACGCCACCGCCGCCGATGTCGACGAACTCATCCGCCACATCCAGGCAACCGTCAAAGACCAATTCAACGTAGACCTAGAACCCGAAGTCCACCGAGTAGGCGAATTCCTTTAACAAAGAAGGCCCCGAAAGGGGCCTTCGCCATATTTATTCAGATAACCCAGTCCGGTGTGTCGCGCCCCGAACCCGGAAGGTCCGGGACCGCGGGCGAGGCATAAGGTTGGTCGCGAGTTCCGCACGCAAAGAAGGCCACTTAATGTGGCCTTCGTCTTGCGCAGGACTGTAGAGCAGGCAACCTTATGCCTCGCCCGCGGTCCCGGACCAACTTACTTCAAACCGCAGCTACGACAGCGCAATACCGCCAAGCCAGCCCCAACGCACGCCAGAGCCAGTGCCATAGAAGCTAATAAACGAGTCAAGCGACTTAGACGTAATGGCGCCCTCGTTGCTCATAACGATGCCGCCGCCAACGTAGATACCCACATGACCGTAGATAAGGCCCGGAGCACCCGTGCCGCTGTGCGAGGAATCGGCCACGATCATGCCCACCTGCAGCGCCGAGCGGTCGGAGCTATAGCACCAGGCGTTGAACATGTCGCAGGCGTTGCCGCCAAAGTAGCCAACGCCGGCGTTACGGAAGACATTGGTAACCCACGCCGCGCACCAGTTCTGACCCGGCGAAGGCGTGGAGTAGCACGCGTTGACGACAGCCTGCTGCTTGCCCGAGCCGGCATTCTGCTGCGGAGTTCCGGGCGCGTACGATCCACCACCCGAGCTCGAACCACCCGAGTAGGAATTGTTCTTGTTCGCGGCAGCCGCGGCAGCGGCAGCCTTCCTAGCGGCCTCCTCAGCCTGGGCAGCAGCGAGGATCTCGGAATCGCGCTGAGCCATGAGCTCCTTGACGTCGTCGGAAAGACCGTTCAGCACGGTCTGGACTTCTTGCTGCTTGGCCTGCATGTCCTGCATCTGGGCAGTCTGCTGGTCCTTGAGCTTCTCTAAGTCGGCCTTCTGCGACTCGAGCTCGGTCTTTTGCGCATCGAGCTCTTCCTGGATGGTCTGAATGTCCTCGATGGCGTCGCGGTCGCTCTTGTTGATCTTCTCAACGTAATGCGCGTTGGCGACGAGTTCCTCAAACGAGCCAGAGGCCAGCAGCAGCGACAGGATGTTCGTGCCGCCGGACTTGTAGCTGGCGGCCACGCGATCGGAAAGGTCGTTGCGCTTCTTCTTGAGCTCGGCCTTCTTTTCATCGATCTGGGCCTGCGTGTCGTCAATCTTGCCCTGGACATTCTCGATGTCGTTGAGGGTCTGGGCATTCTTGTTGGCCAGCGCCGCATACTCATTTGCGATGCTGTCGAGCTGGGCCTGAACCTCGTCGAGCTGGGCCTGGGCGGCATTCAGTTTATCGGTGGTTTCTTTGGAAGCCTCCGCCGCATGGGCGCGAGCGGGCAGGCCAAAAAGAACTGCCGCAGAAGCGGCGCCGAACAGGGCCTTGAGGGCAGTGCGGCGCGAGAGCTCCTGGGAAAGGATGGAATCGCTGTTTGGTGACATATGTACTCCGTTACATGCTTATTTATATGTCGCTCAACTCATACATATTAGCGTACATATGGCGCGTCCCAACGATTTCCACGAACGGCAGGAAACTGCAAGGTCGGCGGCTCGTAAGCAAATACCAAAGATCAGGTTATGCGTACGCAAGCTCTGTTATGAGTACGTTAACATAATCCTCTGCTTTTCCTACAGCGCACGATTTGGGCGTCCCCGCCTGCGCTATACTCCCCTCTAGAAGTGTTCCTGATTCGATAGGAGACTACATGTCCAAAGCACTCGACCCCAAAGACACCTGCGTCCTCGTTACCGGTGGCGCCGGCTTTATCGGCTCGCACACCGTCGTTCAGCTGCTCGAGGGTGGCTACCAGGTCGTCATCGTCGATGATCTCTCCAACTCCAGCGCCGTCGCCGTCGACCGCGTCAAGACCATCGTGGGCGACGAGGCCGCCAAGAACCTCACCTTCTACGAGGCCAACGTGCTCGACCGCGATGCGATGAACAAGATCTTCGATACCCATCAGATCGACCGCGTCATCCACTTTGCCGGCTTTAAGGCCGTCGGCGAGTCGGTGAGCAAGCCCGTCGAGTACTACCACAACAACATCGAGAACACCCTGGTGCTCATCGACGTCATGCGCAACCATGGCTGCAAGTCCATCATCTTCTCGAGCTCCTCGACCGTCTACGGCGACCCGGACAACCCGCCCGTCACCGAGGAGGATCCTAAGAAGCCCGCGACCAACCCCTATGGTTGGACCAAGTGGATGATCGAGCAGATCCTTATGGACGTCCACACCGCCGACCCCGAGTGGGACGTCGTGCTGCTCCGTTACTTCAACCCCATCGGCGCTCATCCGTCGGGCCTGATCGGCGAGGACCCCAAGGGCATCCCCAACAACCTGGTGCCCTATGTCGCCCAGGTCGCCGTGGGCAAGCTCGAGGCCGTTCAGGTCTTTGGCAACGACTACCCCACCCCCGACGGCACCGGCGTGCGCGACTACATCCACGTGTGCGATCTGGCCTCTGGTCACGTTGCCGCCCTTAACTGGATGAACGGCAAAACCGGCGTCGAGATCTTTAACCTGGGCACCGGCACCGGCACCTCGGTACTCGAGGTCGTCGCCGCCTTCTCCAAGGCTTGTGGCAAGGAGCTGCCCTACGTGATCCGCGAGCGCCGCGCCGGCGACATCGCTGCCAACTGGTGCGATGCCTCCAAGGCCGAGCGCATGATGGGCTGGAAGGCCCAGTACGACATCGCGGACATGTGCCGCGATAGCTGGAACTGGCAGAGCCACAACCCCAATGGCTTCGCCGACGCCGAGTAGCAAAAACCTACATACCGCTCTTGCCCCGATCTCACGTTGTGAGGTCGGGGCTTTTTCATGGCATGTAACCATTCGCCGAAAATCGACCAACTTTTTTATCTTGCCTGTACATGTTTAAACAACATGTTTTACAATAGGCGTATCGAATCAGAACATCGGAGGCGGACTGCACACCCATCGGCAGGCCGACCCCACAACAAGAAGGTTGGTGAGCGCATTCATGGAGCGTGCAAGCGGCGTCCTCATGCCCGTCTCATCTCTGCCCGGACCATACGGAATCGGCGGCTTTGGCTGGAATGCCTACGACTTCGTCGATTTTCTCGCCTCGTGCAAACAACATTACTGGCAGATTCTGCCCCTTACGACGACCAGCTATGGCGATTCGCCCTATCAGTCGTTCTCGGCCCGCGCAGGCAACCCCAACTTTATCGACTTTGCCGAGCTTATCGAGACAGGGTATCTGGAGCAGCGCGATATCGATGGCGTGTACCTGGGATCCGACCCCAGCAATGTCGACTACGGTGCTATCTTTGGCGGCCGCCGTCAGATTCTCGACCGCGCCGCCGAGCGCTTTGCTGCCGACAAGCCGGCCGATTTCGATGACTTTATCCAGGCCAACGAGGACTGGCTCATCCCCTACTGCGAGTTCATGACCGTCAAAGAGGAGTGCGGACTCGAGGCGTTTTGGGAGTGGCCCGCAGAACTGCGCACCCGCGGCGAAGCATCTGCCAAGGTCTGCGCCGCCCATCCCGCGCGCATGCTCTACCACCAGATGACGCAGTATTTCTTCGACCGCCAATGGAGCCGCCTCAAGGCCTATGCCAACGAGCGCGACATTCTCATCATCGGCGACCTGCCCATCTATGTCTCGCGTGACTCCGTCGAGATGTGGGCGACGCCTGAGCTCTTTAAGATCGACGCCGCCGGCAATCCCGTGAGCGTCGCCGGCACGCCGCCCGACCAGTTCTCGGCCACCGGCCAGTACTGGGGCAACCCCATCTACGACTGGGACGCCATGGAGTCCGACGGCTTCTCCTGGTGGGAGGGCCGCATTCGCGCCGCCCTCGACATGTACGACGTCATCCGCCTGGATCACTTCCGCGGCTTCGAGGCCTATTGGGAGGTGCCGTTCTCCTCGCCCGATTCGTCCTACGGTTCGTGGACGCAGGGTCCCGGCCTCAAGTTCTTCAAGACGCTCGAGGAAAAGCTCGGCACGCTGCCCATCATCGCCGAGGACCTGGGCTTCCTCACCCCCGGCGTCATCGACATGCGCGACAACTCGGGCTTCCCCGGCATGAAGATCCTGCAGTTTGCCTTTGAGGGCACCAACTCGTACTACCTGCCGCATAACTACATCGCCAACACCGTCGCCTATGTGGGCACCCACGACAACGAGACGGCGCGCGGTTGGTTTGAGGGAACGGCCACCCCGCGTCAGCGCGAGCAGGCAGCCCTGTACACCCATCAGCAGGCCGGCGAACCCATGGCAGATGCACTCAATCGCACCATCGCCGCCAGCGTGAGCGACACGTGCATCTACACCATGCAGGACCTGCTCAACTTGGGCAACGAGGCGCGCATCAACACCCCTGCCACGCTGGGCGGCAACTGGACCTGGCGCATGCTCGACGGCGCCATCACCCGCGAGCTCGAGCACAAACTCACCGACTGGACCGAGACCTACTTCCGCATCCCGTCGGAAGCCGAAATCGAGCTTCCTCAATAGGAGCCACCGCGCCCGACCCCTCCCCACCGTGCGGACGCGCTTGCTTTTCCCGCGCGAGGCCACCCCAATCCCCTCGCGCGGGCTTCTTATGAATTGCAGACATGAAACAACCCATCACAGGAGAAAACATGCCCCAAATTAACCTCATGGAACTCGCCGAGCAGTCTTTTGGCACCTCGCTCGAGCAGCTCGACGACCGTCGCATTTACAAGCTGCTGGTCAAACTCGTGCAGGAGCGCTCCGCCGCCCGCCCGCTCAACAACGGCAAGAAAAAGCTCTATTACATTTCCGCCGAATTTTTGATCGGCAAGCTGCTCATCAACAACATGATCGACCTCGGCATCTACGACGAGGTTAAGGACCAGCTCACCGCCGCAGGCCACGACCTCAACAAGATCGAGGAATTCGAGGTCGAGCCGTCACTCGGCAACGGCGGCCTGGGCCGCTTGGCCGCATGCTTCCTGGATTCCATCGCCACGCTGGGCTTGACCGGCGATGGCGTGGGCCTCAACTATCACTACGGTCTGTTCCGTCAGCGCTTTGTCGACAACCAGCAGAAGGCCGTCCCCGACGAGTGGCTCGGTGAGCAGGACATCCTAGTCGACGATGACCGCTCCTACACCGTCGAGTTCGGCGATTTTGCCGTTACTTCCAAGCTCGTCAACATCGATGTGCCCGGTTACGGCCAGCCCACCAAGAACCGCCTGCGCCTGTTCGACCTGGCGAGCGTCGACGACGGCCTGGTCCCCGGCAGCTCCATCGACTTCGACAAGACCGAGATCGCCAAGAACCTCACCTTGTTCCTCTACCCCGACGATTCCGACGAGCAGGGCCGCCTACTTCGCATCTATCAGGAGTACTTCATGGTGAGCAACGCCGCCCAGCTCCTGATCGACGAGGCCGTCGAGCGCGGCAGCAACCTGCACGATCTGGCCGACTATGCCGTGGTCCAAATTAACGACACGCACCCCACCATGGTCATCCCCGAGCTCATTCGCTTGCTCACCACCGAGCATGGCATCGAGTTTGACGAGGCCGTGACCATCGTACGCTCCATGGTCGCCTACACTAACCACACGATTCTTGCCGAGGCGCTCGAGAAGTGGCCGCTCGCCAGCCTGCAGAAGGTCTCCCCTGCCATCGCCGACATTATCGTCAAGCTCGATGAGATCGCGAAGGCCGAGCACGATGACCCGCGCGTCGCCATCATCGACGAACACGATACCGTCCACATGGCCCACATGGACATCCACTTTGGCTTCTCCATCAACGGCGTAGCCGCCCTCCACACCAAGATCCTGGAGGACACCGAGCTTCATCCGTTCTACGAGATCTATCCCGAGAAGTTCTCCAACAAGACCAACGGCATCACCTTCCGCCGCTGGATCCATGGGGCCAACCCCGCGCTCGCCAGCCTGCTCGACGATGTGATCGGCACCGACTGGCGCAGCACCGGCGATCTGAGCAAACTCGCCAAGTTCGCCGACGACAAGGACGTTCTTGAGCGCCTGGCCGCCACCAAGGTCGAGGCCAAGGCCATCATGCGCCAGTTCATGGCGCTCGAGCAGGGCGTGACCATTCCCTCCAACGCCATCATCGACGTCCAGGTCAAGCGCATCCACGAGTACAAGCGCCAGCAGATGCTCGCGCTCTACATCATCTGGAAGTACCTCGATATCAAGAACGGCAACAGACCTAAGCACCCCGTCACCATCATCTTTGGCGGCAAAGCGGCGCCTGCCTACACTATCGCGCAGGACATCATCCATCTGATTCTGACGCTGTCGCAGTGGATTGCAAACGACCCCGACGTGGCTCCCTACCTGCAGGTTGTCATGATCGAGAACTACAACGTCACCGCCGCCGAGCGCGTGATCCCCGCCGCTGACATCTCCGAGCAGATCAGCCTGGCCTCCAAGGAGGCGAGCGGCACCTCCAACATGAAGTTCATGCTCAACGGCGCCCTAACCCTGTGCACGCTTGACGGCGCCAACGTGGAGATTGCCGAGCTCGTGGGCGACGAGAACATCTACACCTTTGGTGCCTCGTCCAAACAGGTCGAGCAGCTCTATGCCGACGGCACCTATGACGCCGGTGTGCTCTACCGCAAGCCCGGTATTAAACTGCTGGTGGACTTCATCACCAACCCGGCCTTTATGGCGACCGGCAACGCCGAGCGCCTGCAGCGCCTGCACGATGACATTAAGGGCAAGGACTGGTTTATGGCCCTGCTCGACATTGAGGAGTACATCCAGACCAAGGAGCGCGTGCTGGCCGACTATGAGGACCAGGACACCTGGATGCGCAAGACGCTCATCAATATTGCCAACGCCGGCACCTTCTCGTCCGACCGCACCATTTCCCAGTACAACGACGAGATTTGGCACCTGAGCTAATTTCGTTTCCTTTACCCATCCTCTTGAAAGCGGAGTCGTGGCAACACGGCTCCGTTTTTTGTGCCCGCACGTTACCCTGTGACCCGACTCGACCAAACAATCTCGATCTGTAACAGCTACTCGGTAAAAACGGTCCCAGCTGTTACAGATTGAGACATACCGGCCCCTCCCCTTGGGTTTATCTCAATCTGTAACATCTAGCAGCTGAAATTCACCTTTGGTGTTACAGATTTAGATGAAATGGTTAGCTCAGCGGGACCGTCTCGATCTGTAACATCTAACGTCCGAAATCGGCCCTACCTGTTACAGATCGAGACAAACGACCGGCCAGACAACCCCAACACAAAGAAAGGCTCCCCTCTCGCCCAGTGGACGGGAGGGGAGCCTTATATGTGACCGCGGCAAAAGGATGGCAATACCGCAGTCGCCCAAAGGGAGGGCCTGGATGCACCGGGCCTAGATAAGGTTCTTGCCAGAGACCTTATCGAAGAGGTGGGTCGCGTTCTTCTCGAACTTGAACCAGATGGTGTCGCCAGCCTTGAGCGCGCCCTTGGCCTCGAGGTCGACGACGGGGATAATCAGGACAAACTGGCCGTCGGGAGCGGTCACGTGGACATGCTCGGTCGAGCCCATGAGCTCGGTCACCTCGACGGTACCCTGGAGCGCGCCCTCCTCGCCCTTGTCGGCAAGCAGGATCTGCTCGGGACGCACGCCGGCCGTAATCTCCTTCACGTCGCCGCCGTCCCAGTTGAGGGCAAGCTGAGCGCAAGTCTCGGGGGCGAGCGCCACGTTCATATCCTCGGTCTTGACGGTAAAGCCGTTGCCCGAGCGCACCAGCTGGGCATCGAAGAAGTTCATCTGCGGCACGCCGATGAAGCCGGCGACGAAGATGTTCGCGGGATGGTTGAAGACCTCCTGCGGCGTGGCGATCTGCTGGACGACGCCGTCCTTCATGACCACGATACGGTCACCGAGGGTCATAGCCTCGGTCTGGTCGTGAGTAACATAAATGAACGTGCCCTTGATCTCGTGGCGCAGCTTAATGAGCTCGGCACGCATCTGGTTACGAAGCTTGGCGTCCAGGTTGGACAGCGGCTCGTCCATCAGGAAGACCTTGGGGTCACGCACGATGGCGCGGCCGATAGCGACACGCTGGCGCTGGCCGCCGGAGAGCGCCTTGGGCTTACGGTCGAGGTACTCGGTAATGCCCAGAATCTCGGCAGCAGAGCGAACCTTGCGGTCGATCTCGTCCTTGGGAACCTTCTTGAGCTCGAGCGTAAATGCCATGTTCTCGTACACCGTCATATTGGGGTACAGAGCGTAGCTCTGGAACACCATGGCGATGTCGCGGTCCTTGGGCGCCACGTCGTTGACACGCTTGCCGTCGATGAGCACATCGCCCGAGGTAATGTCCTCCAGGCCGGCGACCATGCGCATCGTCGTGGACTTACCGCAGCCAGAGGGGCCAACGAGGACGACGAACTCCTGGTCGTGAACGGTGAGGTTGAAGTCCTCTACAGCGAGCACACCGTCCTCGGTAACCTTGAGGTTGTGCTTCTTCTCCTCGGTCTTCTTCTTTTTGCCAAAGAAGCCCTTCTTTTTTGACTCGTTGTTGGGATACACCTTCTGAACATGTTTGAGAACGATCTCGGCCATGTCTCTACCTTTCGATATGCGGCGCCGCGCTGAGGGGCACCGCAGAAACTTGCAAAACAGTTACGGCATCAGCCCTTGACGGCACCTGCCACCACGCCGTCGATGATGTACTTCTGACAGAGGATGTACATGATAACGATGGGGATAACGACCATCATGATGCAAGCCATCATGGGGCCGAGCTCGACGTGGCCGTAGCCGCCGCGGAAGTACTGGATCAAGATAGGAATGGTCTTGTACTTGGTGGAGTCGAGCGTAAGGTAGGGCAGCAGATAGTCGTTCCAGACCCACATGGTCTCGAGGATGCCGACCGAAAGATAGGTGGGCTTCATGATGGGAAGGACGATCTTAAAGAACACCTGGACCGGGTTGCAGCCATCAATCATGGCCGCCTCCTCGATCTCGAGCGGGATGTTCTTTACAAAACCGGCGAACATAAAGACCGCCAGGCCCGCGCCAAAGCCGAGGTAGATAAAGCAGATGTTGAACGGCGTGTTGAAGCCGATGCGGTCCGCCAAATTGGACAGCGTGA
This sequence comes from uncultured Collinsella sp., assembly GCA_958420205.1. Taxonomy (GTDB): domain Bacteria; phylum Actinomycetota; class Coriobacteriia; order Coriobacteriales; family Coriobacteriaceae; genus Collinsella. Next base: position 11,532 of record CATZIX010000016.1, on the reverse strand, counting down.
ACATGAGCATCTGGAACGGCACGACCATCGAGAACACGAACAGGTAATAGAAGAAGTTCGAGATCTTGTTGTTGACACGAACCACGTACCAAGCGCACATGGAGCAGCACACCAAGATCAGCACGACCGACGTGACCGTGATGATGAGCGAGTACATAAATGCCGAGGCAAAGCCCTGCTCGTTAAGGGCGTGCATGTAGTTTGCGAGGCCGTTGAACGTCTCGGGCGTGAGCAGATCGAATGCCGTGGTGGTGCTGATTGCGGTCGCTTTCTTAAAAGAATTAAGCGCAATCATGAACACGGGGTAGATCCACGCGAGCGACAGGATCGTAAAGAAAATCGAGAGCGCGCGGTTGATAACCTTATCGCGTTTCATTACTGCTGCACCTCCTTGGACCTCGTGGCCTTAAGCTGGATCATGGAGATGGCCACGACCAGAATGCAGAAGATAACCGCCTTGGCCTGACCAATGCCCTGCCATGCGATACCGGCACGCGAATAGAACGTGTTGTAGATGTTCAGGGCGAGCATCTCGGTGGAGTGCGCGGGGGCGCCGCCGGTAAGGGCGAGGTTCTGGTCGAACAGCTTAAAGCCGTTGGTGATGGACAGGAACAGGCAGATGGTGATGGTCGGCATCAGGTTAGGGATCTTAACCTTCCAAAACGTCTGCCATGCCGTAGCGCCGTCGACCTTGGCGGCCTCGATGTAGTCGGACGGAATGGACTGCAGACCAGCGATGTAGATGATCATCATGTAGCCGACCTGCTGCCACAGGGTCAGGATGATAAGGCCCCAGAAGCCAGCAGCAGAGTTAAGGGCGATGAGCTGGGCGCCCACGTTGGAGAGCAGGCAGTTGATCAGAATCTGCCAGATGTAGCCCAGCACGATGCCGCCGATCAGGTTAGGCATAAAGAAGATCGTACGGAAGATGTTGGTGCCTTTGAGCGCCTTGCGGGTGAGCGCCTGCGCAATGGCCAGGGCGATCACGTTGATGAGCACCGTCGACAGGAAGGCAAACGCCACGGTAAAGAAGAACGACGTGGAGAACTGCGGATCGGACAGCGCGCGCACGTAGTTCTCGATACCGACAAAGTGCGCGTTACTAATGATAATAAACTGGCAGAACGAGAGATAGAAGCCCTGGATAAAAGGGATCACGAACCCGATCATAAACGCCAGGCACGTGGGCAGCATAAAGAGCGGCCACCAGCGCTTGAGTGCTTTGCCCATAAAAGGGTCCTTTCAATATGCAGGGGGCGGGCAAACCAACGTCTGCCCGCCCCCTGTCGCTAATCAGATAGCTTGGGCAGCAACTGCTTACTCGGAAGCGGCCTTCTCGGTCTTCCAGCCATCGACGAAGGCGTTCTTGACGCCGTCCCACTTGCTGTTATCGGCAGCGTAGGCAATCAGAGCCTGCTTGAGGTTCTTCTTCCACTCCTCGGAGGGAATGTAGACGAAGTCCCAAGCGACGGTCTTCTTGCCGTCCTTGGCCATGGCAACGGCCTGCTGCGAGAAGACGTTGGTGGTCTCCTTGGCGCTCTTGAACGGAGCGGTCAGACCCATCTTGTCGGCGATGATGCTGGTCGGGGTGTCAGCGGTGACGCACCAATACATGAAGTCCTCGGTGGCCTTCTGGGCATCCTCGGAAGCCTGGGAACTGACGCACCAGTAGTTCTCGCCGCCGGAGCACAGGCCCTGGTTCTCCTCGCCGTCAACACCGATGTAGATCGGCATCATGCCAATCTGATCGTCGGTCATGCCGGCCTTGACGAGGTCAGAGTAGGCCCAAGAGCCGTTCTGGTAGAAGACGGCCTTGCCGGTTGCGAACTCGTTGGTGGCGTCGTCGCCGGTCTTGGAAGCAAGCTGCGAAGGATCGCAGGTGGAGTCGGTGATGTACAGGTCGAAGATCTGCTTGTAGTTGTCGAGGAACTCACCCTTGATCTCGTCGTCCTCCTGGTTGTGCTCCTTCTCAAACTCGTAGTAGAGCGGCATGTTGGCAAGGTGGGTGGTGTAGCGCCAGCTGGAGGAGTCGTCCATGCCGGCGGAAGTGAAGGCACCCTCGACACCAAGCTCGTCCTTGCGGGCCTGGATGTCGTCGGCACAAGCCTTCAGCTTGTCGAAGGAGTTGATGTCCTCGGCCTTGTAGCCAGCCTTCTCGAGCAGCTGCTTGTTGTAGATGATGCCGAAGCTCTCCTGAACCCAGTCGATGCACACATCCTTGCCGTCGGACTGCAGAGCCAGGGAGTCGTCAATGAGCTCACCGCGGAGCTTGGTATCGGACAGGTCGGCGCAGTAATCCTTCCAGTTCTTAAGACCGGTGGGGCCGTTGACCTGGAACAGGGTCGGAGCGGAGCTCTTGGACATCTCGGACTTGAGCTTCTCCTCGTAGGTGTTGGAGGCAGCGGTCACGATCTTGACCTCGACGCCCTTCTCCTTCTTATAGGCCTTGGCGATCTCCTTCCACTCCTTGTCGACCTCGGGCTTGAATTGGAGGAAGTAGACCTCGGCAGCGTCACCAGAAGCAGAGGAGCCGGAGCCGGCAGAACCACCGCAACCCACGAGGCCCAGACCAAGAACTGCAGCCGCGGAACCAGCAAAGCCCAGGAACTGCCTTCTGCTCATTTCGTTCTTCATTACAATCCACCCTTTCACACCGTGGCGGCACCCTTTGCCGCCGCCTTCGGAGATTGGCTCGGGGACTTTGCCCCTTTTGCTGATTTAAACGATACGCTATTTGGCTAGTTGTTTGAACAAGTATTACTAGAGCGGTAGAAAAACTTCGGTGAACGGTAATTTCAACTTGATACTTGACAAGTTTTGTATAAACAATTATTTGTTATCGAATGCAGAGAAAACGCCCGGTCAAGCCGATGCATCGTCGGTTTGACCGGGCGTTTTCTCTTTGAGGGCATGAGCCTCGTCAGGCTGCGAGCTAGCCGGCTATCGCTTGGAGTTGACGCGGTAGTGGAAGATCTCAGGATGCGTACGGGCGTGCGTGACCTCGAACAAAATGCCATCCGAGGTGTATGACTGGCTCTCCATGACGGCGACACAGTTGTATTTGCCAAGGTCCAAGTAGCTGCAGTCCTCATCGTTGGCAAGCTCGACGCTCACTGTACGGCGACTCGCCATCACCTTGACGCCGCGTTTGTGCTCCAGATAGTCGTAAATTGACTTTGCGGCGATCTCGGGCGTCAGACCCTTGGCGATCGACTCCAAAAAGTAACCATGGTCTACTTGGCGCGCATTGCCGTTAAGGCTTCGGACACGCACCACGCGAATCAACTCCTCGCCCACCTTAAAGCCCAGGCGACGAGAGAGCTGCTCGGTGCAAATCAAATGCTCAAAAGACTTAACGTCCGTCGATGCAACGGCATTGTTGCGCTTTGCAAATTCGCCAAACGACTCAACCTCTTCGAGTGCGCCCAACATGTCGGTTTCGCCCTTAAGCCAAATAACGCGCACGCCCTTGCCGTGTATGGGCTGCACAAACATCCCGTCGGCCAGCATGCTCAAAGCGCGGCGGACGGTATTGCGCGTGCAGCCAAATTCCGCGGTCAGCTCGGCTTCGGTTGGCAGCATCTCCTGAAACGCATAGGTCCCATTAATGATGCGCGAGCGTATTTCTCGGTAGATTCCTTCGTATATTGCTTTTGGCATTGTTTCACCTCTACATTATTTATTTCCGGCTAGGCACGATAGCATTTCTTAAAGTTGTTTAAACCGAATATCGGTAAAGCGACAGGATTTAACCGTTGACGGTTTCTGTCGTGCCCAAATCGGTTTCGCTCAAAACTGCCGGCACGACAATCGTCTGGTCCTCTACAATGAATCCATTGTTTAAACGTTTCCCCACGCGCAACGCGCCTCGATATTCGGAAGGCAGAACATGCTGCAAAAAATCCAACGCTTTGGCGGGGCAATGTTCGCTCCCGCCATGCTGTTTTCTATATCGGGCCTCATGGTCGGCGTCTCCGCTCTCGCAACGACTGCGGACATCGTCGGCGATCTAGCCGTATACGGAACCCCTTGGTACGTTTTTTGGGCCATCATCCAGCGCGGCTCATGGACGGTCTTTAAACGCCTCCCGCTCCTTTTTGCCGTAGCGCTGCCTATCGGTCTTGCCCAAAAGCAACCGGCACGCTGCTGCCTCGAGGCACTCGTGGCCTATTTTGCCTATTGCTTCTTTTTGAGCGAGATCATTAAGCCGAGCGGAGACAACCTTGGGCTTAAGTACCCGTCATCTTTGACCCCCGCCAACGGTATCACCGTCATCGACGGCATCAAGACGCTCGACACCGGCATTATCGGCCCGCTGGTGGTATCGGCAACCGTCGTCGCCATCCATGACCGCTTCTACGATGCCAAGGTTCCCGATTGGCTCGGCACCTTCTCGGGCTCCTCGCTGGTCTACCTCATCAGCTTTTTTGCCGTGTTTGCCCTTGCCGCTATCTCGGCCGCCATCGTGCCCTCCGTATACGCAATGACCGAAACGCTGCGCCATGCACTTACGAGCGTCGGCCCCTTTGGCGTGGGCATCTTTGTGTTTTTGGAGCGAGCGCTCGAGCCCATGGGGCTGCACCACCTGCTCTACATGCCGATCTACTACGACAACCTGGTCATTAACGACGGCATCTACGCCACATGGAGCAGCTTGCTCCCCATCCTCTCCCATAGCACGCGCCCCCTTAATGAGCTTGCGCCGTGGGCCGGTTTTACCGCCACCGGCTGGGTCAAGCTCTTTGGCCTTCCCGCCATCGCAGCCGCGTTCTACTCCACCGCAAAACCCGAGCGCCGCGCCGGCCTCAGGGTCATCCTTGTTCCCGCCATCATCGCCTCGGTGGTTTGCGGCGTTACCGAGCCACTCGAGTTTCTCTTTATGTTCACCCACCCCGGGCTCTTTTTGCTCTACGCCGTCTTATCGTCTTGCCTTGCCACAGCCATGAATCTCTTTGGCATCGTCGGCATCTTCTCGGGCGGCCTCATGGAGATGGCAGCCTTCAACTTTATTCCGCTCATGCGCACGCATGCCGGTGCCTATCTTTTGGCGCTCGGTATCGGCCTTGCCTTTAGCCTCATCTTTTTTGTTAGTTTTCGAGCACTCATCTTGGTCTATGACCTTAAGACTCCGGGCCGCGAGGATCATGTCATCAATCGCGCGGCAATCGATTGTTTAACGGGAAGCGACTTTGCCAAAGAGCAATCTCCCAATGACGAGGTCAATAGTCGATCCGATCAAGATCACGTCCTCGCTGAGCGGGTAATTCAGCTTTTAGGTGGCGTTGGCAATATCGTGGGCGCAACCAACTGCGCCACGCGCCTGCGCGTCGAGGTCGCAGACCCTTCCATCGTTGCAGATAACGCGTCGTTTGTCGCGGTGGGCGCCAAGGGCCTCATCATTACGGGCAAGACCGCCCAGGTGATTATCGGCATCTCCGTTCCCCGCGTTAAAGAGCATTTTGACCAGATCATGGGCCTCGAGCCGGAATTTGTGCCCACCACCTCGGCCTCCCCTGCCGCCAGCGCAGCCCATAAGCGCGGCGATATTTGCTTCTTCGATATCGACGGAACGCTCGCCTGGCAAGACCCCAGGCTCGCCCAAGACCTTCCCGAAGACGAGCGGGACCTCTCCCCCTATCCCAACGAGGCGGTTTCGCAGGCAATCCGCGAGTTTGTCGCCAACGGCAACATGGCCTTTATCTGCACGGGACGTACCCTCAGCTGCATCCACCCCAAACTTTTTGAGCTGCCTTGGACCGGCATCGTCTGTCTTGCGGGCGGTTACGCCGAGATCAACGGACACGCAATTCGCGATCTGTCGATGACGCCCAGTATGCTGCAGCGTCTTGCCCCCTACCTTGAGCAATCGGGCGAGATCATCCGCTTTGAGGGCCTCAACGGCGTCGTGCGCATGAGTGCCGATGCGCCCGATGCCCCCGGATACGCGCGCACCCTGGGCGACGCAGTCACGCAGCTGCAACATTACAGTGTCTACAAGATCTTGATGTCTACATCGCTCGCCAACCACATCGCTCAAGATAAGGCACTTGAGCCGCTGCTGTGCTTTAACGAGCTCGAACTCGAGGTAACCGAAATCTCGCCCCGCGAATGCACGAAGCGCGGGGGCATCCAGTCTGTACTCGACGCCCTCGATCCCCACCACGGAACCGTATACGGCATCGGCGACGCCAGCAATGACGTCTCGCTGATGAACGCCGTCGATGTCGGTATCGCCATGGGCAATGCGCCGGACTATCTCAAGGATAAGGCCGATTACGTGACCGACACCGTCGATCATGACGGTGTCGTTGCGGCGCTCGAGCATTTTAGGCTGATTTAGGCACACTCCATCAAACGCACGCCCGTTGTCCTAAATCGCCAAAACTGCCGCGCCAAACGCCCTGATGTGGCAATATGTTGTCTGCATATTGCATCAATGCAACCTCAGAAAGAATGCGAGAACCCGTGTCCAGTCCGTTTACCAGCTTTTTAGCCCAGCACTTTGACCAGATTAACGACTATCTGGCCACGTTCTTTGACGGACAGGCGACCTCTGCCGATATCGAGCGCTACCTGTACGCGCCGCTCTCGGCTTTTACGGCCAACGCCGGCAAGCGCCACCGCCCGCTTATCTGCATGCTCGCCGCAACCGCAGTGGGCGGTAGCTTTGAGAGTGCCCGCAGCGCCGCGGCGGCCATCGAGCATTTCCAGTCGGGCGCGCTGATCCACGACGACATCGCCGACAACGGACAGCTTCGTCGAGGCAAGCCCTGCATGCACCTTACCGAGGGCACGGGCCTTGCCATCAATTGTGGTGACCTGGCGCTCACCATGGTCACCAAGACGGTTCTCGACGACCCTACGCTGGAGTCCGACGTGAAGCTGCGCGTGCTCCACGAGCTTACCGAGATGATCGTCCGCACCATCGAGGGTCAAGCACTCGACCTGGGTTGGGTCCGCGACGGGCGCTTTGATATCTCGGTTGATGACTACCTGGACATGGCGACGCACAAGACCGCGTTTTACAGCGGAGCAACGCCGCTTGCCGCCGGAGCCATTATCGGCGGCGGCAGCGATGAGCAAATCGAAGCGCTGCGCGCCTTTGGCCTGCACACAGGCCTTGCCTTTCAGATTCAGGACGACCTGCTCAACCTTGTCGGCACTAAGGAAGCCGCCAACAAGGACTTCCGCACCGACATCACCGAGGGCAAGCGCACGCTTGTCGCCGTACACGCCCTCTCTGATGAGCGCCACCACGACGAGGTCGAGGCGATTCTTTCCTCAGGCACCGATGATCCCGCGCAGCTCGCACGCGCCGTGGAGATCTTCCAGGAGACCGGCTCCATCGATTACGCCCACACTTACGCGCTCGACCTGACCGCTAAGGCCAAAGCGGCCATCGAGAACGTTGAGCTTGATCCGCACGCACGCGAGCTGTTCCTCTCCATGGCAGATTTCTTTGTGGAGCGTCTTAACTAACGGGGGTTATAAAACCTGTCAGCAGCGTATTTAGGCACAACTTGCTACACTGTTGAGTGCATGTTTATGCATCCCTTTGCGTTGTCTATCCGACAGACGCTCAAATAGTACGAATGGTACGCCGAAAGGGGTTCGTTCATGGAACCTATTACAACGGGCATGCAAGGAGCAGCCGTCGAGGACGTGCAGTCTCGTCTCCTACAGCTCGGCTACACGATTGATGCCGCCGAAGTCACCGACAAGTACTTTGGAGCCACCACTGAGCAGGCCGTCAGCACCTTCAGGCTCGACAGCGGCCTTGCTGCCGGTCATGCCGTCGATATCCCCTGTTGGAGCGCCCTTGTAGACGCTTCGTATAAGCTGGGCGACCGCACCCTCTATCTGCGCATGCCCAATTTCCATGGCGCCGATGTGCAGGCCCTGCAGCGCGCTCTCAACGTTTTGGGCTTTGCCTGTGGCGAAGACGACGGCTACTTTGGCCCGCATACCGAGGCCGCCCTGCAGCAGTTCCAGGAAAATGTCGGCCTGTTTGCCGACGGCATGGCCTTCCAGGACACCTACGCCTACATCAACCGCCTGCACCATGTGTGGGAGGGCAAGCCCTCGGTCACCGAAGCCGAGTCCCGCATCGGTTTTGCTCGCGCCGCCAACGTGCTCGAGCGCTTCCAGATTGCCGTTATCGGCGAGGACCCCATCGCACGCAGTGTTGCGTCGCGCATGTGGAATATCGCCACGGCAACGACCGACAACAGCGGCATGATGCTCTGCGACTCCGAGGTCCCAACCGACGTTGACCTGGTGCTCGAGATCGCAAGCGACGAGCTGCCCGCCGACGCCGCACCGCGCGCCACGATTGCCCTCGCCGAGTGCCACAACCTGGCCCAGCGCATCCGCACTGCCAATGTCGCCGCACAGCAGAAGCCGGCACGCATTCGCATTGAGCTCACGGGCATGACGCGCTACAACGGCACCTTCACGGCCAGCGACGCGCAGACACTCGCCGTACGCCTGCTCGATGGCGTTTGCGATGCCCTCGCAGATTAGGTAAACTAAACGAGTTGCTTTTGGGCAACACCACGCATTGGGACGTAGTTCAACGGTAGAACTCCGGTTTTTGGTGCCGGCTGTTGGGGGTTCGAATCCCTCCGTCCCAGCCATTAAAACTGAGCGCCCTGAGCCCATAACGGCCCAGGGCGCTTTTATGTGGGCAAGCGGAGGGATTCGAACCCGCAAGGGTGCGGAGCTGAGAAAACGCGAAGGCGCCCCAGGCCCATTAGGACCAAGAGCGCCTTACATCTAGAAAATATCAGCCCAGTTCCGAAAAGCGAGCCGCCATCTACGAAGTGCCGCGGGGCCCCGACGGGCGGGGACACCGAATTAGGTTTATCGCGAGTTCCGCACGAACAGGAGGCCACTTAATGTGGCCTCCGTCGTGAGCAGGACTGTAGAGCAGGAAACCTAATTCGGTGTCCCCGCCCGTCGGGATCCCGCGTCCCTAATTGTTGAGCATGCGGTCGAAGCTTCCCGAGTCGCCATCCCGATAGTCGGCGGTCATCAGAATCTCCTGCGGAATGCGTCCGCCCTCGCGCAGCACATTGCGGAACTGCACGCGCGTAACCATGGGCAGATCCTTGATCGTCGCTGCCAGGTTCTGCGGCACGCCCTGGTTGGCAGCCGCGGGCTCGCACTCGCCGCCGGCCTTCACGCGACGCTTATGCTCGGCGAGCATGGCGCGGTACATGCCGGCATGCAGGCGAATCTCAACCACATTGGCATTGCGAGCCTGTTCGACGATGCGTGCGCCCTCGCGATCGATATCGCCTACGTAGTAGACGTAGTTAAAGCGATAGCCAATCTCGGCCAGATAATCGTCCAAGGCATGCGAGACGCTCGCCTTGCATCCGCCGCCAAAAATCACGCCGCCCACCTTGATGCCAAAGAGCTTGGCGTGCTTGCGGCCACGCAGCAGCTTGACGATCTCGTCGTAGGTGTCCAGGTTCTCGACCATAATGAACGGCTTGTCGGCGCCCAGCGTAAAGAAGCCCGTAAAGTGCACGGGGCGATTGGGGGCGACCTTGATCGCCTGCATGCTGATGCCCTTTTCGGTCATACGCCTGATCAAGCGCTCACCGTGCTTGCCGTCAAAAGCCTTCTCGTCGTTAAAGATCTGGTAGGCACGCTGGCGGCGCGAGGCAACCGGCGTATCGGCACCTCGGTTCTGCTCGATCCAAGCCTGGATGATTGCGATTTCCTCGGCAATCTTGCGGTTGGACATCTCGTTGTGCTGAGTGCGCTGCGGAGCCTTTTTGCCGTCCTTGCCCTCGACCTTTACGATCTGTGTCTGCTGCTCCTTGATCTTAGAGAGCGCCGTAGGCGTAGGGACAACTTTGAGCAGCTGCCTGCCTAAAACGCGGGCAAGGGCAAACGCCGAGACCTCGCCGTGGACTGCCGACTTGGGCTGCTGGGCAGCAGTATCTGCTGCGGTAGACTCCGGCTTCTTCTGAGACTTGCGCTTAGAATCGCCTTGGGAATTGCGCTCGTGCTTCGGCAAGGACGCCTGCTTCTGCGGACGAACGGACTTGCTCTCCTTCGCCGGCTGGCGCTTAGGCTGCCCCGAAGAAACCTCGGCCTTCGCATCCTCGTTCTGCGGCGTGGTCTTCTCGGTTGCAGTCTCGGCATGGGAACTGCGGCCCCCACGATGGCGACGGCGGCGAGGCTTGCTCGACGCGCCCTGCTCCGCCTGCTCATCAGTAGGCTGCTGGCCCTTGGCCTCGGCATCAACCTCAAGCTGCGGCTCAACAGGCTTCTGCTCGCGAGCCACCGGCTCAACGGTCTTCTCGTCCTGGGTGGTCGAAACCGACTCGCCCTTCTCCTGACGCTTTACGGGATATGCACGTCCCGCAAAACCGCGACCAGGACGACACGAACCCGGAGCCTTCTTGGCAGACTCCTCAACATCGTCTGCAACCTCAGAAGACTCTTCAACCTCACGCGCGGCATCCTGCTGTGCAGTCTTAAAGTGAGCACCGCGACGACGCTTGGGCTCTTGGGCCTCCACGGGCTTTTGCTCCCTCGCGGGCTTCTGCGACTCGGCAGCAACCTCGGTCTCAACAGCCTCAGCATCCGTCTCACCCTTTTGAGCAACGGCGCGACGGAAGCGCTCCTGCTGGGCGCGGCGCTGCGCATCGCGCTTGCCACTCCCGCCAAAACCGCCGCGGCCGGCCTTGGCCGTAAAGGCGCGAACGACGCTCTCGTCAAGCAGCTCGTCGGTATCGACATGCTCGCGCGGAGCCGTTTCCACCGAAGCGGGCGCCTCGACAACGTCCTCGACGGCCTCTTCGGCAACCTCGACGGGCCGCTCCTGGGCATCGTTAATCTCGGCATTGATGGTATAGAACGCCGGGCGCCCGTTAATGCCGCTACCCTCGATCTTGGTCACGATCTTTGCCGCGATAAGCTCATCGCGCATCGCCTTGGTGTCGCACTCCTTATCGACGGAGCGGAAAATCTGCGCCAGCGCACTCGACTTAATCTTGAGCGCCTTGCGGCAAAGCAGGTCGTAGGCAACCAGCTTGGCACGCTCAGCAGAAAGCGACGTCTGGCTGCTCAGGCGCTCAGCCAGAGCATCGACATTTTGTTGGTTATCGGAATATACCGTCTTGGCCACGGGGCCCCTTTCATATGCACACATATACGTCTATATGGTACAACGCGCGCCCTTATCCACGCAAAACATCTGCGAGAACACTCGAGCGTCACCCGCTTTTGCATGAAAAAAGACCGAGCCCGCGAAGTCGCGGACCCGGTCTTTCCGAGTCAAATGGATGGGAGATTCAACCCGTCCGACCGACTAGGCCTTGGCGGCCTCGGCGTCAGCGGGAGCCTCGGCGGCAGCGGCGCGACCGTACTCGGCCTTGCCCATCTCGGACCACTCGGGCTCCTCATCAGGCATGGAGCCAGCCTCCTTGCCGAAGAACTCCTTGAGGCAGTTGACGGCGACGATGAGGCCCAGGACCATCAGCAGGACGGCAAAGACGAGCTGCAGGCCCTTGG
>CATZIX010000015.1:0-27347 GCA_958420205.1 uncultured Collinsella sp. | reverse complement strand
ACTCGCCCGAGGGCCTGGAGCTGCTGGCCAGCTGGGGCCTGCCCGCCGACGGCAGCCTGCGCGGTGTCGGTCACTGCATTCTGGGCTATGCCGAGGACACGCTACCCGAGGCAAAGCCGCGCCGCAACAACGTGGTGTACGTGAAATAGTACAGGAACGTCAGCAGGGGTAGCTAATTTGGGACGGGGCTATTTTAGCTACCCCACTCGCAACTTATATTGACGTCGCCGTTGTCGTCGTTTCGTTCGTCTGGGCCGTTTCGGCGTCGTCGCCTTGCTTATCTTCGTCCTTTTGCGCATCGGCGATGGTGGAGGCCGCCGCGACGATACCGCGCTGGGGCGCGACACCCGTCTGGGTCTGAGCGCCCTCGATAACTTCTGTGCCTGCATGCGCGAGCTCGGGCGATTTAAACACCGCGTCCAAGTTGGCGCCACCGCCGGCGTAGCCAAGCGCAGCGAGTGCGATGACGATCACTGCAACGACGGCCACGATCGGCACATAACGATGCCAACCAGCCGGGTTGAGCCCGCTGCGGCGAGCCGCCCCGCGACTGATGTAACCAAGCGTGCCGTCGTGCTTGAGCTTTGAGCCCACCACGCGTTTGCGGCCCCACAGCGAGGACTCTGCCTGCATTGCCAAGCGGGCGCTTGTCGAAGGATAGCCGTATTTAGTGCGCTTGAACGAGCCGTCAAACCCCGAGGCGTGTTTACCCCACGTCACCGATGTCGTGCGTCGGTTGACCGGCGCGGCACTCCGCCTTCTGCGGCTCGGTTTTGAAGTCTCAGCCATATGCCCTCGCACGCCGTAACCAAATCGAAACAATAACGCTTTGGACTGTAGCACACGCGTCGCGCGCGGTCACGGGCGCCTCGCTCAACGGTCATCGTCCTTCAGCAAGCGCCACAGCGTTGTACGGCTTATGCCCAGTACCTCCGCCGCACGGGTTCGGTTGCCGTGGAGATGATCTACAACCAGATGCGCGATATCTCGCTCGGTATCGGCCAGCGGTCGCAGGATATACAGGTCGCTTTCGAGCGTCGGGGCGCCAAAGGTTGCGGTCTTAATCACGTCCTCTTGGGCGAGCACTTCCTCCGCCACAGCGCGGTCCACCGCGCCCGCCCCCACCAATATATACAGTCGTTCCGAGACCTCGCGGAGCTGCAGATAGTTGCGCGGCCAGCGGTAAGCATCGAGCGTCTTCGTCGCCGCGGCAGACAGCGCGGGCGTTGCCGTCCCAAATGCATCAGCGAGATATTCCAAATAGCGCGCAACCTTCGTCGACGCGGCCCCCTGCTCGGCGATTGCCGGCGCCACGCTCACCGCACAGGCGAAGCGCTCGGTCACAAAGGCGGCTTGATCACTTTCGCCGCCGCCCGGCATGTCATTCGCCGTCAGCACCACATGGCAGCGCGTCGCCAACGCGGTGTCGGTCATCGTGGAAACCAGCTCGCGGAGGCGCTGGGGGCCAACCGCATTCCAGCCCTCAATGCAAAGGGTCAGCCCCGTTTGGAACAACGGCGATTCGGCGCTTTTGAGCACATGGCGCCAACCGCGCTCGGTGAGTTCATCGAGCGCGACGGAAACAAAGGGTTGATCGGCAAAAGGGCCATCCAGATAGAGGCGCTTGGCGATCTCAACCTGACCCGCTCCCAGCTCGCCCTCGAACATAAGGGGCACGCCGCGCGCATAGCTCTCGGCAACCGGCGCAGCCACCGAGGCCGCCCCCTCAACGATGCCGTACGCGCTCGATTCGTAGCGGGCCTCAACCTCGTCGGCGTTGAGCCACTCGATGCCCGCATGCGCCGCGGCGCCGCGCACCTCGCGGACCACGACGACCCAAAGGTCCCCGCCCTCTTTGTCGGTGGGGCGAACGGTCAGGCTCAGGCGCGTACCCGCACGCCCCATAACCAGACGCGCGCCGTCTCCTATACGGTCGAGGCGCTCAGCGACAAAAGCCGCCACATCCCGCTCGAGCGCCGCGTCATTCATGGTCGAGATCGCGACGTCCCCACGCGCATCGATTGCCAATGCCGAGGCCCCGGCAGCAGCCAGGGCCTCGGTCAAGATGTTCAGCCTGGCATCGCTATCCATTATTTGCCCCTGTCCGCAGCGACGTGCAACCGCCGACGGTCGCACGACCGAGTGTTTCAAAATTGAACGATATTGCTCACCAAACACTATAGGGCAGAAAGCGCCGTCCTGCGAGTATAGGTGTTGCCCCGCATCGCCATCCTGGCGGGGCGATAAGAGCTCTTCGGGACTTATAAACCTGCGGACAAGCCATACCCGCAAGAGCTCCTATCGCTCCACCGTGAGAATGCGCTCACCAGCACGCAGCACGCAAACAAGCTACTTCTCTACCAGATTCCCAGCACGTGTTGCATTCCCAAACTCATGCACGCAATGCCAATCCAGCAGCAAAAGCCCAATGCGATGGGCTTGCCGCCCTTTTTTACCAGCTCGACGATATCGGTATTAAAACCAATAGCCGCCATGGCCATCACAATAAAGAACTTCGACAGCTCCTTGATGGGCGCCGTAATGGATGCAGGAAGCTGAAGCACCGTAGTGATCACGCTCGCCAGCACAAAGAACAGCACGAACATGGGAAACGCGCGTTTAAGGGAGAACGTGCTTTTGGCGTCACCGCCGGCCTTGCGCGCCAGATGCATCTGCCAGCAAGCAAGCGCCAGCGTGATGGGAATGATGGCCAGCGTCCTGGTGAGCTTGACCACCGTGGCGCTCTCGAGCACATTGGCGCCGGGATGCATGCTGTCCCAAGCGCTCGCCGCAGCCGTTACGGACGAGGTGTCGTTGATGGCGGTACCGGCAAACAGGCCAAAGCCCTCGTTGGTCAGCCCGAGCATGCCGCCGAGCGTCGGAAACACGAGCGCCGCGATAACGTTAAACAGGAAGATGACCGAAATAGCCTGGGCAATCTCGCGATCGTCGGCATCGATGACGGGTGCGGTCGCGGCGATGGCCGAACCGCCGCAAATCGACGAACCCACACCCACAAGCGTCGCGATCTTACCCGGCACGTTCATAACGTGGCAGAGCACAAAGGCGATGACAAGCGAGGTCGAGATTGTCGCCACGATAATCGGCAGCGACTGGGCGCCCTTGGACAGAATCTGGGAGAGGTTCATGCCAAAGCCAAGCAGGATAACCGCGTACTGCAAGACTTTTTTGGACGTATAGGTAACGCCGGCGGCGAGCTGTTCGCGACGTTTCTTGGGAAAGACGAGCGCCAGGACCATGCCAAAGAGAATGGCAAACACCGGCCCGCCGACCACCTCAACCTGTTTGCCGAGCAACGTCGCGGGAATGGCGATGATCAGGCAGAACAAGACGCCTTTCCAGCGCTCGCGTACGATATTTGCCAGTTGCATATGGGATTCCTTCTTTCTATTTCACGTTTGCGACGGCTTATGATACGGCAACATTGAGCGCAGCCTTGCGCAAACACAGACTAAGATGCCGCAATAGTTCTCAGGCAACAGCCGAATTACCCACCGCGGAGAGCTGATTCGCGGCATAATTAACAACTGACATATGAGTTTGATAGAACGGTTGCGAGGCGCTATGGAAGAATCGATGCACGTCGGCGAGCAGGAAACGAGCCTACAGGACCAGTCCTACCACACCATTCGACGCAAAATCGTCTACCTGGACTACAAGCCGGGCGAAAAGCTGGGCGTCAAGCAGCTTTGCGATGACCTGGACATGGGTCGCACGCCCGTGCGCGAGGCACTGGTGCGTCTGGCGCAAGAGGGCCTGGTGCGCACCGTGCCCCAGAGCGGTACCTACGTCTCACCCATCAACCTCACCCTTGCCGAGAGTGCCTGCTACATTCGCGAGCATCTGGAAAAGCAGGTGATTGTGGAGTGCTGTGCGCGCGCCACGTCGGCCGGCATCGAGCAGCTCGACCGCGCCATCGCGCTGCAGGAAAAGGCCATGGCCGAAGAGGATCGCATCGGCTTCTTTTTGAGCGACAACCTCATGCATCACATGATTTTTAGCATCGCATGTCGCAGTACCGTGTGGTCGTGGCTCGAAGAGACCAATGCCGACCTGGAGCGCTTCCGCTGGTTGCGCGCCGCCACGCAGGTTCTCGACAATCAGGACATCGTGAACGAGCACAAGCAGATTCGCCGCGCTATCGCCGGTCGCGACCCCATCGAAGCGAGCTTTTTGGTCAGCAAGCACCTGCACATGATGTTCCGCAACCAGACCGAGGTTCTGGACCAGTTCCCCGAGTACTTCGAGACCAGCAAGCTCCGCTAACCTGCCAAAAAGGGACAGGTTCATTTTGGCAGGTTTTATCTGGGCAAATGCAGAAAAGGCCCGGCTCCGTCTTGATGCGGAGCCGGGCCTTAGTCGCTAGAACGGCGGAACCAACTATTCCACGGTCACGCTCTTGGCGAGGTTTCGGGGCTGATCGACATCGCAGCCGCGCAGGATGGCGACCTCGCGGGCGAGCAGCTGCAGCGGGACGCTCGCCGTGATGGGGCTGAACACGTCGCGGACTGCTGGCACGCGGATGATGCAGTCGGCGATCTTGTTGATCTCCTCGTCGCCCTCGGTGGCAACGACGATGACCTTGGCGCCGCGCGCCTTGCACTCCATGAGGTTCGACACGGTCTTGTCGTAGGTGGCACTCTTGGTGGCCACAGCGATGACAGGGAAGCCCGGGTCGATCAGGGCAATGGGGCCGTGCTTCATCTCACCGGCGGCGTAGGCCTCGGCGTGCAGGTAGCTGACCTCCTTGAGCTTGAGCGCACCTTCGTAGGAAATAGCGGCGCCCATGCCGCGACCCACGAACAGTGCGGACTGCGCGTCCTTGCACAGCAGGGCGGCCTCATGCACGGCCTCGGTTTGGGTATCCAAAATCCACTGGATCTGCTCGGCCGTATCGGAAAGCTCGCGGAACAGCATGCGCGCCTGCTTGGTGGTCAGACGGTACTTGACCTGCGCCAACAGCAAAGCCAGCAGCGTGAGGCTCACGACCTGGCCGATGAAGCTCTTGGTCGAGGCGACCGCGATCTCCTTGTTGGCCTTGGTGTAGATGACGCCGTCACTCTCACGCGCCACGGGGCTGCCCACCACGTTGGTGATGCCGAAGACCTTGGCACCCTTAATGCGCGCGTCTCGAATGGCGGCAAGGGTATCGGCCGTCTCGCCCGACTGGGACACGGCCACGACGAGCGTCGTCGGCGTGATGATGGGATTGCGATAACGGAACTCGCTGGCCGCCTCCACCTCGGTGGGGATGCGAGCCCAGCCCTCGATGAGATTCTTAGCAATGAGGCCAGCGTGATAGCTGGTGCCGCAAGCGATCACGTAGACGCGGTCGATGTCGTTGAGCTCCTCGAGCGAAAGGCCCAGCTCGTCGATGTCGAGCTCGCCGGCCGGCGTCATACGACCGACCAGCGTGTCGCGCACGACGCGCGGCTGCTCGTGAATCTCCTTGAGCATAAAGTCGGGATAACCGCCCTTTTCTGCCATGTCCAGGTCCCAGTCGATGTGGGTGACCTTGGGCTCGATAACGTTGCCGGCCTCGTCGGTGTACTCGACGCCTGCGGGCGTGAGCTTGGCAAACTGACCGTCCTCGAGCACCACGACGTCGCGGGTTGCGTCGATGAGCGCGATGACGTCGGAGGCGACATAGGCGCCGGTCTCGCCCGCGCCGACCACGATCGGGGAATCCTTGCGGGCCACGGCGATCACGCCGGGCTCGTCAGCGCACACGGCGGCCAGACCATAGGCACCGACCACGTGGGTGCAAGCCTCGCGCACGGAGGCCATCAGGTCGTGCGTCTCGGCATAAGCCTCTTCGATCAGATGCGCGAAGACCTCGGTATCGGTCTCGCTCTTAAAGTGGTGGCCGCGGCCCTCCAGCTCTTCGCGCAGCTCGGCGAAGTTCTCGATGATGCCGTTGTGGACGATGGCGATACGACCGTCGCAGCTGGTGTGGGGGTGAGCGTTAACGACGGAGGGCTTGCCGTGGGTGGCCCAACGGGTGTGGCCGATACCGCAGGTAGCGTCGCTGTCGATATTGGAAAGCTCGCTCTCCAAGCCCGCGACCTTACCCACGCGGCGGATGACATCGAGGTGCGCCGCGGCGCCCTCGCCCACCTCGAGCGCGACGCCCGAGGAGTCATAGCCGCGATACTCCATACGCTTGAGGCCCGTGACCAGGATGTTCTTTGCAATATCAGAGCCGGTGTAGCCGACAATTCCGCACATAGGATAAATCCCTTCGTCCGCTTGACTGCAAAACGTCCACGCACAGGGGGCGCTGAGACGCATAACGTTCGAGTATTGTACTCACGCAAACGCAAGCTGATATACCAGAAGTGGTATCTCAACTTAGATACCACTCGATGCACACACGTCCAGCCGGTCCAAACCACCACAAAGGTACCTGCCCCCTTCGTGGTGGTCGCGCTGGCAACGGCGTTTCCCCAGATAAACCTGCCAAAATAAACCTGTCCCTTTTTGGTAGGTTTGGGATGCTACAATCTGGCTTGTACTTGAAACGCATCAAAGGGGCCGCTATGGCAAAGGTAAAAATCAGCGACGTCGCGCGCGAGGCCGGGGTTTCGCTGGGCACGGTTTCCAACGCGCTCAACCATCCCGAAAAGTTGCGCCCCGAGACCCTCAAGCTCATCAACGAGACCATCAATCGCCTTGGCTACCTGCCCAACCAAAGCGCCCGTCAGCTCGCCGGCGGCGCCACCAAGTCCTTTGGCCTGGTGCTCCCCCGTCTCGATCACGGCTTTTCGCTCCAAATCGCCAGCGGCGCCCACAACGAGGCCCGTAAGCACGGCTACGACTTGCTCATCGCCAACGCCGATAACGACGATATTCTCGAGGACCATTACCTGCGCTACTTTATGGGCACCCAGATGTCCGGCGTCATGGTTCAGCCCATGGCATCCCCCGACTGGCACCCCGTCATGGCCAAGATGCCCGTGCCGATCGTCCACCTGGACATCCACTGTTCCGAGCCCGGCTACTACGTAGCGGCCGACAACGAGGCCCAGGGTCGCATCATTGCCGAACTCGCCATCACCCGCGGCGCGCACCATATTGTCGTCGTCGGCCGAGCAGCATTTATGCAACTCACCCTGCGCGTCCTTGGCATTCATAAGGCGCTCGCCCTGCACCCCGATATCAAGATCGAAGTCATCGACGCCGGCGAATGGAATACCGCTGCCGACGGCTACGGCATCGGTGCCCAAATCGCCGAGCGCCCCGCGGACGAACGTCCCGATTTTGTCGTCGGCCTGACCGACGTGTTGGCCTCGGGTGTCGTTTCGGCACTGGTCGACAAGGGCATCTCTGTCCCCGGGCAAGTACGCGTAGCAGGCTGCGATGGCAACCCACTCGCTTGGAGCGGATCGGTCCCGCTCACTACGGTAGCGCCCCCGGGCTACGAGATTGGCCGCAAGGGCGTTCAATTGCTCATGGAGCAAATCGAGAACAAGGCCCCGGCAAAGATCAAGCATATCCGTGTCGGCTCCGCAGCACGTACCGTCACCGCAGTCGCCGCCGAGGATATCAACCGCCAAGAACTGGTACGTCCGTTCCTACTGGAACGCGCCAGCACCCAGGCAAGCAGCCAGACCGACGCCACGGCCATCAACCTCGGTGCGTATCTATAGCACGCCCGCGAGTATGCTAAGTCGCCGCTCAAGCAAAAGGGGCCCGACCATTGCCGGACCCCTTTTGCTTGAGCGCAAACGTGAGCAATCGCTCGTTTCAACGCCGCAATTTTCTAGCGCACAGTCTTGATTGCCGCCACCAGGTCGAACAACGTATCGAGCACGGCCTCGCAGCCATCCACCACGTCCTGCGGCAGCGGCACGATATCGGGGACGGCAAAGACATGGCAGCCGGCCATGATGCCCGAGACGCAACCATTGCGCGAATCCTCGACCACGGCGCACTCCCCGGGGGCAAAGCCCGCACGCTCGCAGGCGAGCAGATACATCTCGGGGTCGGGCTTGCCGTGCACGACGTCCTCGCCACACGTTACCGTTTCAAACTTGTCAAAAAGACCGACCATCTTAAGGTTGCGCTCGGCCGTAACGAGGCGCGACGACGTCGCTAGGCCCACGTGATAGCCCGCAGCCAGCAGCTCGTCTAGGCACTCGGCGGCGCCGGCCTTAAGTTCCAGTTCGGTCTTGACCATCTCGTCGCGAATCTCCTTGTGGCGACGATAGATCGCCTCGGTGGTTTCGTGGCTGCCATAATGCTTATCGAGGATGTTCATGACATCGGGCAGCGTGCGGCCGATAAACTGATGGATCAGCGCTTCATCAATCGCGAGCCCCAGCTCAGCGGCGCCTGCCTTCCAGGCCTTAATCCCCAAACGCTCGGTGTCGACCAGCGTTCCGTCCATGTCAAAAATAACAGCCTTGATCATATCGGCCCCCTCACCGGATTGTGTTACTGCCACTCTACCGCACTTTACAAACTTGTATATAACGTATATAGCATATTGCACTTTCGTTACACAGATAGAAGTCTTATGGCAAGTAACGCATTAGGATTATAGTTTTCGATCGAGTACTCAACGATAAGGATCGTTTCATGATTTTAGACACCACGGCACCCGCAGAGGAGCTTCAAGACAAGCTATCGGCGCTCGAACAGCTGCTTTTGGCATACGGGCGCGTGGCTATCGGGTTTTCCGGCGGCGTTGACAGCAGCTTTTTGGCCGCCGTATGCGCCCGCATCATGCCTACCAATACCCTCCTCGTCCATCTCACCACGCCGCTCATCGGCACGCCCGAGCAGGCTTCGTTTGAGCAGTCCGTTGATGGGCAGGCCAATGAGGGGCCGCATTTTAAGCTCCCCGTGCTCAATCTTTCGGTTGATCAGCTGCAGCTCCCCCAAGTAGCCTGCAACGATGCCAATCGCTGCTACCACTGCAAGCACGCCGGCTTTACCGCCATCGTCAACCACGCCAAGTCGCTCGGCTTTCCCACCGTCATCGATGGCAGCAATGCAAGCGATCGCGGTGACTACCGCCCCGGCATGCGTGCGGCAGAAGAGCTCGGCGTACGCTCACCCCTTATGGAGGTCGGCTTTACCAAGGACGAAGAGCGCGAGCTGCTGCGCGCATGGGGTTATCCCGTTTGGAACCTGCCGGCGGGAGCATGTCTTGCCACGCGCGTCCCCACGGGCGAGGAGCTTACGCGCGAGAAGGTCTCCCTGATTCGCGCCTGCGAGGATTACCTGCACGATCTTGATCTGGCACAGGTACGCGCGCGCTTGGTCGGCGGCTGCATGCATATCGAGGCCGCACCCGCAGATGTCGCCAAGATTGCCACCCTCGGCGGTGCCGCCGTCGACGACAAGGGCAAGACCCCGCTGCCCGCCGTTATCGAGTCCGCGCTGCGCGAGCTGGGCTGCGACCATATCTCCCCCGAGGTCACCCCCTACATTCACGGCAACATGAACCTTTAGGTTACGCCGTTTTACAAACGGCGTAACTGCTCGGCGCTGCGCGGGCCCCGGGCACGGCAATCTGACGTTCAACTTCACGGGCGCGACCAAAAGGTCAGCGCCCGCTTGTTTCACGTCACCTTACCGCACCCGGAGCCCGCTCGCTCGCATATGCTCAACCTGGACTGCGTTAACTGACCTACCAAAAAGGGACAGGTTTATTTTGGCAGGTTTTATCTGGGGAAACGCAAACAGGGCCGCGACACCTATATGGTGTCGCGGCCCTTTTCCTTGGAGAAGGATCAATTGATTGAACGGGATGACCGTTCTAGTCTTCGAGTCCGCTATTGATGAGCTCCGCAATCTCAACGGGATCGGTGCTCGCGCGCACCTTGTCACGGAAGCCGGCGTCCATCAGCATCACGGCAGCCTTGGAGAGCAAACGCAGGTGCGTGGTTTCAGCCTCGCCGGCGGGCACGTACAGCGCGAGCGCAACATCGACGGGCACCCCATCGAAGCTCGGCCATTCAACGGGCTCGGCCAGTTTAAGCACGGCAACGCCCGGCGTGTGGATCGCGTCGCTTTTGGCATGCGGAACGGCAAAACCGGCGACGAGGCCGGTCTCGGCCTCGTTCTCGCGAGCAATAAAGGCAGCCTCTACGGCAGATGCGTCATCGGCAAAACCGAGCTCGATGGCCTGCTCGGACAAATAATGTAGGGCGTCCTCGCGCGAGGCGGCGGTATACCCGATCGTCACTTGGTTGGCAGATACAAATCCCATGGAAACCTTCCTTACAACACGGACCTAACCGCAGCTTCGATGCCGTCGGCGTCCAAACCGTACTTGTGCAGCAAATCGACCGCAGGGCCGGACTCGCCATACACATCGCGCACGCCGACGCGTCGCATCGGCACCGGATGCTGCTCCGCGAGCACCGAGGCCACGGCCTCGCCAAGACCACCGATAATCGAATGCTCCTCGGCAGTGACCACACGACCAGTCTTCTTGGCGCTGGCAACCACCAGGCGCTCATCAAGCGGCTTGATCGTGTGCATATTGATGACCTCGGCATCGATACCATCGGCAGCGAGCGCCTCGGCAGCCTCAAGCGCCTCAGCGACCATAAGGCCACAAGCGATGATGGTCACATCGGACCCCTCGCGCACGACCACGCCGCGACCAATCTTGAACTCATAGTCCTCGCAGTCGTTGATGACCGGTGTTGCCAGGCGTCCGAAACGCATGTAGACCGGCCCCTCAAACTCATAGGCGGCGCGCACGCATGCGCGAGCCTCGATGTCATCGGCGGGAACAATCACCGTCATACCCGGGATCGTGCGCATGAGCGCGATGTCCTCGCAGCACTGATGCGTGGCACCGTCTTCACCGACCGATATGCCCGCATGCGTGGCACCGATTTTGACGTTGAGGTGCGGATAGCCGATGGAATTACGCACTTGCTCGTACGCGCGGCCGGCAGCGAACATGGCAAAGGTGCTCGCAAAGGCGACGTGACCCGTGGTCGCAATGCCGGCGGCAAGCCCCATCAGGTTGCTCTCGGCAATGCCGGCGTCGTAGAAGCGCTCAGGGTGCGCAGCCTTAAACTTACCGGTCTGCGTGGCGGCGGCCAGGTCGGCATCGAGAACCACAAAGTCATCGCGCTCATTGCCCAGCTCGACAAGTGCCTCGCCATAGCTAACGCGCGTGGCGACTTTCTTGACGTCTGCCATTAGAGCTCCTCCCCTGCTGCCGCGAGCTCGGCCATGGCCTGCTCAAACTGTTCATCGTTGGGTGCCTTGCCGTGCCAGCCCACCTGGCTTTCCATAAAGGAGACGCCCTTGCCCTTCACCGTCTCGGCGATAATGGCCACGGGCGAGTCGCTCACTTTGCGGGCCTCGGCAAAGGCGGCGGCAATCTGCGCCATGTCGTTACCGTCGGCGAGCTCGATCACATGCCACTTAAAGGCGCGGAACTTGTCAGCGAGCGGCATGGCCGAGTTGACCTCATCGATCGTGCCGTCAATCTGCAAGCCGTTGTGGTCGACGACGGCAACAAGATTGTCGAGTGCATGGTTGCCGGCGAACATGGCCGCCTCCCACACCTGGCCTTCCTCGCACTCACCGTCGCCCAGCAACGTGTAGACACGGTAGCCGTCGCCCCAGTGCTTAGCGGCAAGCGCCATTCCAACTGCAGCAGAGATGCCCTGACCGAGCGATCCGGTGGACATATCGATGCCAGGGGCGTCGTTCATGTTGGGATGGCCCTGCAGTCGGCTGCCAATATGGCGGAGCGTCTCGAGCTCTTCGACGGGAAAATAGCCGCGATTTGCCAACACCGAATACAGGCCCGGCGCCGCGTGACCCTTGGAGAGCACAAAGCGATCGCGATCGGCCTTGTGAGGGTCGGCGGGATCGATATTCATTTCCTCAAAGTACAGATACGTCATGATGTCGGCAGCACCGAGCGATCCACCCGGGTGTCCCGACTTGGCCGCGTGAACCGCAGTCACGACACCCTTCCTGACCTCATTGGCGACCTTCGCCAGCTCCTGGTTGGTCATACGAATTCCTCTCTTGAGAACAACCCCGGCACCGGATGACGCGATGCCGGGGCAATCCACTCGTTAAGCCTGAGCGACGACCTTCTGCCAGTCGGCCTCGAACGAGGCAAGGCCCTGATCGGTCAGCGGATGGTGCAGGCACTTCTTAAGGGCTGCCATGGGCACGGTCGCGATATCGGCGCCAAGCAGCGCGGCCTGGGTTACGTGGTTGGGCGTACGAACCGAGGCGGTGATGATCTCGACGGTGTCGTCGACGTTCTTGCCCGTCCAGTCGTAGTTCTTAATGCAGGTCACGACGTTGTCGAGCTGCGAGATACCGTCCTCGGCGATGTCGTCGAAACGACCGACAAACGGGCTGATGTAGCGAGCACCGGCGTTGGCGGCCATAAGGGCCTGCGTCGGCGAGAAGACGAGCGTCATGTTGACGCGCACGCCAGCATCGGCCAGCGCACGGCAGGCGGCAAGGCCGGCCTCGCACACGGGAAGCTTGACCACGATGTTGGGGGCGAGGGCGGCAAGGCGCTTGCCCTCCTCGATCATACCCTCGGCAGTGGTAGCGGTAGACTCGGCGGACACGGGCAGGCCCTCGCAGAGCTCGGCAATCTTGAGCATATGCGGCTCAAAGTCGGCAAGCTTGCCGCCGGTCTTGGCGTACAGGGACGGGTTGGTGGTAACACCGGCCAGGCAGCCCCAGCTCTTGGCCTCGGCAATCTCGTCCAGATTGGCGGTATCGATAAAGAACTTCATGGTGAACCCCTTCAAAGGAAGCTAAAACTCAAAAGAATGGGACAAAGGGACTGCCCCTTTGTCCCATGTGCCGGGCCTGCAGCTGGGACATGCCCCAGGCCCGGCGTCGCGTAGGAAAAGCTACTTACTCGGCAAGAGCGGCCTCGATGCGGGTCGTAACGCCCTTGAGGTTAAGACCGACGACGTACTGCTTGATCGGGCGCTTGATGTGCTCGATGACAAAGCGCTTGCCGTCGATGTCCTGAGCGGCGAGGTTGCGGTAGAGCTTCTCGACCTGCTCCTTGACCTCAGGATCGTTGAACGCATAGTGACCGGAGACATCCAGGATCTTCAGGCTGAGCTCATCGTCGGCA
The DNA here is from genome assembly GCA_958420205.1 of uncultured Collinsella sp. Lineage (GTDB taxonomy): Bacteria > Actinomycetota > Coriobacteriia > Coriobacteriales > Coriobacteriaceae > Collinsella. Next base: position 14,227 of record CATZIX010000015.1, on the reverse strand, counting down.
AGAATGTCGTCGACCTGCAGGTTGACGTCGTCGCCAGTCATCCACTTGCGCCAGCGCTCGGTCTTGATAGCCTTGACCAGCAGGGTGTGATACAGGTCGGAGGGATCATCGCACAGACCGTTGTCGACCAGGATCTGCTCGGTGGCGCAGAGCTTGAGATAGGCGCGGGTCTCCTCGGTGCCATACTGCGGAGCAACGTTGGAGGCGGTCACGTGTGCCGGGATGTGCTCGAGCAGCGTCGCGTCGTCCAGATAGTCGGCGTTGTGCTCCTTCAGGCCCACGCCGTAGCGCTTAGCCATGTCGGCGAGCTCGCGGGCATTCTTGAAGTTGTAATGGCCGACCTGCTCGGTCCAACGGGTGAGCGTACCGGTCTGGCCGACGATAAAGGTGGGCATGGGGCAGCCGCGCTTCTCGAGCTCGGGCTGCAGCTGAGAAATGAACTCCTCGTACTTATCGGTAGAGGTCAAGCCGCCATTGGTCTCCTCGGTACCGACCTCATAGGCAACCTCGGGCAGGTTATGCTCGCGACGGTACTGCTCAAGGTAGTCGATAAGATCAATCGTGCGGCGAAGCACCACGTCGAGCGGAATAACCTTGCCGATCTGATAGGGGTCCTTGGTGGGGTCGACCATCAGCAGGTCAAAGCCCGCCTCCATGTCGGCGACGAAGGACTTGCGGGCGAGCTCCATGGCCTCGTCCTCGGGCAGGTGGGCGTTACGCTCCTCGTCGCGCTGCCACGGACCGCCGTGATCGCGGCACAGGTAGTACGGACCGGTGTAACCCACCTCGTCGGCAACCTTCTTGATGTCGGCGGCAAAGCGCGTCTGGTCCCAACCGTTGACGTAACCGGCGCCCATCTCGTCCATATCGACCTGGTTGCGGCTGGCGATAAACATGGGCGGGAAATCCTCGTCCTTGGCAAGCTCGAACACGGCCTGAATCAGGTTGGGGCTCATGGGGCCAATGCCGACCATGGTTGCGTGATCGCCGCTATCCTGCAGCTTGAGCATGCCCTGAACGGCCTGACGGATGGTGAGGTTGGACATTTTGTTCTCCTTCTCCAGAGGATTTTTGACAAAAGTTCCCTGGGACCCAGATGTGGGCCCTATCAGTACGGATGGATTTTGTTGTGTAGGGGCGGTTGTGCGGAGTCAAATCCATCCCTCCGCACAACCGGAGTCCTTAAAGGTTTACTTGGCCTGCTTGTCGAGCGTGGGCTTCATGGCAATCAGGATTGCAGCGGCGACCACGGAGCCAATCACGATGTCCAGGCAGAACAGCGCGACGTTGTTGGTGGCAAGGGCGACGATAAAGCCACCGTGCGGGACGTAGCAGTCGATACCCTGGAAGGCGGCAAGCGCCGCGCCCACGGCAGAGCCGATGCAAATGCCGGGAAGGGTGTGACCGAGGTCCTTGACCGCGAAGGGGATAGCGCCCTCGGTAATACCGATGCAGCCCATGAACAGCGCGGAGATGCCCATCTGACGGTCAGCGTCATCAAACTTGTTCTTGGCGATGAGCGCAGCGAGGCCACAGGCAATCGGGGGAACGGCAACGGCGACGCGGAACATACCATTAGGACCGTAGATGCCGGAGGCCATGATGGCCATGGTGAAGGTCGAGGCGGTCTTGTTGATGGGACCACCCATATCGAAGGCGGTCATAACGCCAATGACCAGACCCAGGACAACTGCGGAACCGCCCTGCAGGCTGCCGAGCACGCCGGTGAGCCAGTCCATCACAAAGCCAAGCGGCGTGGCCAGGATGTAGATATAGGCCATGCCCAGGACAAGCGAGGTCAGAATCGGGATAATCAGGATGGGCATGATGGTCTGGATGGTGTTGTTGACCTTCCAGGTCTTCATCCAGCGGACAAAGTAGCCGCAGATAACTGCCATGATCATGGCGCCCAAGAAGCCGGTCGAAACGCTGTTGCCGTTAGGGGTAACGACTGCGTTGTTGACCAGGTAGCCCAGGACAAAACCGGGGGCGAGCGCGGGCTTGCCGGCCATCGAGTAGGAGATGTAAGCCGCAAGCACCGGGATCATCATGGAGATGCCGGCCATGCCGATGGTGTTAAGGCTCACCATCAGCGGATTCGTAACCTCCATGCCGTTGGCGCCGGCGGTACCGGATGCCAACGAGAAGGCGAGGAACACGCCACCGATAACGACAATGGGGATAAAATAGGAAACGCCGGTATTGAATGCATTGAGCAGCGTCTTGCCAGGATCGGCAAAGATAGACTGCTTGGACGCCGGTGTCGGGGCCTGCGGGGCAGCGGAGACGGCCTTCTTCTCTGCCTTGGCCTCGGCCTTGGGCGCGTCAACGGCGCCACCCGTCGCCTTGATAATCTCAACAGCCTGGTCGATGATCTTGACCGGATCGGCGATCACATCGGAAGTACCGACCTTGAGGAACTTGCCCTCGGCCATCTTCTGCTCAAAACGGTCCTCGTTCTCGACACCCACGTCGACGGACTCCAAGACCAGGTCGGCGGAGTCCACGTCTTCCTGCGTGAGCTCATTCTCGATACCCAGGCCACCCTGAGCCTCGACCTTGCACTCGATGCCACGGGCGGCGCATTCATCCTGAATCGCCTTCTGGGCCATATACGTGTGGGCGATACCCACGGTACAGGCGGCAACGCCTACGATCTTCATTGCTTCCCTCTTTTCATAGAGTTGCGTGCGCAAGACACCGTTTGCGGAGGCCTCCGGAGCATCCCCTGCCGTTTGGACTTGCTGTCTTTTCGACAAGAACAATATAGGTGCTCGTTTTTCTTAATGCCAGCTTATTTCGGTAAACGCGCAGGTCAGAGCGTTGGTTATGCGATTTAGTTATGCGTTTAACCAAAAATGAATCCTGCGATTTTGCCCTCGATTTCAAAAGTCAAGAAGTATTTGATTTTCTCGGTAGACGGCAGATGCGCATGCCGGTCACAAATTTCGACCCCACCCGTATGCCGCATTTGTTGCATACTCATATGAAAGGAAAAAGCCGCTCACCGAAGCGTATCCTTCACCAAGACTCAAAGTCATCATGTTGGAAAATGCTCATCTGTCGGAAGGAGTCGCTGTGGCAAAACAGCGCGTTACGATCGCAGACGTCGCTCGAGAGGCGGGAACCTCGACGGCAAGCGTCTCGTATTACCTCAACGACAAACGAGAAAAGCTTAGCGAGAAGACGCAGAACAAAATCGCGCGCGTCATTAAGGAACTCGGATACGTTCCCAACGCCCAAGCGCAGACGCTCACCGGCAAGCAAACCCACGTCATTGCCATCATCATTTTGGATAACACCAACAAATGGGCGGGGCTCGTTCTCAATGGCATGGAGCAGGTCATGCTCCCCGCGGGCTACCAGACGGTCGTTTGCACGAGCAACTTTAACCCCGAGACCGAGCTCATGTACGTCGACAAGATGCTCTCGCTGGGCGTCGATGGCTTTATCATCCAGCCCACGGCAAACTTCAAAGCCGTGCATGACCGCATTAGACGCGCCGGCAAGCCGGTCGTCTTTTTCGATGCGGCCATCTATAGCCCAGGTACCAGCTGGATCAAAACCAACCTTTACGACGGCGTGTACAACGCCACACAGGCACTCCTCGACGCCGGCTACGAAGATTTCTTTTCCATTGCCGCCAACATGACCGAAATGCGCACCCGCATGGAGCGTTTTCAGGGGTATGCCGAGGCGCTGGCAGCGAACGGGCAGCTCTACAAAGCGATTCCCATCGATCACAACAAGCCGTCAATCAACGAGCTCACCGAATACTTTAAATTCAAGTTCAATCCCGCCAAGCGAACCCTTATCTTCGTGCAAAATCAGTGGGCACTTCCCCGTGTCTACAAGGCCCTCCAGCCAATGGCCCATCTGCTTCCGCAGCAAATCGGCCTTTTGGGACTCAACTGCGAAGACTGGACTAATCTCACCACACCGACCGTCTCCACCATCATCGAGCCCGTCGACCAAGAAGGTCGCGAAGCAGCCGAGATGCTGCTCGCCCTACTTGACGGAAGCAGCGAACCCGGCGAGCAGCGCATTCTCGAGTGCAAGCTCAACTGGCTCGACTCCACCTCGATCTAGACCGCGGGACAAATGAATCAGTAGCGTTTGTCTCAAATCTTAAGTATTTGTTCGACAGAACGGCCCTTGCCGGCTCCTGCTAGACTGGTAGATTCCCAACCGTCCCTCCAGGAGCCTCAATGTCGCGCAAGCCCGCCTACAAGCAAGTACTTTCCATTGGCACCGCCGTGGTGCTGGGGTTTGCGCTGTTTACGGGATCGATCGACGGAGCGCCCAAGCTGTTGTCGCCGCAAAGCGATGAGCAGGCGGCGGCTCTGGCCGAAAAACAAAACGAGAGTCCCAGCCGCACCGACGACGAGGCAGACCTGGTCGCTCGGCTCGAATCGGGAACGGCGAGCGCGGCGGACCCTCAAAACAGCCAGGACTCTGGCGATGGTTCCGATTCCGCCGCGACCGATACCGATGACGACGTTTCCGCGGACAGTGCCGCCACCCCCCATCGACGAGGTCGAAAACCCCGACCTCAACCGCGCCCGCGGTGTTTATCTCAGCAGCATTCCCGACTACGCCGGCAACCCCTACGTTGCCCTTCGCGCCGACAGCACGCACCCGCTCGGCACGCCATCATTCACGCTCGATGAATACGAGCGCGCTACAGAAGAGGGCTGCTTTAAGAAGTTCTCCAAGCTCGACAGCCTGGGCCGCACCCGCAAAGCACTCGCCTGCGTGGGCCCCGAATCACTCGGTCAAGGCGAGCGCGGCGATATCTCGCGTATCCATCCCGCCGGTTGGCACCAGCAGCGCTACGACTTTATTCCGGGCCAGAGCCTCTACAACCGCTGCCACCTTATCGCCTGGTCGCTCTGCGGCGAAAACGCCAACCGCAAAAATCTCCTCACCGGCACGCGCTATCTCAACGAAACGGGCATGCTGCCGTTTGAGGAGCAGATTCTCGGCTACATCCGCGACACGGGCAACCATGTGCTCTACCGCGTCACGCCCATGTTTAACGAAGAGGAACTTGTCTGCCGTGGCGTGCGCCTTGAGGCGCAATCGGTCGAGGACCACGGCAAGACCCTCTGCTTCCACGTGTACTGCTACAACCTGCAGCCGCACGTGCAGATCGACTACGCCACCGGCCGCAACCAGACCTCGGGAGTTTAGGGCCGACCAAGCTGCCCGTAACCCAAAAAATGATCCGTTTTCCTCCGTCCCCAAGGAATCAAAAAGGGCCGCCCCGGTTACCCAGGGTGGCCTTTTCGTCAGCACCTACATTGCAGGCAACGCCACACGCTACTTGGCGCGGCCCTCCTCATAGCGCTCGACCAGCTTGGCCTGAACGTCATAAGGCACCTGCTCATAGCCTGCGGGCTTCATGGTAAAGTCGCCCGTGCCGCGCGTGATAGAGCGCAGACGCGTCGAGTAATCCGTCAGCTCGGCGAGAGGCGCCTGGGCGATGACCACGGTGTCTCCGCGCTCATCGGTCTCCATGCCCGTCACGCGACCGCGCGAGGCCGAGATGTCACCCATCACAGCGCCGGCGTAGCTCTCGGGAATAGTCACCGTGATTTCCTCGATGGGCTCCAGCACCACCGGGTCGGCATCGGCACACGCCTTGCGCAGGCCGATGCGAGCCGCCGCGCGGAACGCCATCTCGTTGGAGTCGACGCTGTGATACGAGCCGTCGTACACGGCCACGCGAATGCCCGTAAGCGGGTAGCCGGCAATGATGCCGTCCTTCATGGTCTCCTGGACGCCCTTGTCCACGGCGGGAATGAGCGAACGCGGAATGCGACCGCCCACGACCTCGTCTACAAACTCATAGCCATCGCTCGTGCCATCGGGCCCAATGAGCGGCTCAACGCGCAGCCAGCAGTCGCCATACTGACCGGCACCACCGGTCTGCTTCTTGTGTCGGCCCTGTGCGCTCGCCGTGCGGCGGATGGTCTCGCGATACGGAATGCGGATCGGCACGCTCTTGGCCGCGACCTTGGTGCGGTCCTCAAGGCGATTGAGCAGAACCGAAACCTGCGCCTCGCCCACGGCGGAGATGATAGTCTGGCCCGTCTCCTCGTCACGATCGATGCTCATGGTCGGATCAGCCTTGCACGCCTTCTCGATAAACGTGTAGAGCTTTTCCTCATCGCCGCGATTCTCGGCCTCAATGGCGATGCGGTACTGCGAGTTGGGGAACTTAAACGCCGCAGCCTCAACCTTGCCGGTAATCGAGAGCGTATCGCCCGTCTCGGCCGCCAGCTTGGGCGCCACGATGATATCGCCGGCATAAGCGTGACCGACCTCAGTCATGTCGCGGCCGCACATCACATACAGGTGAGCCAGACGATCGCTCTTGCGGGTACGCGCGTTGATCAGCTCAAGGCCCGGCTCAAGCGTGCCCGTCAGCACCTTGATAAAGCTGATGCGGCCCTGCTGCGGATCGGCCAGGGTCTTAAACACAAATGCCACCGGACGGTCATCGTCACTCGAGATCTTAAGCGAATCGCCGTCGATGAGCGGCATCTCGCCGTAGTCCGTCGGCGCCGGGAAGTACGTGGCGATGTCGTCCATCAGCGAGTTGACGCCCTGCTCCTTAATGCAATCGCCCGCAAAGACCGGCACAAAGATGCGCTCGGCGATCGCCTTCGACAGCAGGCCTTCAAGCTCCTCCTGCGTCAGCGTCTCCTCGCCTTCCAAGTACTTCATCATCAGTTCGTCGTCAGCCTCGGCCACCAGCTCGCACAGATGGTCATGGGCCTCCTCGGCCTGGGCACGATACTCCTCGGGAATCTCCGACTCAACGGCTTCGGTGCCGTTGCAATGGCGCGCCTTCATGCGCACCAGGTCGATGATGCCGTCAAAGTCCTCGCCCTCGCCCCAGGGAAGGGTCACGGCGCCCAGGCGCGTGCCAAAGCGCTCCTGCAGCAGGTTCATTGTGGTTGTAAAGCTGGCCTCGGAGCGCGACAGGCGGTTCACGAACACTGCGCGCGCCAGGCGCAGGTCCTCGGCGGCATACCAGAGCTTAACCGTCGTAGGCTGCGGGCCCGCTTTAGCGTCGACCACAAACAGAGCCGTCTCGCAGACGCTCATCGCGGCAAAGGCGTCGCCGATAAAATCGGGATAGCACGGGGCATCGAGCACATTGATGCGCGCGCCCTTCCAGTCGATCGGCGCAATGGTCGTCGAGATGGAAAACGCACGCTTGACCTCTTCGGGGTCATAGTCGAGCGTGGGCTTGGTGCCGTCGTGGCCGCCCAGGCGGGCGGTCTTGCCAGAAAGGTGGAGCATGGCCTCGGCGAGTGAGGTCTTGCCCACCCCGCCTTGGCCTACGAGCACCACGTTCCTTACGTTACCGGTCTTGGGAGCACCCATGATGACCTCCTTGCAGGGCCGCGCGCAATGCGCGACGCCAACGGGGAGAGTTCGCGGTCGGTGCCGTCCCGGGAGCAGCATGGTCGGCAGCCGAGCCGACTCACCCTCCAAATGTCCTATGGCACCACCCTACCCTCACGGACGACTATCCATGCACACCTTTCGGCACACGTACGGATACAGACGGCGAAAGGAAGGAGAACGTACGCGAGGCGATTATTGGACCCCGCCGATGCAAATAAAATGCCGCCGCAGGCCGTAAGACCTGCGGCGGCATCGCCTCAATTTAATAGTTGAGTAAATAGCTGAGCCTAGCCCTCGATACGGCTCAAGAACTCACGGGTACGTTGCTCACGCGGGTGATCGATAACCTGCTCGGCAGGACCCTCCTCGACAATGCGACCGCCGTCCATAAAGACCACGCGGTCGGCAACATCGCGCGCAAACTGCATCGCATGGGTCACGATCACCATCGTCATATTCTGCGCCGCCAGGTCTTTAATGACACGCAGCACCTCGGCCGTTAGCTCGGGATCGAGCGCCGAGGTCGGCTCGTCAAAGAACAAGATCTCCGGATCGAGCGCCAAGGCGCGGGCGATACTCACACGCTGTTGCTGACCGCCCGAAAGCTCGCAAGGCACCTTGTTCTCGTTGCCCGTAAGCCCCATCTGCGCGATCAACTCACGCGCACGCGCTTCGGCCTGCTCGCGCGGACGCTTGAGTACGCGAACCGGAGCGTCGGTGATGTTTTTCATCACCGTATAGTGCGGAAACAGATTGTAGTTCTGAAACACCAGGCCAAATCGCGAGCGCGCCTGCTTGGGCACGTCGCCTTTCGCATATACCGCACCCGACCCCGCGTCCGTCGCAACGGCAAGGTCGCCAAACGAAAGCGAGCCACCGTCGAGCGTCTCGAGCAACGTAGCGCAGCGCAGCAGCGTTGACTTGCCGCCGCCTGAAGGCCCGATAATCGCCACAACCTCGCCACGCTTTACCTCGAGTGAGATATCCTTGAGCACCTCATTGCCGCCAAACGCCTTGCGCGCGCTTTCGATTTTCATCACTGAGTTAGTCATGATAATAGTCCAGCTTCTTTTCGGCGGCGCCCAGCAGCATCTCGACCACAAAGTTAAAGACCCAGTAGATCAGCGCCGCGATCGCAAACGGCACCATGCTCACCTGCGAGGCGACCAGCGCCTTGGCCGTCGAGAACATCTCCCCCACGCCGATGGCAAACGCCAGCGACGTGTCTTTGACCAGCGTGATGATCTCGTTGCCCATCGCCGGCAGAATACGCTTGGCGACCTGCGGCATCACGATATACAGAAACGTCTGCACGCGCGAATAGCCCAGCACCTCGGCAGCCTCGTATTGACCGCGCGGAATGGACTGCAAGCCCGAGCGATAGATCTCGGCAAAGTAACCGGCGTAGTTGATGATGAACGCCACGACGCACGCCGTCCACTTGGAATCGGGCGTGAGCGAAATGCCAAACACGTAGTACGGGGCAAAGTAGATGGCAAACATCTGCAGCATGAGCGGCGTACCGCGCATGACCGAAATGTAGATGCGCGCAATCCAGCGAAGCGGCGCGATTTTGCTCATGCGCATAAACGCCACGGGAATTCCCAGCGGAATCGACCCCAACAGCGTCAGCACAAACAACTGCAAACTGACCAAGAAACCCTGGCTAAGCATCTGCATCATGACCTGAATAGACATTACTTGAGCACCCAATTATCGAAAGATAGACCATAGCTTGAATACTTGTCGCAGAGATCCTTAACCGTACCGTCATCGTAGAGTGCCTTGAGCGACTCGGTCACGGCGTCGGCCGACTTGGTGTCGCCCTTCTTAAAGCCGACGGCGTAGTGCTCGCTGGACAGCGGCTCATCAAGCTGCGTATAAGCATCGGGCTTGGCGGCAAGCTGATACTGGGCAATCGAAAGGTCGCAAGCCACGGCATCGACCGCGCCGCTCTCGAGCTGCATAAAGGCCGTGTTGTACTCGCCGATCGTGTCGAGCGTGGCAAACGTCGCCGCCAGATCCTTCTGGTCACCCTCGAGCACATCCTGCGCAGCGGAATCGGTCTGGGTAATCACGGTCTTGCCGGCAAGATCGTCCCAGCTCTTGATGTCTGCATCCTTCTTTACCACCAGCACCTGCTCGTTGAGCATGTACGGCTCGGAGAACGTGTAGTCGTCCTCGCGGCCCTCCATGGTAAAGCCGTTCCAGATGCAGTTGATGGCACCCGAGTTGAGCAGCGTATCCTTGGCATCCCAGTCGATGGCCTCGTATTTGACCTCCCAGCCCTGCTTGTCGGCAACAGCCTTGGCCAGATCGAGATCAAAGCCGGTGTACTCGCCGTCGTCGCCCACAAAGCCGTACGGAGGATAGGACTTATCAAAGCCCACCACGAGCTTCTTGGACTCCGCAGCGCCCTTCACGTCCTTGGCCGCGGCAGAGCCAGCAGCGGAGCCCTTGCCGGCGCCACCGCCGCAGCCGACAAGACCAAGGCCAAGCACCGTGGCGAGCGAACCGGCTAGACCAACAAACTGACGACGAGACATATCGGTATTCATGGTATTCCCCCTTGGTGGCACTTTAGTTAGGTAAAGTGAGTCATGTAACGTTCAGAATCATACACTTTACCTTGATAGAGTACAAGGGAGAGGTTGCCCGGCGTGGGCGGGGAGCGGCGCGTAATTAAGTTTCCTGCTCTACAGTCCTGCGCAAGACGGAAAGCACATTAAGTGCTTTCCTTTGCGTGCGGAACTCGCGATAAACTTAATTACGCGCCGCTCCCCGCCCACGCCGGGCAAACATCGTTGGACTTATCACTGACATGAAATGGGCGCTTGCATATCGTCTGCTAACTTGGCACGGTACAATGCTTTCAGATTTCAATTTGTAAATTAGTGGGGTTAATTCATGGCAGAATCTCGTGCGGAGCGTAAGGCTCGTCGTGCTTTGATCGAGGCGGCTGAGGGGTCAGAGGAGAAAAAATCTTCTAAGAAATCCAAGTCGTCTCAGGACGCGAAGGGTAAGTCGGCCAAGGGCAAGGCTAAGGCCAAGCGTCCCGGCTCTCGTCGGAACGAGGATAAGGCATCTCAGACTCGCTCCAAGCACTCGCATAAAGATCGGGTTTCGTCTGCGCGTAAGGCCGTGGACCCCAAGTCTCCCTGTTCGATCATGAAATCTTGCGGTGGGTGCACGGCGCTCAATCGTCCTTATAAAAAGCAGTTGGCGGCTAAGCAGGCTGCTATGGAGGAGCTGTTTGCCGAGCTTTGTGAGCGCGAGAGCATTGCTGTCGATCCTATTCGCGGTATGGGCGTCACCCTGGGCGACCCGGGTAAATATCCTGCGCCGCGTGGCTTTCGTCATAAGGCTGCCACTCCCTTTGCTCCCGGTAAGGAGGGCGCTGTCCGTTGCGGTTTCTTTGAGCGCGGCACACACAAGATCGTTGCCGTACCCGAATGCCCCGTCGAGGCGTCGGGCGCTCGTCAGATTCTCAACGGCATCGCACGCGAAGCTGAGCGGTTGCATATTCCCGCCTTTAACGAGGACAAGCATCTTGGTTTGCTTCGCTATGCCGTCATCCGCTGCGGTTGGCGTACCGACCAGGTCATGGTTACGCTCGTGACCGCCCAGCGTGACTTACCGCATGCACAGGAGTTCTTTGAGGCCGTCGCGGCGCTCGATCCGCATATCGTCACCGTTGCCCAAAATATCAATGGACGTCCCGGTAACGCCATCTTGGGTGAGGAGACTCGTATCGTCTATGGCGCCGAATGCATGCGCGACCAGCTGCTCGGCTGCGAATTCGACATCTCCCCCACCGCGTTTTATCAGACCAACCCGCAACAGACCGAGCTGCTCTATCAGCTCGCTATCGACGGCATGGATTTGCACCAGGGCGATGTGCTCATGGATGCCTACTGTGGCAGCGGTACCATCGGTCTTTGCGCAGCCAAAGATGCCCAGAACAAGGGTATCGGCATTATGCTGCTCGGCGTGGAGCGCAACCCGGCGGGCATTGCCGACGCACGCCGCAATGCCGAGCTCAACGGCCTCACCCGCAGCGCTTGGTTTATGGTCGACGACGCCACCGATTACATCCTGGATGCCGCCGATAACAACGAGCGGGTCGATGTCCTTTCCATCGATCCGCCGCGCGCCGGCTCTACCCCCGAGTTCCTCGAAGCTGCCTGCGCGCTTAAGCCGCGCCGCATCACCTATATCAGCTGCAACCCCGTGACTCAAGAGCGCGACCTGCATCAGCTCCTCGACGGAGGCTATCGCCTGCTCAAGATCACGCCCGTCGACATGTTCCCTCACACCGACCACACCGAAACCGTAGCGGTCCTCGAACGCCGCTAACCAACCTCAGTAGATTTTTGGGACAAGAAAGGGGGCGACCCGCCTGGGCCGCCCCCTTCGCTTGGTTTATAAACTCCGCTACATCCCATTGCGCAGATCGCACACGCCGGCTGCCGCCATCTCGCGCAGCAGCGTCTCGCGGTCGCGCGTCACGATCAAATCCAGCGGGAAGTGAATCTCGTCGAGCATCTTGCGCGCGTGATCGAGCTTGCCAATGGCCATGCCAATGTGGGCATCGGTTGACACGCCAATGCCCACGCCCAGCTCGGCGCAGCGCTCGGCGATCTTGCGGCATACGGCCCAATGCTCAGTGTCAACACCGTGTTCAAGACTATGGTTGTTGATCTCGATAATCTTGTGCTTGGCCTTAGCCGCCAACAGCACCTCGTCGATATCGAACGGCACACCCGAACGCCCCGTGTGACCCAGCATGAACACCTTGGGGTGCTCCAGGGCATTGATATACATCTCGGTCGTCTGGGCCAGCGTCGCGCCCTCAGCAATCTGCGGATTATGCACGCTTGCAACCAAATAATCCAAATTACGCGTAACCAAATCGAACAGCGAATGCTGACGGCTGTACGAATCGCCGGCAATATCGAGCGTGACAGGAGTGTCCTCGCCAAACAGGCTTCCGTCCAGCGAAACGATATCGGCCTCGGCACCACGCAGCACCAGCACGCCGCTCCAAATGCGCGGCCAGATATCCTGGTTGATAAAGAACTGGTAACTGCGCAGGTCATTGGGGCAAGCCGTAACCATAGAGCTCAAATGGTCGGCAGATCCGAGCACCTGCAGACCACGCTCTGCCGCCCAGTACACATTCTCCTCAATGGTCGAATATGCATGCGCAGAGAACATCGTATGGGTATGAATGTCACAAGAAAGCAGGTAGGGCATCAGGTCTCCTTATCTGGCACGGCCGTCGCTTATATTCATTGTACGCATAGCCTCCGATAGTCGTAAAACCACTCCATCCCAAAGACACAACGTCCATGACAACGGGGTCCGGCTTAACACCAAACCCCGTTTCACGTAAAACATTGTAGGCAGAGCGCTTTACTTTTAACGATACTCGTCCGCCAGCTGTTTCCAAGCGGGTAGCGAATTGACAATCGTTTCGTAACTCACGCAATAGCCCAGGCGGAACCAACCCGGCATACCAAAGCTGTCCGAGGGAACCGCAAGCAACTCATACTTCTTTGCGCGCTCGCAAAACGCATTCGCATCGGGCTCGAGTGCCTTCACCCACAGGTAGAAAGCACCGTCCGGCTCAACATAGGTATAGCCGTAGTCCGCCAAGGCATCGGTGAGCGCCGTGCGGTTGCGAGCATAGGCCTCGACATCGCTCGGCTCATCGATGCAATCGATGATTACGCGCTGGAAGAGTGCCGGTGCGCATACAAAACCTAGCGTACGGGCAGCACCCGCAACAGCCGGCATCAGACGGGCAGCCTGCGGATTGGTGTTGGGAACCAAGATCCACCCCACGCGCTCGCCCGGCAGCGACAGCGACTTGGAATACGAGTAGCACACGATGGTGTGCTCGTAGATCGAGGGCACCCAAGGCACCTCGGCACCGTACACAATCTCGCGGTACGGCTCATCCGAGATGAGCATAATCGGATTCTCGGGATCGCGCTGAGCGTTGGCCTCGCGCAGAACATTGGCCAGTCGCGTCAGCGTGCCGCATGTATATACGGCACCGGTCGGATTGTTGGGAGAGTCAATGATGACGGCCGCCGTCTTATCGCTGATCGCCTTGAGCACGTTGTCCACGCTCAGCTGGAACGTATCTTCATCGGCGAGCGCCTCAACACACGTACAGCCGGCCTTCTCAATCCAAACGCGATACTCCGGAAAGTACGGGGCGATAACAATAACCTCGTCGCCCGGGTTCGTAACGGCGTTGAGCGTGCAGGTGAGCGAAGCCGCGGCACCCACCGTCATAAATACGTCTTTGCCCTCATAGCTCGTGCCAAAGCGGCGGTTGAGCGATTCGGCCACAGCGGCACGACATTGCGGCAGGCCCGGTGCGGGCGTGTAGCCGTGCAGCTGGTCGCTCGGCAGCTCCAGGGCCTTCTTAATCGACTCAGCCACAGCAGCGGGCGCCGGAACGCTCGGATTGCCCAGCGAAAAATCGAATACGTTTTCCGCACCGATCTGCGCCTTGCGCTCAAGGCCATAGCTAAAAATCTCACGGATGATGGAGCTTTCCGCACCGCGAGTATACATAGTTTCGTTGATCATCTGTTCCCCTTCCGCATAGGCGCTATTGTACGCTTTAGTTGAGCAAAGTGCCGCAGCAATGTTGATTGGGGACAGACTTAAATGCGTGAAAACGCTCATTTAAGTCTGTCCCCAATCAACAGACGGCCCCATATCGCTCAAAAGAAAAGGCTCTGTTAGACCAGAATTGACATATAGGTGATGCCACCGTGGTATAATG
>CATZIX010000014.1:0-34544 GCA_958420205.1 uncultured Collinsella sp. | reverse complement strand
TACATGTTCGGCGCCGATTGCGACCCTATTGCTCGGCAAACGGTCGGGACTGGGTACGGTCATAGGTTCCATGTTTGGGGATCCGGGTTGATGCTGAACGCGATGGGGGCGTGGTCGAATAGGAGGGATGTCCAAATTTTGAGCTCCGCTCAAAATTTATCCGGTCGGCTTGCGCCGACCGCGCTGCGCTAAAAACGCGCCACGGGCGCGTTTTCTTTACGCTCCGCGCCCTGGCGGGTTCGAATCCCTCCTCCTGCGCGTTATTGAAATGTGCTCAAAAAGAAAAAAGCCCCATTGCTGGGGCTCATACCATCTAATGGCGGAGGAGGAGGGATTCGAACCCTCGTGACCTTATACAGGCCAAACGGTTTTCGAGACCGCCGCATTCAACCACTCTGCCACCCCTCCGCGTGGGGTAAAAACAAAGCAGGCTCTAAGGCCTGCTTTGGAATTAACTGGCGGAGAGTCAGGGATTTGAACCCTGGAGACGCTTTTGACGCCTACACGATTTCCAATCGTGCTCCTTCGGCCACTCGGACAACTCTCCGTTAAATGCGAAAGTCAGTATACACGAGGAATCGCAAAGTGCAAACAGAAAAGTTGGCATTTTTTAAAACGCTTGGCCGCGCTTGGCGTTGCAGTGGGGTTTGAGGTGCCAAAAAACGGCTTCCGACCAGCCTGGTTGATCAACTCAATTGTTCAAAAGGGGTATTCATAAGCGACTTGGCAATGAATATAAAAATCTTTGGGTGGTGTTGTGGACCACTGGTATGCATTTTGCGACCACAACCTTGTACCCGTTGACCTGCGGCTTGGCTCAGCTTGTCCCCACGGCACCGTATCTTGTCCACAGATCCGTCAAGCTCTTGGTCGGCATTTGGTTGGAATGTGCATGAAACGTCGTGCGAGTATGGGCATATGTGGAGGTCATGAGGTTGTAGCTGCATATTCTTGCAGCCTAGGAGGTTGAAAGATATTATTACCAAGTCTTTTCCTGCTTCAGGCGCACCTTCACGACCTGAAGCCACATTTGCCCAGAGGAGGTGACAATATGAAGGCTTATGAACTGCTGTTCTTTGTTGACCCGTCGCTCGACCCCGAGACTCGTCTCGCTGTTATGAAGCGTATCGATACCACGATCGCTGAGGGCGCTGGCAAGGTCGACTCCGTTGACGAGTGGGGCAAGCGCAAGCTCGCCTACGAGATCAACGACCTCACCGATGGTGACTACACCCTCATCAACTTCCACGCAGATCCTACCCAGATCGCCGAGCTTGATCGCGTCCTGCGCATCACCGACGCTGTGGTTCGCCACATGATCGTCCGTCGCGACGACCAGGAGTAAGACTGTCGTTTTGGACTGGGCTTGTGCCCCAAGAGGAAGTAGTGAGTTATGAGCATCAATCGAGTGAACATCACCGGTAACCTCACCCGCGATCCCGAGCTGCGTGCCACCGCCGGCGGAACCCAGGTTCTGTCCTTTGGCGTCGCCGTGAACGATCGTCGCCGTAACGCGCAGACTGGCGAGTGGGAGGACTATCCCAACTTTGTCGACTGCACCATGTTCGGCACCCGCGCCGAGGCCGTGAGCCGTTTCCTGGCAAAGGGAAACAAGGTCGCGATCGAGGGCAAGCTGCGCTACAGCTCTTGGGAGCGCGACGGCCAGCGCCGGAGCAAGCTTGAGGTCATCGTCGATGAGATTGAGTTTATGAGCTCCCGTGGTGGCCAGGGTGGCTACGATCAGGGCGGTTACGCCCCCGCAGCCCCCGCGCCCGCAGCACGTCCTGCCGCACCGGTGGCTACGCCGCCCGCGGTCGACGTCTACGATGAGGACATCCCGTTCTAGGGGTTGTTCACCTATTTTTGAGTGAGAGGCGGCTTCGGTTCGCCGAAGTTGCCAAACGAAAGGTATTTTGACATGGCTAATGATTTTTCTGCACGTCAGCCGCGTCGTAAGTACTGCCAGTTCTGCAAGGAGAACACTGAGTTCATCGACTATAAGGACACTCAGCTTCTCCGTAAGTACATGACCGACCGTGGCAAGATCAAGCCCCGTCGCGTCACTGGCGCTTGCACGCAGCATCAGCATGACATCGCCAACGCCATCAAGCGCGCCCGCGAGATGGCTCTCCTGCCGTACACCGTCCCCGTGGTTTCCTCTCGTGGCAACCGCGACCGCGGCTAAGAAGGGAGACACATCATGAAGGTTATTCTTCTCGATGAGATCAAGGGCAAGGGCGGCGAGGGTGACGTCGTAGAGGTCGCTCAGGGTTACGCTGAGAACTTCCTGTTCCCCAAGAAGCTCGCTGTTGCCGCCACCAAGGGCAACCTCAAGCAGCTTGACGAGCGTCGCAACAACATCGCCAAGCGCGAGGCCGTCCGTCTGGCTACTGCCAACGAGACCAAGGCTGCCTTCGAGGGCAAGACGGTCACCGTTGACGTCAAGGTCGGCGACGAGGGCATCCTCTTTGGCTCCGTTACCGCCGCTATGATCGCTGACGCCATCAAGGCTCAGCTCGGTATGGACATCGACCGTAAGCGCGTCGAGCTCGGTAAGCCCATCAAGGTTGCCGGTGCCCACACCGTTGCCATCTCGCTGTACCGCGAGATCAAGGCCGAGGTTGTCGTTCTCGTCGGCGTTACCGCCGAGGAGCTCGCTGCCGAGGCTGAGGTCGAGGAGGCCGCTGAGGTCGCCGAGGCCGAGACCGCCGAGGTCGAGACTGAGGCTGCTGCCGAGTAGCATTTGCTGCAACGCAACAATCTTGTTCTAAGAAGGGCGCTCTGGGAAACCAGGGCGCCCTTTTGTTTTTTTTTGCGCTGAGTGAGTGTCATGGCGAACGTTGCGCCGAAGTCCTATATACAGGACCGTTCATCCGTTTGGTTCGGTGATGATTGGCGGCGCGCGGCGCGTTTTGGGACCATGGCTGATACTATGGATGCTCGCAAGCGATATGAATGAGGATGCTCATGGCATATGACGATAGGGAGACCGGGCTGACGGTTGAGGACCGCGGCTCAAAGTTGGGTCTTCCCCAAAACCAAGATGCAGAGGCCAATGTACTGGCCGCTATGCTGCTATCGCCCGAGGTGGTCGAAGAGGCCCAGGTCGAGCTGCAGCCCGATGACTTCTACCGGCCCATTCATAAGACCATCTATACCGCGATGGTCGATATGTACAACAGCCGCATTCCCATCGACTCCATCTCGCTGATCGATTACCTGCGAAGCATCAACAAACTCGATGCCGTGGGCGGCGAAGCGTACATTTTGGAGTTGATGGGTCAGACCCTGTCGCTCGTCAACTGGCAGCACCATGCCGCCATCGTGCGTCGCGACTCGATGCTGCGCGAGCTGATCGGCGCCACCAACGAGATCAACGCGCTGGCATATAACGCCCCCACCGACACCAAAGAGGTCGTGGAGCTAGCCGAGAGCAAGCTGCTCAAGGTCACGGCACGCGAGGTCAAGTCGAGCTACAAGACGCTGACCGAGTTTATGGTCGAGGCCTATAACGAGGCCGAGGAAGTGTGCCAGGCCGGTGGCCAGGCTGCGGGCGTGCCCACGGGCTTCCCGTCGCTCGACCGCATGCTCATGGGTTTTCGCGAGGGCCAGCTCATTATCATCGGCGCCCGTCCTGCCGTGGGTAAGACGTCGTTCGCCCTGAATCTGGCGCTCAACGCTGCCGCTGCTGGTTATACCGTCGGCTTCTTCTCGCTGGAGATGTCGGGCAAAGAAATTGCCCAGCGTCTGATTTGCGCCTACGCCATGATCTCGATCAGTGACTTCCGCATGGGCCGCATTAGCCCCGAGCAGTGGGCCAATATCAACGAGGCCACGCAGACCTTGTCCAAGCTGGATATTCTGATTGACGATACGCCCGGCACCACAGTGACCGAGATTCGCGCCAAGAGCCGCCGTATGCTCCATAACAAGGAGAAGGCCATCATCATCCTGGACTACCTGCAGCTGGTGAGTCCTCCGCCGGGACGCCGCTCCGAGAGCCGTACCGTCGAGGTTTCGGAGATGTCGCGTGGTCTGAAGATCATGGCCAAGGAGCTCAAGATCCCGCTCATCGCGCTGTCACAGCTCTCGCGTCAGGTCGAATCCCGTACCGGCAAGCGCCCGCAGCTTTCCGACCTTCGTGAATCGGGCTCTATCGAGCAGGACGCCGATATCGTTATGTTCTTGGACCGCTCCGCCGACGAGGCCGAAGCCTCGCGCGACGATCGACCCGACGAGGGCGTTACACGTATCGTCGTGGCCAAGAACCGTTCGGGCCCGATCGGCGACGTCGACCTGATGTTCCTGCCGGCATCCACCAAGTTCTATGAGCTTGATGGGGCACATGCCGAGGAGTAGGACAGGCGCCCGTTGCACGGGTATACTGGGAATGTTTTGTGCTTCTGCGTGCCGGCGTGGCGCGTAGACAGTCCATGAATGTAAGGAGTAAACATGCCGTCAACCGTTTTGGTCGGTGCCCAGTGGGGCGATGAGGGCAAGGGTAAGATTTGCGACCTGGTCGCCGGCGACTTCGATGCCGTCGTGCGCTACTCGGGCGGCAACAACGCCGGTCACACCATCGTCGTCAACGGCAAGAAGTACGGCCTGCACCAGGTGCCCTCCGGCATCATGTATTCCGACCACGTGTCGGTGATCGGTAACGGCTGCGTCGTCAACCCCAAGGTTGTCCTTGAGGAGATCGATATGTTCGAGGCCGACGGCATCACCACCAAGAACCTCAAGATTAGCGGCAACGCGCATGTCATCATGCCGTACCACATCGATCTGGATGGCGCCTTTGAGCAGAAGCTCGGCAAGAAGAGCATCGGTACCACCAAGCGCGGCATCGGTCCGTGCTATCAGGACAAGATGGCTCGCATCGGCCTGCGCATGCAGGACATGCTGGACGAGGCGCTGTTCCGCGACAAGCTGGAGACCGCTCTCGCCCGCGTGAACCCCGAGCTCGAGCTCATCTACAACCTGCCCACCTACACCGTGGACCAGATTTGCGACGAGTACCTGCCGATGGCCGAGCGCCTGCGTCCCTACATCACCGAGACGAGCCTGCTGCTCAACAACATGATCGACGAGGGCAAGGACCTGCTGTTTGAGGGCGCCCAGGCGACGCTGCTCGACATCGACCACGGCACCTATCCGTACGTGACGTCCTCCAACTGCACCGCCGGCGGTGCCATCACCGGATCCGGCGTCGGTATGAAGAATGTCGACCGCGTGCTGGGCGTCATGAAGGCCTATATCACCCGCGTCGGTTCGGGCCCCATGCCCACCGAGCTTTCCTATGAGTCCGAGGCCGGTCACACGCTGACCGAGGAGGGCTACGAGTACGGCGTGACCACCGGTCGTCGTCGTCGCTGCGGCTGGTTCGACGGCCCCATCGCCAACTACGCCTCGCGCGTCAACGGCCTCACCGATATCGCCATGACCAAGCTCGACGTGCTTTCGGCTTTCGACACCATCAAGGTGTGCGTGGCCTACGACGTCGATGGCGAGCGCTATACCAGCGTGCCCGAGCATCAGGTTCGCTTTGAGCACGCCAAGCCCATCTACGAGGAGCTTCCTGGTTGGAAGTGCGATATCACCGGCTGCCGCAGCTTTGAGGAGCTGCCGCAGGAGGCTCAGGACTACGTGGCGTTTATCGAGGATCTGGCACACACCCGCGTGACGTTCATTGGCGTTGGCGCTGGTCGCGAGCAGATCATCAACCGATTCTGGAAGTAATCGGGACTATTTGGTTATTGCGATATACCCCTTTGCAGCCCAGACGGGCGGCCGAGGGGTATATTTGCTTGCAAAGGGCTCGCGCGGAGCGGGCCGTTCATCCATAGAGGAGGCACCCTTGAAGGCGGACACTCAAACCATCGACATCCTGTTGTTGGGCAGCGGCGGCCGCGAGCATGCTTTGGCAGCTAAGCTCGCAGCATCACCGCGCGCCGGCAAGCTCTACATCGCGCCGGGTAACGGCGGCACTGCGAGCTGCGGCGAGAACGTTGTTCTCGACGACTGCGATCCTGCGGCCGTGGCGGCGTTTGCGCAGAGCCACGGATGCGGACTCGTGGTGATTGGCCCCGAGGCTCCGCTCGTGGCGGGCGTGGCCGACGCCGTGCGCGCGGCGGGTATTCCCTGCTTTGGCCCGGGTGCCGAGGGCGCCCAGATGGAGGGCTCCAAGCTGTTCTCCAAGCAGCTCATGGAGCGCGCCGGTATCCCGACGGCAGCCTACGGCTCGTTTACCGACGAGGCTTCGGCTCTTGCCTATGTGCGTGAGCAGGGCGCTCCGCTGGTCGTCAAGGCTGACGGCCTGGCCGCAGGCAAGGGCGTTATCGTGGCGACTGAGCTCGAGCAGGCCGAAGAGGCCGTGCGCGAGTGTTTTGGCGGCACCTTTGGCGATGCCGGCAATACCGTGGTCATCGAGGAGATGCTGACCGGCCCCGAGTGCTCGCTGCTGGCCTTTACCGATGGCAAGACCGTGCGCCCCATGGCCACTTCGCAGGACCACAAGCGTGCGCTCGAGGGCGACAAGGGTCCCAACACCGGTGGCATGGGCGTTTACAGCCCGGTACCCATCGTGACCGACGAGGAGCACGCCACCATGGTGAAAGTCATGGAGCAGACCGTGGCCGAGCTCGCTGCCGAGGGCATCGACTACCGCGGCTGCCTGTATGGCGGCTTTATGCTCACCCCCGCCGGCCCCAAGGTGCTGGAGTTCAACGCCCGCTTTGGCGACCCCGAGACGCAGGTCGTGCTGCCGCGCCTCAAGAACGACCTGGTCGAGGTTATGCTCGCCTGCGCCAACTGCGAGCTTGATCAGATTGAGCTCGACTGGCGTGACGAGTGGGCCGTGGCTGTTGTTCTGACGAGCGCGGGCTATCCCGGCAGCTACGAGAAGGGCAAAGTCATCACCGGCATCGCCGACGCCGAGGCCATGGAGAACGTGACCGTGTACCATGCCGGCACCGCCGTGGTGGACGGCCGGCTCGTGACCAACGGCGGCCGTGTGCTTGCCGTGACCGCGCTGGGCGATACGTTTGAGAACGCCCGCAACCTTGCCTACGAGGCCTGCGAGAAGATTGATTTTGAGGGCAAGACTCTGCG
Source organism: uncultured Collinsella sp. (assembly GCA_958420205.1). Lineage (GTDB taxonomy): Bacteria > Actinomycetota > Coriobacteriia > Coriobacteriales > Coriobacteriaceae > Collinsella. The sequence goes on along the minus strand of CATZIX010000014.1, from coordinate 27,434 downwards.
TCACGACATCGGCCTGCGCGCGCTGCGCGGCCGCGACGCCTGGGATGCGTAAAATCCGAGAGGAATGAGACGGATGGACGAGAAGAACGAAGAGCTCGTGGACGCGCAGATCGTCGAAGAGGACAGCCGCGTGTATGGGCACGCCGAGGGCGAGCCTGGTGGCGAGGTCGCTGACGAGCCGGCGCTGGTGCTGGGCGATGACGACCCGCACGATGCCGAGCTGCACGAGAAGATTCTTTCGGAGGAGTGCGCCTGGAAGGGCAAGATCCTCGACGTCCACCGTCTTGAGGTTGAGCTGCCCAACGGTCGCCGCAGCGCCCGCGATATCGTTCGCCATCCGGGTGCGGCGGCTGTTGTGGCACTGACCGAGAGCGGCAAGATCGTACTGGTGCGTCAGTACCGCACCGCCATCGACCGCGTGACGGTCGAGATTCCCGCCGGCAAGCTCGATCCAGGTGAGGACCCGCTCGATTGCGCCAAGCGCGAGCTGCATGAGGAGACGGGCTTTAGGGCTGGTCGCATTCGCTTTTTGACGTCGATTGTCACGTCCTGTGGCTTCTGTGACGAGATCATTCACATCTACCTGGCCACCAAGCTCGAGTTCGATGCGCCCAACCCCGATGATGACGAGTTTGTCAACGTGGACCTGGTGCCGCTGCACGAGCTGATCGACGCCGTACTCGACGGCAAGATCGAAGACGCCAAGACCGTCGTAGGCGCCTTGGCCTGCGACAGCATCGCACACCGACTAGGCGGAACTGAGCTTTAAAAGCGAGGGCGACCCTGGGGCAAACACTACTGATTATTTTGTCCCAGGGTCTTACGTTATTGTTTTATCTCCGAGGACTGCATGTTTAAGAGGTTTCTTTCTTACTACGAGCCCCAGATGGGGCTTTTTGTTGCTGATACTGTTTGTGCTCTGGTGCTTGCCGCCATTGACCTGGCGTTCCCCATTATCCTGCGCAATTTGACCGGTGGGCTGTTTACTCAGGGTCAGGCTGCCATTATGCAGGCGCTCGGCATGATCGCGGTGGGCTTGGTGCTGATGTATGCCGTCCGCTGCGCCTGCCGCTATTTTGTGAGCTATTGGGGTCACGTGATGGGCGCGCGCATGGAGTCCAAGATGCGCGAGGACCTGTTCGACCAGTATGAGCGCTTTAGCTTTGCGTACTTCGACCGCAACAGCTCGGGCGACATGATGAGCCGCGTGGTCAACGACCTGTTCGATATCTGCGAGGCGGCGCACCACGTGCCCGAGTGGATCATCATCTGCGGCATCGAGATCATCGGCTCGTTTGTGATCCTCTTTACCATCGCCCCGGTGCTGGCACTTGCCATGGCTGTGGTGACGGCGGCGTTTGCGGTCATCATGTTTTGGCAGAACATGCGTATGCGCGAGGTCTTTAGCGACAACCGCAAAAAGATCAGTGGCATCAATGCGCAGCTGCAGGATTCGCTGGCGGGCATGCGCGTAGTCAAGAGCTTTGCCAACGAGGAGACCGAGCGCGCCAAGTTCCGTGCCTCTAACGATCGCTACCTTTCGTCCAAGGAGAACATGTATCACGCCATGGGCGTCTATACCGCGACGTATGGCCTGCTCTCGGGTGTGCTCTATGTGATCGTAGTGCTGCTGGGCGGATGGCTGGTCGCCCAGGGACAGCTACAGGCGGTCGATATGGCGACCTTCGCACTCTATATTTCGCTGTTCTGCACGCCGCTCGAGACGCTCGTCAATTCGGCCGAAACGTATCAGAAGGCTATCGCCGGCTTTAAACGTATGGACGAGGTGCTCTCGACCGCGCCGGATATCCAGGACAAGCCGGGCGCTACGGATCTGCAGGTGACTGCCGGCGCCGTGGAGTATCACGACGTGTGCTTTAACTACGAGGATGTCGAGCTGGGCGAGGGCTATGCCGACGAGCGTCCCGTTATCGACCATATGAATCTGTCCATCAAGCCCGGGCAGACCATCGCGCTGGTTGGCCCTTCGGGCGGTGGCAAGTCCACGACCTGTTCGCTGCTGCCGCGCTTTTATGACGTGGCTGCCGGATCCATTAGCATCGACGGCCAGGACGTGCGCGATGTGACGCAGCAGAGCCTGCGCCGCGCCATCGGCCTGGTGCAGCAGGATGTCTATCTATTTGACGGTACGATTGGCGAGAACATCGCCTACGGCAAGCCGGGCGCCACGGCAGAAGAGATCGCCGAGGCCGCCCGTCGCGCCAACATCGATGCCTTTATCGAGTCGCTTCCGCAGGGCTACGACACCGTGGTGGGCGAGCGCGGCAGCCGTCTTTCGGGCGGACAGAAGCAGCGCGTTGCCATCGCGCGCGTGTTTCTCAAGAACCCCAAGATCCTGATTTTGGACGAGGCGACGAGTGCTTTGGATAACGAGAGCGAGGAGGCGGTGCAGGAGTCACTCGAAGAGCTGGCACGCGGCCGCACCACGATTATTATCGCCCACCGTCTTTCGACCATTAAGCATGCCGATGAGATTGCGACCGTTGAGCATGGTCGCGTTGTGGAGCGTGGCACGCACGAGGAGCTTCTCGCCCGTGGCGGCACCTATGCCCGTTACTATCGAATGCAGTTCGAAGGTGCGCGTGCGCACGAGCTCGACTGATTGATATGACAGGAAGTTTATGGCTGACAAGAACCCTTTGACTCCGGAAGAAGTGACGGAGTTATTCTCCGAAATCGATGCATCCGGCGTCTTGGATCCCACGCTCGCCAAAAAGCGTACCGAGCGCATGCGTGAGAAGGAGGCTGCGGCCAAGCGCGGTGACAAAGCGGCGCTAGCGCAGCTGCGCAGCGAGGACCGCGCGAGCCAGGCAAAACATATCGACCCGCTGTCCGAGGACGATCCTTCGGGCTCGCAGGTGAGCCATACCATTACGAAGACCGCGATGGCCGTGGTCATCGGTATTTTGGTGCTGATCGTGGGCATGCAGATTGGCTACGGCGTGATGCGTCGTCTGAACACCGCCAACCTGTCCGAGAGCGTTTCGGTCGATACCGTTTCGACCGCGCTCAAGGGTGGACTTGAATGGGGCAACGGCTTTACGCAGTTCCCGCTCGACTTTACCGTCGATGAAGCCGATGAACGCACGGGCACGGTCGAGGTGACGGTGTTGGACACATCGTCTGCCAACGAGCTCGAGCTGCTGTCCAACGGGCAGATTCAGGCCGCGGCGCTTGCGACCAACGCGTTGCTCAACGATAAGATCGACCGCGTGGTGTATAACGTTCACGCCTATATCGACGAGGATAGCAACATTCAGCACGATTCCTTCTTTGGCATGTTCCCCGCGCGCGGCCACCAGAGCGCCATTTTGACGTTCGTGTGGACCAAGAGCTCATCCAACGCCACGAGTATCGACTGGAAGATGCGCATCGTGAGTATGGATGACACCATCGCCGAGCGCATTCAGAAGCAGGTGAACTCGGTGTCGTCGTTGATTGAGGACCCGGTGGTGAGCCAGACCAAGATTGACGAGGAAAAGGCCGAGCGCGATCTGGAGCATCGTCTGCATGGCCGCGAGATTTTCCGCGGCGGCAAGCCCGATCGCACACCGTCCAAACTGCTGGAGCAGGATAAGAAAAAGTAAGACGTCATCACCCCGCGTGAGCCACAAGCCTCGCGGGATGATTTTTAATCCCCGTCCTAGAAAAATCATTATGCATAGAAAGTCATAATTATCATTTCGTAAACATTTCGATGAAATTAACGCCATGAGGCATGCTTACGGTTACAATACCGCGAGGCCTAACTACACACCTTTAAGCCGGTCCTGTGAGACCGGGAAGGAGAACTATGGCGAACAACCATACCGCGGGCGCTGCCGCCCGCACCTTCGCGCCCAGCGAGCTTTGCCAGCGTATGCTGGCCAAAACCAGCAAGGGCACCTGTGGTCCCTGCATCCTGTATCTTGAGGATGGGACCATTTTTTATGGACGTGCATGCGGCGCCGAGGGCACCGCGACCGGCGAAGTCTGCTTCAACACCTCGCTCGAGGGCTACTTTGAGGTCATGACCGACCCGAGTTATGCCGGCCAAATCGTAACCATGACCTATCCGCAGATCGGCAACTACGGTATCGACGAGACCGACGTCCAGTCGGCCTTCCCCGGCGACGCCGTGCGCTCTGCGAGCGCTCCGGCCATGCGCGGCATGATCGTTCGCGACATGTGCGCCACGCCTTCTAACTGGCGCTCGGCCGTCAGCGTGCCGGAGTACCTGCGCGCACACGGCATCGTTGCTATCGAGGGTGTCGACACCCGCGCTCTGGTGCGCCATCTGCGCGACAATGGTTCCAAGATGGGCATTATCTCGACCGAGATCTTCGACGTCGACGAGCTTGCCGAGCGTCTGGCCGCAGCGCCTACGCTGGTAGGCGAGAACCTGGTCAAGACCGTAAGTTGCCCCGCGCCTCATGAGTTTGTGGCCGCCGACCTGCCTGCCACGCATGACTTTGCGCTTTCGGCTGCCGCTCCTGCCCGTCACAAAGTGGTCGCCTACGACTGCGGTGTGAAGCGCGGCATTCTGGAAGGGCTGGTCCGCGCCGGCTGCGACCTTACCGTCGTGCCGTGGAATACGCCCGCGAGCGAGGTGCTCGACATGAATCCCGACGGCGTCTTTTTGTCCAATGGCCCCGGCGACCCCGACGCCGTGGTGGAGACCTACGAGCAGGTGCAGCAGCTGATCGGCAAGGTGCCGGTCTTTGGTATTTGCCTTGGTCACCAGATGATCAGCCTGGCCTGCGGCGCCCAGATGGAAAAGCTTAAGTTCGGTCACCGCGGTGGCAACCAGCCGGTCATGAACCTGGTAAGCCGTCGCGTGGAGATCACCGCACAAAACCATGGCTTTGGCCTGCTGTTCCCCAGCTTGGGCAAGCTTGTCCCCGAGCTTTCCGGCGGCGAGACCGAGCATGCGGCCGATGGAGATCTGCGCGTCTGGGTGCGCCGCGGAATCGCGCCGGTCGTGATGAACGAGCGCTTTGGCCGCATTCGCCTGACGCACGTGAACCTCAACGACGGCACCGCCGAGGGCATCCAGCTGCTCGACGCCCCGTGCTTCTCGGTCCAGTACCACCCCGAGGCCTCGCCTGGCCCCACCGATGCTCACTATCTCTTTACCGCCTTTACGCGACTCATGGACGGCGAGGAGAACTACCTGGACATCGACACCGCGAAGGACCGCCTGCAGGGCTGGAACTTTGCCGACAATGGTTCCGCTGCGACCGAGACCGAGGAGAACTAATATGCCTAAACGTACTGACATCAAGCGCATCCTCGTCATTGGCTCGGGCCCCATCGTTATCGGCCAGGCCTGTGAGTTCGACTACTCCGGTGCCCAGGCCTGCAAGGTGCTCAAGGAGGATGGCTTTGAGGTCATCCTGGTCAACTCCAACCCGGCGACCATCATGACCGACCCGGGCTTGGCCGACCGCACCTATGTCGAGCCCATCACTGCCGAGTTTATCGAGCGCGTAATCAAGAAAGAGCGCCCGGACGCGCTGCTGCCCACGCTGGGCGGCCAGACCGGTCTGAACGCCGCCGTCGAACTGGCAAAGGACGGCACGCTCGACAAGTACGGCGTCGAGATGATCGGCTGCGACCTTGCCGCCATCGAGCGCGGCGAGGACCGCAAGCTCTTTAACGAGGCCATGGCCGAGATCGGCCTGGAGGTCGCGCGCTCGGGCTATGCCTACAGCGTGGCAGACGCCGAGGCCATCGCCGAGCGCGTGGGATATCCCTGCGTGCTGCGTCCGAGCTTTACCCTCGGAGGCGCCGGTGGTGGCATCGCGCATACTCACGAGGAGCTCGTCTCCATCGTGAGCCAGGGCCTGGAGCTCTCGCCTGCCCACGAGGTGCTGGTTGAGGAGTCCATCGAGGGCTGGAAAGAGTATGAGATGGAGGTCATGCGTGACCACGCCGGCAACGGCATCATCGTGTGCTCCATCGAGAACCTCGACCCCATGGGCGTGCATACCGGCGACTCCATCACCGTGGCGCCGGCGCAAACCCTCTCCGACCTGGAGTATCAGCGCATGCGTGTCGCCTCGCTCGCCATCTTGGAGAAGATCGGCGTCGAGACCGGTGGCTCCAACGTGCAGTTTGCCGTGAACCCCAGCACCGGTCGCTTGATCGTCATCGAGATGAACCCGCGCGTGAGCCGCTCGTCCGCACTGGCCTCCAAGGCAACGGGTTTCCCCATCGCCAAGGCCGCCGCGCGCCTGGCCGTGGGCTACACGCTCGACGAAATCGTAAACGACATTACCAAGGCAACGCCCGCCTGCTTTGAGCCCACGATCGACTACTGCGTGGTCAAGGTGCCGCGCTTTGCCTTCGAGAAGTTCAAGGGTACCGACCCCACGCTCACCACGCGCATGAAGGCCGTGGGCGAGATTATGGCGATTGGCCGCACCTTTGAGGAGGCCTTCGGCAAGGCTATGCGCTCGCTGGAGGACGGCCACCAGGGCATTTGCGCCGGTGGCAAAGAGGGTGCCGGCAAGCTGAGCGACGATGAGCTCGCTCAAGCCGTGGCAACGCCGACCGAGCACCGCATCTTCTTTGTGGTCGAGGCCCTGCGCCGTGGCTGGGACATCGCTCGCATCCATGCCATCTGCGGTATCGATCCGTGGTACCTCAACCGTATCAACGATATGGTGCAGGTCCAGGAGAGCATCCGCGACCTGCGTGTGGAGGATATCGACGCCGACGCGATGCGCCTGCTCAAGCAGTACGGCACGAGCGATGCCGAGATCGCCGCGCTGACCGGCTCGGACGAGCGCTTTGTGCGCGCCTACCGCAAGGGCCTGGGCGTGGTTCCCAGCATGAAGACGGTCGATACCTGCGCTGCGGAGTTCTCGAGCGCCACGGAGTACCACTACAAGACGTACGAGAACATCTACCGCACGAGCCCGGATGCCAAGAAGTGCGTGGCTCCCGACGAGACCACGCCGGCGGACAAGCCCAAGGCGATGATCCTGGGCGCCGGCCCCAACCGCATTGGCCAGGGTATCGAGTTCGACTACTGCTGTGTGCATGCGAGCTATGCGCTGGCGGCCCGCGGCTTTGAGACCATCATGGTCAACTGCAATCCCGAGACCGTTTCGACCGACTACGACACGTCCGACCGCCTTTACTTTGAGCCGCTCACCTACGAGGACGTCATGGACGTTATCGACGCTGAGCGCCCCGACGGCGTCGTGGTGACGCTTGGCGGCCAGACCCCGCTTAAGCTGGCGCGCATGCTCGAGGAGAGCGGCGTCAACATCATGGGCACCAAGCCCGATGCCATCGATTTTGCCGAGGACCGCGAGCGCTTCGCTGCTCTGCTCGACAAGCTGGGCATCATGTACCCGCCGGCGGGCCAGGCAACCTCGTTTGAGGAAGCCGAGGCCGTTGCCGCGCACATCGGCTACCCGCTGCTGGTGCGTCCGAGCTACGTGCTGGGCGGCCGCGGCATGATGATCGCCTACGATGCCGAGCATCTGCGCGATTACATGGCCGAGGCCGCGCGCATTAGCCCCGACTACCCGGTGTACCTGGACCGCTTCTTGGAGGGTGCGATCGAGTCCGATGTCGACGCCCTGTGCGATGGCGAAGAGGTCTACATCGGCGGCATTCTGGAGCATATCGAGGAGGCCGGTATTCACTCCGGCGACTCTGCGACCTGCATCCCGCCGTTCAGCTTTAGCGAGAGCCTGCAGGCAAAGCTTCGCGAGACCACGCGCCGCATCGCGATGGCGCTGGGCGTACGCGGCCTGGTCAACGTGCAGTACGCCATTAAGGGCGAGACCGTTTACGTGATCGAGGCCAACCCGCGCGCAAGCCGTACCGTCCCGTTTATCTCCAAGGCCACCGGTGTGCCGCTCGCCAAGTGTGCCGCACGTATCATGGCGGGCGATTCCATCGCGAGCTTGGGCCTGCCGAGCGACGAGCGTCAGCTGGACTGGTTCTGCATGAAGGAAGCCGTTATGCCCTGGGGTCGTTTCCCGGGCGCCGACGTTATCCTGGGGCCCGAGATGAAGTCGACGGGCGAGGTCATGGGTATCGCCAAGAGCTATCCCGAGGCATACGCCAAGACGCAGCTGGCGATCGACTACAAGCTGCCCGACCCGAGCGCCGGCAAGGTGTTCATTAGCGTGTGCGACCGCGACAAGCGCCACATCCTTTCGGTCGCGCGTATCCTGCGCTACCTGGGCTTTGATATCTGCTCCACCGAGGGTACGGCGCGCGTGCTGCGTGGCGGCAACGTGACGTGCGAGGTCGTGGAGAAGATTAGCGGCCCGCACGACGGCGAGCGTCCCAACATCGGCGACCTCATCGCCGATGGCAAGATTGCGGTAATCATCAACACGCCATACGGCCCGGGTTCGCGTGGTGACGGCTATCTGTTGCGTACCGAGGCGGTGCGCCGCGGCGTGACCTGCGTGACGGCGATGTCTGCCGCCAACACGTACGTGAGTGCCATCGAGGCCGTGCGCGAAGACCAGCAGGGTCACGGTAGCGCCAACGACATGGGCATGGATGTCATCGCCCTGCAGGACCTGCCGCAGTACACGGTGTAGTGTGACCTGTCCGGCCGGGACGGAGGGGGCCGAGTTTCCCCCTTCGCTCCGGCTGCAAGCAGAGTCGCTCAGTGGGAAACTCGGCCCCTCCCGCCCCGACGCACTGTGTCTAGACGGACTGCACCTCCTGTTTTTAGAGATAAATACCATTTAGCGGTGATATTCAACCGTTCAAGATATTATGTAATGGCATATTACGTCATATGACGTAATATGCCATTAGCAGTCAAGGATGATTGTCTGTGTTCAAGTCGAGAAAGGGGCAAAATGATTAAACTGTGTCGCGTCGATAGCCGGTTAGTGCATGGGCAGACCGTGTTCTCTTGGTATCCAACGCTTGAAGCAAACGCTATTCTTGTGGTTTCAGATGAGTACGCCGCAAGCAAAGAGCGAATTCAAGCGCTGCGAATTGCAAAACCCGCTGATGCCAAATTGGTTGTCAAAAGTGTAGAAGATTCCATCGTGGCCCTTAACGGAAGCGCGGTGGATAAATACGAGCTAATTGTTGTTGCGGGAAATGTACATGACGCCTGTGAAGTTGCGCGTGCGTGTCCAAAAATAACGTCTGTGAATTTAGGCGGCGCTCGACCGTTGGGGGATAGCGTAAAGGAGCTTGGCCCTGCTGTGCGCCTTTCCCAATCCGATATTAATGAAATTAAGAAAGCCATGGCTGATGGAATCGAGTTCGAGGTAAGGCAGGTTGCTAGCGAGAAAAAACGCATCGTAACAAGTTTTGATTTGTAGGAAGAGGGAGAAATATGCTGCTTCAGGCTTTTCTGGTTGGTCTTGCCGCTGCGATAGGTCAATCGGATTATTTACTCGGTACTGCGATGGTCGAGCGGCCGATTGTCCTCGGAGCGATCGTCGGTATTTTTTGGGTGATATTCCGACTGGCGTTATTGTTGGTTTCCAGCTCGAACTCGCGTTCATGGGGGTCTGGCAGGTTGGTGCTGCCGTGCCGCCCAACGTAATTGTTGGTTCAGTTTTGGGAACAGCCTTTGCGATTACTATGGGTGCGGGTCCCGAGACCGCTCTGACTATTGCTATGCCCACTGCGGTGCTTGCCGGCATGTTTGACAGCCTTATGTATAGCGTTGTTACGCCTCCTATGGCTGTCTGGGCTGATCGTGGTGCCGAAAAAGACGACCCCAAAACGATTGCAGCCGCTATGTGGACCAATGGAATTCTCTACATCATTGCGCTTGGCTTGATTTGCGGCGTGGCTTTTTACGTTGGAAATGATGCTGTTCAGGCACTGATTGACGCCATTCCTGATTGGCTTACGAATGGGCTTACGATCGCAACGGGTATTCTGCCCGCGCTTGGATTTGCGCAGCTTATGTCAATCCTGTCCACCAAGGAGCTGAGCTTCCTATTCTTTGGAGGCTTCTTGCTGAGTGCCTATCTAAACATTCCGACGATCGGTATCGTGGCGTTTTCGCTGATCCTGATTGGGATTCTCAATATGGCTCACATTTTTATGCCTGCCAGTGCGGCGGTCGCTAAGGAGGTTGACGATGACAACGAATTCTAATGATGTTCTTGAGCTCTCGCCGGAGTCAAATAAATCGACCGATAAGAGAATAACCAAGAAAGACTTAAAGGCGTTATTTTGGCGCAGCTTTCCACTCAACATCATGTGGAGCTTTGACCGACAAATGAACGTTGGTTTCTGCTACGACATGATTCCGGTAATCAAGCGGTTATACGATAAGCCTGAAGACCGGATCGAGGCATATAAGCGTCATCTTGAGTTCTACAATATTCAAGTTACGTTTAATCCTCTGGTCGCCGGCATTGTGGCCTCCATGGAGGAGCAAAACGCCAACAATCAGGACTTTGACACCGCCTCAATTAACGCCATGAAAGCATCGCTTATGGCTCCGCTTTCCGGTATTGGAGATTCACTGATTGCCAGTACGCTTCGCATGATTGCGACGGGCGTTGTGACAGGACTTTGCCTTTCGGGCAGTCTGCTCGGCCCAATCCTGTTCCTGCTTCTTTATAATGTCCCAACGATCCTGATCCGCTGGTTTGGGCTTCAGTATGGTTATTCGCTTGGCAGTGGCATGATTTCGAAGCTGAACGATTCTGATGTAATGCACAAAGTTACGTCCGGCCTGGCGATTGTGGGACTAATGGTAGTTGGTGGAATGGTGGCGACCACCGTTGCAGTTACCACTCCGCTCGCTCTTAACTTCGGCGACACCGCGTTTAAGTTGCAGGAAACGCTCGATGGGATATTCCCGGCTCTTTTGCCGCTCTGCGCGTTCGGGATCATGTGTCTTTGCAATAAGAAACAGGTCAAAATTATTTGGCAGATTGTGGGCATTCTCGCTGCGGGTATTGTGCTCGGCGTCCTGGGGATTTTGGGCTAGAGAAGGCGTCCATCTTTTGAGATGCTGAACTCGAAGGACGATGCGTCTGCTCGCCAAACGGTTTTCGAATAGTGGAGCGGCATTTCATTGCAGGCATATGTGACGTGCTCGACAACGCTCACGGGGGCTCCAACGATATAACCGAGAAGGTTTGCTTCTTGGAGCCCCGCTATTCCTGCGGTGATTTTGAGTTTCTCAATACCGGTTGCGATGCTGTAATGGTTGGCGATCAGGTCGAAAAGACTGGCATTGTCTGTGAGAAGCTCCAGTAGTCCGGGTAGAGTGCCCTGCGTTGCATAAATGGTGTCGATGGCGCAGGGGGCATTTTCGATATAAACCAAGCGCGCAACTCGTTGCACTACGGTTCCGTTGTCAATTTTGAGCTCCCGTGCAATGTGGGCATCAGCCTTGATCAAGCCTGTTTCCAAGATGGACTTGGTTGTTTTATCGCCGTATTGGGGGTCGGAGCTCAAATTGAAAATGGTGCTTGTTCCTCGTTTCAGGGTGAGCTTCGATGGGTTTACGAATGTCCCCTTGCCTCGCAGGCGGTAGAGCAAGTTTTGGTCAATGAGATTCTGTACGGCGCGTCTTACGGTGATCCTGCTTACTTTGTATTGCTTGCAAAGCTCGGTTTCGGTGGGAATCTGACTGCCGCCGGGGAGTTCGCCAGAAACTATTTTCTTGAGGATATCGTTTTCAACGGTCTGATAGAGAAGCTCTGGCTGAGTGAGCTCGTCTTTTGCTGCAGGCATGGTGGACCCCTTGGTCTTCAGTTTCTTTAGTACATAGATATACGACAACTGAGGACATCATAAGCCGTTATCTCAAAAGTTATGGAAATATCGATTTGGCGTTATCGCCGAGAGGGGATTTAAGATGGGCAGACAATACGACGAGGCGTTGATTGGCGCCATCTCCGGTCGCTCGTTTATAACCGAGAAGAGGGGACTCGAGGTTCAAATTCGTCCGGTTCCTGATGATGAAAGAGAGCATGTGCTTGACCCGCGAATTCTCGAGGTATCCCGCAAGAAGATGCGGAATGTTAGCATGTCTCCGAGCTGGACGAGCCTTATTGGAATGCGTCATCGCCCGGATAAGCCGACATACCGCCTACTCGATGGTGAGGTTCAGCGCGATGAGGTCCTCATGGAGGCAGCCGATCGCTATATAGATTTATTCGTCTGGACGCCACCAAATCATAAGGAGGCAAGTCCAGCGCTAGTTTACCTGCATGGCGGCGCGTTTATGGCGGGGAATGTTCTGCAATTTGAACATCAGCTCGAGTTCATCGCCGAAAAGTCTGGTGCAGTGGTGGTTTATCCGGAATACCGTTTGGCGCCGGAGACGGCATTTCCCGGGCAGATCGAGGATTGCGTTCTTGCTCTTGATTATGTGCGCGAGCATGCCGGGGATCTCGGAATCGATCCTCATAAAATAATGGTCGCCGGCGACTCTGCGGGAGGAAGCCTTACTAATGCGTGTGTTCAGCTCAGGGGTGCTGGAGCTGTAGCCCATGCCTTCGAAATCTATCCTGAAGTCGACCTTGCGGGCGAACAGGGCGAGGGATATGAGGATTTTCCTGCGATAGCCGATCAAGAGGACGTTGCGCGTTTTCGCATCGACCATCTTCGCGATTCGGACGGCCCGATGGTCGAACTTTGTGCACACGGAAAAATGTCTCCTCATGACCCGTTGATTTCTGCGCTAATGCTTGAGGACTGCACTGATTTCCCCCCGGTGACTATCGTGACATCCGAATACGATCCGCTTCGTATCCCCGATGAAAAATGGGCTACAAAATTACGGTCTTCAGGAATCGATGTCGAGGTCATCGAATATGCCGGATGTGACCATGGTTTCTTCGATCATTTTGGCGTGTACCCGCAATCGGAAGACGTGTGTTTGTTGATGGCTGAGAAGCTTAAAGAAATGGCTGTACAATAACGTCTCTCGGCGATAAGGGACTGAAGTCGCCTGTGTTTCTGCATTCGTGGTTCTCAGTCTGATTAAAAATGAGGCTTGCTCCTTGCCCGAGTGGGTGGGGAGCAGTTTGTTTTTTGTAGCGATACGAGGTGAGTGCCGCGCACTTTAGATCGCCATTTTGCTTCGCTGTATACCACTTGACGTAATAAAAGAGGCAAGGGCGGTGCGAGGGCCAACAGTCATTCTAAGCTCGGATTCGTATCCTAAAAGGTTGTTTCGGTTGCGTGGTACAATATAGCAAAAAAGAATGATAAAATGAATTCGAAAAAGAATTCATTTTTAGGAGGTATGTATGCCTGCTTTGCAGATGCTCGACAACCTTGTTCCAATTAGCGATTTCAGCCACGGTAAGGGCTCGGCTGCATTTTCGAAGGTTGGGGACGACAATCCAGTTGTGGTTCTCAAACACAACAAGCCAGCGTTTGTGATTGTGACACCCGATGAATATAGGGAAGCGAAGCAAGCGGAGGAGGACCTCGCCTTGTTAACGTTGGCACTTAAGAGAGTGGCTGTGGCACGTGACGATGCGCTTGTTTCCCTGTCTGATGTTATGGAAGAGCTGGGTGTGAGCCAGGACGAACTCGATCAGATGGATGAGGTCGAGTTTGAATGAGTGGGTACGAAGTCGCTTTCTACCCGGATGCTCTCAAGGATATTAAGCGTCTGGACGGCTCCCAACGAAAGATCGTCCTTAAGGCTATAGAAAAAATCAGAACGAACCCATTGCCGCAGAACGAAGGTGGATTCGGCAAGCCTCTTGGAAACAAGGCAGGTACGGATTTGACTGGCTTTATGAAAATCAAGCTCAGGGGAAGTGGCATTCGAATCGTGTACCGCCTCATCAGAATTAAAGAAAAGATGGCCATCGTAGTGGTAGGCGCTCGCGAAGACATGGAAGTCTACCGAACTGCTCAGAGACGAGAACTCGATTTCGAGAAATGGGCGGAAGAGAATATCTAGCTTTAACGATGAACGACGAGTGAGCGTTGGTGGGGCCCTGACGAATTAGATTCGTCAGGGTTTTTCGCTGAACCAATTGCCTTCAGTCTCCGTTGACCTTTCCTTCCAATTCATCAGCCAACGTACGTCATGGCAATTCCCGGTAGGTCGCAGGGCGCTTCGCGGGCGGGCCAGGCTTTATCTGAACGACTTTGCGAAGCAACCGGAGTGAAGATAAAGCCTGGCCCGCCCGCGAAGCGCCACAAAGACCGCAGGGACGGGAGCAGCTATACTACTCTCAGTAGTTAAGGGTCGCGGATCCGCCGCGTCGCCGTTCTCAACAGGAGGTCTTTGTTTATGGCAGATCAAAAGCCGGTTGTCGGGATCATCATGGGTTCCAAGTCCGACCTGGGCGTTATGGAAGGTTGCACCGCCGAGCTCGAGGCGCTGGGCGTGCCCTATGAGCTTGTCATTGCGAGCGCACACCGCACACCGGCGAAGGTCCACGAGTGGGCTTCGACTGCCGCCGATCGCGGTATCAAAGTGATTATCGCCGCCGCCGGCAAGGCTGCTCACCTGGGCGGTGTCGTGGCTGCGTTTACGCCGCTGCCGGTCATCGGCGTGCCTATGAAGACGAGCGATCTGGGTGGTATGGACTCGCTGCTGTCGATGGTGCAGATGCCTTCGGGCGTGCCCGTTGCCTGTGTGGCCATCAACGGTGCCAAGAACGCTGCCATTTACGCCACGCAGATTCTGGGCGCATGCGACCCCGAGTACCGCAAGGTTATCGAGAAGATGAAGCAGGAGATGGCTGACGCCTAAGCGCTCTGCCAGTCCATTTGCAGCATAAGGAGAGCCATGTCCGACTATCAGGGAAAGCGTTTTTCGGCTTCTCGGATTCCCGATCCAGCCAAGTCGGGAGCAGCCCGCGCGCCGCAGCAGGGTCGGACATCCTCTCCTCAGCAGTCACGTGCGCCGCGCCCCGTGACGCCGGCGAAGCATCGCCGTCAGGATACACCTGCTGCATATCGCCCTTCGTCATACAGCACGGCCAAGAAGTCACCTCGCTCTTCGGCGCATGCCGCGCCATCGAGCTATACCGAGCCGCCGCGCAAAAATCGCCGCTCCGTCATTCCCATTCTGCTCATCATCATCGGTATTGGCCTGATCGTTGCTGCGGCCGCTATCTTTATCAACGCGCAGATTGGCTACAAGCAGGCGAGCGAGTCGTATCAAAAAATCGAAAAGCAATATGTGAGCGACAAGGACGCCAGTGGCGTGCCAATTATCGACTTCAATGCGCTTGCCCAGACAAATCCCGAGGTTGTGGGTTGGATTTACGCGCCCGGCACCAACATCAACTACCCCGTGGTGCAGACCAACAACAACTCCAAGTACCTCAACACGCTGTTCGACGGCACCGCCAATGCGTCGGGTGCCATCTTCCTGGATAGCGACGATACCGCGCCGGGCATGGTGGATCAGCAGACCACGATTTACGGTCATCACATGAACGACGGTTCGATGTTCAACGTGATTTCGGATACGACCGATCAAGCGACGTTCGACAGCATGGACTATGTGTACTACATCACACGTGACGCGACGTATAAGCTGCGTCCGCTGGCGACCAAGGTGGTCGAGGACACGTATGCCAAGGCGCGCACGCCCAACTTTGAGGGCGATGACGGACTGAAGAATTATCTGTCCGAGATGCTTGACGGTGCCTCTGCCGTGGCGAGCGATGCCACCGATCGTGCCGCTTCGGCAACCAAGGTCGTAACGCTTGTGACCTGCCGTTCGCTGTCATTTAGCAATACGCGCGCCGTCATGGTGCTCACGCCGGTCGAGGAATAAAGTGTCCGGGCCCCGTCCCAAAAAGACTACCCTGGAAATCAAAAGGAGAAATGATGCTTGAGAACGGCAAATCGATGCCTTCGGTTGATGCTTGGCTGCGCGAAGCCAAGGCCGATGTTTCGGCGGCTGATTGTGGGATGTACCTGACACACAACGGCGTGGTGCGCGCGACGCCCAAGGCCGAAGTGCGCGGAGTCGAGACCGATGGCGTGGCGCCAGGCCACAAGGTGGGCGGCATGGTGTTTGGCTTCGATGCCGAAAAGGTGCAGGCCGCTATCGAGGCGACGCGCGCGATGCCGGGTATCGGCTATGTGCGCGTGTGGCTGGCGAGCGGCGAGCTTACCGTGGGCGACGACATCATGCTCGTGCTCATTGGCGGAGACATTCGCCCGCATGTGGTCGATGCGCTGCAGTCGCTCGTCGGCACCATCAAGAACGAGTGCGTGAGCGAGGTCGAGCGCGAGGCGTAAGGCCTCGTCGGCAATCCGAGTCTGTCTATAGCGAAAGCCCGCCGGCAGTTCATGTAGATCTGCCAGCGGGCTTTGATGTGTTGGAGCTATTTTGCTCTGGCGTTTGCTACACGCGTGTGGCGTCCTTGGGGCTCATGGTCATACTCTGAAAACGGTTCTCCATATATTCGTTATCGAAATGCTTGTCATAGAACTGTGCGACGGGAATATTTCGAACGGTTCCGTTGACGCGCTGATACCAATAGTCGAGCGATTGCAACGTCATGACGCCGTCGATCAACATGACGGCGGTCAGGATGACGGTAGCAGAGTAGCGGCGTTTCCATGGAATCATATTGATGAGCTTAAGCAGGCGCGGCAGCAAGACCTTGATCCAGATGAGGCCACCCAGGCCCCACATGCAGGCAAACGGCGTGCATGTGCGTCCCCCGGTCAATACCGCGATGGGATCGGGCATGCCGAATAGCCTAATGTGTGAATAGCTCCACGACACCACGCCAAATGAGGTCTGCATAAACCAGCCTACAAACACCTCGAAAGCGCCGCCGATCAGGGCACTTACCAGGAAAATGATCAGAGGATTCTTTTTATAGAAGCGGTTGAGCGCCATGGTCATGAGCACCGCGCCAAATCCGTAGATGGGGCTAAAGGGGCCAAATAGCATACCGGCACGGTCCTGATAGACGCCGGGATCGACGACGACCATATGCCAGACTTCCTCGAGAATGAGACCTAACACGCTGCAGACGAAGAATACCCAGAACAGGTTGAAGTAGTTGAGCTTGATGTAGCCCTCGCCGGTTTCGTCGCGGCCGAGCATCCCCTCGGCGGCGGCATCGCGGTCGAGCATCTCTTGCAGACGGCGCTGCAGTTCGCGCTCCTGGCGTAGCGTGGGGTCGACGGTGGCCGACAGCGCAATGAGGATGACAAGCTGGACGGCGGGGCGCAGCAGGAAGGGTCCGATGCCCTGGAGCATCACGTCAACTAAAAGCTCCACGACGGTAAATGCGATGAGGACGTAAGACAGGCGGGCGGCATTGCGCCGCTGGTCCTTGATGAGGTCCAGGCCAAAGACGATCAAGATGATCGCGCTTGCCGCCGAGAGCATAATGCCGGCGACGATAAGGCCAACCGCGACCAGGGTGTTATCACCGAGCTTGGCGGCGACGTTGCCGTTAATGAGTGCGGTGATGACCTGCCACATAAAGACGGCGACTGACGGGAGCGTGCCCACGCCAGATAGGGTGCACAGGACTGCGTAGACCTTGATGATAAGGGGGATCTTCTTGGCCTCCGTGGTGCTGGGGACACTGGGGTCGAGTTGATTTCGATCCATACGCTACCTTTCTCGTCTTGTAGTAGCCTACAAGGATACGCCGACGACCAGCTAAAAGACAGGACGAACGTCCCAATTGCAACAATGTAGCCCCTAGCGCGGGCGAGACACGGCGCACGGGAAGTCTTCGAGGCCGTTGCCCCTGAGAGTGGACTACCCAATAAAATGTTTGGTCGCAAAACGGATAATAAGCTCGGTGGGCTTTTAAAAAGCGCTGCTCATGCGCGGGGGAGCGCGTCGCGCCGTGCGTATAATAAGGCGGGTAACGCCAAAATACGAGGCTCTGAGGGGATGCCATGTCTCAAGAAACCATCCGCGCGGCCGAGCGTGCCGCGGGACAGGTGAACGCCATGTCGACGTATGATCCGGACTCTGACCAGCTGCATGAGGAATGCGGCGTTTTTGGTGTCTGGGCGCCCGATCGCGACGTGGCTCGACTGACGTACTTTGGCCTGCGTGCACTGCAGCATCGCGGCCAAGAATCGGCGGGAATCGCCGTTGGTGACGGCGGTACGGTTATGGTCCGCAAGGATCTGGGCCTGCTCGACCGCGTGTTCTCCAATGCCGACTTGTCGACGCTCTCCGGTCAGCTGGCCGTGGGTCATGTGCGCTACGGCACCGCCGGCGCCAAGAGCTGGGAAGCCTCTCAGCCGCACCTCTCTACCATCAATAGCGTCATTATCGCGCTCGCGCACAACGGCACCCTCGTCAACACCGACGAGCTGCGTCGTCAGCTGATCGAGCTGGGCGTACCGTTCCTCTCCAACTCGGATTCCGAGGTCGCGACCAAACTCATCGGCTACTTTACTCAGCGTACTGGCCATCTGCGCGAGGGCATTCGCAAGACCATGGAGCTCGTGCGCGGCGGCTACGCCATGACGCTCATCAACGAGCAGGCGCTCTACGCATTCCGCGATCCGCACGGCATTCGCCCGCTCGTGCTGGGCAAGCTGGTGGATGAGGGCCTGGACCAGGCCGATGCCGCATCCGTTTCGCAGCTGCCGTCGCAGGACGGCGCCGCGACGGTCGACGCCACCACCCATGTCACGCGCGCCGGCGGCTGGGTCGTTGCCTCCGAGACCTGCGCGCTCGATATCGTGGGCGCCGAGTACGTCCGCGACGTCCGTCCCGGTGAGATTTTGCGCATCAGCGCCGAGGGCCTTGTGTCCGAGCAGGGCGTGCCTGCCGCCGAAGAGCCTGCTAACTGCATTTTTGAGCAGGTCTACTTTGCTCGCCCCGATTCCATCATGAACGGCAAGAGCGTCTACGCCTGCCGTTATGACATGGGTCGTCAGCTGGCACATGAGGAGCCCGTCGAGGCCGACCTGGTCATCGGCGTGCCCGACTCCGGCCTGCCGCCCGCGGAGGGCTATTCGCACGAGAGTGGCATTCCCTTTGGCGAGGGCCTCATCAAGAACCGCTATGTGGGCCGTACGTTTATCGAGCCTACGCAGGAGCTGCGTGCCATGGGCGTGCGTATGAAGCTCAACCCGCTGCGTGACAACATCGAGGGCAAGCGCCTGGTCGTCATCGACGACTCCATCGTGCGCGGCACCACCATGGTGCAGCTCGTCAAGATGCTGCGCAACGCCGGCGCCAAGGAGATTCATATCCGCATCAACTCGCCCGAGGTCATCTGGCCGTGCTTCTACGGTATCGATACCGACGTGCAGTCGCAGCTTATCAGCGCCAACAAGACGGTCGACGAGATTTGCGAGTATATCGGCGCCGATTCGCTGGCCTTCCTTTCGGTCGAGGGCCTGCTTAAGGTCATGCCCAAGGGCGGTTACTGCGATGCGTGCTTTACCGGCCGCTACCCCGTGGCGATTCCCGAGAGCTTTGGCCGCGACAAGTTCATGGAGGGCTTTAAGCCCCGCAACCTGGACAAGCCGCTGCACTTTGATGACGACGCCGTGGTCGAGAAATACGACGATCGCAGCTGGGAAGAGGAACACGGCGAGGTCTAAAACCTGCCAAAAAGGGACAGGTTTATTTTGGTAGGTTTTACCTGCTGTTTTGTTGATATGACGGCGCGCGTTGTTATGGCGCGCGCCGAAATGAACGCAACTATGAGCACCGTTTGGCGCCCGGGCGGCGCCACGGTAGTGGGAGAGGAAGGCTCAGATGAGCGACAGCAAGCATGTGACGTATGAGGATGCCGGCGTCGATACCGCCGAGGGCGGCCGCGCCGTTGACGCTATTAAGCAGATGGTTAAGGACACCAACCGTCCCGAGGTCATCGGCGGCATCGGTGGCTTTGGTGGCCTGTTCTCGGCTGCCGCGCTTAAGGATATGGAAGACCCGATTCTGATTAGCGGTACCGACGGCGTGGGCACCAAGCTCGTGCTCGCCCAGATCATGGACCGTCACGAGACGGTGGGCCAGGACCTGGTTGCTATGTGCGTCAACGACATTCTGGCTTCGGGTGCCGAGCCGCTGTTCTTCCTGGACTACGTTGCCATCGGCCACATCGAGGCCGAGCACATGGCAAAGATCATCAAGGGTGTGGCCGACGGCTGCAAGCTCGCGGGCTGCGCGCTCGTGGGCGGCGAGATGGCCGAGCACCCCGGCGTCATGGCTCCTGCCGACTACGACCTTGCCGGATTTACCGTGGGCGTCGTCGACCGTCCCAAGATGCTCGACCCCGCGAATGTCCGTCCCGGCGACGTGATCCTGGGCCTGCCTTCCACCGGCGTGCACTCCAACGGCTACTCGCTCGTGCGTAAGGTCATTGGCGTCGACGGTATTAAGCCGGGCACGCCCGAGGCCGCCGCTAAGGCCGAGGAGCTGAGCCGTCCGCTCGAGGAACTCGGCGGCGCATCGCTGGCAGACGCCCTGCTGGCTCCCACGCGCATCTACGTCAAGCCGATTCTGGAGCTGCTGCGCGGCGGCGCCAACGTGCACGCCATCGCCCATATCACTGGCGGCGGTATTACCGAGAACCTCAACCGCGCGCTCGCCGACGACGTCGACGCCGTGGTCACCCGCAACGGCGCCGAGATGGGTTGGGACGTTCCGCCCGTCATCACCTACGTGTCGCGCCAGGCCGAGCTCGCGCCCAACGAGGCATGCAAGACCTTCAACATGGGCGTTGGCCTGTGCCTGATCGTCGCCCCCGAGGACGAGGCTGCCGTGACCGAGGCCCTGGTCGCGCTGGGCGAGAAGCCGTTCCGCGTGGGCGAGTGCGTCGAGGGCTCCGGTAAGGTCGTGTACTCCGATGAGCGCTAACGAGCAGATGGCTGCTGCCGCGAGCTTGGGCTTTGTGCCCTACACCCGTCCGACCGGCACCGATACGGCCGAGCCGCTCAAGATCGGTGTGCTCATCAGCGGTTCGGGTACCAACCTGCAGGCGCTGATCGATCTGATCGCCGCCGGCAAGCTCAACGCTTCGATTGAGCTTGTGGTGTCGAGCCGTCCTTCGGCTAAGGGTTTGCAGCGCGCTGAGCGCGCGGGCATCCAGACGCTCACGCTGTCCAAGGATGTCTATGCCGACCCCATCGCCGCCGACGAGATCATCGCGCACGAGCTGCTCGAGCACGGCTGCGAATATGTGGTCATGGCCGGCTACATGCGCATGGTGCACACGCCGCTGCTGGCGGCATTCCCCAATCGCGTGGTCAATCTGCATCCCGCGCTGCTGCCGAGCTTTACCGGCGCGCATGCGATCGACGATGCCTTTGCGCGCGGCGTCAAGGTAACTGGCGTGACCGTGCATTTTGCCAACGAGATCTACGACAACGGCCCCATCATCGCCCAGCGCGCGCTGGCTGTTGAGGAGGGCTGGGACGTCGATACGCTCGAGGAGCACATCCACGCGATTGAGCACGTGCTGTATCCCGAGGTCGTGCAGATGCTCGCCGACGGTCGCGTCCACGTGCTGGAGAGCGGCAAGGTCGCAATTGACGCGCCTCGCGGCTAGCGGCGCACAGTACAATTTAGCCGAGTAGTCAGGGTGGTCATTGGCGCCAAGGCGCGCGTGGCCACCTTTTGTTTTGGGTAGTCATCGGGAACG
Source organism: uncultured Collinsella sp. (assembly GCA_958420205.1). Lineage (GTDB taxonomy): Bacteria > Actinomycetota > Coriobacteriia > Coriobacteriales > Coriobacteriaceae > Collinsella. The sequence goes on along the minus strand of CATZIX010000014.1, from coordinate 5,883 downwards.
GTCTTTAACGACTGGTCATTCAAGAACGTCGCAGGTGACTAGATGAGAGAGGTGAGCGCATGGCGGATAACGAAGCACTGTTTACGCCTGAGCTGGTGTTTTTTGATTGGGAGTGTGCGACGCCGGATGAGGTGTTCGCGCGGCTTGAGGGCGAGCTTGCACCACGTGGCTACATTGCATCCGGTTGGCTCGACGCCGTTCGCACGCGCGAGGATGCCTATCCCACGGGTCTTGCCATGCCGGCGGCAAACATTGCCATTCCGCATACCGATCCGGGGTTTGTGGCCAAGCCCTATATCGCGGTGGTGAAGCCCGCCGCGCCCGTGACATTCAACGCTATGGCTGGCATGGGCGCTCCGGTGCCGGCGCAGATCGTCATCAATCTGGGCATCGCCGAGCCGGGCGGCCAGGTCGAGGCCCTGCAGGCGCTCATGAACATCTTTATGGACGCCGATGCCGCAGCCGACGTGCTCGGCCAGACCACGTCCCAGGGTATGGTCGACGCCATCCGCCGTCACTTCTAAGGTGGGGCTGAGTCGGCACTTGGGGACGTTCCTTTTCTGCCGGCAGTAAGGGACAGTCCCGAAGTGCCGGCATATAAAGAACGTCCCCAAGTGCCAAGTGCCAGAGCTGTCCCCTTTGCACCAAAATGGTGCAGATTAACCTGTCCCCAATGCACCAAGCGTGTCGCGGGGGCCGCGTTGTGACACAATGGCGTTTGTTCGATTCGTTATGCGAAAGGCCAACTATGGCAAATAAGAAAAAGAACTCCGAGGCCGCGCCGACGCCCGAGCAGCAGGCCCGCGCTGCCTCCAGCTCTCGCAAGAAGCAGCGCAAGACGTACGTGTCTAAGACCGTCAAGATTGTCCTGGTGGTCATCGGCGTGCTGGCGATGCTGCTCTCGGTCTCGGCCATGGCATGCTCCGGTCTCATGTCGCAGGCAGAGGATACCTCGAGCTACAAGCTTACCGGCGGTGTTGCTGCAACTATCAACGGCACCAACCTCACCGAGGACACCGTGACCAAGCAAATCATGAGTATGCGCACGTCCTACGGCTACACCAAGGACAAGGACTGGGCGCAGTACCTGGTCGACAACGACCTCACACCCAAGAAGTATCGCAAGCAGCTCATCGACTCCTACGCGCAGCAGATCCTGCTTCAGCAAGCGCAGAAGGAAAACGGCGTGACCGTCTCGGACGAGGAGGTCGAGAAGGCTTGGAAGGACGCCTGCAAGAGTGCCGGCGGCGCCAAAGCCTTTAAGAAGACGCTTAAGACCTACGGCTATACCGAGGACACCTACAAGGACTCGCTCAAGGAGAGCCTGGCGCAGCAGAAGCTCAAGGACGCCGTGGCACCCACCAGTAAGCCCAAGGACAGTGAGATCGTCGATTACATCAACGAGAACCTGTCTAACTACAACGATGCCCGCCGCTCTTCAAACATCCTGATCAAGGTTGATTCCGACGCATCTGACGAGGACAAGGCCGCCGCCAAGGCCAAGGCGCAGGAGTGCCTGGACAAGATCAACTCCGGCGAGCTGAGCTTTGAGGGCGCCGTTGAGCAGTACTCCGAGGACGCCGGTTCCAAGGAGAAGAAGGGCGATGTGGGCTGGGATAAGCTCACCACTTTCGTCGACAGCTACCAGACGGCGCTCGAGGGACTCAACAAGGGCGACGTGAGCGAAGTCGTCGAGTCGACCTATGGCTACCACATCATCAAGTGCACCGACTACTTCCATGTCGATAATCAGGTCGATGACATCAACCAGGTGCCCAAGGCCATCAAGAAGTACGTCTCCAACGTGGTGAAGACGCAGACGGCCAGCACCGCGTACAGCGAGTGGCTGGAGCAGTACAAGAAGGACGCCGACATTACCGTCAACCCCATGCCCAAGGACGTACCCTATAACGTGAGCCTGAAGGGCGTCACCAAGAGCTCGACCGACGATTCGTCGACGACTGAGTAATCATGGGGCGGTGCTCGCACGAGTGCCGCCCACGCTATTAGAGAGGATTTGCAGATGACCAACGAAGAGCTGCAGAAAGAAATGATCGCGGCCATGAAGGCCAAGGACAAGGTTCGCCTGTCCATCATTCGCCAGGTTAAGGCCGAGGTGAAGAATATCGAGGTTAACGAGCGCCGCGATGTGACCGAGGAAGACGTCAACAGCATGATCAAGCGTCTGATCAAGCAGACGAGCGAGACGCTGGAGATGTCCATCAAGGCCGGCAACGACCAAGAGCGTACCGACAACCTGACCGAGCAGGTCAAGATTCTGGAGAGCCTGCTGCCCGCGCAGGTTTCGGGCGAGGAGCTCGAGGCCCTGATTGAGCAGGTCATCGCCGAGCTGGGTGCTACGTCCAAGAAGCAGATGGGCCAGGTCATGGGAGCACTCGGCAAGGCCACCGGCGGCAACTTCGATAAGCCTGCCGCGGCAAAGATCGTCGGAGCAAAGCTGGCTTAAGGGCCGAGCGGTACATAGTTGATGTTAAGGGGACGTGACCATTGCGGTCGCGCCCCTTTTTGCTGGGCTGGGCAATCATTGGGGACGGGCTTAAATGAGTGCCCAATGAGCGGGTACTCATTTAAGCCCGTCCCCAATGAGTGGGTTAAAGGTTGCGGGTTCTTTACGGGAATGTAGTGTGGGCTGCGGAAACGCGGTTCTTTCCGTACAATAGTTCAACTCGTGTAAACGCAGGGAAGGGACATTCATGGCAGACATGATCGAGATCAAGCATCTCAACAAGTACTTTGGCGACCTGCATGTGCTCAAAGATATCAATCTCACCGTCAAGCGCGGCGAGAAGCTCGTAATGATCGGGCCTTCCGGCTCGGGTAAGTCGACGCTCATCCGTTGCGTCGATTATCTGGAGGAACCCACGTCGGGCGAGGTCGTCATCGACGGTACGCCGCTCACCAAGAAGAATCACCTGGAGATGGCTCGCAAGTACAGCTCCATGGTGTTTCAGCAGTTCAACCTGTATCCCAACATGACGGTGCTGGGCAACCTGACGCTCGCGCCCATCAAACTGCAAAAGAAGAGCAAGGAGGAGGCGACCGAGATCGCCATTGCCGCGCTCAAGCGCGTCGGCATGGCGCATAAGGCCGGCGAGTATCCGCAGAATCTCTCGGGTGGTCAGCAACAGCGCATCGCCATCGCCCGTGCCCTGTGCACCAAGCAGCCTATCATCCTGTTTGACGAACCGACCTCGGCGCTCGACCCCGAGATGGTCCAGGAAGTCCTGGACGTTATGATTGAGCTTGCGCAGGAGGACATCACCATGATCTGCGTGACGCACGAGATGGGTTTTGCGCGCCAGGTGGCCGACCGCGTCATCTTTATGGAGGACGGCCGCATCCTGGAGGAGGGCACGCCCGAGCACTTCTTCGATAATCCCGAGAACCCGCGCTGCCGCGAGTTCCTGTCCAAGATTCTGCACTAGGTGCGGTGGTGGACATGACGGATATGACGAGGGCGGCCGTGTCGCGCCGTCACTTTTTGCAGCTGGCGGGCGCCGGTATGCTTACGCTGACGGGGGCCGCGCTTACCGGTTGCGGCAACTCCACCAGCGGCGAGGGCTCCGACAAGGGGTCTAAGCTTGCGGCCATTAAGTCGCGTGGCCATCTGAATGCCGGCGTTAAGAAGGACGTTCCCGGTTACGGCTATTACGACACCGCTAAGGGTCGCTTTGAGGGCATGGAAGTCGATTTGTGCTACCAGATCGCGGCCGCCGTCTTTGGCGTGAGCTACAAGGAGGCCCGTGCCCAGGAGCTTGTCGAGTTTACCGACGTAACGCCCAAGACGCGCGGCCCGCTGATCGATAACGGCCAGCTCGACGTGGTCGCGGCGACCTACACCATCACCGACGAGCGCAAGAAGAGCTGGGATTTCTCGACGCCGTACCGCACCGACTACGTGGGACTCATGGTCAAGAAGCGTTCGGGCTTTACCTCGATTGAGGACCTGGACGGCAAGGTCATCGGCGTGAGCCAGGGTGCTACCACGCAGGGCCTGATTGAGCAGATGATCAAGGACAACGGCTTTAGCTGCAAGCCCGAGTTTAGGGCCTTTAGCGGCTACCCCATCATCAAGAGTTCACTCGACGCCGGCAATATCGACGTCTTTGCCATGGACCGCTCCACGCTGGCCGGCTACATGAACGAGACCGTTGAGCTGCTGCAGCCCGAGGTCAAGTTTGGCGAGCAGGGCTACGGCGTGGCGACCAAGAAGGGCTGCGACCTTTCGGCCGTGGTCGATCAGGTGATTTGCGATCGCCTGGCCGACGGCTGGCTCGACCAAGAGGTCAAGACCTGGGGTCTTGTATAGGCGCATCGTCCAAGGAAGGAATCAAATGCTCGAAGGATTATTTGACGCCGACCGTTGGTCGACGACATTTCAAAACATGGGGCCCTTCTGGGAGGGCTTTGGCGTGACGCTGCAGGTGGTCGTTGCCGGTCTGCTGCTGTCGCTGGTGCTGGGCACGCTGCTGGGCGTGTTTTCTACCACTCGCTCGCGCGTGCTGCGCGCCATAAGCCGCGTGTACGTGGAGTTTTACCAGAACACCCCGTTGCCCGTGCAGGTGCTCTTTATGTACATGGCCGGTCCGCAGTTTTTGCAGGCCATAACCGGTGCCGACCAGCCGGTGCGCATCGCGCCGTTCGTGTTGGGCTTCTTGGGTGTGGGCCTGTATCACGCGGCCTACATTTCGGAGGTCATCCGCACTGGTATCGAGGCGGTTCCGCGCGGTCAGATGGAGGCGGCCCAGAGCCAGGGCTTCACCCGTGCGCAGGCGTACTGGTACATCGTGCTGCCCCAGACATTCAAGATCATTTTGCCGCCGCTGTGTAACCAGGCGCTTAACCTGGTCAAGAACACGTCGGTGCTGGCGCTTGTGGCCGGCGGCGACCTTATGTACCGTTCCGACAACTTTGTGAGTCTGTACGGTTACCTGCAGGGATACATCGTCTGCTGCCTTATGTACTTCATCATCTGCTTTCCGCTCGCCATGCTGGTGCAGTGGCTCGAGCGCCGCTCCAAGGAGCGCCCGCGCGGCGTGAGCCTGGCCGAGCTGGGACTCGACAACGTAGAGGAGGCCTAGCGCATGGAAATCTTCAACGCGACCAACCTGCTCTACATTTGGGGCGGCTTTGTTAAGACGATCGAGATCTCGGCGCTGTCGATCTTTTTCTCGCTCATCTTTGGCACGGTGCTGGCGCTCGTTAAAAGCTATGCGCCCCGCCCGTTCCGTATTTTGGTGAGCGCCTATATCGAGCTGTTCCGCTGCACGCCAAACCTGCTGTGGATCCTTTTTATCTACTTTACGGTGCAGGGTTTGGACATTGTGATTTCGACCATCGCCTTTACGCTGTTTACCAGCGCCGTTATGGCCGAGATTGTGCGCGGAGGCCTCAACTCGATTCCGCGCGGCCAGTTTGAGGCAGCGCAGAGCCAGGGCTTTGGCTTCTTTGCCACCATGCGCTACATCATTCTGCCGCAGACGTTTAAGACGATCATTCCGGCGCTGTTTAGCCAGTGCACGACCGTCATTAAGGACAGCTCGTATCTTTCGGGTATTAACGTGGCCGAGCTCATGTACACGGCAAACGTCGTGATGGCCCACGCGATCGACCTGTCGCAGGTGCTTATGCTCTACGGCCTGGTATTTGCGATGTACTTTGTGCTCAACTTTGGTATCTCGCTGCTGGTCCGAGCGTATCAACGTCGTATCGTGGCAGCGTAGAATGTGGCAAAGGGACAGCCCCTTTGTCACATAGAGAAAGGAATCGCGATGAGCGATCTGGAGAACAAGAAGAATCCTGTGGTCATTACCATCGCGCGCGACTTTGGCGCCGAGGGCCACGAGATTGGTCGCATGCTTG
>CATZIX010000013.1:0-34990 GCA_958420205.1 uncultured Collinsella sp. | reverse complement strand
AACGACAAACAGAAGAATCTGGAACGGACCCATAGATAAGCTCCTTAATAGAACAGTTCAAACTCCAGTACTGTACCACAATCCCCCGCTCTCCCCTACCTGCCACTCAAGGACGGGGTGGAAATGGCAGAAATACCAAAAAGGGGGTTGTCCGGTTGTGGACAACCCCCTTGCTAGAAAACGGTATTTGTTTTCTATTAGGCCTCGGTAGCGAGCACGCGGCCCGTCATCTCGGCGGAAGGCTCAATACCAGCCATGGTGAGCATGGTCGGAGCGATATCAGAAAGACGGCCGTCCTCGATACCGGTGAGCTGTGCCTTCTCATCAACGATGATGAACGGCACGCGGTTGGTGGTGTGAGCCGTGAACGGATGCTTGGAACCGTCGGAAGCAACGTCAAACATGTGATCGGCGTTGCCGTGGTCGGCGGTAATCAGCGCAAAGCCGCCCTTAGCGAGAATCGCCGGGACAACCTTGGACAGGGCATCGTCAACAGCCTCGACGGCCTTAACGGCGGCGTCGAAGACACCGGTGTGACCAACCATGTCGCAGTTCGCGAAGTTCACGATGTAGAAATCAGCGCGTTCCTCGTTGATGGCGGCGACGAGCTTCTCGGTAACCTCGGGAGCGCTCATCTCGGGCTGCAGATCGTAGGTAGCGACCTTGGGGGAAGCGACGAGCACGCGCTCCTCGCCCTCCTTGGGCTCCTCGATGCCGCCGTTGAGGAAGAACGTCACGTGGGCGTACTTCTCGGTCTCGGCAGTGTGCAGCTGCTTCAGGCCATTGGCGGCGATAACGTCGGCCAGGACGTTCTCGGGGAACGTCTTGGGGAAGGCGACCTCGACGTCAAACGTCGGATCATACTCGGTCATCGTCACAAAGTGCGAAAGCTTGATCTGCTCGCGCTCAAAGCCGTCGAACTCCTTGTCCGTGAACACGCGGGTCATCTGACGAGCGCGGTCGGGACGGAAGTTGAAGAAGATGGCCGCGTCGCCCTCGTGAATGCCCTCGTTATGGGCAGCGAAAGGCTCGACGAACTCGTCGCCGCGCGGATCCTTCTCGTAGTAGGCCTTGATACCGGCAACGGGGTCGGTATCAGCATCGGACGCGTTGACCATGACGTCGTAGGCGCGCTGGATGCGCTCCCAACGATTATCGCGGTCCATGGCCCAATAACGGCCCGAGACGGTGGCAACGCGAGCGTCGCAACCGGTCTCCTCGGAGATCTTAGCCAGGAAGGCGCAGAACTCACTCATGTAGCCGGCACCGGACTGCGGGTCAACGTCGCGGCCATCCATGAAGGCGTGGACGCGAACGGTCTTGACACCGTGCTCGGCAGCCATCTTGACCAGAGCCTCGACGTGGTTCATGTGGGAGTGAACGCCGCCAGGGCTCATAAGGCCCATGAGGTGGAGAGTCTTGCCGTCAGCCTTGACATCGTCCATGGCCTTGACGAAAACCTCGTTCTTGGCGATGGAGCCGTCCTTGATGGCATTGTTGATGCGCGAAAGCTCCTGGAACACGATGCGACCGGCACCGATGTTGAGGTGACCCACTTCGGAGTTGCCCATCTGGCCGTCGGGAAGGCCCACGTCCTCGCCAGAAGCACCGAGCGTGGTGTGAGGATACTTCTCGTACAGGCCATCAAGGAAGGGCGTCTTGGCAGCGGCGACGGCGTTCTCGCCATCAGCCGGAGCCAGGCCGCAGCCGTCCATGATAATCAGGAGTGCAGGAAGATGACGTTGTGCCATATGTCCTACTCGCCTGCCTTGACGACCATAGAGGCGAAGTCGGCAGCCTTGAGCGAAGCGCCGCCCACGAGGGCGCCGTCAACGTCGGGCTTGGCGACGAGCTCGGCGATGTTACCGGGCTTGGCGGAACCACCGTAGAGAACGCGGATGCCGTTGGCGAGCTCCTCGCCGAACATCTCCTTGAGGGTCTCACGGATAGCGCCGCAGACCTCCTGAGCATCCTCGGCGGTAGCGGTCTTGCCGGTGCCGATGGCCCAGATGGGCTCATAGGCGACGACGACCTGCTTGGGGCAGGTGATCTCAAGACCAGCAAGGCCAGCCTTGACCTGGTTCACGACGTGCTCGACATAGGTGCCGGCCTCGCGGACCTCAAGGGACTCGCCGCAGCAGAAGACGGGAACAAGGCCGGCGGCAACGAGAGCCTTGGCCTTCTTGTTCTGGTCCTCGTCGGTCTCGTGGAAGTAGTCGCGACGCTCGGAGTGACCGATGATGCAGTAGGTGCAGCCAGCGGACTTGAGCATGTCGCAAGAGGACTCACCCGTGAAGGCACCCTTGGCCTCCCAGTACACGTTCTGTGCACCGAGGGCGATGGGGGCAGCCTGAATGCGGTCATGAACCGTGGTGATGTCGATGGTCGGAGGGCAGACGAGCACCTCGACGCCAGCCGGAACCTCGGGCAGAGCCTGAGCCAGCTCGTCGGCGAGCTTGGCAGCCTCGGCGACGTCGTTGTTCATCTTCCAGTTACCAGCGATAAGAAGGGTGCGATTAGGCATCGAGAAGCGCCTCCACTCCGGGCAGGGCCTTACCCTCGACGAGCTCCATGGAAGCGCCACCACCGGTGGAGATCCAGCTCATCTTGTCGGCCAGGTTGAACTTGTTGACAGCTGCGACAGAGTCGCCACCGCCGATGATCGAGGTGCAGTCGGCCTCGGCGACAGCCTCGGCGATAGCCTGGGTGCCGTGAGCAAAGTTGTCGAACTCGAAGACGCCCATGGGGCCGTTCCAGAACACGGTCTTGGCGCCCTTGACGGCCTCGGCATAGAGCTCCTCGGTCTTGGGACCGATGTCCATACCCTCACGATCGTCGGGGATAGCGTCGGAAGCGACAACCTCGGGGACAGCGTCCTCGCCAAAGTGATCGGCAACACGGTTGTCGATGGGGAGGAGGATCTTGACACCCTTCTCCTCGGCCTTCTTGAGCATCTCGCCGGCGCGCTCGACCCAGTCCTCTTCCTTGAGGGACTGACCGACGGACAGGCCCTGAGCCAGGAAGAAGGTGTAGGCCATGCCGCCACCGATGATCAGGGTGTCAGCGGAGTCGATGAGGTGATCGAGAACGCCGATCTTGGAGGAAACCTTGGAACCGCCGACGATGGCGACGAAGGGGCGCTCGGGCTCGGCGAAGATGCCGGTCAGCGTGTCGACCTCCTTCTCGAGCAGGAAGCCAGCGACGGCAGGCAGGTAAGCGGCGGGGCCCACGACGGAACCCTGGGCGCGGTGAGCGGTACCGAAAGCATCGAGAACGAAGACGTCGCCATAGGAAGCGAGCTTCTTGGCGATCTCGGGATCGTTCTTCTTCTCACGCTTGTCAAAACGGACGTTCTCGAGAACGAGGACCTTACCCGGCTCGACGGCGGCGACAGCCTCAGCAGCCTTCTCGCCGTAGGTGTCAGCGACAAAGGCAACGTCGAGACCAGAGAGCTCGGCGAGCTTCTTGGCGACGGGCTCGAGGGACAGCTCGGGCTGGAAGCCGGTGCCCTCGGGACGGCCGAGGTGGCTCATGAGGATGACACGAGCGTTGTGCTCAACGAGGTAGTTGATGGTGGGCAGGGCAGCCTTGATACGGGTGGTGTCGCCAACGACGCCATCCTTGATAGGCACGTTAAAGTCAACGCGGACGAGAACGCGCTTTCCGTCGACATCGATGTCGCGGACGGTCTTCTTGGTAAAGGCCATGTTTGCTTCTACCTTTCGTACGTGTCTGCCTCCCATTACGGCAGACGATTTCTTATAAAAAGGGCGCGACCCTAGGGTGTAAGCCCTATAAGGCCGCGCCCTTCTTTAGACGCTCAACGAGCTATTCGCTAAAAGCTAAATTAAGCAACGAACTTCTCGAAGTACTTGATGGTGCGGACCATCTGAGAGGTGTAGGAGTTCTCGTTGTCGTACCAAGAGGTGACCTGAACGAGGGTCTGGCCGTTGCCGAGGTCAGAGCACATGGTCTGAGTGGCGTCGAAGATGGAGCCGTGGGTCTCGCCGACGATGTCGCGGGAGACGATCTGGTCCTCGTTGTAGGCGAAGGTCTCGGGGATGGTCTCGGCGTAGGCCTTCATGGCAGCGTTGACCTCGTCGACGGTGACCTTCTTGTCAACGACGGCGTAGAGGTTGGTCAGCGAGCCGGTCGGCGTCGGGACGCGCTGGGCGGCACCGATGAGCTTGCCGTTGAGCTCGGGGAGAACCAGGCCGATGGCCTTGGCAGCGCCCGTGGTGTTCGGGACGATGTTCTCGGAGCAGGCGCGGGAGCGACGGAAGTTGCCCTTGCGCTGCGGGCCGTCGAGCGGCATCTGGTCGCCGGTGAAGGCGTGGATGGTGGTCATGATGCCGGACACGATGGGAGCGAAGTCGTTCAGACCCTTGGCCATCGGGGCGAGGCAGTTGGTGGTGCAGGAAGCAGCGGAGATAATGTTGTCCTCAGCGGTCAGCGTCTCATGGTTGACGTTGTACACGATGGTGGGCAGATCGCTGCCGGCCGGAGCGGAGATGACGACCTTCTTGGCGCCAGCGTTGATGTGGGCCTGAGCCTTAGCCTTGCTGGTGTAGAAGCCGGTGCACTCGAGAACGACGTCGACGTCAAGGTCGCCCCAAGGCAGGTTGTTAGCGTCGGCCTCCTTGTAGATCTTGATCTCCTTGCCGTCAACGGTGATGGAATCCTCGCCAGCAACGACCTCGTGATCGCGAGCGTAGTTGCCCTGCGTGGAGTCGTACTTCAGCAGGTAAGCGAGCATATCGGGAGAGGTGAGGTCGTTGATAGCGACGATCTCGGAGCCCTCATGACCGAACATCTGACGGAAAGCCAGACGACCGATGCGACCGAAGCCGTTAATAGCAACCTTTACTGCCATTGTGTCTCCTTTCGTAAGGCCCCCGCGAGCTACAGCGCCCGCCGTTGAGGCCCACAAACTAACCACTCGCCTAATATACCTTTTTTTTGACTTGAATTTCACGAGAATGCTCGAAATTGAAAATCAAATTTACGTTAAAACGTTTTAAAGACTAAAATAGCAGCTAAATCCGTATATAAGTCGATACTTCAAACTACCTGTTTGCTTCAATGAGCTTTTCAAGCCTCAAAACGCGATGGTACAGGGCAGACTTCGACAAGGGAGGGTCAGCCATCTCCCCCAAATCACGCAGCGACAGATCGGGATAGCGCTCGCGCAGGTCGCAAAAGACCGCCAAGGCATCCGGAAGCGCATCGCGAAGGCCACGCTGCTCGAGCTCATCGATAAGCGCAAGCTGATGTTGGGCAGCACCGGCGCTTCTGGTCTGGTTGGCGAGCTCGGCATTCACGCGACGGTTCACATCGTTCTTAACCAACTTGACCGCGCGCGCCTCCTCAATCTCGGCAACGCTGCGCTTGGCACCAATCAGCTTTAATAGATGCTCGATTTCCTCGGCGCTCTTAATGTACACGGCATATGACCCCCGCCGTGCATTAACACGAGCATGGACCCCAATCTGCTCCAACAGATCGCAAAGTCCCTTGGCATATTGCTCGCCCTGCACAGCAATCTCCAAATGAAAATCGCCGCGTGGATCGGCCACGAAGCCGCCCGCGATGAGCGCGCCGCGGATATAGGCAAGTCTACAGCAAGGACGGGCGACAATGTGACGCGGCACACCTGCGACGAGCCCTCCCCTACGGTCGAGAATGCCCAGCAGCACCAGAGCCTTATCCAAATCGGGCTGATCAGGCAAGGTGATGAGGTAGTTTCGAACCTTATGCAAGACAGATTTGCGGACGGTGAACTCCGTTTTGAGCTTAAGGATACGATGCGTCAGCGTGATCATCGTGCGCGCGACGGCTCCCGTCTCAGTCGCAACCGTCAAACGATACCGCCCAGAGCCGGTAAGCGAGAGCGTACCACTCACACGCGTGAGGGCGGCAAGCGTCGACAAGTCGCAGTATTCACATTCGGGTTCGCAGCGCGCAAGCTCGTCGCGCACCTCAGCGGTAAACGACATGCAGGCCTATGCCTTCGTGTTGGCGCGCGACAGGTCGCGGTGGGAGATGCTCACATGATACTGAGCGCCTTCCAGGTAACGGGCCGTGGCCTCGGCAATGGCAACGCTGCGGTGCTGGCCGCCCGTGCAGCCGATGGCGATAGAAAGCTGCGGCTTACCCTCCGCGATATAGCCCGGCATCACCGTATCGAGCAGCTGTGTCCAAGCCTTCCAAAACTCCTGCGTCTTGGGATGGTCCAGAACAAAATCGGAGACCTTTTTATCGAGACCGGTCATCGTGCGCATCTCGGGATCGTAGAACGGATTAGGCAGGAAGCGGACGTCGATCATAATGTCCGCCTCGACGGGCATGCCGTGCTTAAAGCCAAACGAGAACACGCGGACGTCCATGAGCTGCTGGTCGGACAGCTCGGAAAATGCCATACGTAGCTTGTTGCGCAGCGCAGAGGTGCGCAGACGGCTCGTGTCGATAATCATATCGGCTCGGTCGCGCACGCCCTGCAGCTGAAGGCGCTCGCGCTGAATGGCATCGGCCGTAGTCTCCCCCGGCTTGGCAATGGGATGACGGCGGCGATTTTCGCTGTAGCGACGAATCAGCACCTCGTCAGACGCCTCCAGGAACACAATGTCGCAGCTCATCTCGCGCTCCTCGAGTGCGGCAACGGCATCGAGCAGCTCGTCAAACAGTCCCTGGCTACGCAAATCGCAGGTGACGGCAAGATGCCTGCCCACGCCCGTATTGATGCCGACGAGCTCGGCAAGCTGGGCGATGAGACGCGGAGGCAGGTTATCGATGCAAAAATAGCCCATGTCCTCGAACACGTGCATGGCCTGTGTGCGGCCCGATCCGGACATTCCGGTGATGATGACGATATCGGGTATGCGCTCCGAGCGCTCCGCCGCATCCATGGCATCTCCCTTTTGCATGTGCTGCCTCCCGAAAACAAGCGCGGGACCCAGCAACCCGGATCCCGCGCGGTCAATTGCCTATATTGAGTATACCGCCCCGAGCGGATACGAGGCCTGTCTTACGCCTCAAGCGCAGCCTTGAACCAACTCGTAATACTCGTGGGGTGCGTGATGGCGGTGCCGACGACAACGGCCCAGGCGCCAGCATCGATCGCGGCGCGAGCCTCCTCGGGCGTGTGCACGCGGCCCTCGCAGATGATGGGAAGACCGGGGAATTCCTCGGTCGCCTGACGCAGGAGCGGCAGATCGGGGCCATCGGCCATGGTACAGTCGATGGCGGCGACGCCGTGAGAAAGCGTGGTGGATACCAGGTCGAAGCCCATATCAACCGCACGGCGAATGTCCTCGATGGTGGCGCAATCCGCCATCAGGAGCACACCCTCCTCGTGCAGCGGGCGGAAGGTATCCTCGACCGTCTTGCCATCGGGGCGCGGACGATCGGTGGCGTCGATCGCCACGATATCGGCACCGGCAGCAACGCAGGCGCGAGCGTGACGCAGCGTCGGCGTGATGTAAACGCCCTCGTGCCCATCCTTCCACAGGCCGATGACGGGAACCTCACAGCGACCCTTAATGGCGGCAATGTCGGCAAGGCCCTGGCAGCGAATGGCGGCGGCGCCGCCGAGCTCGCAAGCACGCGACATTTGAGCCATGGTCTCGGGCGTACGAAGCGGCTCGCCCATATACGCCTGAACGCTCACGACGAGCTTGCCCTTCAGGGATTGAATCAAAGGATCGACGGTCATAAGGCTGTAACCTTTCTCAGAACAGCCTCCCGAGGCGTGTTGTCTCGGGAGGCTCCTACAGAAGATACGTTTACTTCAACGAGGCAAGAAGATGCTCAGCGGCACCGATGAGCGGAGCATCGCCCTCCAGAGAACCGATGAGGATCGGCGTGTCCTGAAGCGGATCGAGCGCCTGGCTGGCATAGCCCTCGTGCACCGAATCCTTCCACGTCTGTGAACGCCAATCGGGACCTTGGTGAATCACGCCACCCGAAAGCACGATGACCTCAGGGTCCAGGATGTTAGCGAGCGAGCCCAAGCTGGCACCCAGCGCAAAACCGGCGTCATGGATGACCTCGGTCGCCTTTGCGTCGCCCGCACGGCACAGGTCGTTCACATCGCGACCGACCGAAGGACGGCTGGGGTCGACGCGACCAAAGCGCTCATCGTACATACGACCAATGGAAGTGCCCGAAGCAACCGACTCAAGATGACCGGAACGCCCGCAGGCGCAGGGAATGCCGGCGGCAGCCGAGCACTCGATGTGGCCCATATGACCGGCAGCACCATGGAAGCCCTGCATCACGCGGCCGTTCTCGACATATGCGCCGCCGATGCCCGTGCCGATGCCCAGGCACAAGACGGAGAACTTGCCCTTGCCGACGCCCCAGTGGGCCTCGCCCAGAGCATGAGCCTGCACGTCGCCCACAACGGCAACGGGGAGACCAAGGTCCTCGCGCAGACGCGGCCCCAACTGAACGCCGGACCAGCCGGGCATAATCTCGTTGGCATACGCGATGGCGCCCGTCTTGGGATCGACGACGCCTGCGGCACCGATACCGACACCGAGGACCTCGACATCGGGATTCGCCTCAAGGGCAGCCTTGATGGACGCCTCGATACGTTGGAAGACGGCCTCGCCGCCCTCCTGGGCCTCGGTAGGAACCTCGGCCTCAAAAACGGGATGGGGCACGCTGCCGTCAGCCGGGTACTCCATAATGGCGGTCGCGATCTTAGTTCCGCCGATATCGACAGAGCAGACGTACTTGTTCTCCATGTCGTTCTCCTTAGGAGATAAAAACAACTACAGGAAATGAAGGCGGTGTTATCGCCGCAGCATGATAAAGGTTTCCCAGGTGCCCGAGGTTGGGGTGAAAGTGGTCGGGCGTTGACCTAATGGGTCACGCCCGGCCACTTGAGCCCCAAGATCGGGTGCCTGGGGAAGCTTTACAGGAGACCGTTGTCCTGGAGGACCTTCTTAATAGCCTCGACGTTCTCGCCGGTCATGGCCTTCACCGGGCGCGGCATAGTCGGGCTGTCGAAGATGCCCATGAGGTTCATAGCGGTCTTGAAGGCGCCGACACCACCGGCATAGCCCTGGACGCCCGAGGTGACATCCCAAATGTGGGAGATCTCGTTGAGGCGATCCTGCTCGGCCTTGACGGTAGCCCAGTCGCCGGCCTGAGCGGCCTTCCACTGGCGCACGTAGCCCTCGGGCTCAACGTTGGCGAGGCCCGGAACGGAGCCGTCGGCGCCGCCAAGGTAAGCACCGTCGACGACGACCTCGTGACCGGTGAGGATGCTCATCGGATGGCCATTCTTCTCGTTCTCCTGAACGAGGTAGCGGAACGAGATGTCATCGCCCGAGGAATCCTTGACGCCGGCAAGGACGCCCTCGGCGCCGAGCTTGGCAAGGAGCTTCCAGGGGAGCTTGGTGTGGACGCACACGGGGATGTCGTAGGCGAAGATGGGAAGGTCGAGTTCCTCGTGCAGGATGCGGAAGTGCTCCTCGACCTCGGTCATGCCCTGCAGGGCATAGAACGGGCAGGTGGCGACAAGCGCATCGGCGCCCAGCTCCTGGGCGACCTTACCATGCTCGATCATGCGCTCGGTCTCGGTGTCGATGATGCCAACCAGAACGGGAACGCGGTGGTCGACGATGCGCACGGCCTCGGCGACAATCTGGCGACGGCGCTCGTCGGTGGAGAAGACGACCTCGCCCGAGGAGCCCAGGAAGAACAGGCCATCGACGCCGGCATCGATCATGCGGTTGATGCTGCGCTCAAAGGATGCAACGTCGAGCTGGTGGTCTTCGGTATCGGGAACAACGACGGGAGGGATAACGCCGGTGAATTTCTGAGTTGCCACAAGAATCTCCTTAGTTGTCTGGCGGGCGGCCCTATGCCACCCACTCTTGTTGGCAGTGTCCAAGCCGTCTAGGCCAAAGAACACGGGTAGAACGTTTGGTTAAAGAAGGCGACGACTTCGTTTTCGAACGCATTGATGCGCTCGTGAGCGTATTTGGCATAAATGATATGCCTTCGGTCACACTCAAGACCGTTGAATACAGCAAACTGACCCTTGGGATCGCTCACGGCGTCCATAAGCGATGTGCCCATGAGCACCGATCCGCGCACCCGAGACGACAGCGCCTCGAGGCCACCGGGAATTGGATTGGCAACCGCCGTGCAGGCAAGACCCTGCTCGTCCAGAGCAGAAACCGCCAGCGCGACTCCGCCGCCAAGGCCCTCGCCCCATGCAAAGATGCGGTCGGGGTCCATGCCATCAAGATTGCGCGCGACCTTCGCCAACGCGCAGCCCCAACGGACGCGCTCGACAAAAGCGGGCGAAGCAATTCCCCGCTGCAGGTCGTCCGCACCAGCAACATCGTCATCCAGTGCAAGCACGGCATATCCCATGGCGGCAAATCTCGTCATGTGATGCCAGCCGCGCACAGGCCGATCGATGTCGTGGAACATCAGGCACAGCGGCACGCGCTCAGATACTCGGGCACGACCAACAGGCTCAATCAAACGAGCGTGGACCGCATGGTCACCGAGCTCAAAGGAAACCTCCGAGTAACGGGCGCAGGGGTTAACAAAGTCAATCGCCGTAATGGCCAGGCCTTGAATCTCAAGATTCGAAGCGCATGTCTCTAAATCAGAAACATCTGCTTGGACATCACCGCGCCAGTCCCGATATTCTGCGAGCCTTGACGAAACCGTTCCAGGAATTCCCGCGAGCCCGGGGACAATCAGCTCGTCAACATTGCTCTCGCACTTAGACATGAGCCTCCCCTCCCTTGCAGAAAAACGGAATGATCAGATCGTCAAAATCCTGAATCTCCTCGTGGCCAAAGCCTTCAAAGAACTCATGACGCTTTTCGCATGTCAGGTTGTTATAGACCGCAAACTGCGTCGCTGGCGGACAGACGATATCGGCTGTGCCGGTGCCAAACAGCACGGGGCATTTGACCATAGGGGCAAAGTTCTTGGAATCGAAGTACGCCAGCTTGGCATAGGCTTCGTCAATACGAGTCGAGTCCTCGTCAAACCAGCGAGACCAATAGCGCAGGCCCTCGTAGGCAATGTCGTCGGCATCCAAATCCCAGACCAGGCGGAAATCTGACAGGAAGGGATAGAGGATGGCAGCGCGATTGATAAGCTCGCTGTTAAGCGCACAGGTCGCAATGCCCAAACCGCCGCCCTGCGACGCGCCGTTCACAAACACACGCGCAAGATCGATGCCCTCGAGCTCGCGAACGATGCGGCACAGGATGCGAATATCTTGGTGCAAGCGGACATAGTAGAGGTTGGCAGGGTCGCCGTCGATACCGGCGACGATATGCCCGGCAACCGTTGTGCCCTCAAATCCACCAATGTCCTCGGAGGGACCTCCTTGGCCGGGGCAGTCGAGGGCGATGAGTGCCATGCCCATGCCCGCAAACGACGCCTGCTCAAACCAGCTGCGGCTTGCACCCGGATACCCATGGAACTGAAGTACCAATGGCACGGGCTCGTCCGAGACGGGTTTAAGGTACTTGGCATGCAGGCGCGCGCCACACATGCCGGTATACCAGAGGTCGAAAAGCTGGCAGGTCGCGGCATCGGTGACCGATGCCGTCTCGATCGCATAGTCAAGCCCGACGGCGTCGGCCTCGGCCATGCGATCCTTCCAAAAGAGATCGAAATCTGATGGACGGGGCATGGCGCCTCGATATTCACCAAATTGATGTTGTAGCTCCTGAGCACTTGGCATGGCTCGTGAACCCAACCTTTCGAAATCGCAACGGAGGTGCGCCCGGCAAGGGAACCGGGCGCACGGGAGGGAAAGCGAGGCTACTCGCCGAGCTTGGGATGCAGCAGCGACGGCGCAGCGCCGAGCAGCATCTTGGTGTAGGGGTCCTGGGGGTGCTGGAAGACCTGCTTGGCCTCGCCCTGCTCGACGATCCTGCCGCCATTCATAACGATGATGTCGTCAGAGATATAGCGGACCGTCTGGATGTCATGGCTGATGAACACCATGGCCAGGCCGAGCTCCTTCTTAAGGTCGGTCAACAGGTTCAGAATCTGTGCGCGGACCGAAACGTCCAGAGCCGAGGTGGGCTCGTCGGCGATGATGGCATCGGGGTTCAGCGACAGGGCACGGGCAATTGCGACGCGCTGACGCTGGCCGCCCGAAAGCTGACCGGGAAGAACCTCGGCGGCGGAGCTGGGCAGACCGGTGAGCTCCAGGAGCTCCTTGACGCGCTTCTCCTGCTCGGCCTCGGTACCCAGGTTGTGGACGCGCATGGGGTCGAGCAGCTGCTCGCGAACGACCATGCGGGGATTGAGCGCCGTGGCCGGGTTCTGGAACACGACCGAGATGACGCGACCCATGTGGCGACGGTCCTCGGCGGTACGTTTGGTAACGTCCTTGCCCTTAAAGTAGACCTTGCCGCTCGTGGGGGCCTGCAGGCCGCACATGACGTTGGCGGTGGTGGACTTACCGCAACCGGACTCGCCGACGATGCCGATCGTCTGACCGGGCATGAGCTTAATCGTTACACCCTGGACGGCGTGAACCAGGTTGGGGTGCAGAATCGAGCCGGTACGGGTCCTAAAGGTGACGTGGACGTCATCAAGGAAGATGATCGGCTCGACGCCGTTGACTGCGGTCTCGCTCATCTACATCACCTCCGCGTGAGGGGTCAAACCATTTGCCTTGAGCACCTCGTCGGGGAGCTCGGAATAGAAGTGCTCGGTGCCGGGCACGCGCTTGAAGACCGGACGGGTGTCCAGGCCAATACGCGGATGGCTCGAGCGGGGCGCGAAGCGATCGCCCTTGGGGAAATCGCGCGGGCTCGGAACGGCGCCGGGCACCTGGTGCAGGCGACCCGAACCGCTCTCGATGGACAGAACGGAACCCAGAAGACCGCGGGTGTACTCGTGGATCGGGTTGGTGAGCAGCTCCTTGGTGGGTGCCTGCTCGATAACCTGGCCAGCGTACATAACCGTGATGTTATGGGCAACCTCGGCGACCAGAGCCAGGTCATGCGAAACGAAGATCATGGCAAAGCCGAGCTTGGCCTGAAGATCGTTGAGCAGCTTGATGACCTGCTTCTGGACGGTAACGTCCAGAGCGGTCGTGGGCTCGTCGCAGATGACCAGCTTGGGATCGCGGGTAAGGGCCATAGCGATCAGGACACGCTGACGCTGGCCGCCGGAAAGCTCGTGCGGATAGCTCTCGAGCGTGCGCTTGGGATCGAGGCCGACGAGCTCCAGGAGCTCCTCGGCGCTGCGGGTTCCGCCGCGCTTGGTGAGCTGCTTCATCTGGGCAGAGATGAGCATGGAGGGATTAAGCGAGGACAGGGCGTCCTGATAGACCATAGCGATATCGGTACCGCGCAGGCCGAACCACTCCTTCTTGCTCATCTTGAGCAGGTCGCGACCCTCCCAGAGAACCTCGCCGGAAAGATGCTCGTCATCGTCGGTCAGGCCCATGATGGCCAGCGTGGTGATGGACTTACCGCAACCGGACTCGCCCACCAGGCCCATGGTCTGACCAGGACGAACGTCAAAGTTGACATGGTCGACGACGTTGATATCACCGTGATGCTCAAACTGGATGCAGAAGTCACGGACCGAGAGAATCGGCTCAACGGACTCGTCGGGCACGTGGCGATCGTCACGCTTGAGCTCGACATCGCGCAGGGCGCCAAGGCGAGCGGAGAGGGACTGGGCCTGCTCCTTGTAGGCGCGAACGGGGTCGGAGACCAGCAGGTCGGCCTCGCGACGCTTGGAGGAATCGGTCGGATCCAGGGCGGCGGAGGGGGCAGCGGCCATAGCGTCGGTAATGCCCTCGGAGAGGATGTTGAGCGCCAGGCAGGTGATCATGATGGCCAGGCCCGGGAACAGCGCCTGCCACCAACGGCCAGCGAGCACGCCGCCGCGGGCGTCGGCGAGGATGTTGCCCCAGGTAGCAGTGGGCTCCTGGATACCAGCGCCGATGAAGGTCAGCGAGGCCTCGAAGATGATGGCGTCGGCGACCAGGGTAACGGTGAAGACCATGATCGGGGCGATGCAGTTACGCAGAACATGCTTGATCAAAATCCACGGAGCCTTGGCACCGGAAACGATGACCGCGCGAACATAGTCCTCGCCGTACTCGGACACGATGTTGGCGCGCACGATACGGGCAATCTGCGGAGTGTACATAAAGCCGATGGCGAAGATGATCGACGGCACGGAGTTGCCCAGGATGGAGACGAAGACGGCCGCGAGGGCGATGCCCGGGATGGACATGATGATGTCCAAGATACGCATGATCGTCTCGGAGACGGCCTTGCGCGAAACCGCTGCAAGGGCGCCCACGACCGAGCCGCAGACCAGAGCCATGGCGGTGGCACCAAAGCCGATGATCAGCGAGTAACGACCACCGTAGAGCATACGCGACAGAATGTCGCGACCCTTATCGTCGGTACCGAAGATAAATCCGTTGCCGGGAGCCTGGCGAGCCGTAAAAATCTCGACCGGGCTATAGGGGGCAAGAAGGGGCGCCAGGATCGCAGTCAGGGCGACCAGCACCAGCACGACGGCGGCAATCTTAGAAGATAGCGTCATCTTCTTCCAGCCACCGAGCTTGAGCCCCTTGGAGGCAGCCTTCTCGAGCTGCTCGGTTTGCTTCTCTCGAATCTTTACCATAATCTACACCGTCCTGATGCGCGGGTTGATGAGCAGGTAGAGCATGTCAACCACGATGTTGATGATGATGAAGGCGAGAGCAACGACGATGACGACGCCCTGAACCAGGTTCGCCTCGTTGCCCTGAACGCCCTGCAGAATCGCGGTGCCCATGCCGGGGAGGTTGAAGATAACCTCGATGACGACGGCGCCGCCCATGAGGTAACCGATCTTAAGACCGAGGGTGGTGACCGGGGTGATCAGCGCATTGCGAAGAACGTTGATGCCGACGACGACCTTCTCGGGAACGCCGGCGCCACGAGCCATACGGACATAGTCCTTGTCGAGCTCCTCGACCATGGCGGTACGCACGATACGAGTCATCTGGCCCGTCAGCGGAAATGCCAAGGCGATAGCGGGCATGATCATACGTCCCAGATAGCCAACCGGATTCGTGGTGAAGTGAGGCAGAGCACCCGATGCCGGGAGCACCTTAAGGTAGGAAGAGAACAGCAGGATCAACAGAACGGCAAGCCAGAACGACGGGGTTGCCAAGCCGGCGATGGAAAAGACGCGGATCACTTGGTCCGGCCATTTGTCGCGATACAGTGCCGCGATGACGCCGAGCAAAAACGAAACGACCGCACCGATGGCAAGACCGATGAGGGTCAGCTGCATCGTGACGGGCAGGGCCGTGGAGATGCGCTTGGCAACGGAGTTGCGAGCAGCACCATAGGTGCCCATGTCGCCATGGATCAAATCGCCCATATAGCGCACGTAGCGCACGGGCCAGGGGTCGTCCAGACCATACTTCTCATGGTACTCGGCAACCGCCTCGGGCGAGGCGCCGTCACCCAACGCCGTGTAGGCGGGGTCGGTCTTGGAGAACGACATAAGGAAGAACACCAGGACGGTGACGCCCAATGCCATGATCGGCAGCGCCACAAGACGCCTTCCAATCAAACGTAGCAAGTTGTTCACGTTCTCTCCCCTTTCTTTTGTCGGTAGGACCAACTGGTATATGAGTACGGATACTCATTACAAGACCCGAGCGACATCGTTGCCGCCCGGGTCTTTGTTTCAACTATGAGGATACGGTCCCAACGACCGACATCCTGCATACAGACTCAAGCGAGTCTTACGCCTTGACGGTCGCAACGCCCCTGAAGGACATGCTCGTCGTGCCGATGCCCTTGAAGCCATCGAGGGCCTCGCCGTTGGGCGCAGTGGACGGATCGTCCCAGGAAGCGGAGACGGTCTTGACGTGGACAACGGGGTACAGAACGGCGTTGTCGGCAATGATGTCGAAGCACTCGTTCCACTTCTTCTGCTGCTCGTCGCCCTCGGCGGCAAGAGCCTCGTCCATGAGACCGTGGAGCTTCTGCCACTCAGCGGACTCCTTCCACGGGCAACGGGTCTGCATCCAGACGTTGTCGCCGTACCACCAGTTGAGCAGCAGGTCGGGATCAGCGCCGAAGCAGGAAGGATCGCCAGGGGCAAGGAGGATATCGTAGGCCTCGCCGCCGTCAATGGCAGCGTAGGTAGCCGGCGAGGTATCGGTCTGGATGGTCACATCGAAGCCGAGAGCGTCGAGGTCGTTCTTGACCTGGGCGGCCATGCCCTTAATCTGCTCGTTGTCGGTGGTGCGCAGGGTGATGGCACCCGGGGTGATGCCAGACTCCTCGATGAGCTTCTTAGCCTTCTTGGCGTCGGTCTTGTACACCGTGGAAGCCTCATGATAGTTGGTGAAGCTCTTGGGCAGGTAGCAGCTGGCAGCGGTGGCAAGGCCGGCGAAGGTGTTGCTGACCATCTTCTCGGTGTCGAGCGCATACATGACAGCCTGACGGACCTTGACGTTGTTCCAAGGCTCCTTGGCGACGTTGAACATAATGAAGCGGGTGCCGAAACCCTGAACGTTATCGATCTTGCAGCCGGCGCTCTCGAGCTGGTCGACGGCGTCAGCGGTAACGAGCTCCATAACGAGCGTGGAGCCCTCCTGCTGAGCGGTAACGCGAGCGGTGGGGTCGGTCAGGATGCTGTACTGGATCTTCTTATCCTCGGCAGCATACTCACCGTTGTACTCAGGATTGGGAACCAGGGTAATCTCGGTATCGGAGATAGAGTCGTACATCCAGGGGCCGGAGCCGATCGGCTGCTTGGCGCGATCCTCCTCGGTCTGGGTGGCCGGGGTAACGCGGACGATGGCCAGACGATCCTTGAGCAGGGAGAAGTTGGGGACCTTGGTCTTGACCGTCACGGTGCTGGCGTCCTTGGCCTCGACGGACTCGAAGGGCTGGAAGAACGGAGCGTAGGTAGCGGAAGCGGCGCAAGCGGTGTAGGAGGCGACGACATCGTCAGCGGTGACCTCGGTGCCATCGGAGAACTTGGCACCCTTACGGATGGTGACCTCGAAAGTGGTGTCGTCCACAGACTTGGGATCGTCGGTGGCGAGCTCGTTGAAGGTGCTGTAGTCGTGGTAATCGATGCCGTAGAGGCCCTCGACGACGTGCCAGTTAGCACCCAGGCCCACAGCGGAGCCGGTGCTGGCGGGATCGAAGCTGGACGGAGCGTAAGCGGAACCAGCGGTGATCACGCCGCCGCCACGGTTGGCGGAATCGGTGGAACCGGAAGCGGAACCCTCGTCGCTAGAGCTGCCACCGCAGCCGGTGAGACCAAGCCCTGCGACAGCAGCGACGCTGCCGGTGAGGCCGAGGAACGAACGCCTGGACATACCCTTGTTGATGATGGCCATGTCTTCTCCTATCAATAGAGAATCTTACTCGGGAGCACCTAGACTTGCCCCCGCGCAACTTGCGGACGATATATACCTTACCTACCGACGAGCCCAACTGAGGTGCCGCGCTCGGCGACCGATACATACATCCGCTTGAACGGTATTTACTACCGTTCACCGAATTCGTTGACAAACGATTCGCCAGACAGTATGTATCGGCGAGGTGAGATATCAGTCTTCGTCAACCCGCAGGATAGCAGGGTTGTTCACCATGACTAGTCAAACGTTTTAGCGTTAATAAAACCCGAAACCAGCAGGCAATCATGGCGAAATAAATGGTTGAAAATCACGCAATCATGTATATCAGTAGTTTAGGCTCGTGTTTAGCTATCGGAATGGCCAGCCGCCGCCTCGGCGCGCTCGGCATTCCATGCAACGAGCGCCTCGTGGACCGCCTTGGCAACATCGGCAGGTATGACGCGAACTTCCGCGATCTCTTGCTCGCTCGCCGCGCGCAAACGCTTCATCGAGCCAAAATGGCGCATAAGGGCACGTTTTCTGGTGGGTCCCACGCCTGGAACGTCATCGAGTACCGAAACCGTCATGGCTTTATCGCGCAACTCACGATGGAATGTGATTGCAAAACGGTGCGATTCATCGCGCACCTGTTTAATTAGATAGAGCGACGCGGACCCGGTCGGAAGCACGACGGGAGTCTCGTCCCAAGGCACGAAAACCTCCTCATCGGCCTTTGCCAAGCCACAAACTGGTATATCGAGCCCAAGAGCCTCAAGTTGCTTGATCGCAGCGGTCAATTGCGGCTTACCGCCATCGACAACGAGCAAATCGGGGCGCGAGCCAAAGCGCTCGTCGGTCATGCGCTCGGGAGCATAGCGTCGTCCCAAAACCTCGGACATCGACACGAAGTCGTTTGCCTCGTCCAATTCGGCCTGAATTTTAAAACGACGGTACTGGCTCTTGTCAGCGCGCCCGTTGGTAAACACCACCATCGAGGCGACGGTAAAGGTTCCGTGCAGCGTCGAGATATCGAAGCACTCGATACGCATCGGCGGCGCCGGCAGCGCCAGCGCGCTTTCGAGCTCCAGGAGCGCTTGATTGGTGCGGTCGTCAGCGTACCCCGTTCGCATCATGTAGCGCATGAGGGCATGGCGCGCATTTTTGGATGCCATATCGAGCAAACGGTGCTTTTCGCCACGCTGCGGCCTATGGAGATGGCAGGAACGCTCGCGCTTGCCTGCAAGCCACTCCCCCAGCGCCTCCGCATCCTCAAGCTCGACAGAGAGGTTTATCTCAGCTGGAATATCAGCCGTCTCGTCGTAATAGCGCTTAAGAAAGCCCGACTGGAGCTCTTCCTCGTCAACATCAAGACCCTTGTCGAGAATGAACTCGCAGGTGCGAACTGTTCGGCCCTCACGCACGACAAAGACGCAAGCGGCAGAGATGGTCTCCTCGCGGTAGAAACCGATGACATCGATATCGACACTGGAGGGAAAAACGACTTGCTGACGGTCGTCCAGACCCCTGATGACCTCCAAACGACGCTTGACGCGTGCCGCGCGCTCAAAATCGAGTGCCTCGGCGGCATCCGCCATCTCGGAAGTCAGCTCGTCGACGACATCCTTGCGATGGCCCGACAAAAAGCGCTCGACGCGCTTGACGTTCTTGGCATAGTCTGCCGGGGAAATCGCGCCGACACACGCACCCGGCCCGCGCCCGACATGGTAGTCAAAGCAGGGGCGCCCGTTTTGCGCGCAAATCATATTGACGATGTCTTCCTCGCCCTTGTGGGACTCGATGATACGGCGACAACGACGCCACTCCGCACAGGATGCAGAGCAGATGGGGATAACCTTGCGCAGCGTATCTATCGTCTCACGTGCCGCACGGCTATCGGTATAGGGTCCAAAATAGCGCGTTCCCGGCTTATGACGCTCACGCGTGTATTTGATAGCGGGATACAGGTCGCCCTTTGTAATGGCGATAAAGGGGTAGCTCTTGTCATCCTTGAGGTCGACGTTAAAGTACGGATGGTACTGGCCGATCAGGTTGCGCTCGAGTACAAGCGCCTCATGCTCGGTTTCGACAACGATGTAGTCAAAGCTCGCCACCAGCTGCATCATCAGCGGGATCTTTTGACGCTCATCCTGCAGCGTCACGTACTGGCGCATACGGGAACGCAGGTTTTTCGCCTTGCCAACGTAGATGACATCGCCCTTGGCATCCTTCCAAAGGTAGCATCCGGGCTGCGTGGGAACGCGCGAAACCTGCTCGGCGAGTGTTGGAATGTTGTCGTGACCGGCCACACGCACCTACTTGCGACGAAGCAGCGCCGAGACCTCGGGCATCTTAAGGACGACGGCAAGGCCAAAGGTAACAGCAAGCGAGACGGCACCGGCAACGCAAACGTAGCCAAGAGTAATCAGAATCGAGCCGCCAAGTGCGCCGACAAAGTGCTCAAGCGCCCACAAGACGCCGGCGCCTGTGGCAGCACCCAGGCCACCGAGCAAAAGGCCAAAGAAACCGCCATGCAGGATAGATTTGACCTGAAGACCACGCAGACGACGACGCAGCCACCACAGCGAACAACCGACCAAGATCACGTAGTCGACGACATACGAAAGCGCGATTGCCGGCATACCGAAGCCCAGCACAACGCCAAACAGCAGAACCGAGCCGGCCTGGCCGATGGCGGAATACAGGCAATAGCGGCTATAGGGCTTCATGTCGAGCAAAGCAGAGAAGCTCTTCTGCATCAATACGACCACGCCGTAGAGCGGCAGCGAGAACGCCAGGTAGACAAGGAACTCGGACACCAGCGCCACGCCGGACTCATCAAACTTGCCGGCACAGTAAATCATGTTGAGCGGACGCGCGAAGACAATCAGGTACAGCGCGAACGGAATCAGGAAGAACAGCATCTGGGCGACGCCACGCGAAATGCCCGTGCGAACGCTGTCGTAATCCTTCTCCTGTGCGTCGTGAGAGAGCTCGGTATAGAGCGCCGTCGAAAGCGAGGCGGCAATCAGCGCGTAGGGAAGCGTGTACCACAGGCGCGCATAGGCGATGACGGAAGGGCCAGTCTCGGGCTGGACCACCAGCGCGGCAGCGTTGGTGATAGAAGTCGAGACAAACATGCACACCGTGGCGAGCAGCGTCGGGATACCGAGCGCAATCGTCTGACGCAGCGCGGGGTCCTTAAAGTCGATATGGATATGGGGATGCACGCCGTGCTTGCCAAGCGCGGGGATCTGACATGCCATCTGAACAAAGACACCGAGGGTCGTACCGGCCGCAATCAAGATGATGCCGGCACGTTCGCCAAACTGTGCGGACACGGGCGCAAAACCCATAAAGCTCGCGATGACGATCACATTGTTGAGGACCGGGGCAAACGTCGACCAGAAGTAGTCGCGGTGTGCGTTGAGAACGCCCGAGAACACCGAGCCCAAACCATAAAACAGAATCTGGATGGCAAAGAAACGGAACATGAACGCAGCGGTATCCATGCTGCCGCCGTCACCCGAAAGGAACGATTGCGTCCAGATAAAGCCCGGGGCGAACACGGTCCCCAGCAACGAAATGCCACCCAGCACTAAAAGCAGAATGCCGAGCAGGTTGCCCACGTACTCGTTCGAGGCCTCGCGACCCTGCTCACGCCTCACGCCCATGTACACGGGCAAAAACGCCGTCACGAGCATGCCGCCCATCACGAGTTCGTAGAGCATATTGGGCAGGTTGTTGGCGACCTGATAGGAGGACGAGAGTAGCGACATACCAATAGCGGCCGCCATTGCCCACGTTCGGATAAAACCGGTAACGCGAGACACGATGGTCAGGATGGTCATAAGCCCAGCGGAACGACCAACCGTGGAGTAGTCCGACGAGCCCATGTCGTCAGTGTCATCTCGCGACGAAGAAGCTTCGGATGAGGGCGTCTGAGGCGCAGATTCTTTTGCAAAATGAGCTCCGCACTTCAATTCTTCCTGCGGCATCGCTCAGTCCTCTCTCGTAATCGCGGCAACCGTCGCCCCGCAAAATGCAATTAAATCATCGGGTGCAAGCTCGAGCTGATAACCACGCTTGCCTCCCGAAATAAAAATGGTATCCCAAAGGACGCATGTCTCATCAATGAGCGTCCGGTAGCGTTTTTTCATACCGACCGGGCTGCAGCCGCCGCGAACGTAGCCAGTCGCCGCAAGCAAATCCTTCACATGCATCATGGCCAAGGACTTCTCCCCCGCGGCACGCGCGGCGGACTTTAGATCGAGCTCGTCGGCAACAGGGATGCAGCACACGACATAGTCGTTGGACGGCGTCACGCAGACCAAAGTCTTAAATCCTTGACCGGGCTCCTCGCCAAGCTGCTCCGAAATCGCGACCCCCAGGCCCACCGACTCATCACCATCGTCTTCGTACGTATGTAGAACATAGGAAATGCCGGCGCTTTCCAGCTCGCGCATCGCATTGGTTTTTGGCGTCTTTACAGCCTTTGCCATGACATATCCTTTCCCTCGCATTCGGACGCAAGGATTAAGTATATGTCCAATTCGACTGCATACGTCACTTCGGCACAGCAAGCGCCATCGAATCACAAGGAGTCGATGGCGCCCATAAACTGAATCGCCTATTTATTGAGCATCAAGTTGAGCCTGACGCTCCCGGTCACGCCTGAGCAACGGCGCCAAAAACTTGCCCGTATAACTCTGCGGACAGTCCGCAACCTGCTCCGGTGTGCCCGAAACCACGACGGTTCCGCCGCCGTTACCGCCCTCGGGACCCATATCGATCAGGCGGTCGGCAACCTTGATGACATCAAGGTTGTGCTCAATCACCAGCACCGTGTTGCCCGCATCGACCAAGCGCTGCAGCACATCGAGCAGCTGGCGGACGTCCTCAAAATGAAGACCGGTCGTCGGCTCGTCCAAAATATAGAACGTCTTGCCCGTCTGGCGTCGATGAAGCTCCTTGGCGAGCTTCACACGCTGCGCCTCGCCGCCCGAGAGCGTCGTGGCGGGCTGGCCCAGGCTCACGTAGCCTAAGCCTACATCGTACAGCGTCTGGAGCTTGCGCTTAATCTGCGGGATATTCCCAAAGAAGGCCAGCGCCTCGGTGACGCTCATGTCGAGCACGTCCGAGATGGTCTTGCCACGGTAGGTGACCTCGAGTGTCTCGCGGTTGTAGCGTTTACCGCCGCAAACTTCGCAGGGAACGTAGATATCGGGAAGGAAGTGCATCTCGATCTTGATCTGCCCGTCGCCCTTGCACGCCTCGCAGCGCCCGCCACTCACATTAAAGGAGAAACGACCCGGCGAGTAGCCGCGCGCCTTCGACTCCGGCGTACTCGCAAACAGCGCGCGAAGATCATCCCACAGGCCGATATAGGTAGCAGGGTTGGAACGCGGCGTGCGGCCAATCGGCGACTGGTCGATATCGATAACCTTATCGATACACTCGATGCCCTCGATTTTTTTATACGGACCCACAGGGCGCGTCGAACGGTGAATAGCATTCGTAAGGGCAGGCGCAATGGTGTCGGTAACCAGGGAGCTCTTGCCCGATCCCGACACGCCGGTAACAACCGTAAGCGTACCAAACTCGATCTTGGCGGTAACGTTTTTGAGGTTGTTGGCTCGAGCGCCCGTAATTTTAAGGCAGCCGCGACCGGGCTTGCGCCGTTCATCAGGCACCCGAATCATTCGTTTGCCGGTCAGATAAGCGCCCGTCATCGACTCAGGACACGCCATGATATCAGCAGGCGTTCCCGCCGCGACTACGTGTCCGCCGTTGACACCGGCGCCGGGCCCCATGTCGATCACGTAGTCGGCGGCACGGATTGTATCCTCGTCGTGTTCGACAACGATAACGGTATTGCCGATATCGCGCAGGCGCTCGAGCGTCTTGATCAGGCGCTCGTTGTCACGCTGATGAAGACCGATCGAGGGCTCGTCCAGAATATAGAGCACGCCCATGAGACCCGCGCCGATCTGCGTTGCCAGGCGAATACGCTGTGCCTCGCCACCGGAAAGCGTCGCCGAGGCACGATCGAGCGTCAGATAGTCGAGTCCAACATCGACCAGAAAACGCAAGCGCTCCAGGATTTCCTTGACGATGCGCCCGCCGATAAACTGTTGGCGCTCGGTGAGCTCCAGGCCCTCAAAAAACTCGAGCGACTCACGGCACGACAGGCAACAAACCTCGTAAATGGACTTGCCACCCACGGTGACGGCGAGCATCTCAGGGCGCAAACGAGCGCCGTGGCAGCTCGAGCACGGCTCCTCGCGAATGTACTTCTCCAAGCGCGCCTTGGTATTCTCGTTCGTCGTCTCGGTATAGCGTTCGTACAGGATGTTGCGAACGCCCGAAAACTTGGTATCCCACTGGCTGCGACGTCCGTCGAGCTTTTGGTAGTCGACCGAGATCTTCGTATCGCCCAGGCCATCCAAGAATGCACGACGCACGCGAGGGGGCAAGTCCTCCCACGGCGTATCGGTGCTCACCTTAAAGTGTTTGCAGACCGCAGCAAAAATCTGCGGATAGTAGTTCGAATTGCCAAACAGGCTACCAAAGACTCCGTCGGCAATGGACTTCGAGGGGTCCTCGATCAGCGCCTCGGCATCAACGGTTTTCTTAAAGCCCAGGCCGTCGCACTCAGGACATGCGCCATAGGGAGCGTTGAACGAAAAATCACGCGGCTGAAGATCGTCAATGGAGTGACCATGCTCCGGGCACGCCAAGGCCAACGAATACTCCAGCAGCTCGCCCTCGGTCCCCTCGGGAGCATCACGATCGGGCAGCATGTACACGTTTACATTGCCGTGAGCCAGCGCGGTCGCCTGCTCAACAGACTCGGCGATACGGCCCAGAGAGTTCTCACGGATCACGATGCGATCGACCACGACCTCGATATCGTGCTTGAACTTCTTGTCCAGATCGATCGGATCGTCGAGCGAGCGCACTTCACCGTCGACACGCACGCGACTAAAGCCCTCGGCGCGAAGGTCCTCAAACAGTTTGGTGTACTCGCCTTTTCGCCCGCGCACCACCGGTGCCAGCACAAACGCGCGGCGGCCCTCCCCCGCCGCCAAGACCTTGTCGGCAACCTGGTCGGTCGTCTGACGCTCAATGACGCGGCCGCATTCGGGGCAGTGCGGGGTGCCCACACGGGCGAACAGCAGGCGCAGATAGTCATAAATCTCGGTTACGGTGCCAACCGTCGAGCGAGGGTTTTTAGACGTCGTCTTTTGGTCGATCGACACCGCCGGCGAAAGGCCGTCGATTGAATCCAAGTCGGGTTTGTCCATCTGGCCCAAGAACTGGCGCGCATAGCTCGAAAGGCTCTCGACGTATCGACGCTGGCCCTCGGCATAGATAGTGTCAAATGCCAGCGAACTCTTGCCCGAGCCAGAAAGACCGGTAATGACCACGAGTTGGTCACGCGGAATGGAAACATCGATATCACGGAGGTTGTGCTCACGAGCGCCGCGAATAACGATAGAAGAATCAGACATGGAAGCTCCTTGCCTCCTATTGCATCGAATCATACTGTCGATGAGTTTAGCGCACTCGACGCGCACAGATGTTCGTAATACAAGATTCGCAGACCTTTAGCTTTGCGTATCGGGCGCTTTGTTTCTCGAAATGCCGTGGAAAGGTTACAGTAATCTAGTACTGAACTTAATTTGCCGTAACAGAGGAACGTCCATGACCGAAGATATCCCCCTTGAAATCACTTCGAGCGACATGGCCAATCTGCCCATATTCATCGCCGTCCTTATCGTGGCCATCGTCGTGGTGCGTGTATATTTTTCAATCAAACACAATGAAAAGCCGCCCATTGCCCGCGTCTTTTGGTGCGCGACGCTCCTCATCCCGCTCGGCATGGTAGCTGCATGGATTACGAATCAATTGCTCGTAAATGAGGACAATTCCCTATGGGTCCTTTCTTATTCGGCGCTCGGTGCTGCCGCCGTCATACTTCTTGTCGAGCCCTTGGTTTCGGGACTTATCGACCAAACCGATCTTGCGACGGGAACGGTTGCCTGTATTTGCCGTGACATCCTTGTCATCGCCGCTGTTTCAGCGCTCTCGTTCGTTTCACTCGAAATTGCCTGCAACGAAACGTTCTATCGCATTCCCGCCAACTCATTCGGGTTTTCCGTCGGGCTGCTTGCGACGGTTCTACTCTCCCTTTATTTGCTGGGACAGCGTCATGGAGGCGTCATGGTCCTCGTGCCCGTCGTCTGTTGCATCCTTGGCATTGCCGAGCACTTCGTCATTACGTTTAAAGGCGAAGCCATCCTGCCAAGCGATATCTTGGCCCTTGGCACCGCAATGGAGGTGAGCGAGGGATACGAGTTTACCTTTACCGCCGGAATCGTAACCTCTCTAGCCCTGCTGGAGATTTCCCTAGGGCTTCTTTCGCTTATCCGACCGAGAAAGCTCCGTACGCCCACCCACGTCTTCCCCGCAATCGCCGCTAACCTCTGCGCTTTTCTGCTAGTGACCGTTGTGGGGCTCTCGGGCTTTTCCAGCATCGACTTGGAGCAGGCGCTGAATTTTGGATTTGACCGTTGGCAGCCCATCACCACGTATGCGTCTCAGGGTTTTATCACTTCGTTCACCGAAATGGTCAACGAGTTGCCCATTGAGAAGCCCGAAGACTATACGCCCGATGAGGCGCAGAGCATCGAGCAGGAGCTCGCCGCCACCTACGACAGCACGTATGGCTCGAGCGAGCAGCGCGCGGCGGCCGTTGCCCAGTTCAATGAAATCAAGCCGACGATTGTTGCCGTCATGAATGAGAGTTTTAGCGACCTTTCGTGCTTTGAGCAGCTCCAGGCGGCCGGGTACACCGGCCCCGCATTCTACAACTCGCTTCCCGACACACTTGTTCGCGGCACCATGCTCGCTTCGGTCGCCGGTGGCGGAACGGCGAACTCCGAATTCGAATTTTTGACCGGAGCGACAACGGCCTTTGTCGGATTAGGCAAAATCCCCTATCAGCTATATCAGATGAATGGCGTCAACAGCCTGGCAAAGGACCTTAAGGAGCTTGGGTATACCGCTACCGCTATGCACCCGCAAAACCCCGTCAACTACCATCGAGATAAAATCTATCAGCAGCTGGGCTTTGGAGACTTTCTTTCAATCGGCGATTTCGAAGGTGCGCCCTGTTACCATGCCGGCGTATGCGACTACGCCACCTACGACAAGATACTCGACCTGCTTAGAACCGACGAAGCCCCGCAGTTCATCTTTGACGTCACGATGCAAAATCACGGCGGCTACGACTATGGCACCGTTCCCGCCGAGGAGCTGACAAACTATTGGGTCGAGGGAGCCAGCGAGGGCGCCAATAGCGCGCTCAACACCTATCTCACCTGCATCAACGCATCCGACCGGGACCTCGAGTACTTTATCAACGAGCTCCGCAATATCGGCAGACCGGTTGTTCTTGTCTTTTTTGGCGACCATCAGCCGAGCGCCGCAACGACTCTCAACGACGAGCTGTACCTTCAGGAAGATACGGCAAGCCACGCTTTCCGTATCTATCAGTCGACATATTTTGTCTGGGCTAACTATGAAATCGCCGGCAATACCGAGCTCAACGTCTACGACACCGTCGGGGCAAACGAGGTTGCAGCCATTACCCTTAATAAGATCGGCGCCCCGCTCACCGACTATCAAAAGGCTCTGCTTGCAACAAGGTCAGATGTGCCCACCATCAATGTCGCCGGCTACCTTGGTGCCGACGGGCTGCGCTACGACTTGGAATCTGAAGACAGCCCATACGCCTCGACGATCGACAAGCTGCAGCGCATGCAATACCTCGAGTTCGCCAGCAAAGTTCAGTAAGCCCGCCCATTCGCTTGGACCCATCGTATTGCAAGCACGCTCGGCCCAAATGCATCGTAAATGAATCCCGCTCGCAAACGAGGGTACAATGACGCTCGTGTCACATCACGGGGCCCCGGCCCCAACATATACAAAGGAGTCATACATGGGTTGCGAGCACGCACAGGCCGCCGGCGGACAAACGTCGCCGTCGCAATTTGAGGAGAATACGCTGTCCGAGGTCAAACGCGTCATCGCCGTGCTTTCCGGCAAGGGCGGTGTCGGCAAGTCGTTTGTCACCGGTGCCATCGCCACCGAGCTTGCCCGTCACGGCCACAAGGTCGGCGTCCTCGATGCCGACATCACCGGTCCCTCTATCCCCAAGATGTTCGGTATGAGCGGACGCCACGTCCATGCCCTTGGCAACCTCATGCTGCCTGAAATCTCCGAGCACGGCGTCAAGGTCATGAGCTCCAACCTTCTGCTCCAAAACGAGACCGACCCCGTCCTTTGGCGCGGTCCGGTCATCGCAGGCGCCATTAGGCAGTTCTGGAGCGAGACCTCATGGGGCCCCATCGACTACCTGCTGGTCGACATGCCTCCGGGAACAGGCGACGTCGCTCTCACCGTCTTCCAGTCACTGCCCGTCGACGGCATCGTCATCGTCACGAGCCCGCAGGATCTGGTCTCGATGATCGTCGCCAAGGCGGTCAACATGGCCGAGAAGATGAACGTCCCCATTCTGGGCATCGTCGAGAACATGAGCTATATTGAGTGCCCCGACTGCGGCAAGAAGATCGAGGTCTTTGGCAAGAGCAAGCTCCCCGAGGTCGCAGAGCGCTATAACCTCGACATCTTGGGCACGCTTCCCATTAATCCGGCACTCGCCGAGGCCTGCGATAAGGGCGAGGTTGAGACCGCGCTGCCCGATGGCATGTTGCCCAAAGCAGTCTCTGCCGTCGAGGCTATTACCCCGCACGAGACCGACGAGGCCTAAGTGAACACGAGCGCCTTCTATGACGTCCTGGTAATCGGCGGCGGGGCTTCAGGCCTCGCCGCCGCCATTACGGCCGCACGTGCTGGCAAAAGCGTCTGCATCGTTGAGCGCGATGTCGCCTGCGGCCTTAAGCTCCTTGCGACCGGTAACGGCCGCTGCAACCTCTCCAACGAATCGATTGATCCTCAGCGGTATAACCACCCCGCATTCGTCGAATCTGTCATGGGCCCCCAACCCGAACAAAAGCTTATGGGTTTCTTCTCCTCGCTGGGCATCATGACAACCTCCGAGGAAGGCCGACTGTACCCGCGCTCCCTTCGCGCCGAATCGGTGCGCGACGCGCTTCTCAACGTTTGCGACCGCCTAGGTATCACCTTAATCTGCGGAGCCAACGTTGCCTCGGCGCACAAAGCTTCCGAAGGCTGGACACTCCAAATAGACCGTCCAGCGCGGGCACTCAAGGCAAAAAAGCACGACGACCGAAAATCGGAGCTCCGCTCGCTTCGGAAAGCGCTCGCCGATGTCCCTCGCAAGAACGAGGCCCTGCAGGCACATGCCGTAATTATCGCCACGGGTGGTAACCCCACTGGTATCGCCGATACGTTTCGCCTCCCCCTCACTTCGCTGCGCCCCATCCTCTGCCCCGTATCGGCAACGGTCGTCGGCGATCGGGCGGCACTCAAGACGTTGGATGGCCTGCGCGTCCGCGCCCGCTTGACGCTCGCCCGCAATCATAATGAGCTCTGGCACGAAGACGGTGAAGTCCTGTTTCGAACCTTCGGTATCTCGGGCGTCGCTGTCTTCAACCTCTCCCGTCGTATCCAGCACGGCGATACGATCCTGCTCGACGTTTTCCCCGACCTCTCCAAAGACGAGCTGCTCGATATGCTCAACCGGCGCGTTGAGCTGCTCGGCGGCTTTTCGCCCCGCGATCCCCGTTGGCTCGACGGCATGCTCGCCCCGCAACTCTCCCGCGTCGTCTGCACAGCGTTCGAGCAGTGCCATCCAGGCTCCAACGATGTCATCCACCTGGTCTCGATCCTCAAGCACTTTAAGTTGCTCGTCGAGGGAACAGCCGAGGAGCGCTCGGCGCAGGTCACGCGTGGTGGCGTATCTGTCGAGAGCATCTCAACACCCAGTCTACGCGCGAGCAGCGCTGTCGACGCCCCGCTTTACGTCTGCGGCGAAGCGCTCGACATCGACGCCGATTGTGGAGGCTTTAACCTTGCGTGGGCCTGGCTCTCGGGCATTCGCGCTGCAAGCAGCCTGTAGCCGCGCAGTCTATAATCAAAAACGCATTCGGGCCGTCTGGGATACCGGACGGCCTCTTTCTTGCCTCTAAGGAGACCTCGATGATCGAAATCACCCAAGTCAACGCTTCGCTCGATGAAGCCGGCGATGAAAATGCCTGCCTCATTGTTGGCAAGCGAGTCGCCAAGCGCGTCCTACGTTGCAAGGACTCCGAGATCAAGTCCATCGAGCTCCACCGCAAGTCAATCGACGCTCGCAAAAAACGAGACGTCCATTTTATCCTGAGCTTTCGTGTTGAGCTGACCAGTCCCCACCTCGAGCGAGAAGCGGTCGACAGCGTTTCCGAACGTGACCGCTCGCGCGTACGCGCGATAGAAGACGATGGGTCTTCATTCCCCTCCCCCGTCTCCGACGCATCCAAAGAGCGCCCCGTCGTTGTCGGCGCCGGATGCGCTGGCCTTTTCGCTGCGCTCACCCTTGCCGAAGCGGGTCTTAAGCCCTTGCTCATCGAGCGCGGCGACCCAGCATTTCGCCGCTCGCATGCGATCGATCTCTTTCTAAAGGAGCGCATCCTCGACCCCGAGAGCAATATCCAGTTTGGCCTGGGCGGCGCGGGGACCTTCTCGGACGGCAAGCTCAATACGGGAACCAAAAATCCCGCCCATCGCCTTATCCTCGAAACCTTCGTCGAGGCGGGCGCGCCCCGCGATATTCTGTGGGATGCCAAGCCGCACATTGGCTCCGACATCCTTCCCACGGTTGTCACCGCTATATCCCAGCGCATCGAGCAGCTCGGAGGTGTCGTCCGTTATCGAACAAAGCTCGTCGACATTCGCATCGACGCGTCTGGCGCCATCACCGGTATCGATGTCCAATCGTCCCAAGACGCCGCTTACGAGCCAATTGAGACAAAGCACCTCATCCTCGCCTGCGGGCATTCTGCTCGCGATATTTTTGAGCTCCTTAAGGACCACAACGTGGCCCTCGCACAAAAGACCTTTGCCATGGGCGTTCGCATCGAGCATCCGCAGCGCGACATCGACCGAGCCCAATATGGAGCCTCGGCGGGACATCCTGCCCTCGGAGCAGCCCCCTACAAGCTCGTCGCCCATCTTCCCAACGGCCGCAGCGTGTTCTCGTTTTGCATGTGCCCCGGCGGGCAGGTTGTCGCCGCCTCTTCCGAGCAGGGCCACCTGTGCGTCAACGGCGCCAGCCTCAATGCCCGCGACGGACGCAACGCAAACGCCGCCCTGCTCGTTAACGTCACGCCTGAGGACCTTCCCAACGATGACCCGCTCGCCGGCATCGAGCTCCAGCGTGCCTGCGAGGCGGCCGCCTATCGCCTGGGTGGTTCCAACTGGAACGCACCGGCACAACTCGTCGGAGATTTCCTCGCAGGACGCGCCAGCAAGGCGCCCGGAAAGGTAAAGCCCACCTATCCGCTCGGTGTGACCTGGACGGCAATTGACGAAGCCCTGCCGCAGCATATCATCGAGTCGCTCCGCCTGGGACTTCCCCTACTCGGAAGAAAGCTACGAGGCTATGACCGCCCCGATGCCGTTCTTACCGGCGTGGAGACTCGTTCGAGCTCACCGGTTACTGTCACCCGAGACCGAACGTGCCATGCCGTGTCGACCCCGGGACTCTACCCTTGCGGTGAGGGAGCTGGATATGCCGGCGGCATCATGAGCGCGGCCACCGACGGCATTCGTTGTGCCGAAGCCCTGATCGCAGACCTCTAGCGCACGAATTCCAGCACGCAAAAGACACAGGCCCCGAGCTCCACAGGGAACTCGGGGCCTGTTCGCTATTTCTTAAACCGTGCACCCTGGCGTTTTCTGCCCGATGCGAACGTGGAACCCTTGCGGGCCTGCGAACGTAAGCGCTCGATCGTCTCGTCCTCAGACGCACCCTCGAGCATCGCCCGAATCTGAACGACGGCATCGCGCAGGCGCGCCGCCTCCTCAAAGTCCATAGCGGCAGAAGCGTTACGCATATCCTCTTCCATGGTTTCGACGATCCGCACAAGCTCGTCATGCGGCAGTTCTTCCAACTGCTCCGCAAGTGTCTGCTCGGGCGCCACCGTTTCCGGCACACCGCCCTCGCCCGACTCATCGGGCGTATAGAATGCGCCATGGCCAAGAGAGTCGCCCTTCGAGCGCCCCTTGGAACCCACGGTTTTTTCGGCCTCGGCAATAAAACTTGAGATGTCGTTGATGGCCTTGCGCACTGTCTTGGGCACAATGCCATGCTCTTCGTTATATGCCATCTGAATCTCGCGACGGCGCTGCGTCTCCTCGATGGCCTCTTTCATCGAATCGGTCACAACGTCCGCATACATGATGACTTCGCCATCGGCGTTACGGGCCGCACGGCCAATCGTCTGAATCAGCGAACGGCGGTTGCGCAAGAAGCCTTCCTTATCGGCATCGAGAATTGCCACTAGTGAGACCTCGGGGAGATCCAAGCCCTCGCGAAGCAGGTTGATGCCAACGAGGACATCGATCTTGCCCTCGCGCAGCGTTCGCAAGATCTCGACACGGTCCATTGTCGCCGTATCAGAGTGCATGTAATTGACCTTAATGCCCGCATCAAGCAGATGGTCGGTCAGGTCCTCGGCCATGCGCTTGGTCAACGTGGTCACCAGCACGCGCTCCTTGCGGGCAACGCGCTCGCGAATCTCGTCCTCAAGATCGTCAATCTGCCCACGAACCGGACGCACATCGATCTTGGGATCGAGCAGACCGGTCGGACGAATAATCTGCTCAACGTCGTTCTGGCTAACCCGCAGCTCATAGTCACCCGGTGTTGCCGAAACGTAGATGAACTGGGGAATCCTCGCCTCAAACTCATCGAAACGAAGCGGGCGGTTATCGAGCGCCGAGGGCAGGCGAAAACCGTGTTCCACCAGCGTCACCTTACGCGAGCGGTCACCTTCGTGCATACCGCGAATCTGCGGCACCGTCACATGGCTCTCATCGATGATGCAGAGCATATCCTTGGGAAAGTAATCGATTAGGGTAAACGGCGGCTCACCCGGCTTGCGACCGTCCAGATGACGCGAGTAGTTCTCGATGCCGTTGCAAAAGCCCATCGTCTCGAGCATCTCAAGATCATAATCGGTGCGCTGCTGCAGACGTTGCGCCTCGAGCAACTTGTCGGTCGCCTTGAGCTCCGCGACGCGCTTCTCGCACTCTTCGCTGATCGATTTCAGAGCCGCCTTAACCTTCGGCTTCTCGGTCACGTAGTGCGATGCCGGCCATACGGGGATGGCCTCGTACTCACGCAGCATTTCACCGGTGACCTCATCGATCTCGGCAATCAGCTCGACCTCGTCGCCAAAGAACTCAAACCGCAACGGATGCTCGGCATAAGGCGGATACACGTCGACAACATCGCCGCGCACGCGGAACGTGCCACGTGCCAGGTCATAGTCATTGCGATCATATTGAATGTCGATAAGTGCATGGATAAAGTCATCGCGCTCGAGCGGCACCTTCTTGTCGACGTTTGGAGCCAGACCCGCATAGTCCTCAGGAGAGCCAATGCCATAGATACACGAGACCGATGCGACAACGATCACATCGCGTCGAGAGAGCAGTGACGCGGTCGCCTGATGGCGCAGCATCTCGACCTCTTCGTTAATCGAGGAGTCTTTCTCGATATATGTATCGCTTTGCGGCACATACGCCTCGGGCTGATAGTAGTCGTAGTACGAGACGAAGTAGACCACAGCGTTGTTGGGAAAGAACTCTTTGAGCTCGCTCGCAAGCTGAGCGGCGAGCGTTTTATTCGGAGCCATGACCAGCGTCGGCTTTCCCAGGGCCTCAATAGTCTTTGCCATCGTGAAGGTCTTGCCCGAACCAGTCACGCCCAGCAAAACCTGATAGCGGTCTCCGTCCCTCACGCCCTGCACAAGCGACTCAATGGCCTTAGGCTGGGAACCGGCAGGCTCATAGGGAGACACGACCTTAAACGGCACGTCAGAGCCTTCAACGCCAAAGCGCTTAAGTTCACCACCAACGCGTTCTACTTCAAATTCCGCCATGGATACTCCTAACTCATATATCTGCAGTATACGCAGGCGGCAGGCATAGTCCTATACGAACCGATCGGGATAGAGAGTCTTGTAGCGAACCCAGGCATTATTGACACGAATCAGATACGCCTGCGTCTCGGGAAAGGTGATTGCATTATGAAGCGACGTACTCTGCTGCGCCCATCCGTCGACATTGCCCATGCCGGCGTTATAGGCGGCAATGGCACTGTCAGTCGACCCGTTAAAATACGCTAGAAGATACGAAAGATACGCACAGCCAAACTCGATATTCGTAGCCGGATCGTTAAGGTTGTCGGCCGAATACTCGCCACCGTCGACAAGGCCCTTGGCGATCATATCCTGGGCAGTCTCGGGCATCAGCTGCATCAATCCCTGAGCACCCTGATTCGACTCGGCCTCGGAATCCCAATTCGATTCAGACTTAATGACAGCGCACACCAGATACGGATCCAGATTATGCGAAATACTGGATTGCTTTACATACGCCTCGTAGTCAATCGGATACAGCGGCTTAAAGAAAGCGGCAGGAGCATACGAGTAAACGAATGAGATAAGGCCGAAGGCAAAAACGGCAGCCAGCGGTATAAGGCGATACCACGTAAGGAAACGTGTCTTAGGCATCGGCCTCCTCCTTTTCCACTACATCCCCGAACCCATGGCGCGAAAGCCATGCGTCCAGTTGTTCAAAGAGCGAGTTATCGTCTGCCGCATTGTCAATCACAGTTGTAGCGAGATTGCACAGCGCAGACTCTTCGGGCTGGCAAGCAGAACGGGCATCGAAATCAGATGGCTCCATGCCACGTTGAATAGCGCGCTCGCGACGAACTGACAAAGGGGCGCTGATGACCAAAATTTCATCAGCCAAGCCAAATGCATCCTCAAAACCAGTCGGAGCAGAAACCTCGACCACCGCAAAAGGATAACGGGGAGATGAAACCGTACAACAAACCGGATCGAGAATCCTAAGCGAAAGCTGTTCAATCAGAATGGGATGCACGATGTCATTGAGCCGTGCGACCGAATCAGGAGAAGCGAAAGCTCGAGAAGCGAGGATGCCGCGGCGAATGCCGCCTTCCTCATCCAAAATGTCCCAACCGAATTCATCCGCGAGTGTATTGACGATATCAGAGCCCGGCACATACAGCGATTTTGCAAGCTCATCCAGATCGATAAGCATAGCGCCACGAGATTCGAAATAGCGGCAGGCAGTCGACTTACCCGAAGCAATATTGCCCAAGACAAATACGGTAAACATCAAGCCCTCCCTAACGCCAATGCGAGTAATTATCGCTCAAATACACTAGATGGACTCAAAATACAGCCAAACAGTAAGAGCGTATACGGGGGAGCTAGGTCCCAAAGTACAACGTGTATATAACGCAAAAAGGGGGGAGGCCGCGAGGCCTCCCCCCTTCTCAGTTCAAGCGTACGGCTCGGTGCCGTCCACCGGTCAGCGGCGCCC
>CATZIX010000012.1:0-38513 GCA_958420205.1 uncultured Collinsella sp. | reverse complement strand
CAAGTCTGCCACCGACGCGCTCGTCAATGCGCTCGCTCTCAAGCCGCACAAGCTGAGCACCGACAAGTAGTCCGCAGCAAACAACCCAAAATCACTCTTTTCGAGCCGGCCCCAAGAGGTCGCGGGCAAAAAACAGGCCGCAGCCCATGGCTGCGGCCTGTTCGGAAGCAAAAGTGGGCGTTAAGCGCTGTAGCCCATCGCTTGCAGCACAAACATGACGACTGTCAGCACCGTAATCACGGCGATAGTCGCCCAAGTGAGCACGTTCCACACACGGCCGTTGCGGTTGGCACCCATAATGTGGCGATCCGCCGCGATAACCACCTGGAATACCAAGACTACAGGCAGCAGCACGCCATTGATGACCTGCGAGGTCATCATAATCTGGAACAGATCAACGCCGGGCATAAGCACCAGCACGGCAGAGATACCGATGATGGCCGTAATGATGCCGCGGTAAACCGGGGCCTCGTCCCAGCTGCGGTCGGCACCGCGCTCCCAGCCAAATGCCTCGCAGATAGCGCTCGACGTAACGCCCGGTAGCACGCAGGCGGCCAAGAAGCTCGCCGCGACCAGGCCCGAGGCAAACAGTACCGTGGACCACTGACCCGCAATAGGCTCCAGCGCGCGGGCAGCATCGGCGGCATCGCTAATCTGAATACCCGCCGGGAACAACACCGTACCGGTCGTGATGATAATAAAGCCGGCAATGATATCGGCGGCAAGCGAGCCGCTCACAGTATCGATGCGCTGCAGCACGATATCGTCCTCGCCCGCGTTCTTATCGACCACGTTGTTCTGAGCCAAGAAGATCATCCACGGTGCGATGGTGGTACCGATCGTTGCGACCACGAGCGACACGTAGCTGGGGTCATTTTGAATGTTAGGCACGACCAGGTCGACCGCGACCTCACCCCAGTTGGGGCCAGCCATGAACGCGGCGACAATATAGGTCACGAACACGCAGCTCACCAGCAGCAGAATCTTCTCGATGCGCTGGAAACTACCCGACATGGTAAGCATCCACACCAGCAGCGCCACCAACGGCACCGAGATGCTCGCCGGCACGCCAAAGAGGGCAAGGCCGCTCGCAATACCCGCAAACTCCGAAATGGTCACGGCTGTGTTGGCGATCAACAGCGCCGCCATAGCAAGTACACTCTTGCGCACGCCAAAGCGCTCGCGAATGAGCGATGCCAGGCCCTTGCCCGTGACGCAGCCGCAGCGTGCCGCGGTCTCCTGCGTCACGATGAGCAGCACAGTCATGACGGGAAGCATCCAGAGCATCTTGTAGCCATAGCTGGCGCCCGCGCTGGAATACGTTGCAATGCCGCCGGCGTCATTGCCCGAAAGCGCCGCCAGCAGACCGGGACCCATAGCGCCAAAGATGGCCGCGATGGTCAACTTTTGCTTGGTGCCCGACTTTTGCTTGGTATTTTGCACGCGACCACCTAACCCATGACCGACATGGTGAGCAGCACCGCAGCGGCGCAGTACGCTACGCACGAGATCATGACAGCAATAACGTTCATGGCGGTGCCCGACGTGTTAAGGTCATGCTCGTCACGCCAGAACAGCACCATCAGGTAAATCACGGCGCTCATGTTGCCAACCAGGCAAATGATGGCAGCGATATTAAAGCAACCGGTAAAGAGCTGCTCCTCAAACATGGGCGCATCGGGGAACGCGGCGGTGCGCACCAGCTGCGCGCACAGGTAGGTCACGAGCGAAAGGATCAGGCCCATACCCGTGCTCTGGAAGAAGAATCCCAGGTACGGTTTGGGCTCGTCGTCGTGGCCGTCGTACTCGAGGAAGTAGTTCTTGACGAACGACACCATGCGCGAGGCCGCCAGCAGCACGAGCGGCATGGCGCACATGGGGAACACCACCAGATGCGCGGAGCCGAGCGCCGTTCCCAGCACGGTCGCCATGATGCACGACGCGATGCCCCATGCAACAACCCAGTACTGGCGATGCACGAACCAGCTGAGCACGTTCGTCGAGTCGTCCGACGCGCTATCGCCCGAGCCGACACCGGCGATCTGCAGGTCCTCCTGATGCTCCTCGGCGATAACGTCCATGGCGTCGTCGAAGGTCACGATACCCAGGATATGACGGTTCTCGTCGCAGACAGGGATGGCAACCAGGTCGTACTTGGTCATCTCGTCCGTCACGTCTTCCTGGTCCTCGTCGGGCGACAC
This sequence comes from uncultured Collinsella sp., assembly GCA_958420205.1. GTDB lineage: Bacteria > Actinomycetota > Coriobacteriia > Coriobacteriales > Coriobacteriaceae > Collinsella. The sequence goes on along the minus strand of CATZIX010000012.1, from coordinate 36,312 downwards.
ATAGACCAGGTCGCGATAGGCCAGCTGACCCAGCGTGGCGTCGCGGTCGGCTACGATCAGCGTGCGCAGCGAAAGCACGCCGGTCAGCATGCCGCTCGGATCCTCGGTATAGACGTAGTAGACGCTCTCGAAGTCCTCGTCGAGCTCGCGAATCGCCTCGATGGCATCGCCGACCGTCGCCGTGGCGGGCAGCGAGACAAACTCCGAGGTCATGATGCGGCCGGCGGTGTTGTCCTCGTAGCCCAGCAGATTACGAATCGCCTTCTCCTCCTTGACGCCCATCAGGCGCAGGAGCTTCTCAGCCTTCTCGTAATCGAGCTCGTCGATCAGGTCGGCGGCGTCGTCCGGGTCCATCATGGCTAGCATCGACGATGCGTCGGTATCGGACAGGCCCTCGAGCATCTCGGTCATAAGCTCGTCGTCATCGAACTCCGAGATGGCCTCGGCGGCCTGGGCGGTGTCGAGCTGCGCGAACACCTGCGCACGCAGGCGCGGGTCGAGCTGCTCGATGATGTCGGCAATGTCGGCAGGGTGCAGCTCGCCAAGCGTCTTGTGCGACACCGAGAGCTGGATGTTCTTAGTCGAACGGTCGAGCAGGTCCATATAAGACCAGGCGATAATGTCCTCGCTGAGCGGTTTGCCCAGATGCTTCATAAAGCCCTCGACGATATGCTCGAGCGCGGGGCTGATGGCGCGTAGCAGACCGCGGGCACCGACCTCGGCGCCCAGCAGGCGCAGCTGATTTTCGCCCGACATGGAAAACTTGATGTCGTTTACGCGCACGACCTTCATGCCCTGCGTGTCGACAATCTGCTTGTTGAGCACGTCGCGGGCAAGCAAGAGTTCGGTCGGCTGCAGGTACGAAAAACGGATTTCGGTGGCCGACGTCTTAAGGTGTACACCCGTCTCGTCGATACGGTCGACCCATTTGCGCCAACTGATCATAAACGGCGTCTTGCCGGGACCGCGAAACGCGAGCGACGTCACGTGTGGAAAAACTTCGCCGGTAGCAATACCAAAATCGTTGACCACGCCGAGCTTTTCGCCGTCGACGTCCAAGACCGGCAATTTGAGCATCTCACTCAGATAATTCACTGGTGCTCCCCATCATTATCCCTTCGGACTGCGGCCATGCCGGCACGCCATCCGTGGGCTTTTAGATATGTATACGCATGCGCGGGCGGCACGCCGCTCGGCGCTCACACCCCGTGCATGCGCAAGAAGCACCTGCATGGGGTCATCGACTGTATGGTCGAGGTTTGGATTTCACCTGCAACCTTTCTCTTGACCCTTGTTATCCGCAGTAACTATAGCATCAGCATCGCGCCGTGGCGCCAAATTTATGCTCCAAACATCGCAGGCATACCAAACGCTGACGCATCCGTGACATAGTCATTGGGGACATTCTTAAATGACTAGTCTGTGGTGTCATCATCTTCGGCGAGCTGGGGGAACACGGCGTTTTTGGGCATGGTGACCTTCGTCAGCGAGGTGAGCTTTTTGCTCAGCGATGCGTCCGTCTTGACCAGATCGCTTAACGTCACGATTTTGTAGCCGTCGGCGACAAGGCCATCGATAATCTGCGGCAGCGCCTCGAGCGTCTGCTCGGCGCACTCATCGCTATCGGTGAGCAGCACAATATTGCCCGGCGTCATCGAGTCGAGCACGGTCGATACTTGCTCGTCGGCGCCGTTGAGCAGCCAGTCGCCCGAATCGATATTCCACGAAACCACGGCAGACACCAGGTCCATCGAGTCGATCCAGTTTTGCTCGTCAAACGCGGCGTAGGGGGCGCGCAGCAACATCGTCTCGACGCCAGTCGCCGACTTAATCGCCTCGGTGCCCTTCGTGATCTGCTTGCGCACCGTCTCGCGATCCTCGCCCTTGAGCGAATCATCGCTGTAGCTGTTGGAGCCGATCTCGCACCCGGCATCGACAATCGCTTTGGCAGTAGCGGGCGAGGCTTCCGCGGCATCGCCCGAAAGGAAGAACGTCGCCGTGACGCCCTTTTCCTTGAGCACCTGCAAAATCCGCTTGGTCGCGCCGCTCGGACCCTCGTCAAATGTCAGGGCCACGTACTTTTCGTTGCCCTTGGGCGCTACGCTTGCGCACTCGACTACGCAGTCGGTGGCGGGCACGACCTCGCCGCGGTCCTGCGTCTTGCCCGACTGCTCGCCGACCCATACCTCGGAGCGGCCCTGAACGCCCCAGGTTTTGACATACTCAATGGCACCCGTGCCCTCGACCTTAAGCTTTGGCTCGATGGTCGTGGCCTGGACCTCGTGCTTTTCGTACACGTTGCGGCCGTCCTTGACCGTTACCTTCTCGCCACCCGTAAGCTCGCGACTGTCCCATTTGCCTTGCTTCACGCGCTTGCCGTCGACCTTCACCGACAGCTTTTCGCCGCCATGGCGCTTGAGCACGCCGTCGTCGACGGCCAGCAGATCGCCGGCGTCGTACGTTTCGGTCAGGCTTTGATCGTCGATAAGATTCTGCAACGTAGAGCCCACGCGCACCGCGGTCTTTTGCCCGTTGAGCTCCACGTCCACGCTGCGGTTGACGTAGCCCACGACGGCAGCGATAAACAGCACGAGCGCGCAACCCACGGCGATGAGCGCATAGGGCAGGCGGGACGGTCGGCGCGGCGAGCGCCCGTTGCCGATGCGCGCGCTGCGATCGCTAAACCCACGGCTATGGTTGAGGTACATCGCGCCGGGCTTACGGCGACGTCGACGCTGACCGCTGGGCAGCTGCCCCAGGTCGCGGCGCGCCGTCGGACGCGCACCCGAGGGCCCGTTTAAGTTAGATCCGTTTTGGCGCATGTGCCCTCCCCCATAAACACAGCGAGCCGGAGCAACATGTCTCCGGCTCGCCTCCCATCATTTGGTACGTCGCTATTTGCTAGCTTTTGACGAGCCCCCGCTCGCCTTTTGATATTCGTCCTTAAAGGCCTTGAACATACCGCGCGTCTTGCCGAGCTGCTTGCCCAGTGCGCGGCTGCCCTTGTCCACGGCGACCGATCCCTTGTCATCGAGCACCTTGGCGCCCTTCTTGACCTTATCGCCCACCACGACACTGGCCTCGGCAGCCTTGGCGGCCGCGCCGCCCGAATACCCGAGCGACTTGACCTCGTCCGAGACAATCATCGCGCCGTTCTCGTAGCCGCGCAGCATCGTCGGCGGCACCCGCGTGTCGCCCACCAACATGCTCGATGCGGCGCTGGCGGTCACATAGAACGTCTGCACAATACCCGAGCGCGGCTTGAACTCAACGTCCGAGCAGTAGCCCACGACATCGCCCGATTCCGTGCGCACGTCCATGCCAACCCAGATGATGCAATCGTCCAGGTTGATATCGAGGCGCTTGGCCGCGGCGGCATCGTAGGTGCCCTTGACGTCGTCGACCGCGACAGCGCCCTCATAGACGCCGATGGCATCGAGCGCCACAAACCGGTCGGGGCGCTCGATCATGCCCGCGATATCGGACTGGCGAACCATAAAGCCCACCACGCGCGTGCCGCCCGGGGTAAAGACGGGAAAGTGAATCTTGCCGAGCTTCTTAGGGCTGCGCGGCGTGCCGTCCTTTTTGGTGCGCTTGTCCTCGGTAGGCTTGCGATAGATCTTGGCGCCGACAAAATCCCCGGCGCGCATTATGCCTCGGTCGAGGGCTCCGCAGCCTCGGTATCAGCCTCGACGGCGTTCTCGACCACGACGTCGGCGGCAGGCGTCACGTTGCCGCCCGAAATGGCGTCGTTGAGCTGCTCGCGCAGCTGGTCCATGCGCTCGCGGGCAAGGTCGACCTTGGCGCGCAGGTCGTCGGTCTTGGCGTCGACCATCGGGCCAAAGTCATTCACCGCAGCACGGGCCTCCTCGGCGCTGTGCTCGTAGGTGTCGCGCATATTGTCCCAGGCGTCGTTGGCGATATCGGCAGCCATGGCGCGGGTCTCGGCGCCCGAACGCGGGGCCAGAGCAACGCCGACAATAGCGCCGGCAGCGGCACCAAAAAGTGCGCCGGAGACAAAGCTGAAAGTCTTACCCATGATCATTCCTCTCCTGCGGGCACGTCGGTGCCCACCGTTTGAATGCTGTCCATTATACCCGCAGCACATCACTTGCCGCTCCGCTCATCTGCGTACGGCAAAGGCGCAGGTACGTGATGGTGATAAACGCGTAGGCCTACTCCTGAGGCATAGCCGGCATGGCCACCGTGGCACCCGGGTCCTCGCCGGCGCCGTCCACGAGCGGCAGGCCGCCCTCATGCGCAGGCCCTGCCGGAACCGTCGCCGCACCGCCAAAGACGGCAGCGGAGGCCTCGTGGTTCTCGGCAACCGCGCCCTCGGTATCAATCGTCACCTGGGGCTCGTCGTCAAAGTTGGGGACGCCCTGGGGCTCGGCGGGAACGGGCTCGGCGGTCGCATCGACAACGGGCTCGGCGTCGACCGGCACATCGCCCTCGTCAGCGCCCTCGTCCTCGGCAGCATCTTCGCCGTTCGCAGCGGCGACGGCCTCGTGAGGATCCTTGCCCTCGGCCTCGGCGCGCATGCCCAGCACCAGGTTGCGCAGGCCCGCGACCGTGCCTTCCACGTCGGGGGCAGGCTGGTCGGCGTGCAGGTACGCCCAGTCCATCATAAAGGTGGCCGAAGACAGCGCACCGATGGCCAGCGCGTCGTCGGGGCACGAAAGCTCAACCTCAAAAACGCGCTCGTCGTGCTCGCTTACGCGCGTGCGGCCGCACGAGATGCTGCCGGCAAGCCCGGTCTCGTTCATGAGCTCGACCGTCACGTGCTCCAGCAGATGGCAGAGCTCGGTCTGACCCATGCAGTCCTGGAACTCGCGGCCGGAATCGCCCAGGCACAGGTGCTTGGCAATCGCGGGCACCAGGTAGTACACGCGCGCCGTAGCCTCGATGTCCTCCGAGGTCATGAGCGGCATGCCGGGGTTCACCAGCACATGCGCGCAGATCTTGTCCTCGCTGACGGTGACCTTAAGGATGTTGAACAGGCCTGCCATAACTCTCCCCTACTCTTCCTTGTCCTACTCGTCGCCGTCGTGCGGATTCGCGGAACCCGCACCCGACGTCGTCGGCTCGTCTACCGAAGACTCGGAATCCTTCTTATCGGTTTCGGCCGGAGCGATCACGCGAATGAGCGAGATGCGCTGGCCACGCATCGACTGCACTTTAAACTTGTACCCCGCAACCTCAAACACCTCTCCGATGTCGGGCACCGAGTCGCAAAGCTCCAAAATCCAGCCGGCGATGGTCTCATAATCATCGCTTTCCTCGAGCGGCCAACCAAGCTCAATCGCGTCATCGCACGAAAAACGCCCATCAACGAGCCACTCGCGGCGCGAAAGGCGCGTGAGATACTTGTTGTCGGGGTCGAACTCGTCCTCGATCTCGCCGACGATCTCCTCGACGATATCCTCGATGGTGATAATGCCGGCCGTGCCGCCGTACTCGTCCACGACCACCACGATCTGGTCGTGCGAGGTCTGCATCTCGGACAGTAGCGGCAGGATGTCCTTGGTGTCGGGCACAAAGGTGGCGTCGCGCAAAAAGCCGGCGATGGGCTGGTCACCCTTGCCGTCGAGCGCGGGCTGAATCAGGTCCTTGATGTGCGCGATGCCGGCGACGTTGTCGGGATCCTCGTGATAGACGGGGATGCGGCTAAAGCCGGTCTGGCGCATGGTGGACAGCACGTCGGCGACCGTCTCGTCGTCCTCGCACATGGTGGTGTCCACGCGCGGCACCATGACCTCGCGGGCAACGGTGTCGCCCAGGTCGAAGATCTCGTGGATCATGCGCTTTTCCTCGTCGAGCAGGTCGTCCTGCTCCGAGACCATGTACTTGATCTCTTCTTCCGAGACGTTCTGGCGGTCGTCGGCACTCTTGATGCGCAGGATGCGGGCCAGGCCATCGGAGCAGGCACCGGTCAGCCACACGAGCGGACGGGCGATCTTTTGGAAAAACGACAACGGCCCCACAACCTGCTTGGACACGCCTTCGGCGTTGGCCAGGCCGATGCGCTTGGGGACGAGCTCGCCGATCACGATGGACACGAAGGCGACCGCGACGGTGATGATGACCGGCGCCAGGCCGCGCGCGATGGCGGAGAGCGGCGCGATGCCAAAGCTCATGAGCCACGTGGCGAGCGGGTCGGACAGACTCGTCGAGGCGACGGCGGACGAGGCGAAGCCCACGAGCGTGATGGCGACCTGGATGGTGGCGAGCAGCTGGTCGGAGTCGGCAGCCAGCTTAATGGCACGCTCGGCGCGCTTGTCGCCTTCCTCGGCCTCGTGCTCCAGCACGGCGCGCTTGGCCGTGGTGAGCGCCATCTCTGACATAGAGAAGTAGCCGTTGATGAGGGTCAAAACGAGGGTGGTGATAAGGGAGATGGTTATGTCCATCGGGAGTTTCTCGAACCTCCAAGATTCGGGATGTCGGATTAAAACGTTGACGGCGGATACGGCAATTGCACTGGCGACCGAGCGGGGGCACGGGCGCTGGCGTGGTCGCTAGATTACGAAGAGGATCACCGCCATGAACTGGAAGATGCTGCCGGCGAGTACCCACAGGTGAAACACGCTGTGAAGATAGCGCACGTTTTTGGCGATATAGAACGGCACGCCCGCGGTGTAGCACACGCCGCCGACGGCGAGCAGGGCAAGTGCCACGGGGTTGAGCAGCGCCACGAGCTCGGGCAGCTTAAAGACAACGAGCCAGCCCATCAGCAGATAGACCAGGCCGCTTACCCAATGCGGCTGGCGCTCGCGCAGGAAGCACTCGAGGGCGATGCCGATGATGGCGATGGCCCATACGGCAAAGAACAGCACAGCGCCGCCGTCGTTTGCGAGCGTGATGAGGCAAAACGGCGTATAGCTGCCGGCTATGAGCAGGTAGATGCAGCTGTGATCGATGATGCGAAACACGTGCTTGGCGCGCGCGGGCTGAATCGCGTGGTAGAGCGTGGAGGCTAGGTATTCGAGGATAATGCTGACGCCATAGACAATTGCCGCGGCCATGTGGGCCGGGCCTCCGCCGCGCAGGGCGGCGAATACGATCAGGAGCACCAGGCCCGCGATACCCAGCAGGCAGCCGACACCATGGGTGACGGAGTTCATGATCTCCTCACCCACCGTGTAGTGTGGAACGGCCGCGGTCTTGGGTCGCGGCTTAGAACTGTCGCTCGAATCGGACATGCCGGTTACATCCTCCAACGTAAAGAGTTCTCAACACTATATCAAAGCGTCTGGGTACGTGCGAAATTTGCATCATACGTGACCCCTTGTTTACCCATTCTTTGCTTGTTGACGCATCAACGGCAAACGTCCATAATGCGCTTGCATTAAATGTTGATGTATTAACATCTTATAGGAAAGCTTCTTATGTCTCAAAACGCACGTTCCCATCGAAAGCTCAAGATAGCCGGCGTCGTTGCACTGGTGGTTGTCGTTGCGCTGCTCGGATTTGCCGGCAACTTCCTGTTTGACTTCGCGCTGAATCCCCGCGCGCCATACACCATGAAGATGATGCAGGATAGCAAGAACGACAAAGAAGGTGAGCAGCCGGATGCCGAGGATACCGAGGCGCGGGCATGGTTTAAAGAGAACCGCGAGAGCAGCAGCCTCACTGCGGACGACGGGACCGAGCTTGCCGCCTGGTATTTTGCTGCGTCAGAGAGCACGCACGACTACGCCGTCTGCCTGCATGGATATACCAACGAGCCCATCGGTATGGCCCGATACGTCAAGCGATTCCACGACCGCGGCATGAACGTACTCGCACCCGCCGCACGCGCCCACGAGCGCTCCGGCGGCGACTATATCGGCATGGGCTGGCCCGAGCGGCTCGATGTCGTCGCATGGATCGAGCGAATCGTTCAGGCTGACCCCGAGGCGCGCATCCTGGTCTTTGGCGAGTCGATGGGTGCGGCAACTGCCATGAACGTCGCGGGGGAATCTCTGCCCGCAAACGTGGAATGCATTATCGAGGACTGCGGTTATACAAGTGTTTGGGACGAGTTTTCTCTGCAGCTCAAGGACGTGTTCGGCCTGCCCAGCTTTCCCTTGCTCGATGTAGCCAACTTGGTGTGCAACGTGCGCGCGGGCTACGACTTTCATAAAGCGAGCAGTGTGGAGCAACTCAAACACGCGACGGTTCCCATGCTGTTTATCCACGGCGACCAGGACACCTTTGTACCGTACAGCATGCTCGACCAAAACTACGACGCGTGCGCCAGCAAGGTCAAGCAAAAGCTCACTATCCATGGCGCCACCCACGCCAAGAGCGCGCAGGTCGACCCCGAACTCTACTGGAATACGGTCGACAACTTCCTCGACAAGAATTTTTAGGCAAAAAGCAACGTCTGGGGTTTTGTTGCCAAAAATCGGTTTGTAGTCGGCGGTATTCGATTTTTCACCGCACTTCTGAAAAGCCGCCCGCAAGCGTTGTGCTCGTGGGCGGCTTTTGCTCAACTAACGCTACAAAGGCGCTTGTTTTGTCCAATAGCTAGGCGCTACTTGACCTCGATGAGCTCGTACTTGCTCGTGCCCAGGCCGATCTTTTCGGCGTGCGCGATGCACGCGCGCCAGTCGGTGTCGGGATGCGTGATGCAGAAGGGATCCTTGGCCTGCTCGCCCTCCAGATGCTCGTGATTGTGCTCCATCTTGGCCGCGCTGTCGGTAAGCTCGGTGTTGGGCAGCGGTTCGGATGCCATGACGGCATCGGCGCAGGCCTGGTCGATGGCGACCGGGTCGAAGCTCGCGAACATGCCGATGTCGTTGACGATAGGCGTGTCGTTTTCGGGATGGCAATCGCAGTTGGGGCTGATATCCATGGCAAGCGAGATGTGAAAGCTCGGGCGGCCGTCGACGACGGCCTTCGTATACTCGGCGATCTTGCAGTTGAGCACGTCGGCCGCGGCCTCATAGCCGGGCTTGATGCAGTCCTGGTTGCATGCCGCAATGCAGCGTCCGCAGCCCACGCAGCGATCGTGGTCGATGGCGGCCACGTGCACCGTGCGGGTGTTGCCGCTGGCAAGCTCGCGCTCGCGAGTATCGTCAAACGAGATGGCGTTGTGCGCGCAGATCTTTTCGCAGGCACGGCAGCCAACGCAGTGCTCGGGCGCGACGTTCGGCTTGCCGGCGGCATGCTGCTCCATCTTGCCGGCACGGCTGCCGCCCCCCATGCCCAGGTTCTTCATGGCGCCGCCAAAACCGGCCTGCTCATGGCCCTTAAAGTGGGTGAGGCTGATCACAATGTCGGCGTCCATGAGCGCCTGACCGATCTTGGCCTCGTGCACGTACTCGCCGCCCTCGACCGGGACGAGCGCCTCGTCGGTGCCCTTGAGACCGTCGGCAATGATGATCTGGCAACCCGTAGCATACGGGGTAAAGCCGTTCTGGTAGGCGGTATCGATGTGCTCGAGCGCGTTTTTGCGGCTACCGACATAGAGCGTATTGCAGTCGGTGAGGAAGGGCTTGCCGCCCAGCTCCTTCACGACGTCCGCGACGGCGCGGGCGTAGTTGGGGCGCAAAAAGCTCAGGTTGCCCAGCTCGCCAAAGTGAATCTTGATGGCGACGAACTTGTTCTCAAAGTCGATCTGCTCGATACCGGCGTGACGGATGAGGCGCTTGAGCTTGTCGAGCTGGCTCTCGCGAGCATGCGTGCGCAGGTTGGTGAAGTACACCTTAGCGGGTGCTGCGGGTGTAGTTGCGGTCATAGATCTATCCCCTCGGTCTATATGGCGTTACAGACATAGAGGATGGTACCAGTTAAAGCAGAGTTAAAGTCAAGTATGGCACCTAGTCATTGGGGACGTTCTTAAACGACCAGTCGCAAGGGACACTCTTTCGCCGCCCGGCAGTTGGGGACGTTCCTTTCCTGCCGGCCGGCGAGCCGACGAATGGCAAGGACTGTCCCCGATGGCTACTCCTGCACTTTGAGGGCTTCGGCCAAGCTGACGCGCTTGATGGAGCGCGTGTGCAGCAGCGCCACGACCAGGTAGGTCGCAAAGCCGATTCCTACGCACGCCGCCATGGACCAAGCGGGCACATAGATCTCGATATTGCCGTTGTAGGCGAGCAGCATCGAGCGGAAGATGGCCGTGAGCGAGCCAATAATGACCGGCAGGCTCAGCACGAGTGACGCCGCAACGCACAACGTGATCGAGCGGATGTACAGATGCGAAATCTCGCTATCGCGATAGCCAAAGACTTTCATGTAGCTGATCGAACGGGCGCTGTGGTCGATCACAGCCTTGGTCAGCAGGTACATAAACAGCAAGAAGATGAACACCGCAAGCCCAACCATCATTCCGATCATTTTGCTCATCATGCCGATGAATTGGTCGCCCACGGCGCGCATGTCGTCGGGCGTGGTGTCGCCGGCAAAGTAACGAGCATCGAGGTCGAGCTTCTCGTTGCTCACATAGCCGTTAAAGTAGGCGGCGTCGTTGTCGAACAGCTCATTAAAGTCGTCGATACTCATATAGATATTCATGTCCGACTTGGAGCCCCAGGCACAGTCCTTGCCCGCGTACTCAAGGGAATAATACTCACCCTCGTACTTGTCGCTGAGCGTGACCTTCTGGCCCTCGCTCCAGCCAAACTTGTCGAGCAAGCCACCGCCAAAGACGACGCGTCCGTCGCCGACGTCCAGCCCTTTCCAGTAGCGCGAATCGGGCGAGATGCCGTAGGCAGAAATCGTCTCCTCGCCATTACCATCGCCGCGGTCGTATTGCAGCTGGTAAACGGCATATTTCTCGGCCTGCGCGATTGCGCCCGCGCCGTTGTCAATCGTGTTGACCGGGTGAATGTCGTCGTTGTCGGTGTCGATCTTAGAGGCCTTGTCAATCAGGTCGATAGCCTCGTCGCGGTTGCAGCCGAGGATATCGGCAAGGTCATCGAGGCGCGCATAAAGCGCATCCTTCTTGTCCTGGACCTTGGTAAGCGCATCCTGCGCCGCAGTCAGGCTCTCGGCAGACGGAGATGCGGTCGCGGCATCGGCTGCCGTCTGCGCCGCATCGGCCGCGTCGTCAAGCTCGTCATCGGCATCCTGAGCGACGGAAAGCAGCGCGCCGTCAACCGACTGCAAGTGCTCGAGTGCCGACCACCGCTCGCGCTCCTCGGCAGTACCCTCGAGCTCCAGCGGCGCCTTGAGCGTGTACTGGTGCTCGGCGACCAGGCTTGTCTCGAGATTGTCTGCGTAGTGCGTCATCGTGGGCAGAATCGCCAGACCAAAGAGCATCAGCAGCGACGCAAACGCGATGCCCACGAAGAGCGTGGCGAAGTTGCCCAGATTGCGCAGGAAGATACGCAGGCGGAAGCGGGAAACAAAACCCATGCGCTCCGGCAGCTGCAGGCCGCGCTTGGTGCCCGATTTACCGCTCGCCTCGTGACGAAGGAACTGCAACGGCGTCTTGCCCATTTTGCGAAACAGACCCACCAGCGTGATGAGGATGAGCGCGACGGCGGGAACCACGGCGCACTTCACAAAGATCTCCCAGCTCCAGTACACCTGGAAGGGCGGCAGGCTATACGAACCGTAATAGAGGCTGCGCATGGGCTCGGTAAAGAACACAACGCCGAGTACTGTGCCCAGAAGCGCCGCGACCACGCCCACGATGGCGGGAAGCGCAAGGTAGTGCAGCACGATCTCGCGTCGACGATAGCCGCTGGCGAGCAGCGTGCCGATGATGGCGCTCTCCTCCTCGATGGTGGCGTCGGTAAGGACCACAAAGACGAACGCCATGATCACGATGATGATGTCGAGCAGCGTCATCCACATCATAGAGTCGCCGTCCACGTCATCGCGCGCATAGCCAATGCCCTGATTGGAATCGGCGTCGATCAGATCGTCCACGCGCGCATCGGCGTCGGTCAGTGCCTCGACCATATCTTGCTCGGCGTCGATGCGGTCCGCGGTGGGGAGGTCGCGATCGGTAAAGGTGAAGGAGTAGGTGTAGGCGGGTGCGCCGCCGGCATCTTCGAGCGCGGCAAAGCCGCCATCGGTGACCTCGGCCACGCCATAGGTGATGGTGTTCACCGTAAAGTCCGAATTGTTGAGGAACAGTGCCTGGCTATCGGGCTGGGTCATGATGCCGCAGATGGTGTAGGTGCGGCCCTCAAGCTCGACCTTATCGCCCACGGCGAGGTCGTTATTGGTGGCAAAGACACGGTCGATGGCCACCTCGTCGTCCGCCTTGGGCTCCTTGCCCTCACAGTAGGACGCGATATCGACCTTGGTGCGGTGCGCATAGGTGCGCAGCGTGCGCTTGGTGCCGTCGTCGCCGGCGGTCTTTTTGATGATGGCGTCGATGGAAAAATTCTTGTAGAGCGTGACGCCACCGACGTCGTCGACCGCGTCCTCGGCGGCCTTGAGCTGGTCTTTGGTGACCTCGAAGGAGGTGGTCACGCGGCCGTCCTCAATCGTGTACGCATCGCGCATGTCGTCGATAAGGCAGCCGATGGAATGCGCTGCGAGCAAAAAGCCTGAGGTGAGAGCGATGCTTCCGCACATAAGCAAAAAGATGCCCAGGTACTTGCCGATATTGCGGCGCAGCTCGCGCGGGAGACGTTTTGCGAGAGATGTCATGGCGTCGCCTACCAATCGAGCTCGGCGGCCGCAACGGGCGACTCGTTGAGCTCATCCTCGACGATGCGCCCGTCGCGCAGGCGCAGCACGCGATTGGCCATGCGGGCGATGGCAGCATTGTGGGTGACGATGATGATGGTGCAGCCGTACTCGCGATTGACGTCCTCCATGAGCTGCAGGATTTCCTTGGATGTCTTGTAATCGAGCGCGCCCGTGGGCTCGTCGCACAGCAGCAGGCCCGGGTTTTTGACGAGCGCACGGCCGATGGCGCAGCGCTGCTGTTGGCCGCCCGAGACCTGGCGCGGGAACTTGTTGCGGTGCTCGTAAAGGCCCAGCGAACGCAGCAGGTTGTCGACATTGAGCGGGTTTTTGGACAGGTGCGCCGTGACCTCGATGTTCTCCTTGATGGTGAGGTCGGGCACCAGGTTGTAGAACTGGAAGACAAAGCCCAGCTCACGGCGGCGATACTCGCCCAGGTCAGCAGGCTTGAGCACCGTGAGGTCGCAGCCGTCCACCATGATGGAGCCGCCGTCGGCATCCTCCAGGCCGCCGATCAGGTTGAGAAAGGTCGACTTGCCCGAGCCCGAGGGTCCCAGCATGACGCAGATCTCGCCGCGATTGATGGACGTGTCGATGCCATCGAGTACCGTCAGGCGCGCATCACCGTCGCCGTAGTGCTTTTTGAGATCCTTGACCTGGACATAGGCTTCCTGCGTTGCCATGGTATCCCCCATTGTTAGCCTCGTACTACTTTATGAACGTAATAGTAAACCTTGGCGAACTATTTTGGGGCGAGGCCTAGGATTTATTTCAGACTAGGCGCGGGATTTGGCGCGTGCGAGAGCCAGGCCTACGGCGGCAATGGCGGCGGCGAAGAGCACGGTGACGCCCAGGTCGCAGGCGATGTCGCCCAACACGGCAGACGTCAGGTCCGAAGCAAGCGCCTTGCCGATCGCGTCGTTCACCCAATACGTCGGCACAAAGTGCGCCACCGTCTGCACGGCCGAGCCCATGAGCGACAGCGGCATCCAAGCGCCGCCCAAAAACGTCATGAGCATGCCGAGCAGGTTGCCCACACCGTTGAGCAGCTCCTCACGCGCACCCAGGCTCGAAAGGGCAAAGCCAACGGCCAGAGGCGTGCACGCCAGGGCAAACGTCGCCGCCAGCGCCAGGCACACACGACCCACGCCGACCTCGGCAACCGCGCCGGCAAAGCCCACGACGCCCATCATGCTCGACACAAACCAGATGCAGACGGTGAGCACTGCGGCAGCCGCGAACACGGCAAGCGAGCGCTGGCGCTCGGAGACCGGGCCGGCATCCATACGACGCACGCGCTCGGGCTCGTTCATGCCCGAGAACACCAACCCCACCGATACGATGACCGACGAGATAATCGCGTACGCGCCAAAGTTGAAATACGACTCGAGCGTGGCGGCAGCCGTCGAGTCGACCTTGACCTGCTCGATCTGGACCTCCGTGCGCTTTGCAGCGGCATGCTCGGCGGCCTTGGCAACGTCGCCGTTAGAAGCAGCGGGCTCAAGCGCCGCCGCAGCGCCCGCGAGCGAGATCCAGCGCGAGGCCTCGGCAGACGAAAGCGCCGCCGCCATGGTGCCGGAACCGTAGGTCACGTCGAGCTTGGGCAGGGCCTCCCCCGCGCGGGCAGCCGCAACGAGGTCGTCCTCAAACTCCTCCGGGATAAAGAACACGCAGTCGGCGCTGCCCTTGGCGCTGTTGCTCTTGGAGAGCGCGTCCGCAAGGTCGTACGTATCGTCGCCGATGCCCGTGACCAGCTCAAAACGCGAACCCAGATGCTTGGTAAGCGCACGCGAAAGGTCGCTGTCGTCGCGGTCGACCACGATCACGTTGGCATCGTAGGGCTTGTACTCGGTGAGCTGCGACGAGTTCCAGCTCACCGAAGCCGCGATGAATACGCCCATGAGCGAGATGAACACCGTATAGATGAGCAGGTAGAACGGGTGCGCCAGCGCCATGCGAAGCGCGGTCTTAAAGGTGCTCATAGCGGCTCCTTCCAAAGATCAGCGTAGCGGCGGCAACGAACAGCAACGCCATAAGGACCAGCGCGCCGGCGCGAACGACAAAGGGGCCCAGGTCCTCAAAGAAATACAGGCGGTTGAACATGTCGCAGATGAGCTTGACGGGGTTGAGCCAGCACTCGGCCGGGCAGGCGCGGGCGACGTCGTCGGCAAGCGCCATCGCCGGCTCGCCGTAGAGGCCGGCGAACAGGGCGCACGTGGTAGCAAAGCCCGTGAGGATGCCGGACTTGGACGCCTTGCCGCCCTTAACGGGAAGCGTGCCCACAAAGAGCCCCAGGCCCGTGGCGGCAAGCGCGGAAGCGGCGCCGCCCATCAAACACAGCCCCTCGCGCCCGCCAAAGTCGACGCCCACGACCAGGCGCACGTAGCCGATTGCGATCGTCATCGAGGCAAAGGAGACCAGCCACGAGCCCACAAAGATACCGGCCAGCGACGCCGTCTTGGAAAGGCCGCCCACGCAGCGACGCGCGCCAAGGCCGGACAGATTGGGTTGCAAATCGACGACGCTCAAAGCGGCAAACTCGGCAGACATCATCGCGACCAGGCCAAAGAGCGCGTAGTAGTAGATGACCGTGCCATCGGGCGTGGCACGCGTCAGGCTCACGCGGCGGGTGCCGCCCTCGAGCGACAGGGCGCGCGCAACCGCCTCCGGGTCGGCGAGCGCCGCCGGGTTGTCTTGGGCAATCTGGGACATGAGCTCGGCATTTTGTGTATACGAGCTTGCCACCGTCTCCAGAATACTGCGGTCGGTGAGCACCGACGTCGCACGCGAGTTGTCATAGCTCGAAAGCAGTGTGAGCTTGGGCGTGCCCGCGGCATCGACCGTGTAGATGCCCGCGACCTCGCCGGACTTGAGCGCACGGTTCGCGGCGTCCACATCCTCGCACTCGTGAATCTCGAGCAGTTGATCGTCGCCCTCCTTGGCAAGCGAGGTCGCCACGTCCTTAAAGGACGAGGCGTCCCAGGCCTCGTCCGCTATGACGGCAACCGGCACCGGGTCGACCGTGCCGTCGGAGCTCAGATTCGCAAACATAAACATGAACATCGTGGAAAGCGCGATGGGAAAGAGAGCGCCCCAGACCCACGTACTCGGTCGGCGCAGCAGCGTCTTGACCGTAATGATAATGGTGTTGAACATGGCTGCCCCCTAGTCGCGCAGCTCGCGGCCGGTGATCTCGAGGAACACGTCGTTGAGGGTCGGCGGCTCGGAATAAATGCGGCCAAGCGCCACGTCATGCGAGCGCAGCGCATCGAGAATGTCCGTCAGGTTATGCGGGCTCGCCTCGCACGAAAACGTGAGCTGGCCCGCCGTCGCCGACAGGTCCAGGACATGCGGCAGGCTCGCGACGGCACCGAGCGCCGCGCTCGGCACCTCGCCGACCTCGATCACGATCTTCTCGCCCATCTGAATCATGCGCTTGAGCTCGTCGTTGGTGCCCTGCGCCAGCACGCGGCCGCCGTCCATGACCATGATGCGGCTGCAGATCTGCTCGACTTCCTCCATATAATGGCTGGTATACACCACCGTGGCGCCCTCGTCGCGCAGGCGGCAGATGCCCTCCAGGATGGCATTGCGGCTCTGTGGGTCGACCGCCACCGTAGGCTCGTCAAAGAAGATGAGCTCGGGCTTGTGCGCGATGCCGCAGGCGATGTTGAGGCGACGCGCCAGGCCACCCGAAAGCTTGCCGGGGCGGAACTTGGTAAAGTCGCCCAGACCGACAAAGTCGATCGCCTCGTCCACCAGCGCGCGGCGGCGTTTGCGGTCGCTGACGTAGAGACTGCAGAAATAGTCGATGTTCTCGCGCACCGTAAGCTCGTCAAACACCGCCACCTGCTGCGGCACCACGCCGATGCGGCGCTTGAGGTCGTAGCGGGCGGGCGTCATGGGCTCGCCAAAGAGCTCGATGGTGCCTTTGTCGTAGGCAAGCAGCTGCAGGATACAGTTGATGGACGTGGTCTTGCCCGAGCCGTTGGGACCCAGCAGGCCAAAGATCTCGCCGGGGGCGATACTCAGGTTAAAGTGGTCAAGCGCGATAAGGTCGTCGTAGCGCTTGACGAGGTTTTCGACGTGGACGATGTCTGTCATGAGGCGGCCCTTCTGTTGATTGCGGCCCGGTA
Source organism: uncultured Collinsella sp. (assembly GCA_958420205.1). Classification (GTDB taxonomy): domain Bacteria; phylum Actinomycetota; class Coriobacteriia; order Coriobacteriales; family Coriobacteriaceae; genus Collinsella. The sequence goes on along the minus strand of CATZIX010000012.1, from coordinate 19,543 downwards.
CGATTGCATCATCGCAGGAGCGGACGGCGCGCACCAGTGAGCTTTGTCACGAGTGCGGGGGCTCGGTCGCGTGGCCCGCTGACGCGACCGCCCCACCGTGCGGGAGGAATGTCACGGTTGCGCTAGGCGGCCCCTCCACCACGCGCAGCTTCGCGTACAATACCCGTATGAACAGGCTTTTCGACAAATCGATCGTGCTGGCGTGCTGTATTGCGGCCGCCATGGGTCTTGCTGTGGACGCTCGCCTGGTCGCGGCGTTTTGCCTTGGCGTTATTGCCACCTCGCTGGCCGAGGTCGTACAGGGAAACCGCGCCCGCCGTGTGAGCGAGGCCGCGAGCTACGCCTGCATCATCGCGGCTGTCTTCGTGCCGCCGTTTGTGCCGTTTGCGCCTCTCGCTCTCTATGACATCGCGCGACGCGTTCGCCGTGAACGAATCTGGCCCGCGCTGGCGATTGGCGCCGTGTTTGTCTGCGCGCTTGTCGCGGACCTTCGTGGTGGCGTGCTCACCACCCGAACGCTGCTGTTAACCGCCATCCTTTCGGTTGCCGCCACCTTGCTATCGCTACGCACCGCCCAGTTGGAGCGCGAGCAGCGGCGCATGCGCCGCACCCGCGACGAGCTGCAGGAACGAGCTCTCGCGCTCGAGGCGCGCAACCGCGATCTTGCCGATCGCCAGGACTACGAAGTCGAGCTCGCGACGCTCGCCGAACGCGCCCGCATCGCGCGCGAGATCCACGATAACGTCGGGCACCAGCTCACGCGCGCCTCACTGCAGGCCGAAGCCCTACGCGTGGTCCACGCCGACGAGCCTGGCGTCGCCGCCGATTTCGCCGACGTTAAACGCACGGTTGACGAGGCGCTCCAGCTTGTGCGCACCAGCGTCCACGCGCTCAACGACAACGCCGTCGACCTTTCCGTGCAGCTCGAACGCATTGTCGAAGGCACACGCTCGGACGGCGGCCCGCAGATTGAGCTTGAAGTTATGGCCGAACATGCGCCCGCAAACGTCGCCAACTGCTTTGCAGCGGTCCTGCGCGAAGCGCTCTCCAATACCATGCGCCACGCTTGCGCCCAGACCGTCACCGTACGGTGCATGGAGCATCCGTCGTTTTACCAGCTCATTGTTACCGACGATGGCGTGGGTGAGGTCCAAGCAAGCGGCCGCGGCACCGCGGAGGGCATGGGGCTCGCCTCCATGCGCGAGCGCATCGAGGCGCTTGGCGGCACCTTCACCGCCGGCCCGCGTGCCGGCGCCGGCGGCTGGCGTGTGTTTGCCACCGTTCCCAAACAGCAAGGAGATGAGGGCCGATGAGGCTCATCGTTGTCGACGACGACCGCTTGGTGGTCGATTCGCTCAAGATTATCTTGGGCGCCCAGCCGCAGATCGAAGTGGTGGGCACCGGTGCCAACGGCAACGATGCGGTGGCGCTCTACGCCGAGCACGCACCCGATATTGTGCTGCTCGACATCCAGATGCCGGGACGCGACGGCCTTTCGGCCGCGCGCGAGATCCTTGAGCACGACCCTGCGGCGCGCGTGGTGTTTCTGACGACGTTCTCGGATGACGAGTACATTGTGTCGGCGCTCAAGCTGGGCGCCCGCGGCTACCTGATCAAGACCGATGTCGCTGCCATTCCGCCGGCGTTGGCGCAGGTCATGGACGGCAAACGCGTGCTCGAGGGCAAGGCGATCGAAGATATCAACTTTGATGGGGCGGACGTCGAGGCCGGCGCGACCCGCCGGCCCGCCGCCTTTGCCGGTCTGACCGACCGCGAGTTCGAAGTCGCCGAGCTCATCGCCCGCGGCCTCGACAACAAGGAGATCGCTGCCACCGCCTATATGGGCGAAGGCACCGTGCGCAACCACATCAGCTCAATCCTAGCCAAAATGGGGCTACGCAACCGCACCCAAATCGCCATCGCCTATCTGCGAGGCTAGCCGCTGGCCGCCGCCAATTTGATGCCATTTCAAAACTATGCCGATTTACTACGATGAACCGCATATCTCCGACCACGGCAAATTGCGCACTTACAAAACCGCAGGTAGAACACTTGCGATATTTGCAAAAATGCGGGTGTGGTCAGGAATCTCGGATTCATCGTAGTAAACCGGCATAGTTTTGTTCGGGCGGCCCTGCACGAGTGTCTCCGCCAGCCTCGCGGGACCAAAATGATCCGTTTTCCTCCGTCCCCAAGGAATCACCCGGAACCGCTCGCCACGAAACCTGCCCATCTACTACGTTTGACTCGATACCCTTGACCATACCCCCGTTTTCCAGAAAACCGTAGGCGTTCTACCTGCGGTTTTCTTTTCGCATTTTTTGCCGTGGTTGAGGGCCGCCGCCCAAACGTAGTAGATAGGCCCATTTCATGGCGAACGGGCCACACGGATGTCCTCGCGAGGCCAAAAAATGATCCGTTCCCCTCTGTCCACGGGAGATCAAGGGCTGTTACGGATATAGTGCCATTTCAAAACCATGCCGGTTTACTACGATAAAAACGAGGTTCCCGACCACGCGTGACTTTTTCGCAAAACTACAAGCCGTCTACCTGCGGTTTTGGTTTTGCCGAATGCGGTGTGGTTGGGGGTAGGCGAATTATCGTAGTAAACCGGCATAGTTTTGTTCACGGCGGCTCCGCTGCGCGTTTAAGCGCGGGGCCGGTGGGGCAATTTTGCCCCACCGGCCCGTCTCGCGCTATTCCGGTTTGGTTTCTACCGTGGGAGTCTTGTCCGCTGCGACTGGGGTACGGGCGGTGTCCATAGTCAGGCAGTGCTTGGGGCAGCTCTCGATGCACTCGCCGCACACCACGCAGGCATACGGATCAATCGACCACGTTCCGCCCTTGCGATCGACCGCGAGCGCGCCCGCCGGGCAGCGACGCGCGCACATGCCGCAGCAGATGCACACGTCCATGTCGTTAACGATATGTCCGCGCAAGCGCTCGGGTACCGCGAGCTTCTCCTGCGGATAGCACACCGTTACCGGCTGCTTGACCATAGAACCCAAGGCCGTCTTGGCAAATGTCAGTAAACTCATGCCACGCCTACCTTTCCGTGCAGCTAATGCAGGGGTCGATGGTCAGGATAATCATGGGCACGTTGGCAAGGAGCACGCCCTGCAGCGCATGCGTCAGACCCGCCAGATTTTGCGACGTTGGCGTGCGCACGCGGAAACGGTCCAGATTCTTGGTGCCGTTGCCGCGCACATAGTAATACGCCTCGCCGCGCGGCTGCTCAATCACAACCTCGCCGCGCGCGCCGTCGGCCGGCGTAAGCTTGGTGCGCCCGCCGATGCCGTCGTGCGGGATCTTGTCCACAAGCTCCTTAATGATGTCCATGGCCTGCGTGACCTCGGCACAACGCACCTGGCAGCGAGCATAGCAGTCGCCATCGGCAGCAACGACGGGCTCAAACGCAGCCAGGTCCGCATAGGCACCATCGCCAAACATGCGCACGTCGTAGTCCACGCCCGAGGCGCGCCCAAACGGGCCGACCATCGAAAGCTCCAGCGCGTCCTTCTTGCTGATCACGCCCACGCCATGCAGGCGCTCGCCGCAGCTGTTGTCGTCCAAAAACGTATGCACCAGGGCCTCGTAGTCGGGGCGCATGGCGTCAAGCGTCTGGACAATGCCCGCCAGCTCGGAATCCTCAATGTCGTGCTTAAGGCCGCCGATCTCGTTAATCGAAAGGATCACGCGGCCGCCGCAGGTGCTCTCGAAGATCTTGAGAATCTGCTCGCGCAGGGTCCACGAACGATAGAACAGCGCCTCGAAGCCAAAGGCATCGGCGAGCAGGCCCAGCCACAGCAGATGCGAGTGGATGCGCGAAAGCTCGTGCAAAATGGTGCGGATATACTGCACGCGGCTGGGCACCTCGATGTCGAGCATACGCTCGCAGGCGCTGGCATAGCCGCAGCTGTGGCCCACGGCGCAGATGCCGCAGATGCGCTCGGCGATGTAGCCAAACTGGTGCATATCGCGCTTTTCGGTGAGCTTCTCGAGTCCGCGGTGCACAAAACCGATCTGCGGAATTGCCTCGAGAACGCGGTCGTCCTCGATCACCAGGTCCAGATGAAGCGGCTCGGGCAGCACCGGGTGTTGCGGGCCAAACGGAATAACGGAGCGATGTGCCATGGACCTTACGCCTCCTTTTTCTGCTTGTCGCGGGCGGCCTTGGCGGCAAGCGCCGCGCGGACCTTGGCCGCTTTCTCGGGATCCATGGCGGCGAGCTTTGCCTCCATCTCGGCAGCCTTGAGCGCGGCCTTCGCAGCAGTTTCATCGTGCTGAGCATCGGAGCCGGCAGCCGCAGCGGGCTGAACGACGGCAGCGCTCGCAGCATCGCCAGCGCCCGCAACGCCCTCCCCCGCAGCGGCCGTGGCAGCGGCGGCCTTTTCGGCCGCGGCCTTGCGCGCTTTGGCCTCTGCGGCCGCGCGGACCTTCATGGCCTTCTCGCGCGCGGCCTTCACCTCGGGCGTGATAACGCTCATGGGCTCGGCAGTCGAGACCTGGTAGAAAAAGCCCTTAAAGTCGAGCTGCATGTCGGTAATGGCAAGACCAAACAGGTCGTGGGCCTCATTTTCAAACGGGAACACCGCCGGATAATATGAGCTGATGGACGGAATCTCCTGATACTGGTCGATACCCTCAACCACCAGGTTCTCGATCGCGTAGCTGCCGTCCTGCGCAATATGCTCCTGAGCGGCACGAACGTTGATAAACGTATAGACCAGGCGATACGTGCCGTCGTCGACGTTGCGCTCGGCGTGCATTTGCACAAAGCGCGCGCCGACGCCCTTGAGCGCCTGGACATGCGACAGGAGCTCGTCGATCCCAACGGTGGTATAGATTGCCTTTTGCATTACTCGGCCTCCTTTGCAGCGGCGGGTGCGGCAGGCTTCCCGGCAGGCGCGCCAGCAGCGGGCGCGCCGTCAGCCGTGCCTGCGTCGACACCGGCCCCGGCCCCCGCAGCAGCCACAAACCCGTCCTCGCCCAGCTCAACGCCACCGTCCCAGGTTGCGGCGCCGCCCACGGTAAGCGGATCGCCGCCAGCACGCATCACGGCCTCCTTCTGATCCAGGATGCCGCACGCCTCCACAATGGCATCGATCACGGTCTCGGGACGAATGGCGCACCCGGGCGCGTACACGTCCACGGGAATCGCACGGTCCACGCCGCCGATCACGTTGTAGGCATCGCGGAACACGCCACCCGAACACGCGCAGATACCGCAGGCCACCACGCACTTGGGCTCGAGCATCTGGTTGTAGATCTGGCGCACGACAGGCAGGTTCTGGGCATTGACCGACCCCGTCACCAAAAAGATATCCGCATGCTTGGGGTTGCCGGTGTTGACCACGCCAAAGCGCTCCGCATCGAACAGTGGCGTGAGCGAGGCCAGCACCTCGATATCGCATCCGTTGCAGCTCGAGCCGTCGTAATGAATAACCCACGGCGAGCGCGACATTTTATGATCCATGGATGCCGCCTCCTAAATAAACACGTCGACGAGGATGGGCATAAGGTTGAGCAGGCCAAACACCAGCGCCACGCCCCATCCGAGCCTAAAGCAGCTGCGCCAAGTGCTGCGTGCGAAGGTGTTGTCGATCAGCACCTCGACAAAATACGTCGCGGCCATCACGACCAGGGCTACGACCCAGCTCACCGGGTTGTTCCAAACAAAGAACATGCCCACCCACATCAAAAACAGCACGGTCTCGCACCAGTGCATAAGGGTCATCTTGGCCAGCGTGCCGCCGCTCATCTCGGTGGCGACGCCCTGGACGATCTCCTGATGCGCGTGATGTGAGTACGAAAGGTCAAACGGCGACTTGCGCAGCTTGATGGTGAGCACCGCGAGCAGCGCGAGGAAAATGGGCGCGCTGTACACGATGATGGGGGCCGACTGCCCCGTCACGGCGATGGAATCGAAGCTATCGGTGGCAAGGTACAAGCCCACGCTCATCAGCAGAACGGCGGGCTCGTAGCTCATAACCTGCAGCAACTCACGATCGGCGCCGACCTGGGCAAACGGGCTTTGCGTCGAGGCGGACGCCAGCACCACAAAGATCGCGGCGAGCGTCACCATAAAGGCGCACAGCAGCGTGTTGGAGCCCGACACAAAGATGCCGCCGCCCACCACGGTAAAGATGAGCGCACACGCCATGTAGGTATCGTCCATGGTGTTTACGCTGGCGGGGGCCTTGCGCAGCAGCTTGGCAACGTCGTAGAAGGGCTGCAGCAAGCGCGGGCCCACGCGGCCCTGCATGCGAGCCGAAAGCTTACGGTCAAGACCGTCAATCAGGCCGCCCACAAGCGGCGCCAGCAAGGCAAACGCCACGGTACCAATAAATATGCCCACGACGCCCGAGCCTTCGAAATACTTGCCGCGCAGCACCGAGGGCGCGCTCATGGCAAGTCTCTCGGGCCCAATCCACGCGCAACACAGCAGCGCAAACAAGATAATGCTGCAGCACACGACGCTACCCGCGGGGCCAATACGCTTCTCGCCAAGGGCGTCCTCCGAGTACCAATTGCGCTTTTCGGCCTTCACCTCGCGTCCCATCGAGCCGCGGAAATGGCGGTAATTGTCGGTTCCCACACCCGAAAGATATACGTTTACGTGCGGTTTGTTGCTCACGCGGAATGAAGTCAGCAGCACCACGGCGATAAACGCCACGATAACGACCATTAGATACATGGCGTCCTTGCCGATAACGTACGGCACGCGGCCAAACACTATGGCCAAGTAAGGCGACACCAGGCCGCTCGAGATAACCGGGAACGCCACGCAGCACAGAATCAGCAGCGCGGCGATGGTGTTGAGCGCCATCCATTCGGTCTTATGGACATTGACCTCAACGTTTTGAGCCGTGGGGTCGACGCCCGAAAGCTTGGCAAGCCACTTGCCCCAGAAGTAAAACGTCGCGGCCGAGCCAAAGGCCAGCACCATGATCATGAGCACGTTGCCGGTCTGCGCAAACGCCACCAGGGCGCCCCACTTGGACACGAGCATGCCAAACGGCGCCACAAACATGCCCATGATGCCCAGCATCATCAGACGCGTCAGGTGCGGCATGCGGCTGAACATACCGTCCATGTCCTCGATGTTGCGGCTGCCGATATGATGCTCGGCCGTGCCCACGCACAGGAACAGCAGCGACTTGGCCACTGTGTGGAACAGGATCAGGAAGATGGCCGCCCACACGGCCTCGGGTGCGCCGACACCCAAGCAGGCACTGATAAGACCCAGGTTGGAAATGGTGGAGTACGCGAGCACGCGTTTGGCGTTGCTCTGCGAGATGGCCATGAGGGCAGCGAGCAAAAACGTGATGGCACCCACACTCGTGACCATAAAGCCGGTCACGGGATAGATGGCATAGAGCGGGCTCAGCTTGACCATCAGGAACACGCCGGCTTTGACCATGGTTGACGAGTGCAGCAGGGCGCTCGTGGGAGTGGGTGCAACCATAGCACCGAGCAGCCAGGTATGGAACGGCATCTGCGCGGCCTTGGTAAGGGCGGCGAGCGACAGCAGAACGACCGGCATCACCAGCAGCGCGGACTGCGCGGTACCGGCGCCGGAAAGCTCGATCATGCCCGAGATGGTCAGCGGCATGCCGTTAACGTGCAGGTACATGAGTCCGGCCAAAAACGCGATACCGCCCAGCATGTTGAGGATGATCTGGGTAAAGGCGTTCTTGATGGCCTCGGGCGTGCGAGTGTAGCCAATCATAAGGAACGAGCACACGGTGGTGATTTCCCAGCCGCAGAACAGCCACTCGAGGTTGTCGCTCGTCACGATGACGAACATGGCTGAGAGGAACAGGAACATAAGCGCCAGGAACTGCGGGCGACGGTCGGGCGCGGTCTGCCCGCGCAGCGCAGCCTCGTGCTCATCGTGCGCTTGGAAGTCCTTCATGTAGCCCAAGGCATACACGCAGATTAGGCTGCCGACAATGCCAACGGCGAGGACCATGATCACGCTCATGTAGTCCAGGTAGAGCGGCGTTGCGGTGACGGCCTCGGCCACGGGCAGCGTCATGGCTGCAAAGGCGAGCGAGCCCACCAGCTGAACTATGCCGAGCACCGTGGTGAGCGCGTTCCTGTATTTGTACGCGTTGTACAGGATGACGGCGCACAGGATGACATCGATGGCGGAGCTGATGATCGAGAGCACATGCGAGGCTCCGGGGGCGACCTCAAAGCTCTGCGGGCCCGTGCCAAAAAACATGACGGCGACTACAACTGTCACCGCCATAATGATGCCGGAACCTATGAGCCCCACCGCATCGCGGGCGCGGTCACCGCGCGCAAGTAGCATGCCCAGCGCCGGTACCAGCGGAAACAGGGTAAGGAAATACAGTAGCGTCATACCATCACTCCCCCATGCAAAAACGCTGCAATTGTTTAACGTTATAGCTCAATTACGGGGTTGCGGTGGCAGGTTTTCGGTCAACTGGGGAGTTTTAGGCGTACGGGGCAAGGAGCCTGTCCGCATTGGAGTAGAGGGGCGGCAAGAAAAATGCGCCCCTGTGGGCGCACCATCCCGTTCGCTATTCCGCCTTTTTAACGCGCGGCTTGCGTCCGCGCGGCTTATCGACCAGCGCGGACTCACCGCTCTCGCGATACTGGCGGCACCAGGCCTTGACTGAAGACTCGCTGGGAATCCCATACTTGATCATGGTCTCGCGAACCGTCAGGCCGTTTTCCAGACGGTCCTTAACCACGGCGAGTTTTACGTCGTACGAATAGGTGTGATGGCAAGCGCCCGCATTGAGCACGGCGTCGGCACCGCCCACGGCATATGCGCGGGCCCACTGACGAGCCGTGGCCTGGGGAATGCCAAGCTTTGCGGCGAGGGCGCGGTGACCGACCCCCTCTTGGAGGATCTCGACGGCGCGCTGCCTAACCTCGGGCGCATGCGTGCGAGTCCTAGTTGCTTCCGACATACCTGCCACTTCTTAGCCTCAACCGTTAATCTGCCTTCTTACGTGCTTGTTAGATAGTAGCATTTTGCTGTTTGCTCAAAACCGTTAATTAAAATAGACGCGGCGTTATCTGGACATTTGGCACCAATTTACGACATTTCTTTATCGATTATTTACGCTGGTAGCTGACTCGCAGCTAATCGTCATTCGCTTGTCAACAAAATTGGCATCTCTTTATGTCCTTTGATATAGAGGATATAATTATTAACCCCTCCCCCAATAATTTTGAGCGGCCTGCAAGGTGGTAGATGTCCTCACTCCTCATGATTACCGCGCATTGCCATCCACCGGAGCAAAACAAAAAGGGCGGGGCCTGCTGCGCTTGCAGACCCCGCCCCGGTTGACACCCGATGGGACGCAGTCGGGCGAGGCGGATCCGTGCTACCGCCCCGTCCCGCTGCGATGTTACCTACAGCTCGTTGGCCGCGTGATATGCCGTGCGGATGGCGCTGGCAATGTCGGCGGTGCGCTCGCCCGAGCAGTCGCCCACGCAGGTCACGGGCACCGTCACGCCGTCCAGGTCAAACGCGTTGGCCTTGGAACCCACGGCCATCACCACGTAATCGCAGGCGATCTTCACCGGCTCCTCGGCGCCGTCCTCGGTGGTGCGAATGGTCTCCACGCCCTCATCAGTAATGGCGGTCAGGCGGGTCTTCACGTGCTGCTCCACGTTATGCTCGGCAAAGTCGCTCATAATCAGCGGCAGAATGGTCTCGGACTCGCCCGCGGCAATCTTATCGAGCATCTCCACGATCGCCACCTCGCAGCCGTGCTGCAGCAGGTACTCGGCAGTCTCGGTGCCCACCAGGCCGCCGCCAATGACGGCGACGCGGCCCGTAAGCTCCACCTTGCCGGCCAGCACGTCCCAGCTCGAGACGACCTTGTCCGAATCGGCACCCGGAACGGGAATGACCACGTCGTGCGCGCCCACGGCCACAATCGCGGCGTCGGCGGCGTTGAGGTCCTCGGCGGTAGCGGCATGGTTGAGCTCGACCTTCACGCCCAGGCCAGGCAGAATCTTCTCGTAGTACTCGACCGAGCGCATGATCTCGTCCTTGCGCGGAGGCGCAGCCGCCAGCACAATCTGGCCGCCCAGATGATCGCTCGCCTCGTAAACGGTCACGTCGTAGCCGCGCTTGGCCGCCACGCGCGCGGCCTCCAGGCCGGCGATGCCGCCGCCCACCACGGCAATCTTCTTGTCGCCCTCGCCTGGCTTAATGGCGATAGTCGCCTCGTCGCCGTTCTCGGCATTGAGAACGCACGAGATGTACTTGCGGTTTTGAATCGCGTCGACGCAACCCTTGTTGCAGTTGAGGCACTCGCGGATGGGCTCACCCGTGGCGGCCTTCAGCGCAATGTCGGGGTCGCACATGAGCGAGCGGCCGTAGGCGATGATGTCGGCCGCGCCGTCTTCCAGGATCTTCTCACCGGCCTCGACCGAGACAACACGGCCCACGGTTGCCACCGGCACGGAGACCAGGGCTTTGACGCGCTCGGCCACCGGCAGCGTCCAGTTGTAGGGCATGGCGCCCATGGGCGGAATGGTGTCGCCCATGTTGCCGGTGTGGTTTGCCTGTGCGACCTGGATCATGTCGATGCCCGCGCCCTCGAGCAGCTTGGCAAACTTGCAGGCCTCGTCGGGCTGCAGGCCACCCTTGCCGCGCGGCGTGCCGTCGGGGTTCTCCATGATCACGGGGAGCTTGTACTCCACCATCAGCTGCGGCGCGGCCTCCTTAATGGCGGCGACGACCTCCAGCGCGTAGCGAACGCGGTTCTCGAACGAACCACCGTACTCGTCGGTGCGCTGGTTGAGGATGGCCGAGCACAGCGAACCCACCAGGCGGTCGCCGTGGACCTCGATAGCGTCGATCCCGGCCTGCTGTGCGCGAGCGGCCGAGGCAGCGATGGCCTCCTTGATCTGGGTGAGCTGCTCTACGCTCGCCTCGTTCACAAAGTGCTGCATGTCGTGATGCAGCTTGGCGTAGGCCTGGTTGCGGATCTCGTTGGACTCGGCCATCTTGGCGGCAAAGGTCTCCTCGTCGCCGGCGGCCTTGGCCTCCTGCGCGGCCTTGGCGGCAGCCATGGATCCCATGACCATGCGGCCGACACCGGGCACGTCGTACTCGGGGTGGAACAGCTGCAGCGCAACCTTGGCACCGTGCTTGTGGACGGCGTCGGCCAGGGCCTTAAACGTGGGGATCTGGGCGTCGGTCGCCAGCTTGGGCGTGGGGCTCGCGGTCATGACGGGAGCAACGTCGCCGATGACGATGTAGCTCACGCCGCCACGGGCCAGGCGCTCGTAAAAAGCCAGGCTGCGCTCGCCAATGGAGCCGTCGCGCTCCTCGTAGCCGGTGGTCAGCGGCGGGAACATAATGCGGTTCTTGAGCTCAAGGGGGCCAACCGTAATGGGCTGGAGCAGCTTGGATGCAGGTGCGGTCATGGACATTCCTCTCTTGTAGGCGCGGCGGCGATGATGCCGCGTAGTTGTCTAGAGGATATGGCATGGGAATACAACAGCGCAACGGAAATCGGCGGACAGCAGGTAGCGGCAGGTGGATGGGGATGGGCGGGGTGGCCCGTCGGTTTATCTCAATCTGTAACAGTTACGCGGCAAAACTGGGTCTTACTGTTACAGATCGAGACAAACCAAACCCGCCTGCTAGAAAATCTCAATCTATAACAACAACTCGGCAAAATCCGTCCCTCGTGTTACAGATTTAGACAAACACGACCCAACCCACCGGTATATCTCGATCTGTAACACCTAGCCGCCCAAATCGGGTCTAGATGTTACAGATCGAGATTTTGTTTGAGAGGCCGAGAATTGGACCGAAAACACGGTCCCGAAATAACAAAAAAGCTCGCCGGCTAGGCCGACGAGCTGCAAGTTCTTGGTCGCGGGGGCAGGATTTGAACCTACGACCTCCGGGTTATGAGCCCGGCGAGCTACCAGACTGCTCCACCCCGCAATGTCTGGGCGCCTCATGTGCGCAAGAAAGAATATTACGCGGGAGTTCGGTAAACGGCAAGGAAAATCTCGTAGAGCATAATTCCTTCATATTTAAAACCCCTCAGCCCCTATCACCGTAAACGAATCGCGGCCGAGCGCCGTCGACGGCGCGTATACAATGGTGCGCGTCCTTTTATGCCAACACCGGGAGTAGACATGCTGCTCGCTATCGATATGGGAAACACGCAGACGGCCATGGGCCTGTTTGACGGAGACGAGCTGGTGCAGTCGTGGCGCATGCCCACCGACCGCTCCTATACCGCCGACGAGATCCATGTGCGCCTGATGGGCTTCTTTAAGATGTACGGCCTCTCGCTCGACGCGGTCGACGCGATCGCCTTCGCCGGCGTGGTGCCGCAGCTCTCGCGCGAGTGGCACACTGTGGCCGACCGCATTGCCGCGGACGCCATCGTTATCGGGCCGCAGACGGCCGCGGTGACCAAGCTGCGCGCGGCGCGTCCCCAGGCCGTAGGCGCCGATCGCGTCGCTAACGCCGTTGCGGCCGAGACCTTCTACGGCGCGCCGGCAATCGTGGTGGACTTTGGCACCGCGACCAATATCGACGTCATCGATGAGGACGGTTATTACATTGGTGGAGCGATTGCGCCGGGCATCCGCATTTCGATGGACGCGCTCGCCGCCCGAGCCGCCAAGCTCGCCAGCGTGCCGCTCGAGGCGCCCGAACACGCCATCGGCCGCGATACCGAGGAGTGCATTAAAGTCGGCGCCGTGGTGGGCGCTGCCGCCATGGCCGAGGGCCTGGTCGCACGCATGAAGCGCGAGCTGGGTCGTGAGGACGCCACCGTTATCGCCACGGGCGGTCTCGCCGGCATCGTCGCCGATTCGACCGATGCCTTCGACGTGGTCGACGGACAACTCACCATCAAGGGCATCTGCGAAATCTACCGCCGCATGCAGGAGCTGGGGTAGGACGGGGGCTTAAGTCGAGCACACCCGATGCCACAGCCCCCGCAAACGTTCGCCAAGCCTATTCCTCAAAACTGAATAATTATCAATTTTGAGGAATAGGGCTGAGATGCCGCTCTGCAGTCACGCGAAGGCCCTCCCCGGCACAGGCCGAGGAGGGTCTTGTTGTCATCGTTATCTTTGAACGCGGGCGCCTCGCGTTACAGTCCGCGAATTCGTACAGCCTCGGGCGGAAACTCTTGCTCGCCGGCATCGGTCTTGATGGTCGCGCGGCCCCAGATGTCCAGGCCCGCAAACACACCGACCGCAAGCGGCAAACCGTTGGGCGACACCGCCGCAACTTGGCGGCCCAGCAGCGGCACCATGTCGAAGTACTCGCCCAGCACGGGAGCCAGCGGACCGGCAGCGCCCTGCGGCGTGTTGGCAACAACCGCCCAGGCGTCCACGCGGGCCAGCACGGCGGCGGCCAGCGTCTCGACCAGCGCTTCGTCAGCCACGTCCACACCAAGCTCGCTCAGCGCCGAACGCTCAATATCCACCGTCACGGCACCGAACATGCCCACAGCACCGGCGCCGCCGTTCACGGTAACACGCGCGAGCGACGTCTCAAACGCAGGCGCACCGCACACGATATCGCTCGGCCACTGGATACCCACCTTACCGGCAAGGCCCAACCCCGGCGTCGAAGCCGTGCCCACGAGCGCGTCCATCATGCCCATCGCGGCCACAAACGGCAGGCCGTGGAAGGCGTGCATATTCACATCCGGACGCACGACCAGCGAAAACGTCAGCGAAGCATCGCCCGCGCTCCACGCGCACCAGCCCGCGGACACGCCCTCGCGGCCCGCGTTACGCGCCGCGTCGAGCTCGGTGCCGGCGGCAACAGCATTCATCTCGATCATCTACATACGCCCCAATTCGCCAACGATATGGCCCACGCGGTCCTCGGGCTCCTTGACCTCGACACCGTTGTAGCGGAAGAACCGCGCTGGGTCGTGCATCAGGTCCTCGAGCGGCACCAGCACAAAGTCGCGCTCGCCAATGAGAGGATGCGGCAGGCGCAGCTTTTTGCCGCCGTGGGTCTCGCCATCCATCCACAGCAGATCCAGGTCGATGGTGCGCGGACCGTTGGCCTTGGCCTTCTTGGAGCGGTCGCGGCCCAGCTCAGCCTCGATCTTCATGAGCTCGTCGAGCAGCACCAGCGGCGCCAGCTCGGTCTTGATCTCGATGACGGCGTTGGCAAACGCGTCCTGGCGCGTCTCGTAGGCCGGCTCGCTCTCGTAGATCTTGGAGGAGTTGGACACACAGGTGAGTGGAATCTCGGCGATCATCTCGCGTGCAGCGCGGATGTTGTCGCAGCGATGCCCCAGGTTGGAGCCCACAGCCACAAACGCGCGGCGCGGCTGCGGCTTGGCAACCGCCCAGTAACCGTTCAGGAACTGCGCAAAACCCGCGGCGTCGTGCACGCGCACGATGTTGGCACCGGCCTGGATGGCGCCCAGGCACACGCCAAACGTAGCGGCATCGCGCTCGGCGGCCTCGGTCACGCCCGAGACGGCGCCCACAAAGCGCTTGCGCGACACGGCGCACATGAGCGGATAGCCCAGTGACGCCATCTTGGCAGTCTCGCGCTGGATGACGATGTCCTCGTTAGCCGACTTACCAAAGCCCGGGCCAGGATCGATGCAGATGCGGTCGCGCGACACGCCGGCATGGATGAGCGTGCGGGCCTGGTCGGACAGAAAGCCCATGACGCGGCGCATGATGGGCGCCGAATCGGGCAGGGTGAAGCGGCGGAGCTGCGAGGTAGGCACGTAGGCTTCCTCGCGGCGGGCGCTGCGGCGCATCATGGCGGCCAGGCGGTCATTGGACTCCGATGCGGCCTCGGTGGCTGCGGGCGCGGCCTCGGGCGCGGGCGCGACGGTCTCGGCGGCAGTAGCCTGCTCGGCGGCCGGCGTCTCCTGCTCGCTTGAAGGCTCAGACGTGGGCTCCGGTTCGCCAAACGGCAACGAGGGCTGCACCACGCCGCCCGGAAGCTTGGCCTCCGGCTTAGGCTCGCCCAGCAACTTGCCGCGACGGCGGCGAGCCGGCTTCTCGGCCTCACGCGCGGCCTCGGCAGCCGCCTCGCGCGCCTTCTCGGCAACAAACGCCGCTGCCGAGGTATCGAGCTGCACCGTTGCGTGCGTGCGGGTGGGCGCGGCGACCTCGCCGGCATGCATCACGATGACGCCGCAGGTGCTCGTCTTAACAAACTCGACCATCTTGGGATCGGTGAAGCCGGTCACGTCGTTGACGATCGAGGCGCCGCAGCGCACGGCCGCCTTGGCAACCGCCACATGACGCGTGTCGATCGAGACGATGGCGCCCTCCTTGGCCAGCGCGCGCACCACGGGCAGCACGCGGCGAGCCTCCTCGTCGGGGTTGACCGGGGTAAAACCGGGGCGCGTGGACTCGCCGCCCACGTCGATGATGTCGGCGCCGGCGTCGAGCATCGCCAGGCCGTACTCGATGGCGGCATCCGGGTCGAAGTGCTCCCCGCCATCGCTAAACGAATCGGGCGTCACGTTGAGGACGCCCATGATGCGCGGACGGTCAAAGCTGAGCTCATACTTTCCGCACCGCCATGTCTTGCTGTCGTTCGCCATGAACATCCTCCTAAAATGCCCACGCCGCCGAGCTTGGGGAGCTGGCGGCGGGGTCGCTTTGCACTCAGTCTTTCTATTGTATCCGCGCGCGCGGGCTAGAACGCAAACGCGGCCGCGATGTCGCAAGAAATCAGCAGGTCGGCATTTGCATCCTGATCGGTGGGAGCAAGGTTGCATATGGCCAGCGTATCGCCGGTAAAGTATCGCGTAAGGCCTGCCGCCGGATACACCACGAGTGAGGTCCCGCCCACAATGAGGGCATCGGCAGCGGCGATGGCGGCAACGGCACCGGTCAACACATGCTCGTCGAGCGGCTCTTCATAGAGCACTACATCGGGCTTGATGCGGCCGCCGCACGCGGGGCACGCAGGCACGCCCGCGGCATCCTCGTGCTCGCGCGAGCAAATCCACTCGGCGCTATAGACCGCGCCGCACGACTGGCAAATGTTGCGATGGACCGATCCGTGCAGCTCGAACACGCGCTGCGAGCCGGCCGCCTGGTGCAGACCGTCGATATTTTGCGTCACCACGGCGTCGAGCTTGCCGGCGCGCTCCAGCTCGGCCAGCTTGGTGTGGCAGCGGTTAGGCTTAGCGTTAAGCGCGATCATCTTGGTGCGGTAAAAGTCGAAGAACTCCGCAGGATGTGCCTCGTAAAAGCTATGCGACAGCATGGTCTCGGGCGGATAGGCAAACTGCTGGTGATACAGGCCGTCCACGCTGCGGAAATCGGGGATGCCACTTGCCGTGGAAACACCAGCGCCGCCAAAGAAGACCACGCGCTCGTGGGTATTGAACAGCTCCGCCAGCGCGGCGGAGGCCTGCCTGGGATCTGTTATCGCTTGCGTCATGTTTGTCCTCCGTCCATGTTGGTCGGGGCGGCCGCGATTGCGCCGTCGCCCACGGAGCCCACCCCGCCCCTGTTGCGCTAATCTTAAGCCTGCCAACCCCGTCGAAAGGACACCATGCCTCAGACTTACACTTTCGCCTCGTGGAACGTCAACGGCCTGCGCGCCGTGCTCAAAAAGGACCCGAGCTTTATCCAGATCGCGCAAGAACTCGGCGTCGATATCTTGGCGCTGCAAGAGACCAAGCTGCAGGAGGGCCAGGTCGATATTGACCTGCCCGGCTATCACCAAACCTGGAGCTACGCCGAGCGTAAAGGCTATTCGGGCACTGCGGTCTTTAGCCGCCAGGAACCGCTGCGCGTGCTGCACGCCGACGCACTGCTACCCTACGCCGGCGAGAATGAGGCGGCCGAGCTCGTCGCCCAAGCCGCGACCGAGGGCCGCGTCTGCGCGCTCGAGTTCGACAAGTTTTGGTTTGTGGATGTCTACACGCCTAACGCCCAAAATGAGCTCGCGCGCATCGATGTACGCATGGCCTGGGACGATGCCTATCGCGACTTTTTGAGCGCACTTGAACGCGAGACCGGTAAGCCCGTCGTAACCTGCGGCGACTTTAACGTGGCGCATGAGGAGATCGACCTTAAGAACCCCAAGTCCAACCGCGGCAACGCGGGCTTTTCGGACGAGGAGCGCGGCAAGTTTACCGAGCTGCTCAACGCCGGGTTTACCGATACCTGGCGCGCGGCAAACCCCGACGTCGAGGGCGTCTACAGCTGGTGGAGCTATCGCTTTAATGCCCGCAAGAACAACGCCGGCTGGCGCATCGACTACTTCCTGGTAAGCGACGCAATCGCCGACAACGTACGCGACACCGGCATCCGCGGCGACATCTTTGGCAGCGACCACTGCCCCGTCACCCTCACGCTAGAGCTCTAGCCCCAAGTAATTCCTCTAGGGGACAGAGGAAAACAGATCATGTGACCCCTCTCCCCCTATAAGTTGCGGTGGAATAGTTCCTGTTTGGGCAGCAAATAGCCAAAAACGAGAACTATTCCACCGCAAGTTCGTGTGGGAACGCGAAATGCCCTACAGTCCGTATTTCACGACGACACGGTTAATGCGACGGCACCAAGGCTTGTACAAGGCGGCCAAGAACACGCAGGTCGCGAGGCCGTGTGTGATATCGAACGGCACTGCCGTGGCAAGACGCGCCATGGCACCCGCCCACGTGAGCGGTTGAACAAAACCGATAATGTCGTAGGCGTTGATCACAACGCCGTACAGCAAACCCGAAGCAAAGCCGTAGGTCAGCAGCGCCGACATACGCACGGCGCCATCGGCGCGATCAAAAGCGCCGGCATGCGCCAGCGCACCGCCAACGTATCCCACGAGCCCCCAGGCATACATCTGCCACGGCGTCCACATGCCCTGCCCAAAAAAGAAATTGCTGGTCAGCGCCGCCAACGCACCGACCATAAAGCCGTTACGACGACCGAGTGTCGCCCCGGCGATAATGGCGATGGCACTCACGGGTTTAAAGTCGGGAATGGGTCCAAACAGGATGCGCCCCGCCGCCGCCAGCGTCGCCAGCACCAGCGTGGGCATAATCTGACGCAGGCCTGGACGCGATGCCTCATAGCCCGCAAAGAACAGCGCAAGCACCAACGCCACCACAACCAGCATGGCCAACGCTGCCTGCTCAACACCCGCCAGCAACGCGGCAGCCATCACCGCCGGCACCGCCAACAACAGCGGGATCTCCAGTTTTGCAAGCAAACGCGAGAAACGACAGTCCGTCATCCCATCACGCCCTATAGAACACGTTGTCGGCAAAGAAGTCGGCCGGGGACTCCATGCAGGCAATCTCGCCGTCAAACATCATGGCGACATCGTCGGCTACCTGCTCGGCAAAGTCCAAATCGTGCGTAGCCATGATGACGGTGCCGCCAGCCTTCGCATGGTCACGCAGGGCGCGGGCGATGGTGCGGCGGCTGAACAGGTCTAGACCCTTGGTGGGCTCATCGAGCAATAGCAGTTCGGGGCCGATTAGCAGCAGTTTTGCCAATGCAAGCAGTTGACGCTGCCCGCCCGAAAGATCGTACGGATGGCGTCCATCCAGACCCGACAACCCCAAGCTCGCCGCACGCTCCCGCGCCAAGTTCTCGTCATATCCGCAGGTCGAGGCCCATTCCATCAGCTCATCGCGAACCGTCTCGGCAACCAGCAATGCTTTGGGATTCTGAGGCAGCAGCGCCGCCGAGGCCGCTCCGCGCACCATGCGGCCGCGCTGCAGCTTGGCGGTCTTCGCCAGCACCGAGAGTATCGTCGACTTACCGCATCCGTTGCCGCCCACGATCGCATGCACCGCACCGGCCGAAAACGACGCATCGAGCCCGCGCAGCACCCAGCCGGACGCTCGATCGTAGCGAAACCAGCCTTCCGACAGGGTGGTAGCCGACCCGCCGTGCATTTTTTGGAGTATTCTGCTTCCATCCGTGCGCGAGAAGGCTTCCAAGCCGTTCTCGAGCGACGTTTGCGCCACAAATTCGGACGATTTGTCCAATTCCAAACTTTTTTTCGCGCTCGATACGTCCCCGGGCGGCTCCAGAGAGCCCAAATTGTCCTCACGCCTGCTGAATACTCCGTTTTTTGCACATCGGATGGCACCCCACCCCAACGTGTCATCGGAAAACAGCGATTCTCGGCATACCAAAGAAGCCATATCCGCCGCCTCGTGCACGCGGCCATCCTCAATCCGGTACGCACACGTCGCGTATTCGAGCATTGGGCGCGGCTGATGCGTCGCCACAACAACCGTGCAGCCCAGCTCGCGATTCACACGAAACAGCGCGTGCAGGAAATTCTTCTCGGCAACGGGATCGAGCTGAGACGTGGGCTCGTCGAGCAGCAGCACGCGCGGGCGCAGCGCCAGGACGGCGGCAAGCGACAGCAGCTGCTTGCGGCCACCCGAAAGCGTATCGGTATCACGATGAAGCCAGTCCTCCAGACCAAAGAAATAGCTGGTCTCGGCAACACGGCGGCGCATCTCGTCGCGCGACACACCCAGATTCTCTAGGCCAAACGCCATCTCGTGCCACACGGTCTCGCACACAATCTGGTTCTCGGGAT
>CATZIX010000011.1:0-44835 GCA_958420205.1 uncultured Collinsella sp. | reverse complement strand
TAATTCCTACAACACAGTGTGGAATACGGCGAATCGTCGGATCGAACACAAACCCCAACATCAACATGAACCTGCCTAGCGCATTGCAAGAACCCATTGGGGAGCAACTTCTAAGACGGTTCGTCTATGCCACAATGCATAAAATATAATATAGATACCAGTCATGTAAACCGCAGGTAAAGAGGTCTTTTAATTTAATACCAGTTGGTATTTACCTGTTAACGGGTTTGCATTAAAGCAGTTATATTCTGTAGAATTATGTATATGTTTAAACAACTTAACTTTGACCGGAAAGCCGCTCGGAGGGATAACCGCCCCAGCTGTGGTGCAAACGAACCTGTCCACTGCACAAAAAGGGCGCCGACCGCGATGGTCGACGCCCTTTCTTGTTAGTCGCTATAAAGCCCAGCGCTTATTTGTTGACCTGGCCGGCGCGAACGGCAGCCTTCTTGCGGTCGGTGGCGTTGAGCAGACGCTTGCGCAGGCGGATGTTCTTGGGAGTGATCTCGACCAGCTCGTCGTCGGCGATGTACTCCAGCGCCTCCTCCAGCGAGAAGGTGCGGGGCGGCACCAGCTGAACGGAGATATCGGAGGTCGAGGAGCGCTGGTTGCCCAGGTTCTTGGTACGGGCGATATTGACGACCATGTCGCCAGCCTTGCTGCGCTCGCCCACGATCATGCCCTCGTAGCACTCGGTGCCTGGCTCAACAAACAGCTGACCGCGCTCCTGCAGCGTACCCAGGGCATAGGCAACGGCCTTCTCGGTGGTCATAGAGATCATTGCGCCGTTCTGGCGGTTGCCGATCTCGCCGGCATAGGGGCCGTACTCCAGGAAGGTGTGGTAGAACACGCCCTCGCCGTGGGTGACGTTCATGATGCGGTTCTTAAGACCCATGATGCCGCGGGTCGGAATCTTAAACTCGAGGTGCGTCACGATGCCCGAGGTATCCATGCTCGTCATGATGCCGCCGGAGGTGCCGAAGACCTCAACGACCTTGCCCGAGTACTCGTCCGGGCACTCGACGACGGCCTGCTCGACGGGCTCCATCTTGTTGCCGTTCTCGTCCTTCTTAAACAGAACGCGGGGACGGCCGACCTGGAACTCAAAGCCCTCGCGGCGCATGGACTCCATCAGAACGGACAGGTGCAGAATGCCGCGGCCCGAGACCTCGACGCCGCTCTTGTCCTCGAGTTCCTCGATCTTCATGGTCACGTTGTTCTCGGCCTCGTTGAACAGGCGCTCCTTGAGCTGACGGGCGCCCACGATGTCGCCGTCGCGGCCGACAAGCGGGGAGGTCGAAGCCTCAAAGACGATGGACAGGGTCGGCGGGTCGATCTCGATGGGCTCGAGCTCGACAGGGTTCTCGGGATCGGTGTAGACATCGCCGATATCGGTGCGGTCGATACCCACGACAGCGGCGATGTCGCCGGCGCCGACTTCCTGGCACTCGGTACGGCCCAGGTAGTCGAAGGTAAAGAGCTGCTTGACGGTGGCGGTAGCGCTGGAGCCGTCGTTCTTGACAACCAGGATCTGGTCGCCCTGGTGGATGGCGCCAGAGTACACGCGACCGATACCGATGCGGCCGACGAAGTTGGAGTGGTCGATGGTCACGCACTGCATGGCCAGCGGGGCGTTCTCGTCAACCTCGGGCGCGGGCATGTCGTCGATAATCATATCGAGCAGCGGGTACATGTCCATGTTGCCGTCGTTGGGGTCAAGACGGGCAAAGCCGTTCATGGCGCTGGCGTAGACCACGTGCTCCATGGCGAACTCAAGCTGGTCGTCGGTGGCGCCCAGGTCGGCCATGAGGTCCAGGCAGTCGTTGTAGGCCTTCTCGGGGTTGGCGCCCGGACGGTCGATCTTGTTGATGACGATCATGATCTTAAGGCCGGTGTCGATAGCGTGACGCAGCACGAAGCGGGTCTGGGGCATGGGGCCCTCAAAGGCGTCGACCAGCAGCAGGGCGCCGTCGGCCATACGCAGCACGCGCTCGACCTCGCCGCCAAAGTCGGCGTGGCCCGGGGTGTCGATGACGTTGATCTTGACGTCCTTGTACTCGATAGAGATGTTCTTGGCGAGAATCGTAATGCCGCGCTCGCGCTCCTGGTCGTTGGAATCCAGGACGCGGTCCTCGACCTGCTGGTTGGCACGGAAGGCGTCCGTGGCACGCAGGAGCTTGTCGACCATCGTCGTCTTGCCGTGGTCGACGTGAGCGATGATGGCGATGTTCCTCAGATTGTCTACGCGCATGTAGTTCCCCTATCTTCTATCTATATACAACCGGCACGCGTATGCGACCCACCCAGCAATGCAACGCTCGGCGGGAATATTGAGCCTTTTACCGAAAACTCGTTTATTTTAGCGATTTTAGATGAGAGGGGTTTCCTCACCTGCAGGTTCAGGGTCGCTCCACATAAAACCATCGCCGGCGCCCATGCCCTCATACAGCACATATGCCGAAAAACCGCTCTCGAGCGTGGTTTCGAAGAAGCTCACGAGCAGAGCATCGTGATAGCCGCCGTCAATCTCGACGCAGCCGGTGTAGCCGATGGCATAGCGAGCGATACGGCCCAGGCCCTCGTCCTTAAGACCCATCTTGTGCTCGGAGATAAAGTTGGTGGCCGCCTCGAGGCACGCCTCTTCGCCGTCCTCGTCGAGCGCCGCCAGATAACGGTTGGAAGCGGCGTCCTCAATTGCCACGACCACGCCAGGGTTTTCACCGGCGGCGAGGTCGTCCAAGAACGCGCCGATCAGATCGCACACCATGGCGTCGAGCTCGGCGGAGACGTTACCGGCGTCCTGCATATCCTGTGCCATCTTTAGACCTTCCCATCGAGTCTGGCGTCGTTACAGTTCTTGTGCCTCGGCGGCGATCTTAGCGGCAGCGTCGCGGGCGCGCATCATATCCATCGCGCGCTTGTCGAGTACCTTGATCTGACTGGTCAGCATGACCGCATCGACCACGCCCCAGATCATAAGGCCCGTAGAGATCGAAAACCCAAGCGCACCAACTGTACCACGAAGGCGCGAACAGATTGCCGCGACAAGGGCGGAGACGACAACCATCTTGATAAACGAGCCGCGGCGTTCGCGAAGCGTGCGGGCCTGCGTCACATAGGCAATGCGAGCCGCCTCAGAAGCCTCCGAGCGCATCTGGGCCTCGCGCGCAATGGTCGCCGCCTCAGCCGACATACCGCCGGCCATCAGCGAACGCTCCGCAGCCTGGACGCCCCGCATTTAGAAGTCATCGGGGGAGAGCGTATGGACGAACTCGTCGAACTTCTCGAACTCTTGCTCGTCGTCGACTTCCTCGGCATGGGCAGAAACGGTGCCCAGGCGATTCATGATGTCGTCTTCAACGAACATGGGGGCATTACTGCGTACGGCGAGGGCGATGGCGTCGCTCGGACGCGCATCGATCTTATGCTCGTTGCCATCGGCCAACACGACAACCGTCGCGTAAAACACGGGCGGCTCGGCGCGAACGATTTCGATGCGTTCGAGCTTGGCACCCAGGGCACCAACAGTATCGAGCAACAGGTCATGGGTAATCGGGCGCTCGGCGCGACCGCTATCGATGCCGCGGCTGATGGCAGCAGCTTCAAACGAACCAGTCTGAATGGAAAGGGAACGCAGTGGCGCGGGCGAGTCCGATTTGCTGCAGCGCTCGCGAAGCACGATAAGCGATGGCACGGGACCGGCGGCCATGACGATGGTCTCTATGTCGACACGAACCATGGAACACCTCCGGTACGCAGCGGTTAACACGCGGCAGTCCGCCGCATTGAATAGCTATACTACCCAAACTTTCGCACAGCACACAAAACCAAAATGAGATTTATCGCAGACAAGAAAAAAGCCCCGAGGCAATGCCCCAGGGCTCTTCACAGTTTTGATGGTGGACCTGACAAGATTCGAACTTGTGACCTCCCGGTTATCAGCCGGACGCTCTAACCAACTGAGCTACAGGTCCATCATGGTGGAGGTTAGGGGGATCGAACCCCTGACCTCAGGCTTGCAAAGCCCGCGCTCTCCCAGCTGAGCTAAACCCCCACGGAGACAGTAATAAACACCCCAGCGGCGACTCGGCTCTCGCTGGGGTGTTTATTGCGAAAGAAAGTGGTGGACCTGACAAGATTCGAACTTGTGACCTCCCGGTTATCAGCCGGACGCTCTAACCAACTGAGCTACAGGTCCATCGCGCAAGGGATATATTAGACGAGTCGTTACGCGCGCGTCAACAACTTTTTTGAAAATCTTTGGGAGGGGTGGTCGCTGGGCTGGCGAGATGGTTTTGGTTTGCTGCTCGGACAGTCCTGCGCAAGACGAAGGCCACATTAAGTGGCCTTCTTTGCGTGCGGAACTCGCGACAAACCAAAACCATCTCGCCAGCCCAGCGACCATGGGGTCCCAAGGTTTTCAAAAAAGCGGTCGGCGCGCAGTGCGCCGACCGCCGATATATGGGGTCTGATGATTTTTACCAGCTAGAGCCTCTTACTCGTCTAGGAGATCTTCTGGCATGTCGTTGCCGTCGCCTAGATCGACAGGGGTTTCTTCGGAAGCAGAGCCGTTTTCTGTGGCTTCGCCTTCGGGCTTTTCCTTGGCTGCCGTCATGCGGGCGACAGCGCATACGCGGTCGTTGTCGTCGACGGTCATCATCTTGACGCCCTGGGTGGCGCGGCCGGTCTGGCTGATCTCGTCGGTCTTGACGCGAATGACCGTCGCGCCCTCCGTCACGATGAACAGCTCGTGCTGCGGGCCCACCGTCTTCATGGCCGCGAGGTTACCCTTACGCTCGGTCATTTGAATGGTGTAGACGCCCTGACCGCCGCGATTCTGCTCCGGGTAGTCCGCGACCGGCGTGCGCTTGCCGTAGCCGCGCTCGGTGATGACGAATAGATCGCCGTTGCCGTTAGTGACTTCCATGCCCAGAACGCTCACGCCGTCCTTCAGACCGATACCGCGAACGCCGCTGGTATCGCGGCCGGTGGCGCGCACCTGCTCCTCGGAGAACATGATCGCCTTGCCCGCGGTGGTGGCCAGGATAATCTTGTCGCCCTCGCGCACGCGGCGCACGTTCAGCAGCGCGTCGTCGTCACGCAGGTTGATAGCGATCAGGCCGTCGCGACGGCTGCGGTCATATGCGCTCATCACGGTCTTTTTGACCATGCCGCTCTTGGTGGCAAACATCAGGTACTCGTCGGCCGGGAACTCGCGGCAGCTGATGACGCTCGCGATCTTCTCGCCTTCCTCGAAGGGCAGCAGGTTGACGATCGCGGTACCGCGCGCCTGGCGCGTACCCACCGGCAGCTCGTGCACCTTCAGGCGATAGACCTTGCCCTTGCTCGAGAAGAACAGCACGTACTCGTGCGTGGACGCGATGAACATCTCATCGATAACGTCGTCCTCTTTGAGGTTGACGCCCGACACGCCCTTGCCACCGCGCTTCTGGGCACGGTAGGCAGCCACTGGGATACGCTTAACGTAGCCGGTGTGGGTGATGGTCACGACCATATCCTCGTCGGCGATGAGGTCCTCGACATCCAGGTCCTTCTCAACCTGGCTGATTTCGGTACGGCGCTTGTCGCCAAACTTCTTGGAGATCTCGCGCATCTCTTCCTTGATGACGCCCAGAATCTTCTCCTCGTGCGCCAGCAGGTCCTCGTAGTAGGCGATGGCGCGGCGCAGGCCGTCCAACTCTTCTTGGATCTTGTCGCGCTCCAGGCCGGTCAGGCGGCGCAGCTTCATCTCGAGGATGGCCGTGGTCTGCTCGGGCGTAAAGCCAAAGCGTTCGATCAGTCGGCTGCTGGCCTCGGAGTCGGTCTGCGAGGAGCGGATGATGCTGATGACCTCGTCGATATGGTCAAGGGCCATCAGGTAGCCCTCGAGGATATGCGCGCGGGCCTGGGCCTTCTTAAGGTCGAAGCGGGTGCGGCGGGTGACGACGTCGACCTGGTGGTCGATGTAGTGCTGCAGCATCTCGCGCAGGCTCAGGCATTTGGGAACGCCGTTGACGAGTGCCAGGTTGTTGGCGCCAAAGGTCGTCTGCAGCGAGGTGTACTTATACAGGTTGTTGAGCACGACCTGCGGAATGACGCCCTTCTTGAGCTCGATGACCAGACGGATGCCCTTCTGGTTGGACTCATCGCGCATATCCGAGATGCCCTCAATGCGCTTGTCGTTGACGAGTTGGGCGATCTTCTCCTGCAGGGTGCCCTTGTTGACCATGTAGGGAATCTCGGTAAAGACCAGGCGGCTGCGGCCGGTCTTGGTGGACTCCACATGTGCCTTGGCACGCACGGTAATGGAGCCGCGGCCGGTCTCGTAGCTCTGCTTAATGCCGGCGCTGCCCATGATGATGGCGCCGGTGGGGAAGTCCGGACCGGGCATGATCTGCATGAGCTCGTCGACGGTGGCGTCGGGGTTGTCGATCAGGTAGCAGGTGGCCTCGATCGCCTCGGTGAGGTTATGCGGGGCGATGTTGGTGGCCATGCCGACGGCGATGCCCTGGCTGCCGTTGACCAGCAGGTTGGGGAAGCGCGCAGGCAGTGCCACGGGCTCGGCGAGCGATTCGTCGTAGTTGGGCTGCCAGTCGACGGTATCCTTCTGCAAGTCACGCAGCAGTTCCATGGCGGGCTTGGCCAGGCGGCTCTCGGTGTAACGCATGGCCGCCGCGCCGTCGCCATCGATGTTGCCGAAGTTGCCGTGACCGTCGATGAGCGGCGTGCGCATGGAGAACCACTGCGCCAGGCGGACCATGGCCTCGTAGACCGCAAAGTCACCGTGCGGGTGGTACTTACCGATAACTTCGCCGACCGTCCAGGCCGACTTTTTGTGTGGGCGGTTGGGGTAGATGCCGCTCTCGTTCATCGCGTACAGGATGCGGCGGTGTACCGGCTTTAAGCCGTCGCGCACGTCCGGCAGGGCACGCGCTGTGATAACCGACATCGAATACTCGATGAACGACTGCTTCATCTCGCGACCGAACTCCGAAATCTGGAGCTGGCCGCCGTTGATGTCCTCGCCGGCCGAGGCGCCACGATCGACTTCGCCAAAGCTCTCCTCGAGCTCACCGTCGTCGTCCTCTTCCTCATCATCATCGGCATCGGGGTTATAGGCGTCCGGATCGCCGTCCTCGCCCTGCTCAGCACGGGCAAGCAGGCGCTTCAGATCATCGGGCATACCGGCATCGCCGGCCTCGTCCATACCCTCGTTATTGTTGATATCGTCTGCCACGTTACCTCCTCTTAAGCGTCAAGGAATCGTGCATCATGTGCATGCTTCTCGATGTACTCGCGGCGATAGCCGACCTCGGAACCCATCAGCTCGCGCACGACGCGGTCCGCCACCACGGCGTCCTCGATCGACACACGCTGCAGAATGCGGGTCTTTGGGTCCATCGTCGTCGAGGCAAGCTGTTTGGGGTCCATCTCGCCCAGGCCCTTGTAGCGCTGGACGGTATAGCCCTTGCGCTTTTTGGTGATCTTGCCGTCCTTGGCCTTGCCGTCCTCGTCGTTATCATCGGGGTTCAGGCCCAGACTCTGGATGGTATCGCGCAGGATCTCGTCTTCGGGCTGGCAGCCGTTGGGATACACGTAGTGGATCTTGTTGCGCACCTTAATGCCAAAGATGGGCGGGCAGGCAACATAGACGTAGCCGGCATCGATCAGCGGACGCATGTACTTGTAGAAGAACGTCAGCAGCAGGATGCGGATATGCGCGCCGTCGACGTCTGCATCGGTCATGATGATGATCTTGTGGTAGCGCGCCTTGGTGATATCGAAATCGCCGCCGTCGCCGGCACTCGTCGTGACGCCGCAGCCGATCGCGGTAATCAGCGACTGGATGGTGTCACTCGAGAACGCGCGATGGTCACCAACGCGCTCGACGTTCAAAATCTTGCCGCGCAGGGGCAGAATCGCCTGGATGTCTCGGCGACGGCCGTCCTTGGCCGAACCGCCTGCCGAGTCGCCCTCTACGATGAAGAGCTCGGTCAGCTCGGCATCGCGCACCGAGCAGTCAGCGAGCTTACCGGGCAGGGACGCCGTCTCGAGCAGGCTCTTGCGACGGGTCGCTTCGCGCGCCTTGCGGGCGGCGTTGCGCGCCTTGCAGGCCTGTTGCGCCTTCTTGACGATCTCGCGGGCGGGCTTGGGATGCTCCTCCAAGTAATCGGCGAGGCCGTCGGTCACGATCTTGAGCGTCAGCGCGCGCATATAGGAGCTGCCGAGCTTGGCCTTGGTCTGGCCCTCAAACTGCGGATCGGGCAGCTTGACCGAGATAACGGCCGAAAGGCCCTCGCGCACATCGTCGCCGGTCAGATTGGCGTCTTTTTCCTTGAGCAGGTTCTGCTTGCGCGCATAGTCGTTGATCACGCGGGTGAGCGCGGTGCGGAAGCCCTCAAGGTGCATGCCGCCCTCGGGGGTGTAGATGTCGTTGGCAAACGACATGACGTTCTCGCCGTAGCCGCTATTCCACTGCAGGGAAACCTCAACCTCGCCCATCTTGGCCACAGGTGCGTCCGGGTCCGATTTGCCCTCGATGTAGATAGGCTCCTTAAAGGCCTCGGGGACGTCCTTGCCCTCGTTAAGGAACTTGACGAAGTCGATGATGCCGCCCTCGTAGCAAAACTCCTCCACGTGGGGAGTAGACTCGCGCTCGTCAGTCAGCACGATTTTGAGGTTCTTATTGAGGAACGCCGTCTCCTGCAGACGGTTGTGCAGCGTATCGAAATCGTAAATGCAGGTCTCGAAGATCTCGTCGTCGGGCCAGAAGGTGACGGTGGTGCCCGTCGAATCCGAGGTGCCCACGACCTCCATCTTCTTGACGGTCTTGCCGCGCGAGAACTCCATCTCGTAGGTGTTGCCGTCGCGACGAACCTGAACGACCACGCGCTTGGACAGTGCGTTGACGACGGAGATGCCAACGCCGTGCAGGCCGCCCGAGACCTTATAGGCCGAATTATCGAACTTACCGCCGGCGTGCAAAATCGTCATGACGACCTCGAGCGTCGGGATCTTTTTAACAGGGTGCTCGTCGACGGGGATACCGCGCCCGTTGTCGACGACCGTGATGGAGTTGTCGGCGTGGACCGTCACCTGGATCTCGGTGCAGAAACCGGCCATGGCCTCGTCGACGGAGTTGTCAACGATCTCCCACACCAGGTGATGCAGACCGCTGGCGCTCGTCGAGCCGATATACATGCCCGGGCGCTTACGAACGGCCTCGAGACCTTCGAGAATCTTAATCTCGCCGCCATCGTAATCGTTTTCGTTTGCCACACGTCCTCCTTCAGTCAAGAAAATGTGTACAGCCTTACTAGTTTATCGTAAAAAAATACCCTCGGGAACGAGGGTATTTGGCTCTACAAGGCCACCAGATGCGATTTAAGGCTCTTTTTTGCTTTGCACGCCCTTGGCCCACTCGGCACTGGCTCTCATGGCGTTCTCGAGGGCCTCGCGCAGTTTTTGGTCTTCGATGGGCGCCACTTGGCGCTCAATCTCGGTGCGCTCGGCCTCACTTAGGTCGGCGTGTGGGGCCGGCGGGCGCTCGGTCGCCGCTGGGCGAAGGCGCTCCTTGGCGGCGGGCGGCGTGTGACCGGGCGCGGTGGTTTTGAACACCAGGCCATCCACATGCGCACCGGCGCGCTCCATGCGCGCGCGGATGATCTCGCGCAACAACGTCATTTCCTGCGTCCACGAGGGCGAGTCGAGATATACCAGCAGCTCATTGGACTCGGGCAGGTAGCGCAGGCCCGTCACATGCCGCCCCTCGCGCGTGCCCGAGCACACCGCGTTCCACGCGCGATAGACCGCGCGCGACTCCTCGGCGGCCTCCATCTGCGCACGGCGCTCAGGGGTCGCAGCCGCCAGGATGCGCTGGCGCTCTGCGTTCAAAAAGCCACTGAAGGCGACCGTTTCGCTCTCGCGCTCGTAATTAGCACGTCTCACCCATGCTCACCACCTTGGCTCGATCAAGCAGGTCATCGGTAAAGTACCCCAGGTTGGTCGTGGTTATGACCGTCTGGATATCATCGCCGATCAGCCGCAGGAAAGCACCGCGGCGTTCGCCGTCGAGTTCGCTCATCACGTCGTCCAAAAGCAGCAGTGGGGCGGTGCCCAGGACATCGCGAGCCACGGCCACCTCCGCCACCTTCCAGGCCAGAACCAACGTTCGCTGCTGACCTTGGCTGGCAAATGAACGGGCGGAGCGACCCGCCACAGCAAACTCAATCTCGTCGCGATGCGGTCCCACCAACGTCACGCCGCGGCGAATTTCCTCGTCGGCGTGCTCATCAAGGGCAGCCAGCATGCGCTCGTACGCCCAGCCCTTCAGCTCTTCGCGATCATCGACCTGGGGCAAATCCCCCAGCGTGGACGCATAGGACACGTTGGCGGCTTCACCGGACGCCACTTGCCCGTAGGCAGTACGCACATGGCCCGCCAGCCGGTCGAGCAGGGCCAACCGGTGCACGAGCAGAGCCGCGCCCGCGCGGGCAATCGAATCGTTCCACGCGCCGAGCATCTCGCGGCAGCACCAGGCCTCCTTGAGCAAGGCGTTACGCTGGGTCACGCAGCGACCATAGGTGCTCGCAAGATCGGCATAGCGTGCGCTCAGTTGCATGCCAAAGTCGTCGAGGGCGGCGCGGCGCACACTGGCGCCTCGCTTAACCATGTCCAGATGGTCGGGGCAAAACAGCACGCTCGGCAGAACCCCGCGCACACCGGCGGCAGAGCATCTCTTGCCGTTGCGGCTAAACGAGCGTTTACCGTCCTCCGCGCTCAATCCCATATCAAGCACGCGGCCGTCGCCCTCGAGCCTCAGCTCGATCTTGCACGAGCCCACACCATCATGGACGAGCTCGGCTGCGGTCGGATGCCTAAACGAGGCGCCGCTCGTCAGCAGCTGCAGCGCCTCTATGAGATTGGTCTTTCCCGCCGCGTTGGGTCCCGCAAGTATCGTCACGCCCTCGTCCAGGGCAAGACGATAGCTCTCGAAACTGCGGTAGTGCGCGACGGAAAGATCGCGGGCGAACATGGTCATGGCGCAGCGCTAGATGCGAACCGGCATGACCAGGTACAGGTAGTTGATCTTGTCGTAGGACTTGAAGATGCCCGCCTGCGAGTAGCTCTTGAGCTCCAGCGTGATCTCCTTCTCCTTGGACAGGGCATTGAGGCAGCCGAAGATGTAGTGGTAGTTGAAGGCGATGGTACCCGACTCGCCCTCGGCCTCGACATCGATCGTCTCCTGCGCAAGGTCCTGGTCATTGGAAATGGAAGACAGGCCCATCTGCCCGTTCTCGACATCGATCTCGAACTTGACGGCGGGATTGGCGCTCGCGATAACGGCTACGCGCTTGAGGGCGGCGTTAAAGGCGGCGACGTCGATCTTGACGCTCGTCACACACGAATCGGGGATGAGCTGCTTGTAGTTGGGATACACGCCCTCGATGCGGCGCGACACGTAGGTGGTGTTGCCGGCCTCGAAGACGACTTGGGTGTCGGTAGCCCCGATCATGATGGTCGCCTGGCTGGCCATGATGTTCAGCGCGTCGTTAAAGGCGTCGGCCGGAACGTTGAGCTCAAAGGAGCCTTCGAGGGTCGAGGTCTCGACCTGCGTATCGCACACGGCCAAACGGAAGGAATCGGTCGCCACCAGGCGCACGGTGTTGTTCTCGACCTTCATGTGCACGCCGCCCAGGATGGGGCGGGCCTTGTCGGTCGAGGTGACGCGCCACACGCGGCCGACCATTTCGGACAAGATATCGGTCGGCAGCTCCACGGCGCTCTCGATGGCATAGGCCGGAAACTCGGGGAAGTCATTGGCATCGAGCGTGTTCAGGCGGAAAGAGCTCTTCTCGCAACCAATCAGCACCTGGCGCTCGGACAGCTCAAAGGTGACCGGGGCATCGGGGAGGGTCTTGGTGATATTGGAGAGCATCTTACAGGGGATAACCATCTCGCCCTCTTCTTCGACATGCGCCGCGATGCGATGACGGATCGAGATGGTGTAGTTAGAGGTCTGGAATTCCAAGATGCCGTCTTGGGCCTTAACGAGCACGCCCGACAGGATGGGGAGGGTGGATGCCGAAGCGACACCCTTCATAACGACGCCGATGGCTTGTGTAAGCGAGCTCTGGCTGACGGTGAACTTCATCTTTTAATACCTTTCTATAGATATAAATATCTTAATAATAGTAATAGCACTGACGAAACTGTTGATTACTCCCAAAGACGCAGGTCAGACCCAAAAAGAGAATCGACAGCAACCTGTGTGCAACAGGGGTGGTTTTCCACGTTCAAAACCTGCGCAAAACTTTTCATCACCGCGGGTTGGGTTTTAGACACCTTATGCCCGTGGTTTCGACAAGTTTTCAACAGGTGTCTCTATTTCCCTACGAGCGCAGTGTAATTTTATCGCGCAGCGACTTAAGGTCTTCGGTGACGGTGCGGTCTTCCTGGATCATCTTCTGGACCTTTTTGTAGCTCGTGCTGACGGTCGAGTGGTTGCGGTTGCCAAATTCGGCGCCCACCGCCGTGGTCGTCATCTCGCACATCTCGATGGCCAGGTAGATAGCGATATGGCGTGCTTTGGCGATATTGGCGTTGCGACGCGGGCCGATGAGCTCCTCGTGCGTCACGCCGTACTGCTCTTCGATGACGGACTGAACCGTTTGCACGTTGATCTTTTTGGTCGATGTGTCGAAGTACTGGCTGGCGATGGCGTCGATATCGTCAAAGGTGAGCTCCCCGCCCTCGCGTTCGCGGTCGCCCGCCTCGCCGGCGCAGCGCTCGCAGAAGCTCTCGAGTTCGCGGATGTTGGTGCCCGACACCTCTGCCATGTGCTTAAAGTGCTCATCGGTCAGGTGCCCGCCGTCGCCCCCATAGGCCGCCAGCAGCGAGTCGTCGCCTGCCTCGGGAGCGGCGACGATGGTGTTCTCGTAATAGCGCTGCAAGATCTTGTATTTCATCTCGTAGCTGGGCTCTGCGACTAGGCAGAGCATGCCGGCGTTGAAGCGGCTGGTCAGACGCTCGTCCATGCTCAGGTCCTTGGGGGCGCGGTCTGCCGCGATGACGACTTTCTTGTTGTTGCGGATGAACTCGTCCATGAGCTGGAAAAAGTAGTCCACGCTCGCGCGCTTGCCGATGATGTTTTGGATGTCATCGATGATGAGCACGTCCACGCCGTGGTACGCCTGCATGATGGGGGCGTTGCTCTTCTTTTGGCGGTCGAACTCGGTCATCAGGTCGTCCAGATATGCCTGGGAGTTGGCGTACTTGACCTTGATCTCGGGCGACTTCTCGGCGAGCTCGTTTTTGATGGCAAGCAGCAGGTGCGTCTTGCCCAGGCCCGATTTGCCGTAGATGAACAGTGATGTGCATGTGCCGCGCTCGTCCGCGAGGGCGGCAAACTTGAGTGCCGAGCGATAGGCATGGCTGTTCTCGGGGCCGTAGACAAAGTTCTCAAAGGTAAATTTTGAGTTCGCGGCGAGCGGGGCTCCATCCGTATTCTGCTCGGCCGGCACGGTCGGTGCTGGCATGGGTGAAGCGGGGGTCGCAGCTTGCGTGGATTTGGTCGGCGCTCCGCCCTTCATCTGGTTCATCATGCGACGAAAATCATCGGCCGAGAGCGTGTTCTTGATTGCAATGCCCGAATCCGCGCCCGCCGCCGCGTCGTGAGCGATGGGCATGTGCGTGACGGGTGCGTTCGTTGACGTCGCCGCCGCGGTCGGCAACGGCGCCATGGTTTCACGGGAAACATCGCTGTGCTGGTGCTCGATTGTCGGCACGTCGCTTGCGGAGGCTGGTACCGTCGGGGAAGCAGCGGGAGCCGTGGCGGGCGCCGTCGCGGCAGCGGATTCCGTCGCGGCGCCTTGCGGCGCCACGATGTCGAGCGCAATCGGTGCAAAGGCGATTTCTTCCAGATAAGCCTCAATAGTCGGCTGATGCTTTTTGAGCTGCGCGATGGCAAAGCGCGAGGGGGCCTCGATCGTGAGCGTATCTTCGGTCAGGCTTATGGCGCGCGATTGCCCCAGCATGTTGATGAGGCGTGCATCTTGGCCGTCGCGCTGGCAAAAGGCGATGGCGTCCCCCAGGATGATGCTTGCTTCCTCGTCCACTGTCTCTCCCGTTCTTTAGCTCTGAGCTCGCACGCGAGCGGCGCCGAGTTCGGTCAGATGGTATTTCTGGCCATGCTTGATGACCAAGCCGGCCTGCGCCAAGTCATTGAGCGTGCGTGACCAAGTGGGGGCCGAGTTTCCAAACGCCCTCGCCAGATCGGTTGCACCGCACGCTTGATTTTGCGCTAGATAGCCCAGCGCGGCGTTGCCGCGATCGCTTACGAACACGTCCGGTTGTGGCTGCGCATACTGATTTGCTGCATTAGGATACATCATTTGAGCTGCTGGTTGTTGAGAACTCTGCATCGGCGGCATTTGCTGTTGAAAACTTTGAGGCCACTGTTGGTAAGGCTGCGGAGGCATCTGCTGGGCCCAGGGGTTGTACTGCTGCTGCGGCATCTGCTGGTACGGCTGCTGATACCCCTGCTGGTACTGCTGCGGGAACTGCTGGCCGTACCCCAGCGGCGGCATCTGCTGATATGGATATCCCTGTTGGTACGGCTGATAGCCCATTTGCTGGCCACCCGGTGCGCCCGTCGCCTGCTGCATTGCTGCTGCATCCTGATCCGCCAGCGGCACGGCCTCTGGCATGTTTGGCGGCATCGACATCGATGTCGCCTGGGGCTCTTGTGTGGGAAGCATTCCGGGCTGCTTCATCTGCCTCACGGGGGGCTGCATCTGCTGCGTTGCCATGGGCTGCTGCGCAAAAGCTCCCGGCAGGGGATATGTGGGCTGCTCCGTCTCGGGCCGCACGGCAGCACCGCGTCCGCCGGCACGCTCGATTTCCTGCACTCGTTTAGGGTTCAGGCTTACCGTAACCACGGTGCCGTTGCCCATGTTGTCCTCGATGGATACGGCACCGCCGGCGTTTTCCAAATACTCCTGCACCATGGGAAACCCTGCTCCGGTTCCACGGATATAGCGCTTCATCTTGCTGTTTGCGCTGGTAACGCCAAAGTCGAAGGCGCGTTCCTTGTCGTCGATGCCGGGTCCTTGATCAGCAAAGCGGATGGTGTCTCCGCCGTCCAGAATCGAGATGATGGGCTCGGCAAAGTGCGCGTGGATAAAGTTTTCGACAATCTCGCGGATGACCATGAGCGAGATATGGCCACCTTGTTCTTTCATGCACTGGTAGACGGTGTTGGTCGTCTCTTCCAAATACGTGCGGACATCTTGCGGATCAATGACGATCACACGCGGTGTCGACAGCATGTCGTCATAGACGGCGATGCGCGCGGCGTACATGGCTTTTGGCGCCTGCGTGGTCGTCTGCTCTCCTTCCGCATGCTCTTCGCGCACGCCGGTGATGTGTTCGTTGTCGGGTGCCGGGTCTCCGGAATCGACCATGGTGTAAAAGTCGTCAGACATGCCGCTCGCAATCTTTCAAAAGGTTTCGAACAAATAGTAGCTCACCGTGCAATGTTTCTCATCTTTCGACAACTTTTCAAAACCTGTTGAAAACTTTGGAAAACTGGCGAAAAGTTCTCAACATTGCCAACATGACCTGTTGAAAACTCGATGAAATATCGTGAAAAGTTGCCATGCACCGCTAAATCGAGCTTGGCTTATGGGGGAACCGTGTGAACTGCGCAACCTTTTACCTTTGATTTCTTGACATTTGAACATTGATTTCCCTACAATCTTCAAGCTCACGTGTCTATATCTGCGTCCGCGTCCCCGCGGACACTCGAAATGCAGCAGGAGGAACTTAAGATGAAGCGTACGTATCAGCCTAATAAGCGTAAGCGTGCCAAGACCCATGGCTTCCGTGCCCGTATGGCCACTAAGGGTGGTCGTGCCGTGCTCGCCCGTCGTCGTGCCAAGGGCCGCAAGCGTCTCACTGTCTAGCAGCGATACACACATCTCGCATGAAGACTATTAAGTCTCGGCAAGATTTCGAGCATGTGTTCAGTCAGGGGCGTCGTTTCAATCACCCTCTGATTCGAATGACCATATGTGAATCGGTTGGCGAAGGCGACTCCGGAAGGGTCGCCTTCGTTGGTGCTAAGCGACTCGGTTGTGCCGTCGTGCGCAACCGATCTAAGCGTGTGATGCGCGAGGCCGCCCGCAGCTGCGGATTTCCCGTTGCGGGTTATGACATCATCTTGTTTGCAACTCCCAAGACGAGGGTTTCCTCGCCGCAGGAGATGGACAAGGCGTTGCGTTCGCTTATGAAGCGCGCCGGCGTTGCCGGGGAGGAGCGATGAGCAATCACGTTTTGCGACGTGTTGCCATCGCTCCTATTCGCATATATCAACAGGTTATTTCGCCCTTATTGCCTGACGCCTGCATTTATTACCCAACGTGCTCGCAATACGCCGTCCAGGCGATTGAGAAGCACGGTGTTTTGAGAGGCTGCTGGCTTGCCGTGAGGCGCATCGCTCGCTGCAATCCCCTGCACGTCGGCGGTTATGACCCTGTGCCCTAGCGGGCACTCGCTATCGGAGGAAAACTTACATGTGGGATTGGATCGTTAACATCCTTTTCGAGCTGCTCAAGCTCATCCAGACCTTTGCGGTCGACTGGGGCCTGTCCATCATCATCCTGGTGGTCATCATCCGTCTGCTGCTGACGCCGCTCATGCTCAAGTCGACCAAGTCGACGGCTCGCATGCAGGTGCTGCAGCCCAAGATGCTCGAGATCCAGGAGCGCTATGCCGACGATCCCCAGCGTCAGGCCGAGGAGATGCAGAAGTTCTACAGCGAGAACAAGTTCAACCCCATGGCTGGCTGTCTGCCGCTGCTGATTCAGATGCCTATCCTGTTCGCCCTGTTTACATTGCTGCGCAACCTGCCGCAGTACTTTAACGACGGCACGTTCTCGTTCTTCAACATCCTGCCCGACCTGACCACCACGCCGAGCGCTTCCTTTGCCGATGGCTTTAAGGTTGCACTGCCTGCGCTGGTTTGCCTGATTCTGTTCGCCGTCCTGACCCTGATTCCGCAGCTCTATATGTCGCGCAACCAGACCGGCCAGCAGGCTCAGAGCATGCGTATGATGGCTGTTGTCATGACGGTCATGATGCTTTGGATGGGCTGGAGCCTTCCCGTTGGTGTTCTGCTGTACTACGACGTCTCGTCTGCTTGGCAGGTTATCCAGCAGATTTTTGTGACGCAGAAGGTTATCGAGAAGGCCAAGGCCGATGAGGAGGAGCGTCTTAAGAACGCGCCGCTGCAGGTTGAGGTCACTCGTCGAGAGAAGAAGCCGCGCCCGCACAAGAAGAAGTAGTGGGATATCAATCTTATTTAGGTACCTAACTTTTGGAGTACGTTATGTCTGAAGAGATCATCGAGGATATGCTTGAGGAGGTTGCCCCGCAGGTCGCGGGCGATTATCCCGAGATTGCACAGCGCTACAAGGCTGGTGAAGAGCTGACCGATGAGGAGCTCGACACCATTGCCGATGTTGCGATTTCCATCCTGCGTTCCATCCTTTCGCACTTCGATGCCGCCAACTCTCCTATCGATGAGTATGAGGGTGACGAGGGTGAGCTGATTCTGGATGTAACGGCTCCCGATCTTGCTGTTCTCATTGGCCGTCATGGTCGCACCCTTGATGCCCTTCAGGTTATGTTCTCTTTGCTGGTGAGCCGCAAGCTTGGCTTTAGGTATCCGGTTGTAGTGGACGTCGAGGGATACAAGAGCCGCCGTCAGGACAAGGTCGCCTCCATGGCTCAGTCTGCTGCCGAGCGTGCCATTCGCACTCATAAGAGTGTTTCGCTTCCGCCCATGAATGCCTACGAGCGTCGACTGGTTCACATTGCACTTCGTGGCAATGATGCCGTCGATACTCATTCTGAGGGTTCTGACCCTGATCGCCATGTGGTGATTGTTGCTCGATAATCTACTCGAGTTTATGCTAAGGGGACGTGGTTTCCACGTCCCCTTTTTTTGTCAAAAGTTCTCGATACGCTGATTTTTGTCAGAAAGGAGCTTTCGTTGTTAGTACTTACTGATCAGCAAGCTGACGAGATGTTGAGTCGTCTAGCTTTCTATTGCAAAGAGTATTCCTTGAGCGTAACTGATGTTGAGCTGAGGAAATGTATTCAGCATTTGGATTTGGTTCTAGAAACAAATAAGACAACCAATCTCACCCGTATTCTTAACGTAGAAGATGCTGCAGTGCTTCATATCCTCGACTCACTTGTTTTGCTCCCCTATATCAACAAGGCTCCTGAGGGAGCTTTGCTCGATATGGGAACAGGTGCGGGCTTCCCTGGTATTCCATTAACCATAACCACGCATCGTAAAGCTACTTATATTGACTCTGTTGGCAAGAAGGTTGATGCGGTAAATTCCTTTGTCCATGCTCTTGGATTGAAACATGCCCATGCGGTTCATGATCGTCTTGAAGAATATGCTCGGAGCCATAAGAAGCAGTTCTCTGTTGTAACCGCCCGCGCACTGGCCCCTCTACCGATTCTTGTTGAGTATGCGGCTCCGTATCTGAAGGATGGAGGGCTATTTGTTATAACCAAGGGCAATCCTTCGGATGAGGAGCTTGCTTCCGGCATGTCAGCAGCTAAGATTTGCGGCTTCACTTTGCTTCTGAATGACGCAATTGATTTGCCTGAAGGCTTGGGTCACCGGGAGTTCATTGTTCTTAAGAAGAGTCATCCAGCATCTGTCTCATTGCCTCGTGCAAATGGCGTGGCAAAGAAGAATCCGCTTGCCTAGATGTTTCACGTGAAACATAATGGATACTAACAACTTGCAGTGTTTCACGTGAAACATGGCGGTTGATATCGATTCGGAATGTTTCACGTGAAACATCCTCCGTTTGACAGCTTTAATACACACCAGGAGGGACCGTGGGATTTCGCGACGTTAAGCGTTCTAAGAGCGCAAAAGACACGCGTATCATTGCAATCATCAATCAAAAAGGCGGCGTCGGTAAGTCAACGACGGCTGTAAACCTTGCAGCAGCACTGGGTGAGCAGGGTCGTAAGACACTGATTGTCGATTTTGATCCGCAGGGAAACAGCACCAGTGGATTCGGAATTGAAAAAGAAGACCTTGATCACTGCATCTATGATGCATTGTTGAATGATGTGCCGGCAGAATCGCTTGTTCTTGATACAAATTGTAAAAAGGTATTCGTTATTCCGGCTACAATTCAACTTGCAGGCGCGGAAATTGAGCTCGTAAGCGCAATTGCTCGTGAAACCCGCCTCAAAGATTTGCTTGAGCCGATTCAGGACGAGTTTGACTTTATTTTCATTGACTGTCCTCCTTCGCTCGGCCTGCTTACTATCAACGCTTTGACCGCAGCAGACAGCGTTTTGATTCCGATCCAGTGTGAATATTACGCACTCGAGGGCGTTACGAAGCTGCTTGAGTCAATGAAGATGGTCAAATCACGGCTGAACAAGGGCTTAGACACCTATGGTGTGCTTATGACCATGTATGACTCGCGTACTTCACTATCGAATCAGGTTGTTGAGGAGGTTCAATCATACTTTGGTGATAAGGCGTTTAAGACGCTAATCCCCCGTACAGTTAAAATCTCCGAAGCTCCGTCTTTTGGAGAACCGGTAATTACCTATGCACCTCAAAATAAGGGTGCAAAAGCATATATGAACCTTGCAAAAGAGGTGATCAAGCGTGCCTAGTGTAAAGAAACGTGGCGGATTGGGACGTGGACTCAATGCTTTGGTCTCAGAGGCCGAGTATGAGACCGGCGGTTCGGCTGCATCGGCTTCAAATGCCGCATCTGAAACAAAACTACCTATTGAGGATATCGTTCCCAACCCTAATCAGCCGCGAATTCACTTTAACGAAACTGAACTTCGCGAGTTGAGCGAGTCAATCCAAGAACATGGCGTTTTGCAGCCGCTTTTGGTTCGCAAACATGGAAACGGCTATGAGATCATCGCTGGTGAGCGTCGTTACCAGGCGTCAAAGCTTGCTGGCCTTGAAGAATTGCCAGTCATCATTAAAGAGGTAAATGATGAAGAGATGCTGGCTCTTGCTCTTATCGAAAACCTTCAGCGTTCTGATCTGAATCCCGTCGAAGAGGCTAAGGGCTATCGCCAACTCATTGATGCCAGCGGGATGACCCAGGAGGCATTGTCGAAGGCAGTAAGCAAGTCACGCTCTGCAATTACAAACTCGCTGCGTCTTCTCGATCTCCCCGAAGTAGTTCAGCAGATGATTTTTGAGGGCAAACTTACTGCTGGTCATGCACGTGCGATTCTTGCAGTTCCCTATGAGGACGCGCGTATTCGACTTGCAGAGAAAGTTGTTACAGAGGGCCTTTCCGTAAGAGCGACAGAAAATCTTGCTCCGTTGTTTTCTGCCGGAGAGACACCTAAGACGCCGAGGCCTGCAACGCCTCAGTCTTTTAAAAAGGCTGCCCGCGTGCTTCGTCAGGTTTTTAATACCAACGTGCGTGTGAAGAGCTCGCGTGGAAAGAATAAGATTGAGATTGAGTTTAAAGACGAGGAAGAGCTCTCTCGTATTCTTGGCGAAATGATTCAGTTTGATCAAGGAGGCCAAGATGAGGAATAAGATTTTAACAGCGATTGCATTGGTGACGACTGTCGCGGCTGGTGCCTTTGCTGGCTATAGGATCGCTACAGACGATGAACTTCGAGGTCGTTTGCTTCGTAGCGCGCAAGATATCGTCGATACTTCCAAAAAGAAAATGGATGTTATGACAGAAGATGTTGCCATGCGTACTGCTCAGGTAACGAAGAATCCCAAGATTAATCAAGGTTGGGTCAGCAACCAATGGGAAAATGTAGGCTATTAGGTACCTAACAATTACTCAGCATATTTTGAGGGGTCCTTGTCTGATTCATGAGACAAGGACCCCTTATTTTGGCCGTAAAAATGGGACAGGTAGCAGCTGATTCAAAATTAAGGTCAATAAATGAAACGACCCCGGTTGCATATTCTGTAACCGGGGTCGTTCGATGTTTCACATGAAACGTTTTGGGATGCGACTCCCCTATGCGTTCTTCTGAACTTTGAAGCGCTGCTTCAGCTGTCCGCAAGCGGCGTCAATATCGTTACCACGGGAGTTACGAATCGTGGTCTCGATGCCACGGGACTCAAGACGACGCTGAAGATCCTCAACCTTATGAATCGGCGACGGCTTGAGCGGGCTACCCTCGATGTCGTTAAGCTGAATGAGGTTAACGTGGCACAGCGTTCCCTCGCAGAAGTCGCAGAGCGCCTGCATTTCGGGATTCGTATCGTTGACGCCTTCGATCATGGCATACTCATAGGTCGGGCGGCGGCCGGTCTTCTCGGTGTAGAGCTGAAGCGCTTCGTGAAGGCGAAGCAGCGTGTACTTCTTAACACCGGGCATGAGCTTATTGCGCGTCGACTGGATGGCGGAATGCAGGGAAACGGCAAGCGTGAACTGCTCGGGGATGTCGGCAAATTTGCGAATACCGGGAATAACGCCGCTGGTAGAGACGGTGAGGTGACGAGCGCCGATACCGATGCCATCGGGGTCGTTGAGGATTCGCAGCGCCTTGAGAACCTCGTCGTAGTTGGCAAACGGCTCGCCCTGGCCCATGAAGACAACGCTCGTGGCGCGCTCGCCAAAGTCGTTGGATACATGAAGTACCTGGTCGACGATCTCTTGAGCGGTCAGAGAGCGCTTGAGGCCGTTGAGACCGGTAGCGCAAAAGGCACAGCCCATGCCACAGCCTGCCTGGGTGGAAACGCAGACGGAAAGCTTGTTACGACGGGGCATGCCGACGGTCTCGACGGAAACGCCGTCGTGGTACTCGAGCAGATACTTGCGAGAGCCATCTTTGGAAACCTGCTTGGTGAGTTCAGTCGGCGTGTCAAAGGCAAAAGCCTCTTTAAGCTGCTCGCGGAAAGCCTTGGGAAGGTTGGTCATATCGTCAAACGAACAAACGTTCTTCTCAAAGACCCATTCGATGAGCTGCTTCGCGCGGAAGGCGGGCTGGCCAAGCTCGGCCACGAGCTCGCGAATATCGTTTTGGCTCAAGTCGCGAATGTCCTGAGATTTAGTCCTGGGGTTCATGGAAGCCTTTCGATTTTGGGGAAACGTAGAGGGTATCGCTACAATATGGTATCAGCTGCAGAAATTATAGAGGAGGAGTCTGCCCATGCCGGGTAAAAGCCTAGAGAACATGCACGTAGCGGTCTTGGCGGGCGGTCATTCCGCTGAGCGCGAGATCTCGCTCAATTCGGGAAAGAACGTCGTGGTTGCCTTGAAGGAGGCCGGCTACACTTCGGTGGAGCTGCTCGACACGGCTGCCGATGATTTTATGGTAACCATGGCGACCGGCGGCTTTGACGTGGCGTTTATCGCCATGCACGGTGCCGGCGGCGAGGATGGCGCCATGCAGGGCGCCATGGAGACCCTGGGTATCCCCTACACGGCCTCGGGCGTGCTTGCCAGCGCCTGCGGTGCCGACAAGGAGGTCTCTAAGCTCCTGTACGCCAAGGCGGGCATTCCCATTGCCCCCGGCCTCGCGCTCGAGGTGGGCGATGAAGTCGATATCGATCATATCGTCGAGGTTTGTGGCGAGCGCTGCTTTGTGAAGCCGGCCGTCAACGGTTCCAGCTATGGCATTTCCCTGGTCCATGAGCCCTCCGAGCTGCCCGCGGCAATCGCCAAGGCGTTTGCGTACGGCGACAAAGTGCTGGTCGAGAAGTGCATCGAGGGTACCGAGATCACCGTCGGTGTGTACGGCGAGGACGACGTGCGCGCTCTGCCGATTGTCGAGATTCGCAAACCCGAGGACTGCGAGTTCTACGATCTGGACGTGAAATATGTCGACCCTACGGACATCCATCGCATTCCGGCGCAGATTTCACCCGAGAATTACGCTCGCGCTCAGGAGCTTGCCTGTGCTGCTCACAAGGCCCTCGGTTGCCTGGGTATCTCGCGCAGCGACTTTATCGTGAGTGAGGACGGCCCCGTTATCCTCGAGACCAATACCATTCCCGGCATGACCGATACGTCGCTGTATCCGGACGAGATCCGCCACACCGACGACATGACGTTCCCGCAGGTCTGTGACAGCCTGATTCGTATGGGCCTTCGTCGAGCGGGCATTGCATGCTAATCGAGGACGCGGTTTCGTCAGGAACGCCGCAGTTTGTCATCGACTCCTATGCCACGCTTGCCGAACGCGCCAAAACGCAGTCCTTCGGCCTTATCGAGGAAGATGTGATTGTCCTCGATACCGAGACCACAGGTCTTTCGGTGCAGGACAATGAGCTGATCGAGATCTCGGCGGCCCGTCTTTCGGGCCGCGAGGTCGTCGACCGCTTCGATACCTTCGTGCATCCCAAGCAGCTGATTCCCGCCGAGATCACCGAGCTCACGAGCATTACAAATGCCGATGTGGCAGATGCCCCGTCGGCCGTTGAGGCCGTAGCCGCTCTCGCCGATTTTGTCGGTGGTTGCCCGGTAATCGCACATAACGCCACGTTCGACCGCTCGTTTATCGAGTCGGTCAAAGGCGGCGTCAACGTGAGCGATATCTGGATCGATTCGCTGGCGCTGTCGCGCATCGCGCTTCCGCGCCTGGCATCGCACAAGTTGTCTTTTATGGCCGATCTGTTTGGCTGTGACTCGGTATCACACCGTGCCAATGCCGACGTCGACGCCCTGTGTGGCGTATGGCGCGTGTTGCTCGTGGCGCTCACCGACTTGCCTCAGGGCCTCATGGCGCGCCTAGCCGACATGCATCCGGATGTGCCTTGGTCCTATCGTCCTATCTTCTCATTCTTGGCAGGGCAGAACCCTGGTTCTATCTTCTCTCTCAGCGCCGCTCGTGCTGACGTTCTCAAGGCCGATCGCGCCGACGATCGGGTGGACGCCGACGAACTGCCGGTCCTCAAGATGCCGAGTCGTGAGGAGATTGAGGCAGACTATGCGCCAGGTGGCCTGGTCAATCGCATGTATCCCACCTACGAGCCGCGTGATGAGCAGATCGCGATGGCGCTCGAGGTCCGCGATGCGCTGGTCACGGGCACTCATCGTGTAATTGAGGCGGGCACGGGCGTCGGCAAATCGATGGCCTATCTGGTGCCTTTTGCCGAGGCAGCGCGCCGTAACAACATCACGGTTGGTATTGCGACCAAATCGAACAATCTTGCCGACCAGCTCATGTACCATGAGCTGCCAAAACTTGCCGAGCAACTGGACGGTGGTCTGTCATTTTGCGCTCTCAAGGGGTATGACCACTATCCATGCCTGCGCAAGCTTGAGCGCATGAGCCGCGGCCAGGTCGAGATTACCACCAAGCGCGATCCGGCGGACACGCTCACGGCGGTCGCGGTCATTATGGCGTACGTCTGCCAATCAGCCGATGGCGACCTCGACTCGCTCGGCATTCGGTGGCGCAGCGTCAACCGCCCCGACTTTACGACGGCCTCGCGCGAGTGTGCTCGTCGCCTCTGCCCGTTTTTCCCTGATAAATGTTTGGTCCACGGCGCTCGCCGTCGTGCAGCGCATGCCGACGTGGTGGTCACCAACCATTCCCTGCTGTTCCGCAATGTCGCGGCCGAGGGCAGGATTTTACCTCCGATTCGTCATTGGGTAATCGACGAGGCCCATTCCATCGAGCGCGAGGCGCGCCGTCAGTGGGCGCGCGTGGTGTCGGCGGACGAATCACGCGTTCTGTTTGAGCGCCTGGGTGGCTCGAGCACCGGTGCGCTAAGCCAGGTCTCCCGTGATTTGGCAACCTCCGAGGGCTCTACGCTCTATCTGGGCCTTACTGCCAAGGCGACGTCGACGGTTGCGCGCGCGAGCATGGCAATCGCCGACGTGTTCGATGGCGTTCGCGAGCTCGGCCGCCGTGCCCGTGGGGGTTATGACAATGCCAATCTATGGATTGGCCCCGAGCTGCGCGAATCTGACGACTGGCATGATTTCTTACAGTCGGCCTACGCTGCCATCGACGTATTGGAACAGGCTGACAAGAGCGTCGACGCGCTGGTGCAAGCCGTCGCCGCCGACAAGCCCGAGGTTGTTGTCGACCTGGGTGATATCTCGCGCCGCCTGCACGAGCTGGCCGAGAACCTCAAACTCATCATTGATGGCACCGATGAACACTACGTGTATTCGCTGCAGGTCAATCGCAGGCTGCGTGCCGGCGGAGAGTCAATGACCGCAGAGCGCATCGACATTGGCGAGGCCTTGGCAACCGAGTGGCTGCCCGAGGTTCACACGGCTATCTTTGCCTCGGCGACCATGACGGTGTCCAAAAGCTTCGAACACTTTAACC
The DNA here is from genome assembly GCA_958420205.1 of uncultured Collinsella sp. GTDB lineage: Bacteria > Actinomycetota > Coriobacteriia > Coriobacteriales > Coriobacteriaceae > Collinsella. The sequence goes on along the minus strand of CATZIX010000011.1, from coordinate 19,494 downwards.
ACGCGGTCGGCCTCGATCGCATCGGCGCTTCAACATCCTCATCGCTGCACTTGGACTCGAGCTACGACTTCGATTCGAACATGGCTGTAGTCGTTGCGGGCGATATCCCCGATCCGCGCGATCGCGAGAGCTATCTTACGGCGCTCGAGCGCGTGCTGGTCGACGCCCATCTTGCCATGGACGGATCGGTGCTCACACTGTTCACCAATCGGCGCGACATGGAAGACCTGTACGCCCGCGTTGAGCCCAAGATGGCCCGTGCGGGTCTGGAGCTCAACTGCCAGCAGCGCAACTCATCTCCTCGTCGCCTGCGCGATCGGTTTATCAACGAGCCGACTTCATCGCTTTTTGCGCTTAAGGCCTTCTGGGAGGGGTTCGACGCCAGCGGCGAGACGCTGCGCTGCGTCATCATTCCCAAGCTGCCGTTCTCGAGTCCCACGGACCCGCTCTCGTGCGAGCGCAACCTGCGCGAAGACCGCGCTTGGGCGCGCTATTCGCTGCCCGAGGCGGTGCTCGAGGTCAAGCAGGCGGCCGGCCGCCTTATCCGCTCGTCGACCGATTGCGGCGTGCTGATTCTGGCCGACCCGCGCCTGGTGACGAAGGGCTACGGAAAGAAGTTCTTAACGTCGCTGCCCACGAGCTCCTACCAGCGCATCGAATCGGCGCAGATCGGGCACTATCTGCAACTGTGGCGCGCACGCCACGAGCGGCGGCGCTAAAGCGGACAGACGAGGGTTTTTGCCATATCGCACAGGCGCTTTGACAGGGCGGGGTCATCCAAGATGCGGATGGCTCCGCCCGCTGCGATTACCTGGCTCAGTAGCCAACGCTCGGAGCCGTAATGCACAGTTACCGTTGCCATGTCTGCCCCGCCGCGCTCGATTAGGGTGATGCCGGCCCAGTCCAGATGCTCCGCCATATCGAATGGCATCAAGAGCTTTGCGCTGCGCTGCGTCCGGGCAAGGGAATCGTGGAGGGATGCGACGTCCGGTGTGTGAGGCACGACGGAGTCTTCCGTCAAGGCGAGTCCCTCGATTTTATCCATGCGATAGGTGCGCTGCTCATCGACTGTGATGTCCCAGGCAATCAGGTATGTTTGGTCGCCGTTTGCCGTAATGCGCAAGGGGTCGACCAGACGCTCGCGTGGCCGTGCATCGTCCATCGAGCGATATGAGATGCGGCAGCGAACGCCGTCCTGAATGGCACAGCTCAGCTGCTGCCAGTGCGACCCGTGGTTGACGGTGTCAAAGACGCGCTGGTTATAGCCGAGCTCTTCGGGTAGAAGGGCGTGTCGAATCCGAGCTGCCGTCTGCGGCTCGATCCCCAACGATTCAAGTTCGTGGTTGAGCACAGCGCCCTCGGCTGCACTCAAGCGCAACGGTAGCACACGCCCGGCGTCACCAGTGAGGACCACACGCTCGCCGTGGCATTCGCAGATGATGCGCGCACCAGATTCTCGGTCCGCGAGCGTCGAGACGATCTCGAGAATCTCGTCGAGCGATACTCCCGTGATGTCAAAGCGGCCGCAAATCTCGGTTCGTGTCATGCCGCTCTCGCCGGCGGCGTAGAGGGCCTCCATGATGTCGATGGCGCGCGAGAGTCTCTGCTCGCTGGTGAGTTTACGCACGGGCATACTCGTGCACCGTCCTTTCAATGAGGTGGTTCCACGCCTGCTTGAGCGATTTGGGGGCCATGGGCCTCATGCCGTCCATGGCGTGGGCCATGCAAAATGAGGCGGCGGCTTCAAGGTCGCGCACGTCAACGGTCCAGATCCATCCCGCATCGGTGTGTGTGAGCTCACCTCGCCCGCGCGTGAGGCCGTTGATCATATCGATCTGCGTCTGAGGGGCGAACGAGAACGTGGCTGCAACGGGCGGTCGGTCGGCGAAATCGAATTCAAAGAACAGATAGTCGTTGAGATTGAAGTCCGCAGGGATGGCGTAGGCCTTCGAAGGACGCCATGCGCGAACGATACGGTCGCAGCGGAATGTCCTGATGTCGTCGGTGACATTGTCGAGGCCGCAGAAGTACGCCACGCCCTCGCGTTCGAACATGCCGTAGACGCGGACGGTACGCTCTTTCTGCTCGCCGCGTCCGTTCTGATATAAAAATCGCAGCGCACAACGCTCGGCAAAGGCGCTCCAAACCGCATCGACGGTGGGAGAGCGGCTGATCGGCGCCTCGTCTACCGTCGTCCTGCCGGTGAGATGGGCAATCTTGGAGCGAATATCGGCAAGCGGTGCGGCAAAAGTGGATGAGCCGGCCGCTAGTGTCTGGTCGATGGCGTTGAGCAGGATATCGGCGTCGTCTGCGGTAATGAGGCCGCCTGCCGCAAACGTGTGCTCGCGGTCGATTGTCCACGAGCTTTCCTCGGTCTCCTGCGCGCCGGTGGGGCGAACCTCCTTGATTAAGATGCCGCGTTCGAGCAGCTTGTCACGATCGCGTCGAAACTTGCGCTTATCCGAGTCGATGTTGCCCGAGCCATATCCCAGGTCAGAATCCAAGACAATCTGCTCGGTCGTCAGCGGTTCGGGGGAGCTGTTGAGCACAAAGAAAAGATTGAGGATGCGCTGAGCCGTTTTATCGAAACCGGGCTCCGAATTCCCCTTTTTAATTGTTGCGGTCGCGTCGCTTGCCGTCATAGAGTCCTCGCATGAGAAGGTGGTTTGCTGCCATGATTTTAGTCCGATATGGAGATTAGGCTATATCCTTGTCCGCTCGAGGCGTTAAGATGGCCCGAATTCGGTCGTTTGCGCTCGCTCGGGGTATACTTTCGACTATATACGGTTCTAATGTGCATGCATTGGGCCTATTTGTCGGATTATGGATGTGGAGCGCACATGGCGAACACCCAGAACTATATTAACCACCTGCTGCAGAACACCGGCATTACGCCGGCATGCAGCGAAGAAGAGCGCTTGGCTGCCGAGGATATCGCTCAGATCTTCCGCAACCACGGCTTTGACCCCGAGGTTCAGGAGTTCAATGCCCCGGCGCCCAGTAGATTGGCATTTGCCGTTACCGGTATTCTTGCGTTTGCCGGCGCCCTGCTGATGGGCATCGGCGGCGGTATCGGCTTGGTCGGCACCTTGCTGGCCATTGTCGGCGCCGTTCTTTACGTGCTCGAGCGCACGGGCCACCCCGTGGTTTCGCGCCTGGGCAAGACGGGCGTGAGCCAAAATGTCATCGCCTACCACAAGGCCTCGGGCCCGCTCGCGTCTCCGCGCAACCGCCCGGTGGTCGTTGTCGCACACTACGACTCTCCCCGTGCTGAGCTGCTCGCCCGCGAGCCCTATGCTTCGTATCGTGCGCTCATCGCCAAGCTGTTGCCCGTTGCCACGGTTGCCCCTGCTGCCGTTGCCATCCTGCGTATCCTGCCGCTCCCCGGCGCGCTCAAGGTTCTGCTGTGGATTGTCGCGATCCTCGCTTCCCTCGTTGCACTTGCCAACGCGGCAAACATCATCTCTAACCGCCACATTCTTCCCTATACGTCCGGCGCGGTGTGCAACAAGTCTTCTGTCGCCGCTATGCTCGGCGTTATGGACAACGTTGCTCCCTTCCAGGGCGAGAACGAGTTTCCCGACGATGTTCCGTTCGATACCTATTTTGGGGAGCAGAAACGTCGTGCCGAGGAAATGGCGCGCGCGGCGGCGGAGTATGCCGCGGCCCAGCAGCAAAACGACTACGGCAACACCATCGAGTACGAAGAGCCTACCTACGCCGAGGACGAGTTCGGTCAGCCGATTGCTCCCGACGCTCAAACCGAGCCCGAACAGGGCGAGGCTTTTGACGAGCAGATCGAGGGCTTTGAGGGTGCGTCTGCCGACGAGACGCTGATTGGCGCCATCGTGCCCGAGGACCAGAATCAGGCTGTCCAGGCCGAAGAGCTCAATGACGAGGTTCCCGCTGCCGTGCCGGCTGAGGAGCCTGCCGCGGCCGAGTCCAAGCTCTATCGCAACGCCGCCGGCAACATCCGCTTTGGTTCGGATGCCATCCGTGCGCTCGGAATGCTTCCCGAGTCCTGCACGCTCGATTACGAGGAGGGCGAGGAGCCGACGTCTGAGCCCGAGCCTGCCTCCGTCGTGACGGCGCCTGCGCCCGTTGCCACCGTGGATGATGAGCCTGCCGCGGTTACCGCTGCCGAGCCCGAGGCGGTGTCTGCGATCGATTCCGCGGCAGGACTGGACATTTTGGCTCCCGCCGCGCCGGCGCAAGACGTTGCGGACGAGTCTGACGACGATTACGTTGAACAGCCGAGGCGCGTGTCTTACGAGAGCGATACTGATTTCTCTGCCGAGATTCCCGCGGCAACGCCCCATGCCGATATTGCATCCGCGTTCTCTTCGATTGGCGCCAGCGCTTCCAGCTTCTTTAAGGGTGCGCTTGCAAAGGGCAGGAAATTTGTCGACGATTTCGAGGAGAAGCGCGCTGCCGCACGCGAGGCTGCCGAGCAGGAGGCTATCGCTCAGCAGCAGGCAGCCGAGGCGGCACGTGAGCGCGCGGCGCAAGAGTTCGAGCAGAACGAGGCTATGCAGTCCGGGCCCGTCGACGCTGCCGAAGCTACGACGTCCTTTGAGTCCCAGCAACCGACGTCCGCGGATGTTGTTGAGGCAACAACGTCTTTCGAGGCTCAGCAGCACGTCGATAGCACCATGTCGTTTGATGCCGCGCAGTTCGATTCCACGATAACGTTTGAAAAGCAGGGCACCGCGATTGCCGAGCCCCTTCCTGTTTCCGATGAGCAGGGCGACGCGGTGGACGATGACGAGCCTATTGATGCTGCCGAAATCCAAGATGCCGCCGAGGACGAGCCCGTCGAGGCCAACTCTGACGAAGAGCAATACGCGGCAGCCAAGCAAGATGATTCGACCGAGGCCGAGCAGGAGGAAGTGCCTGCGGTTTCCGAGGCTCCCGAGACAAATGAGTCGAGGCCTTACTCCACGCAGATTTTCACCATGCCGACTCCGAGTGGTTCCGGTGCCACGGTTGCCAATGTCGCTCCCACCCAGGACGAAACGGTCGATTCCCTTATGGCCCAGATTTCCTCCCAGGCATCGCCGCGTCCGCAGATGAATGTTCCCGATCCGGCGTCGGCACCGTCGCCTGCACCTTCCTCGTCTCCGCTGGCTTCGGTCCCCGATCCGTCGCTGCCGTCTATGAAGCAGGCAAACGTTGCGTCTCGCACGTCGCTGTTCGACCTTCCCGATCCCTCTGCCCAGGTCAACGACCCCTTTGCTACCGCCCAGGGTCCCGAACCCACATCGGCACCCGTTGTGCCTCCCATGCCCGTTGCGTCGGGCGCTCAGCCGATCGAGACCATTTCGGCTCCCGCCCCGGCGGCACCCAAGTCTCGTAAGCGCGGCCTGGGTGGCCTGTTCGGTCGTAAAAAGAAAAACGAGCAGGATAGCATGAGCGACTGGCTGGGCGTCGAAGACGATTACGATGCCAAGAAGTCCGGTCGCGGTATCGGTTCGTGGGATAACTTCGAGGACGATAACGATGGCTGGAAGGGCGGCGCTACGTCTTCCGACGGCGCTTCTTCCGAAGATATGCTCTCGGCTGTCGCCTCTATGGGCGATGATGAGCTGCTCGGTCACGATATCTGGTTTGTGGCAACGGGCGCCTCGGATTGTGATGGCGCCGGTATGAAGGCCTTCTTGGCATCGCATCGCGACAAGCTCCGTGGCGTATTCTTCATCAATCTTGAATCCGTCGGCGCCGGTAGGCTTTCGGTGGTGACGGTCGAGGGCGAACAGCAGCTGCTCAAGGGCGATCGCCGCATCATGAACCTGGTCAGCAAGGTGTGCAAGTCGTTCCATGTCGATTGTGGCGCGCTCGAGATGCCCTATGCCAAGACCGATGCCTATGCCGCGCTCGAGGCGAGCCGCCGAGCCCTCACCATCGCCGGCGTGGACGGCACGCGTCTGGCTTGCGCTCGTACCGAGGACGACCTGCCCCACAATGTCAACCCGACGAACATCGCCACGGTATCCGAGGTCGTGACCGAGGTTATCCGCCGTTCGTAGACGGAGCTCTAAGGAGTCAACGTGTTTTCGTATATTAAGCGCCATTGGCCTGTCTACGTGATTTTGACCTTGATTGCCATTGCGTTAGGATTTGGGGCTGCCTACATCGTGGGTGCAAAGGGCTCGACCCCCGCCTCCGCAATCAGCGAAGAGGTGGAGCAAGAACAGAGTACGGGTGCCGATGGGATTCCTGAGTCCGAGCAGGCAATCGTTGATGGTGGATCTTCGTCTGCAGAGTAGATACGGCGATTTACATGATTGAAAGCGGGCGAGCCAGGGGACTGGCTCGCCCGCTTTTTCATCGCGCTAGCGCTTCTTTGGGATCGACCTAAGGCGAGCGAACCATAGGGCTGCGGCACCCGAGGTCAGGAGCGCGGTGATGCAAGCGGCGATGGGAACTGATCCTGTTGCCGGTAGGTCCTGCGGTAGGGTACAGCGTTGAATGACACGGTCCTCGTCATGTGACTCAAGTTTATCGCCGCCGCCGTTGCGGCAAAGATCGACGCGTGCGCTGTTGGTGAGTGCGGTTTGGGGCGTATAAGCCGACGTCGCCTGCATGTGCACGATTGCGCCCCGAGCGTCTGTGCCAAGGATTGCTTTGGCATCGTCAAGGTCGTCGTGCTCATCTTTGAGATCATCGCGGGTCCAAGAATCCGCATCGCTTCGAGTCGTAAAGTCGGCGGCTACCGCACCGTATTCAATGCGAATGCCCGTTACGACGGTATTGGACGCAAGGTCGAGTTCTTTCGCCTCGAGTGTGGTGGATTCCGTGGTCGAGACATCCGCCTTCCAGAGGCGCCAGCCGTCGTAATCGACGAGGCGGCAATCCTCACCCAGACTTTCCCTTACTTCGTCGGACTCAAGCCAAGGATTTTCGTGCCCATCGTCAAGTGTCGCGTTTGCCGGCTCATCGACGTCTGTCGAGTCCAACGGCGTCGTGCGATACCACACGTTGCACAGACCGTTGAGGTCGCCGATGGCGACGGGGGTTTCGATTGAGACGAATCTCGCTGTATCGTTCTCGGCACACTCAAGATCATCGGTAATTGTGAACTCATCAACCCAGGTAGCTGAATCGTTTCGAGCGTCGATGGTATAGGAGAAAAGTCCATCCGTATTGGTTTGCGTCGCGGCGCGATTTTTACCATCGCCGTTGGCCAACAGACCCTTCCCGATAGGTTGGACAAGCTCCTGACGCTTGTCGACCTGTCCTTTGATCTCGATGGGCGTATCCTTCATCGCGACGGATTGGACTTCTCCCGTATCCTTTATTTCAAACGTTATCTCCTCGGCAAGGTCATAGGTCCGCGGAGACATCATTTCGCGCAACGAGTAGGTGCCGGGTGCAAGATGTTCGACGCGATGCGGCTTGTCGGATGAGGTCCAGGAGTCTATTTCGGTTTTATCGGGACCATATAAGGTGAGCTGTGCGCCTTCCACTTCCTGCTCACCGCTTGCATCGACCTTGGAGATATCAACCTTGGTGTAATCGTCGGATACGTTAAGCTGTGCTTCTACAACGGGTGTTTTCTGGTCGGCATAAGTAAGGTCGACAATATGGGTTGTCTGATCGAGCAAGAAGCCTGCCGGCGCTTGAGTCTCGACAACCTCGTAGCGTGCGGTGCCAGATCCCAGTGGGAGGTTGTCCGCGCGTGCTTCTCCAGTTTCATCCGTCGTGACGGTAGCGACAGTCTTACCGTCGAGCGCGGCAATGCTACCGTCGGGGCGCACGATATCACCCGAGGCACGGATCTCAAAGACGGCGCCCGCGAGGCTGCTGCCGTCTATGGCATCGGTTTTAACGATCCTGATGTTTCCGGTCGCGGCGTGGTCATAATACGAGGCGATTGCAACGGGCGTTAGGTTCATGTCGGCGGGTATGTTTACCTCGATCTCTTCGCCGACAAGATAGGGCTCTTTGGCCGAGGTTTCGCGTACATAATAGGTGCCCGGCACGAGCGATTCGGGCAGTGTGACGGTGCCGGTCGCGTCAGTCGTAAAGGTGTCCATTACGTTATGTGCTGGATACCAGCAAGTTTGTGAGACAGGTTCGTGATTGCTGCCGAGGAGTTGGAAGGTGAATCCGGCTAGGGGAACAGAAGCGCCTGTTTGGGCATCGCGTTTTACAATCTGGAGATGCGTCGACAGCGCGTGGTTGTCCACGATATATTGAAGCTCGGCGCCGTTGGAAATCTGATTGGCCCCGACGGTCCATTCCCCTGCACGTTTAAAACCCTCGGGGACGGTTTCCGGAACCTCGCGAATCGTGTAGCCGGCACGGTCGTATGGGACAGCTCCGTGGACACCGGCGGGTCGCTTGCCTGTGCCGAACCATGCTTCGGGCTGATCTTTGGTGGAGGCAAAGCCATAGATGTTTGTGGTCAGTGTGCCAACAACCTGCTGAGAACTGTTGCTGACAACCTCAAAGACAACACCACCCGCCGGTTGCTCCAGGCCGGATTGGTCGCTATTGCCGTAATCCTTGAATTTGGAAATCTCAAGGTCAAACGCAATGGGGATATCGGAAATGCGAGATTCGATCTCGACTACGCCTGAATCGCCGAGCTGGTCGGCTCCAACGGTATAGGTCCAGCTGTCGTTGGATGGCAGGTAGCCCTCGGGGGCTTTTGATTCGTAGATGGTAAAGGTTCCTAAGGGGACATCGACGAGGGTAGCCCGACCGCTTTCGTCGGTCGTGAGGATCTGCGCCCATCCAGGGGTTGATTGCGACACACACGTGAACTCTGCTCCTGCGAGTGAAGATCCCACCTGGGGGCCGGCATTCGTCGCGGCATCGAGTTTTACGATACGCAGGTTGATGGTGCCGGGCTGTTCATCAATGGCGACCTGTCCACCGTCATTCCCCGTGGTAAAGGCGATGCGATCACGACGGGGGACATAGCCGGCCGGCGCCTTCGTTTCAACTAGGTAGTATGCCGTGTTGGGCAGAAGTGTTGCTTGCGCCCGACCGTTGCTGTCCATCTGGATGGTGCCGACATGCGCGCCGCTGGCGCTCTCAAAAATATCGAATGTTGCCCCGTCAAACTGATAAGTATTGTTTCCGCTGGTAATGGCGGCGTTTGCAGACTGTTTTTTGAAGGAAACAGAGACCGCCGGCAGTACATAGAGCATGTCCTGACGTTTGCTGCCGCCCGATACGGCTCCTAGATAGCGTCGCGCGCGGTGCGGAGCGGCTTTGATGCTTCCTGATTTTGCGCTGTCGTGGAGCCACCGCGCCGCCGCCACGACTTCATTGTCAGTGGTAAAGTGCCCACTCTTGGTTTTGCCCTGAGCGGTCGTGTAAGAGTAAGTACCGTCGACATGGGTAGTGCCGTTGAGCATCCATACGGCAAGCTGGGTTGCGGCGCGGGCGCGATCGGGTGAAAGATGGTAACCGCCAAACGACGTGGCGGTAGGATATCCGTGACAAACGATTGCCGCGAACTCGTCGTCGAGCCACACCCAGCCTTGATCAAAGTTGAGCCATGGGCCGCCCGGCTTGGTGGGGCCGGGGCGCTCCTGGTTCATGCAGTAGGCAATCGAGGCGTCTTGAGCTTCATACTTGCCGATGAAGAAGGGCCCACAATCATCGCTAATAGTGCGGAAGCCGAGCTGATCGTAGCCATCGACGGCAAATGCGGCTCCCGGTGCCAGGCAGCCGAAAAGCAGGAAGAGGAGCAGGAGCAGCGGACCTGTTGCGATTGCGCTGTGGACAGAGTGCGTGGGTGCGTTGGACATGGCTGCTCCTTATCCCTCGTGCGCCGCACGGGGAGGCTGCGACGCGTAGGATGAGGCTACCCCCGAGGTTCATGCGGGTAAGTACCGGAGCCTGACCAAAAGCTTGCCCATTTCCTGACAAATTGAGCTCAAATACAACAATCAAGCAAAAGTGCAGGTAGAAGATAGGTAGAACAGGAGGCCAAAGGTCCTCATCTCCACAATTGACGCGATTTTCAAACGAATCTCCACAGCTAAAACAAGCATCGCCACTCTTGTATCGAACAAGACAACCGCGTTATACTATCCCACACATATGCGGGCATCGCCAAGTGGTAAGGCATCAGCTTCCCAAGCTGACACTCGCGGGTTCGAGTCCCGTTGCCCGCTCCAGCTAGAAGCACAAGCACGGCACCATTACGGTGCCGTGCTTTTTTCAATAAAGCGCCGGGACTCGAACCCGACAGGGTGCGAGCGTAAAGCAAACGCGAAGCGTTTGTAGCGAGCAGGCGAAGGCGCCGGCAGGCGCCTGAAGCCGGTGCGGATTTGCGAAGCAAATACGCGGACGTCCCGTTGCCCGCTCCATGGAGCAAGGAAGATTTCGGGAATGGTAGATTCAGCCCGCTTTGCTCCCACACTTCCCCGGATCTCGGTATGCCACTGAAGCCGGTGCGTATTTGCGAAGTAAATGCGCAGACGTCCCGTTGCTCGCTCCAATTCCAAAATGTTAGGTTAATGCCTGCTGCCCATACTTGCACCTGCGCACGGTACAATGGATGGGTTACGACCAACGTGCCAATAACCAAAAAGGAGCCGCTATGATCGATCGCTATACCCGCCCGGAGATGGGACACATTTTCTCCCTCGAGAACAAGTACGCCATTTGGCAGGAGATCGAGGTCTTGGCCTGCGAGGCCCAGGCGGAGCTCGGCAAGATCGGTATTTCCAAAGACGAGGCCCAGTGGATCCGCGACCATGCCAACTTTGAGAAGGCGAAGGTCGATGAGATCGAGGAAGTCACGCGCCACGACGTCATTGCCTTCCTGACCAACATGAAGGAGTACATCGATGCCGATGTTCCCGAGGGCGACCCCAAGCCCAGCCGCTGGGTTCACTATGGCATGACCAGCTCCGATCTGGGCGACACGGCCCTGTGCTACCAGCTCACCCAGGCCTGCGACCTGATCATCGAGGACGTCAAAAAACTCGGCGAGATCTGCAAGCGTCGCGCCTTTGAGGAGCGCAACACGCTCTGCGCCGGCCGTACTCATGGCATCCATGCCGAGCCGATGACCTTCGGCATGAAGTTTGGCTCTTGGGCCTGGGAGCTCAAGCGCGATCTGGACCGTCTTGAGGATGCCCGCAAGAACGTTGCCTTTGGTGCCATCTCGGGCGCTGTCGGCACGTACAGCTCCATCGAGCCGTTTGTCGAGGAATATGTCTGCGAGCACCTGGGCCTGGTTCACGACCCGCTGTCCACGCAGGTTATTAGCCGCGATCATCACGCCTACCTCGCCGGCGTTCTTGCCACCACCGCGGCCACCTGTGAGCGCATCGCTACCGAGGTTCGCAATCTGCAGAAGACCGATACACTCGAGGCCGAGGAACCGTTCCGTAAGGGTCAAAAGGGCAGCTCCGCCATGCCGCACAAGCGCAACCCCATCACCATGGAGAAGGTCTGCGGCCTGTCGCGCGTCGTGAAGGCCAACGCGCAGGTTGCCTTCGACAACGTCGCCCTGTGGCACGAGCGTGACATTTCGCACTCCTCTGCCGAGCGCGTCGCCCAGGCCGATAGCTTCATCGCCCTCGACCACATGTTCCAGTGCCTCATCCGCGTTATCGACGGCCTGCAGCTGTATCCCGCTCGCATGATGGCCAACCTCAACAAGACACGCGGCCTCATCTTCTCCTCCAAGGTCCTGCTCGCCCTCGTCGACACGGGCATCACCCGCGAGGACGCGTACGCCATTGTGCAGGAGAACGCCATGGCAACCTGGCACGAGGTACAGGATTGTGTCTCCGGCCCTACCTTTAAGGAGCGTCTCGAGGCCGATCCGCGCTGCACCGTCAGCCAGGAGAAACTCGACGAGATCTTTGATCCGTGGGACTTCCTCACCCGTATCGACACGGTCTTCGATCGCCTGGAGCAGCTGAGCTTCGAGTAGGTTCGGGCATAACGTTAGCTTTTTAGGGCGCTTTGCTGGTAATGTGTGTTGCCGGCAAAGCGCCTCGTTGCATTTAGGGAAAGACGGGGATAATAGTCGTCTCGAATAACATTCTGAGAGGGGATCGCATGATTTCGTTTGATTACAAGCCTCAGGGCGTGTGTGCTCGCAATATTCACCTTGACCTTTCCGATGACGGCAACAAGGTGATGGGCGTTGAGTTTACCGGCGGCTGCGACGGCAATCTCAAGGCTATCTCCAAGCTGGTCGAGGGCGCTCCTGCCGATCGCGTAATCGAGGTTCTCGCCGGTAATACCTGCGGTATGAAAAAGACCTCCTGCGCCGACCAGCTTACACGCGCTATCGAGGCCGCTCGCGCCGAGATCGCCTAATGGGTATCGCCGATCACATCAAGAACGGAATATCGCGTCGCGGCTTTGTGCTCGGTGGGGTTGCTGCGGGCGCTGCCACGGTGCTTGCCGGATGCTCGAAAAAAACGGGCACCAGCGATGATGCCGCCGGCGAGCCGCAGGTTATCAAGGACGATTCCAAAATCATCTCGATTACGGATGAGTACGAGGCAGTCGACATCGATCTTGAGCCGGCGGCGTCATGGACGCTGCCTCTGGGTACGCTGCTGTACTACTGCGATGGCGATTACGCCGCGGCGATGATGGCGCCCGCATCGGCACTGCACGCCAACACACTCGGTGTGCTCAACCTGGGCGATGGCTCGCTTACCACATTAATCGAGGATCCTATCGAGGGCACGGGATATGCATTCTACGATGTCCGTGCCGGCGACAGCGTATTCGCGTGGGTTGAGATGAACTTTGCCAATTCATCGTGGAAGCTCTACGGTCAAAATCTGTCGGGCGCTTCGCTCTCTGGCGACGTGGTTGAGCTCGATCGAGGTGGCAAGGACTATGATCCGCCGCTGTTTACGGCGTTCGGGTCATCAGTCATCTGGTATAAAATGCCCTCGGCAGGTGGCAATAAAACGAGTAGCGATTCGTTTTGCTATCGTCGCTCGCTTGATGAATCCAAGGCCGAGACAATTTGGAAATCGACGGGTCGCTTTGCATCGGCCCCGCGCGCGAGCGACGGCATTTTGACCATCTCGCCGCGTGTCCGCAACGACGAGGGCGTCTACTACGGCATAACGGCAATCGATCTGACCGACGGCAACAACACCAAGCGTGCCCAGCTAGTCCTTCCCTCGTCAGTCTCGCCTTTCGAGGCCGTATATATGGGCGATACCTTCGTGTTTTCTATCGAGGCGGCCTATAGTGGCGTGGGCAGCCTGGGCAACATGGGCACGTATATCGGTAATGAGGGAGGGCCGTATCTCTTCCTGTCCCGTGAGCCGCTCGCATGTGCGGCTGGCAAGAAGAATAAATACCTTGTTAAGGTACAGGCGTCGCATTTCCTGATCGACACCTCTGCCAAGACCTATGGCTCGCTGCTGTCGCCCGACCGCGCTTTGGAGTATGGCGATTATCCAGCTACGGCGGGAAAATCGGACTCATTCCTTACGTACGCCACGGTGCGCAACAGCCAGGGTATACCAGAGACGGTCACTGCACGCCTATTCTCTCTTTAAGCTTAGAGGGGTTAAAAAGGCGCCAACAGGGGAATAAACGCGTTGTAATTGTGAGTACCGCCCGCCGAGCTGCCGCGTCATAGCGGCATCCGGCGGGCTCAGGTGCGTTAAAATGGGCTTGTTCTTAGCTAATTGAGACAGGGGGGCCGTGTTATGGCTTCAGATGCAAAAAAGATTCTGCTGGTCGAGGATGAGAAGGCAATCCGTGACGCCGTCGCTGCCTATCTCGAGCGCGAAGGCTACTGGGTTGTGGGCGTCGGCGACGGCCAGTCCGCGATCGAGGAGTTCGAGAAGCATCAGTTCGACCTGGTCGTGCTCGACCTTATGCTCCCCAAGATTCCCGGCGAGCGCGTTTGCCGCACCATTCGCGATACCTCGGATGTCCCCATCATCATGCTGACGGCTAAGGGCGAGATCGAGGACCGTATTATCGGTCTTGAGCTCGGCGCCGACGACTATCTGATTAAGCCGTTCTCGCCGCGCGAGCTCGTCGCCCGCGTTCGCGCTCTGTTCCGCCGTGCCCATCAGGCCGACGAGCCCGCCGTCGAGGTACTCGACTTCGGCGATCTGGTCATTGACATCTCGGGCCACAAGATTTTGGTCGAGGGCAAGGAAGTCGACCTGACGGCTTCCGAGTTCAAGCTGCTCACCACGCTTGCCCGCCATCCCGGCCGTGTGTATAACCGCATGGAGCTGGTCGAGAAAGTGCTCGGGTATGACTTTGAGGGCTATGAGCGCACCATCGATAGCCACGTGAAGAATCTTCGCGCCAAGCTGGGCGATGATCCCAAGAAGCCCAAGTGGCTCTACACCGTCCATGGTGTCGGCTATCGCTTCGAGGCTCCGGCCAAGACCGATAAGTCGGACGAGAAATAGGGAAATCACATATGACACCTGCGCGCTTTGAAATCGGACAAAAGCACAAGCAGGAGAGCGAGGCGGGTTCCAAGGCTAGTTGGAACACGCCTCGTTCCGATTCACGGCCAACGATGAGCTATCCCTCGCGCATGGCACTTGCTTTTGCTCTGACATCGCTCATGACGGTATTGGTGCTGGTGGGCGTTGTCTCTGTTGTGTGGGGCACGGTCTTTTCGGATTACACACGCTCCAATATCGTCGAAATCGCAAATTCCGCTGCCGAGAAGTTGGCGACCTCATATGAGGAAAACGGCTCTTGGACCGCGGGAGAACTGCGCACGGTCGCAACGTCGAGTTTGGTTTCCGACGATCTGGGCATGCAGGTCGTCAATAAAAAGGGCGTGATCGTTTATGACGATTCCTGGCCCTCGGCAAGCGCCACCGCCGATGTACGCGAAAACCAGGCTACGACCGACGACACGAGCGGCAAGAGGGCATCGCATAGCCCGGTCTCGTCTGCTCCAACCGACTCCGATAGCGTTGCTAACGTCGAGATTGTAACGTCTTCCGGCGAGCATGTCGGACAGGTAAAGCTGTGGGCCATCGGCTCCGACGCTCTGCTCACCAAGGCGGACTCTGCGTTTAGGGAGAAGACCTTTAACGCCATGGCCCTCGCCGCGGTTGTTGCAATCTGCATTTCGGTCGTTATCGGATCGCTCGTGTCGCGCATGCTCACCAAACCGATTCATCGCATCACCAGTACCGCAAAGCAAATCCGTGACGGCGACCTGTCGGCTCGCACGGGGCTGCGCGGTGATGACGAGATCGATCAGCTGGGTGAGACCTTCGATGAGATGGCCACCTCGCTCGAGAAGGATATGAAACACGAGAAGCGCCTGACCTCAGACGTTGCACACGAGCTTCGCACGCCGCTTATGGCCATGCTCGCAACGGTCGAGGCCATGCAGGATGGCGTGTATCCCACCGACGATGAGCATTTGGAGACTGTTGCTTCCGAGACGCGTCGCCTGGCTCGTCTGGTGCAGCAGATGCTCGACCTATCGCGTATGGAAAACAGCACGGCTCCGCTCAATCTAGAACCGGTGGACATGGTTCCGTTCGTGCGATCGATTGTGAACGGCCAGGAGCGTCTGTTTGCCGACCGTGACCTTCGTCTTCGCTTTGCAGATGAAACCCAAGGGCACGACGATGTCGTCGAGGCCGATCCCGACATGATCACGCAATGTGTTATCAACCTCATGAGCAACGCCATGCGCTACACCCCCGAGGGCGGTTGGGTCGTGGTGTCGGTGCTCAGTGACCGCAGGCACGTCAGCATTGCCGTTTCTGATACCGGCATCGGTATTGCCAAGGACGATCTGTCGCGCATTTTCGGGCGGTTTTGGCGCGCCGATGCCAGCCGCGCCCGCGAAGCTGGCGGCCTGGGCGTCGGCCTCGCCGTGACCAAGCAGATCGTCGAGCGTCACCATGGCTACATATCCGTGGAGTCGGAGCTTGGAAAGGGTACGACTTTTACAATTCATCTGCCCCGCGAGCACACGGCGGACGCGGCATCTACTACAATGGAGCACTAGCTTTTCGCTATTCGGTGAAGGAGGGGCCGCGTCCCTGCCGCTCCGAGTTTGCGAAAACATGCGGGAAAGAACCCGCATTTCTGTCGTATTTAGGTAAGGAGTGACTCACGTGACAACGATGGAGCGTCGTCCGGATTCCCGTGGCAAGGTTCGTGATATTTACGATGCCGGTGAAAACCTGCTGATGGTCGCCACCGACCGCATTTCTGCGTTCGACTTCATTCTTCCCGACGAGATTCCGTTTAAGGGAGAGGTGCTCAATCGCATCTCGGCATTCTGGTTCGATAAGTTTGCCGACATCGTCCCCAACCATCTCGTTTCCATCGACCCGGCGGATTTCCCCGAGGAGTTTGCTGAGTATCGTGACTACCTCGCTGGCCGCGCCATGCTGGTTAAGAAGGCCCAGACGATTCCTATCGAGTGCATCGTCCGCGGCTATCTGACCGGTTCGGGCAAGAAGACCTACGACGAGAACGGCACCGTCTGCGGCATCCAGCTGCCTGAGGGCCTGACCGAGGCTTCCAAGCTTCCTGAGCCGCTGTTCACGCCGTCCACGAAGGCCGAGATCGGTGACCACGACGAGAACATCTCGTTCGAGCGTTGCTGCGAGATCGTGGGCGAGGACATCGCCACGCAGATTCGTGACCTTTCCCTCAAGATCTACAAGGCTGCCGCCGAGTACGCCGCGACCCGTGGCATCATCATTGCCGACACCAAGTTCGAGTTTGGTGTTATTGATGGCAAGGTCACGCTGATCGACGAGTGTCTCACGCCCGACTCCAGCCGTTTCTGGCCTGCTGCCAGCTACGAGGAGGGCAAGATCCAGCCTAGCTACGACAAGCAATTCGTCCGCAATTGGCTCAAGGCCAACTGGGATATGACGGGGGAGACCCCGCACCTGCCCGCCGAGGTCATCGATGGCACGTCCGAGCGCTATCGCGAGGCCTTCCAGATCATCACGGGCTCCCAGTTCACAAGCATGAAGGAGAACGCATAAGTGAGTACCCGTAGCGCCACGAACAAGCGCACGCAATCCCACGAAGTTACCGGGGTTGCGCGCAAGTCTGCCGCATCTGCTAAACCCGCCCGCCAAGCAGCGAGCTCCGTTCGCGTCGTGCCGGCTTCGTCTAAGGCACGCCGCAAAGAGCTCGAGAAGGGCGAGAACCTCGAGGGCCTCTCTAAAGAGGAGAAGCGCGCCCGCAAGGCTAAGCAGCGCGCCAAGGAGGACCGCATCTATACGGTGTCGAATATCCTCCTCAAGCAGGACGAGGACTACACCAAGCGCCGTCGCATCTGGTGGATTGTGCTCGCCATTGGCATGGTGCTCGTTGTGGCAATTTGGGCCTCGCTGTACTTCGCTCCCGCTGGCATGGTGTCCAGCCCTGTCCAGATGGTCGGCATTGTTTTGTCCTACGTCATCATTTTGGGCGACTTTATCTATGATTTCGCTCGTATTCGTCCCTTGCGCAACATGTACCGCGCACAGGCCGAGGGCATGTCCGAGAACAAGCTCAACGCTCTTATTGAGCGCGCGGCTGCCGAGGAGGACAAGAAGGACTCCAAGAAGAAGTAGCGTTTGCATACATACTTATCGCTAAGATATAAGGCGCGTCGTTTTTGCGGCGCGCCTTTTTACTGTTCTATAGATAGATGGAGTGGCACATGATTCGAGCTGCCCTGACGGTCGAAGAGGCTCTGGAGGGCATGAAGGCCCTGGAGCCCAAGATTAAAAACTACGCGCGCCTGGTCGTCCGCAAGGGCGTAAACGTCAAGCCCGGCCAGGAGGTCGTCGTTCAGTCTCCGGTCGAGTGCGCGCCGTTTGCGCGCGTGGTGGTCGCGGAGGCCTATGCTGCCGGCGCCGGCCACGTGACGGTCATCTGGGCCGATGATGCCGTGACGAGGCTCACGTACGAGCATGTCGAGAAAAACTATTTTGAGCAGACGCCCGAGTGGAAGCGCCTACAGCTGGATTCCCTGGCCCAGGACGGTGCCTGCTTTATCTTTATCGAGGGTGCGGATCCTGCAGCCCTCAAGGGCATCGATCCAGCCAAGCCGGCCGCGGCATCCAAGGCGAGGAATACGCAGTGCAAAGTTTTCCGCCGTGGACTGGATTACAACATCAATCCGTGGTGCATCGCCGGCGCTCCGGTCGTGGCATGGGCGCACGAGGTGTTCCCGGGAGACGCCGATGAGGTTGCAATCTATAAGCTGTGGAATGCGATTCTGCACACCGCGCGCGCCGATGGCCAGGACCCGGAGAGCGACTGGGAACTCCATGACGCCGCATTCGAAAAGAACCTGCGCTTCCTGAACGACAATCGTTTCGACTACCTGCACTACACCGCGGCAAATGGAACCGATTTGACGATTGGCATGACGAAGGGTCACGAGTGGGCCGGCGGCAAGGGCAAGACGCCCGATGGACACCCCTTCTTCCCCAACATTCCCACCGAGGAAGTCTTCACCTCACCCGATCGCATGCGCGCCGACGGTATCGTGTATTCTGCCATGCCGCTCATCCACCACGGCAATAAGGTCGACGATTTTTGGATTAAGTTTGAGGGAGGCCGCGTGGTGGACTACGACGCCCGTGTGGGCAAGGCAACGCTCGCAAGTATCATCGATACTGACGAGGGCGCTGCTCACCTGGGAGAGGTCGCGCTCATTTCCAAGAACACGCCGATCCGCGAAAGCGGCGTTCTGTTCTATGACACGCTCTATGACGAGAACGCTAGCTGCCATCTCGCGCTAGGAGTCGGTTTCCCCGAATGCATCGAGGGTGGGTATGACATGTCCAAGGAGGAGCTCCTGGAGCATGGCGTTAACGTCTCGAGCACGCACGTCGATTTTATGATCGGCACGGATGACATCGATATTACGGGCATTACGCCTGATGGACGCGAAGTTGTGATTTTCCAGAACGGCCAATGGAGTTGGGAATAGTCCCAGACCGTGGTACAATGCCACCCGCGGGCCGTTAGCTCAGCTGGCAGAGCAGGGGACTTTTAATCCCAAGGTCCAGGGTTCGAACCCCTGACGGCCCACCCAAAGATTGTTGAGACGGTCAACTTCGGTTGGCCGTCTTTTTTGTCGTCCTTTCATGGGTTCGAACCCGTCGGGGCGCGGAGCTGAGTAAACGCGTGAGCGTTTGCCAGCGCAGCGCGCAAGGCGCGAAAGCGCCGCAGCGGCCGCCTGCGAAGCAGGCTGAACCCCTGACGGCCCACCATGGAATAGAAAGCGATCAACTCCGGTTGGTCGCTTTTTTGTTGCCGGTGCACGGGTTCGAACCCGTATCTAGCTATATATAAGAACGCTTGGCGAACAAAACCCGCCTTTTACCGATGGGAAACAAATAACTGATGCCTTTGGAGTAAAGTAGCGCTCCAGAGATGACCGATGTCTCAATACACATAAAACAGCTGGTCATCGCCAATATCAGAAGCCAATGCTTCAGTTTTAACCTCAGTGATGCGACTGAGGGACCTATTCATTTGTGAACAAAATATGGAGTGCGCGATTCCCGCCCCCGG
>CATZIX010000010.1:0-68500 GCA_958420205.1 uncultured Collinsella sp. | reverse complement strand
ACCTAGACGCGTTAAAGATCCTGAAAGAGACCTACGCCGGCAAGGTGAAGCTCATCTACATCGACCCGCCCTATAACACGGGGAATGATTTTGTATATGATGACGATTTTTCCAAGTTGAAAGATGAATACAACACCGAAAGTGGTGATTATGATGGAAATGGGGGTCGACTAGTACAGAATCTTGAGAGCAACGGGAGATTTCACTCGAAATGGTGCTCCATGATGTTCCCAAGGCTTTTGCTCGCACGCGATCTGCTTACCGCGGATGGCACTATGTTCGTTAGCATCGACGATCACGAACTCATTAATCTTCAAAAAATGGTCGAAACTGTATTTGGAAGCGATAATATCGCTTCCATTGTCACTGTTGTTGTTAAGCCAGAAGGCCGACGTTATGGCCTCATTGCCAAAACTCATGAGTACCTACTCGTGGTGACGAAAAATAACATGAGCGCTTCTTTAAACGAAGTCGATACCGAAGGTGCTTCCTTCAGCTATTTTGACGCGGAAGGTGGATTTAACCTTCAGGGCCTAAGGAATCGAAATGTTAGGGCATTTAATTCTGAGAACAGGCCTAATTTAAGGTATCCCTTCTGGGTCAATACGAGTGTTCCCGACGAAAACAATATGTACGAAGTGTCTGTGGACGAGAAAGTAGGCTGGGATGAAGTATGGGCATCTACAGTCGATGGACTAAAAAGTGTTTGGCGATGGGGCAAAGACAAAGCTCGCACAGAAGCTGGGGACCTAACAGCGTATCGGGGGCCCGACGGCAGTATTAGGGTCTTTCAGAAAGTGCGGAAGCTAACCCAGAGCCCCAAAAGCCTATGGAATAAAAAAGAATTTCAATCAAATGTCGGGACGAAAGAAGTTGCCAATTTACTTGGCAAAGGTGTGTTCGATTTTCCGAAGCCAGTTGGATTGCTTAAGGAAATCCTGCAAATTGCAACCGATGAAGAAGATCTCATAGTCGACTTCTTCTCGGGTTCGGCAACAATGGCTGAAGCTGTAATGCGCAAGAATGCTGAAGACAACGGACATCGACGATTTATTCTCGTCCAATTTCCTGAGGAAACACCGGCTCCCTGGGGAAATCTATGCAATGTTGGTGAGGAACGCATTCGTTGTGCAGGCGTGAAAATCGCCGCCGAAATCGACGAGGCCAATCGTCAGCTCCAACTCGGTGCCGAGCCCAAGCCTTGTCCCGACTTGGGCTTCCGCGTGCTTCGCATCGACTCCTCGAACTTAAAGGACTTCTACCTCACGCCTGGCGAGACCTCCCAGGAGGACCTCTTCGACTTCGCCGACAACGTGAAGGAGGGTCGCTCTGAATTGGATCTGCTCTTCGAGGTGCTGCCCAAGCTCGGCATCCCGTACTCCGCGAAGATCGAGGAGCGCATGCTCGCCGGCAAGAAGGTCTTTTTCGTTGACGGCGACAAATTGGCGGCCTGCTTCGATGAGAACGTCGGCTCCGACACCATCGAGGAGATGGCGAAGGCAAAGCCCTGGTACGCCGTCATCCGCGACTCATCCATGGCCGACGACGCCACGCACGCGAACTACGAGGAGCTGTTCCGCACCTACAGCCCCGACACCGTTCCCCAAGTGATTTAAGGCGTCGACATGAAGTTCAAGTTCAAAGTACAACAGTACCAAACCGACGCCGCAGACGCGGTGGCCTCGGTCTTCGAGGGGCAGCCCAACCAGGGCGCCTCCGTCTACCTGCGCGACCTGGGCCGCAAGCCCAAGCGCGCGCAGGGCGAGATCGACTTCGGCGACGAGAGCACCGAGGGGTATGCCAACGCGCCCGTCGCGCTTTCAGGCGCCGACATACTGGCAAACGTGCGAGCGGTGCAGCGACGCAACCAGATCCCCGAGTCGGAGGAGCTCTTCTGCGGCATGGGAGCCTGCCAGCTGGACGTCGAGATGGAGACGGGCACCGGCAAGACCTACGTCTACACCAAGACGATGCTCGAGCTCAACCGCCTGTACGGCTGGTGCAAGTTCATCGTGGTGGTGCCATCGGTCGCCATCCGCGAGGGCGTGGCCAAGAGCCTGGAGAACACCCAGGAGCACTTCTTCTCCCAATACCACAAGAAGATCAGGTTCTTCATATACGACTCGGACAACCTGACCGAGCTTGATGCGTACTCCCAATCGAGCGACGTCAACTGCATGGTCATCAACATGCAGGCGTTCAACGCGTCGATGAAGGAGGGCGCCAAGAACAAGGCGGCGCGCATCATCTTCGACGAGCGCGACGAGTTCAGCAGCCGCAGGCCAATCGACGTCATCGCTGCGAACCGCCCCATCGTCATCTGCGACGAGCCCCAGAAGATGGGAAAGAAGGGAGGCGCGACCCAGAAGGGCATCGCCCGCTTCAACCCTCTGTTCGTGCTGAACTACTCGGCAACGCACAAGGAGAAGCACGACCTGGTGTATGCCCTGGACGCCCTGGACGCCTACAACCAGAAGCTTGTGAAGCGCATCGAGGTGAAGGGCTTCGCCCTCAAGAACATGCGCGGAACCGACGGCTACCTGTACCTGCGCGACATCGTGGTGTCCAAGAACCGCGCACCGGAGGCCGTTATCGAGTTCAAGTGCATGGGGTCTGGCGGCAAGGTGCGCAAGAAGACCGCGCGCTTCGGCGAGGGCGACAGCATCTACGACGCCAGCGGCTCGACGAAGCTCGAAGCGTACCGCGGCTACACCATAGCGAGCGGCAACGACGGCGTGGTCCCGCCCCAGGACGGACGCGCGGGCTACGTGCGCTTCCTGGACGGCTCCATCGGGGACGACGGGCGCATCTACATCGGCGAGGTCTACGGCGACTCCGCCGCCGACGACATGCAGCGCATACAGATACGCGAGACGATCCTGAGCCATCTGCAGAAGGAGGAGGCGCTGTTCCGCCGCGGCATCAAGTGCCTGAGCCTTTTCTTCATCGACCAGGTGGCGAAGTACCGCGACCTCTCCGGCAACGGCGAAACAGTGGGCTACGGCAAGATCTTCGAGGAGGAGTACGAGGCCATCGTCTCCGACAGATTGAAGCACCCCACGCAGGACGACATCCTCGACCCCTCGTACACGCAGTACCTCGGGCGATTCGAGGCGCGCTCGGTGCACTCCGGCTACTTCTCTGTGGACAAGAAGGGCAACGCCGTCGAGTCGAAGGCCGAGAAGAAGGCGGAGCGCGAGGACGGCATCGGCATCAACGACGACGACGCGAAGCGCGCATACGACCTGATCCTGCGCGATAAGGAGCGCCTGCTCTCGTTCGATGAGCCTGTGCGCTTCATCTTCAGCCACTCGGCGCTGCGCGAGGGCTGGGACAACCCGAACATCTTCCAGATATGCACGCTCAAGGAATCGGGCTCCGAGACGAGCAAGCGCCAGGAGGTCGGCCGCGGCATGCGCCTGGCTGTCGACCAGGACGGCAACCGCCAGGACGCAGCGCTGCTGGGACCCGACGAGGTGCACCGCGTGAACTTGCTCACCGTGATCGCGTCGGAGAGCTACGAGACGTTCGTGAGGGATTTGCAGACCGACATAAGCAAGAGCCTGCGCGAGCGCCCGAGGAAGGTGGAGATGAACCTGTTCAGCGGGCGCGACGTCGTGCTCGACGGCGAGACGGTCTCCTTCACCGAGGAGGAGTCGAAGCGCATTTACAAGGCTCTTTACAAGTGCGACTTCATCGATGACGACGACAAGCCGACCGCCGAGTTCCGCAAGGCCG
Source organism: uncultured Collinsella sp. (assembly GCA_958420205.1). Lineage (GTDB taxonomy): Bacteria > Actinomycetota > Coriobacteriia > Coriobacteriales > Coriobacteriaceae > Collinsella. The sequence goes on along the minus strand of CATZIX010000010.1, from coordinate 64,762 downwards.
TCGAGGGCGGCACCTTCGTGGAGTACTTCGTCGTGAAGCTGCCTGAGGGCATCGCCGACACCGCACACGCAAAGGCCGTCGAGGCGCTGGTGAGGAGCGTCTACGACGCGCACGCGCTCGACGGCATGATCGGGCGCGCCCAGGAGAAGATCACTGAGAACACGCTGACCGACAACTTCGCCAAGCGCGAGTTCAAGGAGCTGTGGGCGCGCATCAACCGCAAGCACGCCTACACGGTGAGCTTCTCGGACGACGAGCTGAGGAGCAAGTCGATAGAGCGCATCAACGGCGATTTGCGCGTGAGCAGGCTGCAGTACACCCTGACGGTCGGCGGGCAGAAGGCGCAGGCCACGCGCGACGAGGTGCAGGGCGGCTCGTCGTTCGGCCGTACGCAGACCGAGACCCGCGACGTCGACGCTGGCACTGCGTCCGTGGGCGTGACCTACGACCTCGTGGGCGAGGTGGCGCAGGCCGCCGCCATCACGCGCAGGAGCGCCGCGGCGATCCTCGCCGGCATCGACGCCAACGTGTTCGGGCTCTACCGCGTGAACCCAGAGGAGTTCATCAAGAAGGCGGCGGCGCTCATCGTGTCGGAGAAGGCGACGATGGTGGTGGAGCACATCAGCTACCACGAGATCGACGACGTCTACGACGAGGCCATCTTCACCGAGCGCATGCCCGACAACGCGAGCAAGGCGTACGAGGCCAAGAAGAACATCCAGCGCTTCGTGTTCCCCGACTCCGACGGCGAGCGCAGGTTCGCCGAGGACATGGACGCCGCCGCCGAGGTGGCGGTCTACGCGAAGCTACCGCGCTCATTCCAGATTCCCACGCCGGTAGGCAACTATGCCCCCGACTGGGCCATCGCCTTCAAGGAGGGCAGCGTGCGCCACGTGTTCTTCATCGCGGAGACAAAGGGCACCATGGACACGCTGGAGCTCTCCGGTGTGGAGAACGCCAAGATCGCCTGCGCCAAGAAGCTCTTCAACGAGATGAGCACCGGCGACGTGCGCTACCACAACGTGGCGACGTACGAGGACCTGCTCGAGGTGATGGGCAGGATGAGCTAAGCCACGCTTATGAACCATAAGGAGAACCAGGAAAAGGCAGAGCTTTCGATTTATCAGCAGGCGTTGAAGGTCGCGAGGGCAAAAGGCGGAGAAGCGAGAAGGAACGTCGCCCGACTGTCGGGCGACGCCCGCCCATTCGATAGGCCCGATATTCTCATCACGGCCGAAGGCGGGAGAAGAATAGTCGGTTTAGAGCACTTCCGCGTTGACCACCATATCGGGAGGGGCAAGAAGGTTGAATCTAAGTCCGCGAGGTTCTCTTCGGATGCGGAGCGGTTTCGAAAGCAACACGAGGATGCAGCTCGCAGGGGCGCTCTGGCAGAAGAGGCTTACCGAGGGTTCGGCGATTTGATCAGCCGGGCGATACGGGAGCAATCGAACGCCTGCGTTGACGACATCAGGGCTTCGCTCGACGCGGGGCTGTTCGGCAAAGACGGTCGCGGGCATGCGTTCAAGCTCGATGCGTATCGCGAGAATATAGTGCAGATTGACGCCAATGCCGATATCCGCCTTGGATTCCTGATCGAGCTCCATGCGGATTTGCGCCAATGGTTCCTCAATGATGGCTTTAAGGAGACTAAGGTATCTCCAGGTCAGTTCCCAATAAGTTGCGAAGCCTATGGGCTTCTCAAGAAGGCATCGGCTCACGTTGACTGGATCGTGCTTGCGTTTTGCCCGCTTTACGGCGATGAGGTGAGAGACGCCGCGATTATCAGATGCTGCAACGGCATGTTCGAAACGAGCGCCGCTCGACAAGGCATAATCCAGACACCATATTTGGGCCTTGGAAAAGAAACGCCTTTCGGCAAACAGGATAGACAAGGAGAGGTTGAGTTCGGCGTCGGAAACGACGGCATTGATTATCTGGTCGAAAACACGTCCGAGCAGATGGACGCCATCGAGTTGTTCAACAACGCGATAAGCGGAGCCGCCGAAGCGCTCAATCTAGCGCGGAAAGGAAAACCCTTTGCCGCGACGACGTCAGTTCAGCTTGCCTACGACATAGCAAAAGACTCCTTGAAGCACAAAAACGGGAATGTTGAGCCGCAGGATGCCCTTAAGGCGATTGGCAGAATGGATCCATCAGGGATGAGCGCGCGGATGGAGAACTGGCGGAAGCAGTGGCTCATCGATAACGTATAGCTCAGTTTTCGATTGATGCGGACGAGGCGCTCTGCGCGCCAACGATTTGATAGGAATGCAATGAAATACAATCTCGACAAGCTGAAGAAAGTCGATCTGCGCGACGTATGGCCGCACGAGGCGCTTGACTTCACCAGATGGCTCTCCGAGGAGCCCAACCTTGCCATACTGAGCTCGGCAGTCGGCATCGAGCTCGAGCTTATAGAGACCGAGTCGTCAGTGGGCTCGTTCAACGTCGACATCTATGCGCAGGAAGCCGGCACCGGACGCAAGGTGATCATTGAGAACCAGCTCGAGGACACCAACCACGACCACCTAGGCAAAGTAATCACCTACGCCGCCGGCAAGGGTGCTGAGGTCGTCATATGGGTGGTGGCCCGCGCACGCGACGAGCACCGTCAGGCCATCGAGTGGCTCAACCAGCACACCGACAGCGACTTCGGGTTCTTCCTGGTCGAAATTGAGCTGTGGGCGATAGGCGACTCGCTCCCCGCGCCGCGGTTCAATGTCGTGGAGCAGCCCAACGAGTGGACGAAGGCTATCAAGCTCAGCGAGGGCCTCTCCGAGACCGAGCGCGTGAAGCTCTCGTACTGGACCAAGTACCGCGAGGTAGCTCAGGCGACTCCCGAGTTTTTGAAGGTTTTCAACCCACAGAAGCCCTCGAAAGACCACTGGACCACTTTGCGCTGCGGCACGTCCGCCTATCACATCGGCCTGCTTATAGACACGCAGCGCGGCCGCATTGGCATCGAGTTTTACGTGCCCGACGACAAGGAAATCGGCCACAAGGCCATCGACAACGCCGATTTGTTTGAAGAGCGTCTCGGTCTTGCGGCCACGCCCTTCGACGCCAAGAAGGCATCGGGGCTTCGCTTCTATAAAGACGGCTGCAAGATCAAGAACAACGAGACCGCCTGGCCGGGATTCATATCGGAGCAGCTCGAGTGGGCTCTCGCCATGAAGAAGCTAATCGCCGAACTGGGGCTTTAGGCGTCAACCGCGTCCCATTCCGAAGATGCTTGCGGTGTTGGATTCTGCATCCATGATGGTTGTCTCTGGCTCTTCTAAAGATGCGAGCTGCTGCCGCGGTTCAGAAGATATCGAATCGCCAACCCCCTCGCCGAGAGCCAGAAAGAACCTCATCACCAGCTCGATCCTCTGCTGCAGGGACTCGCTCAGCTCGCCGTAGGAGGCCGCCAGCCGGACCTCCTTGGCCAACGACGTCATCGAGCCCTTCAGCGCCTTCTGAACGCTCACGGAGGGCCTCACCTCAACTTGGGTATCGGTGAGCTTGGCGATGATGTAGTCCTGCCTGCTCATGCCGCTCCAGGCTGCCATCTCGCATATGATCTTGCGCTCCTCGGGCGTGCAGCGGAACGCCATCGTCTTGCTGCGCTTGCGGGCGCTGTTCTCGCACGGCATCCTTCTTACCCCCTCGCCCCGTCGAGCGCGGCGGCCATTTCGTCCTGCTTCGTGGGGAATAGGTGCGCGTAGCGGTAGGTGATGTCCACCGCCTCGTGGCCCATGCGCTCGGCGATGGCCAGCGCGGAGAAGCCCATCTCTATCAGCAGGCTCACATGGCTGTGGCGTATGTCGTGTATGCGGATGCGCTTCACGCCCGACGCCTTGCACCCGCGCTCCATCTCGTGGGCCAGGAAGTGCTTGGTCACGGCGAACAGGCGCTCGTCGGGGGCGACGTCGTCGCGCACCTCGATGAAGTCCGCCATCTCGTCGCGCAGGAAGGCGGGCATGACGATCGTGCGCACGGACTTGGGCGTCTTGGGGTCGGTAACGGTGTCCACGCCGTGGAGGCTCTGGTACGACTTGTTGATGCGCAGCCGCGAGCTATCCAGCATGAAGTCGGACGGCGTGAGCGCCAGGAGCTCGCCGCAGCGTATGCCCGTCCAGTACAGCAGCTCGAAGGCGTGGAACGACAGCGGCTTGTCCATGACTGCCTCGCTGAACCTCAGGTACTCGTCCTTGGTCCAGAACTGCATCTCGCCGCCCTTCTTCGAGCCGATCTTGTCGACCCTGCGCACCGGGTTGTCGGTGAGGCCGTAGTAGCGCTCGGCGTGGTTGAAGATGGCGTTCAGTTGGTTGTTCACCGTGCGCAGGTACGTCGGCGCCCAGGGCTTCCCGTCGGCGTCCCGGTGCTCGGTGAGCTCGTTTTGCCACCTGATGACGTCGATCGGCCTCACGTCGCACATGCGCATGTCCCCGAAGAACGGCACGAGCTTGTCGTTGATGATGTACTCCTTGGTGATCCACGTGTGCTCGCGTATGCGCGGCTTCACCTCTGAGGCGTACACCTCGACGAACTCGGAGAACGTCATGTCCATGGCCCCGCCGTTAAGGCTCTTGAACTGGCTTTCCCATACGGCGGCCTCCACCTCGGAGGAGAAGCCGCGCTTCGTCTTGTGGCGCTTCGAGCCGCGGGCGTCGCGGTAGTAGCACTGCACGAAGAACGTGCCGTTGCTGTCGTCCTTGTACACGGGCATGTCAGTCCACCTCCGGGAAGTACAGGGCATCGAAGACGTCGCTCCGGACGCGCCCGCGGATCACCACGCGCCCGCGCGCCTCCTGCTCGGCGTTTATCCTCCTGATCACCTCGTAGGCGCTGCCTTTCTTGATCCTCAGCAGCTCCGCGACCTCGTCGGCGTCCAGCATGTGCGGCCTCGGCGTCTTCGCCACCTTCTCGTCCATGGCTCCTCCTATCATTAGCGTACGGATACGTACGGTTTACAGATTCAGATTAAACGTACATATCTGTACTGTCAATAGAATTGCGTACATTTGCGTACGCTGGTAAGATGTGCGGGTACGTAATTCCAGGAGGAGGGCGCATGTCCGTAGGCGAGAACATAAGGCGGTACCGCAAGTCGCGCGGCATGACGCAAGCGCAGCTTGCCGAGGCGGTCGGCCTGACCGAGGGGGCCGTGCGCCACTACGAGAACGGCATCCGCGCCGTCAAGCCCGAGCTGCTCGAGTCCATCTCCGCTGCGCTCGGCGTTTCCGTTAACGCCCTCAAGGATTACGGCGTCGAGACCGCGGGCGACCTCATGTCGCTGCTCGTGCGGCTCGAGGGCTCCTTCGGCATCGTGCCCGCAGCCGACGGCTCGGGCCTCTCCCTGAACCCCAAGGCTCCACGCGCCCCCAAAGCCGCGACGGCGATCGAGCTGTGGGCCGAGAAGCGCGCGCAGCTCGAGAACGGCGAGATCGACGTAAACGAATACGAGGACTGGAAAGCCTCGCTGTAGCGGCTCTCCGCATTTCGCAACCAATGAAACCGAATCAGGACGCCGGGCTAGGCGGTGAGCGTCGCTCGCATCTGCGTAAGCTGAGTTTTACTCCCCATTGCATGCCGAGGCATTTCCGGCATGTCCGGGGAGTAAATAACGCGGTGGCTTACATGGCAGCACGCGACAGCACGCCGCGGCATTTCCCCTGATTACTCCCGTTTTCCTTGAGACGGCGAGATTCTTTACTCCCCATTAACGACCTGGGGAAACGCCGTGCGGAGACCGCCGAAAAGCCTATTGAGTTCGATTTGAGTTTCACGGACCCCGAAACGGCCCCTTTTCGTTCTCGGGGACAAAAATCGCGCGTCTACTCACTTGGGATAAATTCTTACTCCCATTCCTCCGAATACCGCCCCGTACTTTGCCGTCTTGAAATACGGGGAGTAAATGGCGAAATCGCAGGTGAAAGGGAGTAAAAAGGCAAAGAAAAAGCCTCCGTCCCAACGCGGGAACGGAGGCTGGGAAATCGTTTTTACTCACCGCCGTCGCTGGTGGCTTTGCCATGACTGTCGTACGAAACGAAACTCAGCGGCACAGTGCGGCACTCAAAAATGCAGGTCAGAACCCTATCAGCCTACTCCCACTCGATGGTCGCGGGCGGCTTGGACGTGATGTCGTAGCACACGCGGTTGGCGCCGGGGACCTCAGCAACGATGCGGCCGGAGATGCGGGCCAGGACGTCGTAAGGCAGTTTGGCCCAGTCGGCGGTCATGGCATCGCTGGACTCGACGGCACGCAGGATGATCGGGCGCTGGTAGGTGCGCTCGTCGCCCATAACGCCCACGGACTTAATGTCGGGCAGAACCGCAAAGTACTGCCAGCAGCTGTGCTCGGAGTTGCGCTCGCCGGTCTGCTCAAACAGGCGCTGGTTGTAGGCGTCGAGCTCCTCGCGCACGATAGCGTCGGCGTTCTTGAGGATCTCGAGCTTCTCCTTGTCGACTGCACCGATGATGCGGATGGCCAGACCCGGGCCCGGGAAGGGCTGACGGAACACGATGTGACCCGGCAGGCCAAGCGCCAGACCAAGCGCGCGGACTTCGTCCTTAAAGAAGTGGTCGAGCGGCTCGATGAGGTCGAAGTGCACGCCCTCGGGGAACGGGATCAGGTTGTGGTGGCTCTTGATGGTGGCCGTCTTGCCACCCGTCTTGCGAGCGCCGGACTCGATGATGTCGGGGTAGATGGTGCCCTGAGCCAGGTACTTGACCGGCTTACCATCGGTCTCGAGCTGCTGCGCCACGGCGAAGAACTCTTTCCAGAACTGCGTACCGATGATGCGGCGCTTCTCCTCGGGCTCGGTCACGCCGGCCAGAAGCTCGGCATAACGGTCCTCGGCGTGGACGTGGATAAAGTCGACGTCAAACTGCTTGGTGAAGACCTCCTCCACCTGCTCGGGCTCGCCTTTGCGCAGCAGACCGTGGTTGATGAACACGCAGGTCATCTGCTTGCCTACGGCGCGGGCGCCCAGCGCAGCCACGACGGAGGAGTCGACGCCGCCGGACAGGGCCAGAATCACGCGGTCGTTGCCGACCTTCTCGCGGAACTCGGCCGTCATGGTCTCGACCAGGTTGTCCATGCTCCAGTTGGGCTCCAGGCCGCAGATCTCAAACAGGAAATTGCTCAACAGCTGCTGACCGTACTCGGAGTGCTTGACCTCGGGGTGGAACTGCGTGGTGAAGATCTTGCGCTCGGGGCACTCCATGGCGGCAACCGGGCACACGTCGGTGCTGGCGGTAACGGTAAAGCCCTCGGGCACCTCGGACACGGCGTCGCGGTGGCTCATCCACACGGTTTGCTCCATGGGCGTGGAGTTAAAGAGCTTGGCGCCGGCAGTACGCGTAATAGTGGCACGGCCGTACTCGCCCACCTCGGAGTGACCGACCTTGCCGCCGAGCGTCACGGCCGTGATCTGATGGCCGTAGCAGAAGCCCAGGACGGGAAGGCCCAGGTCAAAGATGGCGGGGTCGATGGACGGAGCGTCCTCGGCGTACACGGAAGCCGGACCGCCGGAAAGGATGAGCGCAGAGGCGTTCATCTCGCGAATCTCATCGGCCGAGATGTCGCAGGGGACAATCTCGGAATACACGTTGAGGTCGCGGACGCGACGGGCAATGAGCTGACCGTACTGCGCACCAAAGTCGAGTACGAGGACCTTTGCGGAAGCCTTTTGATCCATGGTTTCCCCCTCTTGTTGGCGGGGAGCCGGTGCCCACCCGCGTGAATGAACGAAAATAACCTCCATAGTGTACACGTTATATGGGGTTTCTCGTCCCTCGCAGCCATCAGCGCACGGCAAACGCACGACCCGGGCCCCTATTTGCCAGCAATTGAAGTGTTACCAAACGTTACAGATGATGTAATACGTTTGAACATTGGACGCCCTGTGCCACAATACTGCCGAACGACTCCGCCTCTGCGGCGGCAAATACGATAGGAATACCAGCATGAAGCGCATCCTTCTCATCGCCACGGGCGGCACCATCGCATCGACCGAGGACGGCAACGGCCTCTCCCCCGCCCTGACCGGTGAGGAGCTCGCCCAGAGCGTCCCCGAGATCTCGGGCCTCTGCGAGCTCGACGTCGTGCAGCCCATGAACATCGACAGCACCAATATGCGCCCCAGTGACTGGATGCGTATCCGCGACGTCATCGTCAAGGGCTATGCCGACCACGACGGCTTCGTGATTCTGCACGGCACCGACACCATGAGCTACACCGCGGCGGCGCTTTCCTATCTGATTCAGGACAGCCCCAAGCCTATCGTGCTCACCGGCTCGCAAAAGCCCATGGGCAATCCCTTTACCGACGCCAAGCTCAACCTGTACCAGAGCCTGCTCTATGCGCTCGACGAGCATTCGCACGATGTGTCGATTGTGTTTGGTGGCGTCGCCATTGCCGGCACGCGCGCCCGCAAGCAACGCACCATGAGCTTTAACGCGTTCATTAGCGTCAATTATCCGCCCATCGCCTATATCCGCAACGACCGCATCGTGCGCAACGGACTCCACGGCACGCATCAGGGCGAAAACCCGGTGCGTTTCTACGACAGCATCGACCCGCGCGTATTTGTACTCAAGCTTACGCCCGGTGTGAACCCGGGTATCCTGGACGCCCTAGCCGATAGCTACGACGCCGTGATTCTGGAGACCTTTGGCATTGGCGGTATCCCCGAGTTTGGCGAGTCCGGCGAGTCATTCCAGGAGGCGATTTTCCGCTGGGTCGATTCGGGCCGCACCGTCGTTATGACCACGCAGGTCCCCGAAGAGGGCCTCGATCTGGGCGTTTATGAGGTCGGCCGCGCTTACGCCGATCATCCGGGCATTCTGCGCGGCGATGACATGACCACCGAGACGCTTGTGGCCAAGACCATGTGGGCACTCGGCCAGTCACGCGATGCCACCGAAATCCAGCGCCTGTTCTACAGCCAAGTCAACCACGACCGCGTCCCGATGGCGTAATCCCTAAGGCAGCTCCACTTATCGCAGCCTTAAACGACAGGTGGTCCCCCTCGGGCCGTGCAAAAATCGGAGTATTCTGCAATTTCTCCTCCGGAGGCATAGAATCGGCCGATTATTAGACGAACTTTTAGGACGAAGGGTCCGTCTAATAAATATTTATTCCTCATTTTTATTTTGCGTGTGGATTATCTACTGTCAAAAAGGCAAAGCCAGCCGCTCGAGCTACCATCTACGGCCGAACTGGTGCTGAATACTCGCGATTTTGCACATCGCAACCAGGGGGACCCGCCCAAAGAGCGTCAAATAGCAGCGGGGAACGCCCTATTCGATACCCTCGAGAAGCTCTGACACCGTCATGCCAAGGGCGGGCGCGATCTTAAATAGAACCTTGAGCGTGAAATTTGCCGTCCCATCTTCGATTCGGTCGAGGTAGGGTCGGCTGATTCCTGTCGCCACACAAAAATCAACCTTGGAGATACCAAGGTCCCTGCGTGTCTCTTCGACCCGCCTGCCAAGAATCTGTTTCGCACGTTCGTCCATGCAGCCGAGTTTGAAATGGAGCCGAACATAAACGTAAACTATAGTTTACGTTTTGCCGAATACACAGGAGTTTTCTATGTCGGGTTCTTCGGTCCGCATGTACCGAGCCACGCTTCGCACAAACAGCGCACCGCCCAAGCTCGTCGTCGTTGAAGCAGAATGCCTTTCGCCCGATGAGCGCACAGCATTTGCATTGCTATCAAGTCGCGTCATCGCCGTTCTGGTCCCTTGCCCGGCGAAAGGTGAACTTGCCATCCAATGCCAAGCGCACAGCTGCTCGCTCAATCAGGCTGCCGTAATCGCAACCAGCCAACGCGGCCTGCCGCTCCTTTTAGAAGCCGGCATAGCACTCGCCCTTCGCGGCGCCGGATACGAAAACGAGGCCGCCGCCGATGTAGTCTTTCAACCACGATCGAGCGGCGGCCTCGCAGCAGCCATTGAATATGTGTGCAGGCTCGTTGCCTAAAAGGACAAGCTAGAAACCAAAGCCAAAGCCCGTTCCGGTAATCGCCGAGTACATAAAGTAAACGTTGATCACGTTGAGGAACACACCCGTGATGCAACCGTTGCGCAGGTAGCGCTCGCACACGATGCGCGCCATGGCGGCGGAGTCATCATTGTTCTTGGCCTGGCGTCCCGCCGTAAAGTACGTTGCCACGCTCAGCAGCAAATTGAGCACCGGAAGCGCCAGCAGCTCGTAGCTCTTGCCCCAGCGCGTCACCTCGCCGGCTGCGTTAAACTTCGTTGCCACCTCGGGGCCAATGTTGGGGATTACAAACGCTGCGACCACCAGCGGAAGCACCGCAAGCACCAGCAGCGCGATGCCCATGTAGCCGGCTTTTTTGCCATATTTGAACATGCGCGTCGTCCTTACACGTTAAAGCGGAAGTGCACGACGTCGCCATCGGCCATGACATAGTCCTTGCCCTCAATACGCAGCTTGCCGGCGGCCTTGGCGCCCTGCTCACCGCCGAGCTCGATGTAGTCGTCGTAGCCAATGACCTCGGCCTTAATAAAGCCGCGCTCAAAGTCGGTGTGGATGACACCGGCGGCCTGCGGGGCGGTCGCGCCCTGACGCACCGTCCAGGCCTTGACCTCCATCTCGCCGGCCGTAAAGAACGACTGCAGACCGAGCAGCTTATAGGCCGCCTGCGCAAGCACGTCCAGGCCGGGCTGCTCCAAGCCCAAGCTCTCCAAGTAGTCGGCGGCGTCCTCGGAATCGAGCTCGGAAAGCTCGGCCTCGATCTTGGCGCAGATGGGCAGTGGCTTGACACCATCGATGGGCGCCAGGTCGTCGTTGAGCATATCCTCGTCCACGTTGGCCACATACAGGATGGGCTTCATGGTGAGCAGGAACAGGCCCTTGGCGGCGGCACGCTCCTCGTCGGTCATCTCCATGGATGCGGCGCGCTTGCCCTCGTTGAGCCAGGCAAGCAGGCGCTTGGCCACCTCGAACTTGGGCATGAGCTCCTTGTCGCGCTTGGCCTCCTTCTCGAGCTTGGGCAGCTGCTTCTCAAGCGTGCCCATGTCGGCCAGGATGAGCTCGGTCATGATGGTGTCGGCATCGCCGGCGGGATCGACGAACTCGCCCGTGCGGCCCACCTCACGCATGACGTTGGGGTCCTTAAAGTAGCGCACGACCTCGCAGATGGCATCGGTCTCGCGAATGTTTGCCAAGAACTGGTTGCCCAGGCCCTCGCCCTCGTTGGCACCCTTCACCAGGCCCGCGATGTCGACAAACTCGACCGTAGCCGGCACAATGCGGCCCGGGTTGACGATGTCGGCAAGCTTTTGCAGGCGGCTATCGGGCACGTCGACGATACCCACGTTGGGGTCGATCGTGGCGAACGGGTAGTTGGCGGCAAGGCCGGTCTTTTTGGTAAGCGCGGTGAACAGCGTCGACTTGCCCACGTTGGGCAGGCCCACGATACCGATGGAAAGGGACACGACAGCTCCTTTTGGTACAGGTACTTCAAACTGTATAAGTATAGCGCCGCCGCAGCATCCGGGCGAATCCGGACACCGCGGCGGCGCAAATGAAGCAGAGATGCGTGAGAGTTCGAGACAGTAGTCCTTACTTAAGCTCAGGCCAGAAATCCTTGTTGGCCTCGATGAGCTCGTCCAGGATCTGCTTGGCAACGCTTGCCGAAGGAATGGTCTTGGAGAGCGTGAGCGCCTGCCAGAGCTTCTGGTAGCTGCCCTCGACCCAAGCCTGGACAACGAGCTTCTCGACGGAAACCTGCTGCTCCATCAGGCCCTTCTGGAACTGCGGAATCGGGCCCTGGCAGATCTTCTCAAAGCCGTTGGAACCGACGATGCAAGGCACCTCGACCATGGCCGTCGGGTCGAAGTTGGGCACAGCGCCATCGTTGGGGACGATCAGCAGGAAGCGCTCGAGCGTATTCTCGGCCAGTGCGCAGGCAAGGTCGACGATGTAGTTGGCATGTACATCCGGCTCAAAGCCGCCGTCCTTGGCAGTACCCTTGGCGATGATGTCGCGGCAAGCGCCAAAGACCTTCTTCTCGCGGCCGTCCATAACCTCATTGGCGCGAGTGTAGTTGGGGTCAGACGTCTCGACGACATAGTCCGGGTACAGGTAATACTTGAGGTAGGTATTGGGAATCGTCTCGGGATCGACAGCATAGACATCCTTGGCCTTGCCGAAGGTGTGAATCCAGCTCTCCTCGACGTGCTGCTCCTTACCGGCCTCGTGCTCAATGCCGTCCAAGTAGCCGTTCTTTGCCATGTGCTCCTTGATCTGCGGCATGAGGTCGTTACCCTCCTTGTCGTAGATCTTGCTCCACCAACCAAAGTGGTTGAGGCCGTAGTAGCTGTACTGCAGCTCGCGACGATCCTTGATGCCGCACATACGGCTCATCTTATCCATGAGGTCGATCGGCATGTCACAGATGTTGATGATGCGGCTGTTGGGACGCAGCACGCGGCAAGCCTCTGCGACGATAGCCGCGGGGTTGGAGTAGTTGAGCATCCAGGCGTTGGGGCTGTACTTCTCCATGTAGTCCAGGATCTCGATGACACCGCCGATGGAGCGCATACCGTAGGCGATGCCGCCGGCGCCGCAGGTCTCCTGACCAACGCAGCCGTACTTGAGGGGGATCTTCTCGTCGAGCTCGCGCATGGCGTACAGACCCACGCGGATGTGAGCAAGGACGAAGTCAGTGCCGGTAAAAGCGGTTTCGGGGTCGGTGGTGTAGTTGAACTCAACCTCGGGAGCGTTCTCGTGGAAGTAGATCTCGCACGCCTTGGCAACGATCTCCTGGCGCTCGGCGTTGTTGTCATAGAAGGTCACCTTGTTGACCGGGAAGCGGTCGCGCTCCTCGAGCAGCATCAGGGCAATGCCCGGGGTGAAGGTGGAGCCACCGCCGGCAATGGTCACGGCATAGTTCTTCTTGGACATGATGTCCTCCTCATTCTGGCCGCTTGCTCAATCCGTCCCCGCACGCGGCCTTGCGCGGTTTGGAATTGTTACCTAGAAGTGGAATTTTTTATCTCTAGAATCGGCCTTGCGGTGCATACCGGCTCTGCAAGGCCGATTGTTTCGATGGACGATGGTTTACAGAAGACTCTCGAACTTCAGAAGACTCTCGAACTTCTCGCGAACCTGCGGGACGGTAAGGCCGATGATGACCTGGATTGACTGACCTTGGACCACCAAGCCATGCGTACCGATCGCCTTGAAGGAAGCCTCGGGTGCAACGACGCTCTTGTCCTTGACGTTAACGCGCAGACGGGTAGCGCAGTTAGTTACATCGATGATGTTATCCGTGCCACCGAGCAGATCGAGGATGTTCTCGGCAAGCACCAAGCGCTCATCATCTTTACTCTGGGCGACCGATTTGCCAGCAGCAGCACCGCCCTGCTTTTGCTTGTAGTCGGCCTTGGACTTGAGCTCGACCTCAACATCGTCATCCTCGCGACCGGGGGTCTTAAAGTCGAACTTGACGATCAGGAAACGGAAGACCACGACTCCAAGGGCGGTAAAGCACAGACCGACAAGGATGGAGATGGCGTACTGCAGACCGTGTGCGGCCCAAAGGGGCAGCCAGTCCCACGAGAGCATCGAGATGATGCCGCCGTCGAAGATGCCCACGACACCAAGGAGGTTTTGAGCCATGCAGCCGAGCGCTCCGAGCACGCAGTGGACGACGAACAGGCCGGGCGCGATGAACAGGAAGGTGAAGTCAAGCGGCTCGGTGATACCGCAAAGCATAGCGGTAAGGGTGACCGGGATCAGCAGAGCCTTGACGCGCTGCTTGCGCTCGGGTTTGGCGGTCATATAAAACGCAATGGCGACGCCAAGCGAGCCGAAGACCTTAGTCCAACCAGGGCAGGTATAGGCAGCCCAGGGTGCGGCATCCTTAAGAGCAATGCTCGGATCGGCAGCCAGTTGGGGCAGGATGTTGGCCCAAGCAGCAAAGATGCCGCCGTTGACCGCCGCGTTGTCGTAATAGAACGGCGTATAGATAAAGTGGTGCAGGCCTGTAGGGATCAGCACGCGCTCGAAGAAAGCAAAGACACCCACGCCAAACGTACCGGCGGAAAGGATGAATCCCTGGAAGGTGGAGATAGCAGCCTGAACATGCGGCCACACCAGGCAGGCGATAAGAGCGACCGGAACCATAACGAAGAAACCGATCATATAGATGAACACGGAGCCCGAGAACACGCCCAGCCACTCAGGAAGTTCGGTGTCGAAGTACTTGTTGTGAAGCATCGTGGCGATACCTGAAATGATAAGCGCGCCCATGATGCCCATATCAAGCGTTTTGATGCTTGCGATAGTGGCAAGACCAGTACCGCTGCCCGCCTCGACAGAGTAGTCGACCCCAAAGACAGGGCCCCACTGCCCCAAGATTGTGCTTACAAAGTAGTTGAAGGTAAGGTAGATGGCCAAAGCCTCCATGCAGCAGCGAGCGTTCTGCTTGTTCGCGAGCGAGATTGGCAACGCTACGCAAAACAGCAACGGCATCTGGTTAAAGAGCGTCCAACCACCCTGGAGCAGCACATTCCAGCAATCAAACCAAAGATGACCCGCTGTGGCCATCTCGCCAAAGATCGCCTCGGTGGTAAACAACGTACCCAGGCCGACGACGATTCCGGAAAATGCGAAAAGAATTGCAGGCGTGTACATTGCACCGCCGAAACGTTGTATCTTTTGCATCATGACGGGGAATCCCCCTCTCTTCATTCGGAGCGGCTGCGGTTTTGGCTTCACTCGAGACCGCAGACGCGCCGTTTGCGTGTACCTCGTGCAATAGGACGGGTGGGCCCGCTTCCCTGACTTCTTGCGCTTCCATTTTTATCATATCACTTATCTAGACAAGTTAGCATAAATACTACGGTCGGTAAACGGTTGATTATTGGCCGTAAACGGTATATGTCCAGTATTTCGCCTGTTAAATCTGACATAGCTGATGACTGCATTATAAATTTCTTTTCTACTTGTCTAGATGTGCTTGTCTATATCTATAGACATACCTATACTTCATTACAACATTCACCGCCACGTTAAGGAGTCACCATGAAAAGCGCGGTCTTCTATGGAAAGCACGACCTCAGAGTCGAGGAATCGGCAAAGCCGGCCGTGGGCAGGCGCGACGTTCTGATCAACGTCAAAGCTTGCGGCGTCTGCGGTACCGACGTTCATATCTATGAAGGCGACAAGGGTGCAGCCGACGTTACCCCGCCCACGATCCTTGGTCATGAGTTTGCGGGCGTTGTCGAGGCCGTGGGCAGCGACGTCGCTGGCTTTAAACCGGGCGATCGCGTGTGCATCGACCCAAACCATCCCTGCGGCTGCTGCGAACCCTGCCGCGACGGAATCAACCACTACTGCGAGCATATGACCGGTTACGGCACCACCGTTAACGGCGGCTTTGCCGAGTACTGCTCCGTCGATATGCAGCAAGTCTACAAGTTGGGCGATCACACCAGCTTCGAGCAGGGCGCTATGACCGAGCCCGTCGCCTGCTGCCTGCACGGCATCGATATGTGCAACATCAAGCCCGGCAGCACAGTTGTCGTTATCGGCGGTGGCATGATCG
Source organism: uncultured Collinsella sp. (assembly GCA_958420205.1). GTDB lineage: Bacteria > Actinomycetota > Coriobacteriia > Coriobacteriales > Coriobacteriaceae > Collinsella. The sequence goes on along the minus strand of CATZIX010000010.1, from coordinate 49,190 downwards.
GTCTGCTCATGATGCAGCTTGCTAAAAACGCCGGCGCCACCAAGGTTGTCTTGCTCGAGCCCGTCGAAGGCAAGCGCGAGGTTGCGCTCAAACTCGGCGCCGACCTGGCAATTGATTCCATCCACGAGGACGTCCCGGCCCGCCTGAAGCAGGAGGGCGTCGGCAACGTCGATGTCGTTATCGAGTGTGTTGGCAAGCCCGTCACCATCGAGCAGGCCATCCAGATCGCCGGCCACAAGGCTACGGTCATGATGTTCGGCCTCACCAAGCCCGATGAGACAATCACCGTCAAGCCCTTCGAGGTCTTCCAGAAGGAGCTTGTGCTTACCTCGTCCTACATTAACCCTTATACGCAGCGTCGTGCGCTCGAGCTCATCGACTCTGGCAGGCTCGACGTATCCTCGATGGTCGCAAAGGTAGCTTCCCTCGATGAACTCGGCGCCATCCTGTCAGACCCGGCCCTGCGTGCCATGGGCAAATATATAATCGACCCCAGCAAGTAAATCGATTGACACCTGCGCGGGCGGCCCTCATCCGTCGTTCACGCGCCCAGCTCTAGGAGACCGTCATGGCGCGAGCCATCTTCCAAACTATTTATGACAACGTGAAGCAGTCGATTGACGACGGCACATACGCCTATCAGAGTTATCTGCCTTCGGAGACTGAGCTCACGCAGCTGTTTGACTGTTCGCGCATGACGGTCCGTCGCGCCATCTCGATGCTTGCGGCAGATGGTTACGTGCTCCCCCAGCAAGGCAAAGGCATGCGCGTCATTCGCAACATCAGTGACGAGAAGGGTCGTGGTGGCGGCGGACTCGAGACCTTTAAGGAAATCGCGACCAGCCGAGGCTTTGAGCTCAAGACTGTCACCACCGTCTTTGAGCTCCTCATCTGTAGCAAGGCACTCTCCGGGATTACCGGGTTTCCCGAAGGCTGTGAGCTCACACGCGCCAAACGCATTCGTTATGCAGACGGACATGCCGTGTGCTCCGACGACTCCTATTACCTAAGCTCACAGGTACCGGGACTGACACCCGAGATTGTCAACGATTCGATTTATCGTTACCTCGAAGAAGACCTTGGCATTAAGATTGCCACGGGCAAACGCGATGTAACGATTGAGCACCCCACGCCCGAAGATGCGCGCGTGCTCGATCTCGACGACTTTAACGCACTCGCCGTTATACGCGGGCAGACCTACAACGCCGACGGCATCCTTATGGAATACACCGAGACAAAACAGGTCCCCGGGTTCTTTTTGCTCCATGAAACCGTGACGCGCAACGGTACCGGTCGAACCGGCCACCAAAGCAGCATGAACTAACCATTTATTAGTTGCGGTGGAATAGTTCCTAGAATGGCCAGCTTAAGGGCAAAACAGGAACTATTCCACCGCAACTTTTTTGGCCGGTGGGGCAGTACCTGTCCCACCGGCCATCATTTACGTTCTTTTAGCTAGTCTGCGAGCTTCTCCACCTGATCGAGCATCTTGTCGAGCTTGGCCTTTGCTTCGGCCTTGACCTTCTCAGCTTCTTCATGAGCCTTCGCCTTCTGGGCGGCCTTTTCCTCGGCCTCGGGATCGACGACCACCAGGTTGGATGCATCATGCTCAACCAACTTAAGCGCATGCTCGGGACACACCTTGACGCAAGCTCCGCAACCTAGGCAATACGTGGACTCCAGTGCAAAGCGACCGCTTCCCACCAAATCGCAGGCGAACGTGGGGCATACATTGACGCACTCGCCGCACGACGTGCACTTGTCAAAATCGCACTCCGGCGTGCTCACCTGCATGTTCTGGGCAAGCTCGGGGTGGTTTTGCAGCGTCGAGAGCACCAGCTGCCGCCCGTGCGTGAGCGAACGGCGACGCTTGGTCGTCGTGGTGCCGCACATGGTGTTGAGCGTGCGCTCCAGCTGGGTAATCTGATGGCGATGGGCTTTGAGCTTCTGCGTCACCGAGGCCAGCGCCGCCGTCGCTGGGTTGAGCTTGGTCACCGTCAGGCCCGTGGTGCGGGCAATCTTTTCCATGTACTCCTTGCGCTCGTACTCGCGGCGCTTATGGCATTTGAGGCTTTTGGGATCGACCTCCAGGCCCATACCCGTGCCAGACCACTCTTCGGCCTTCGCAATCGCCTCGCCCAGAATGTCCTCACCGCCGGTGTTGCGGCATTTATCGCACACGCCCAACGGCAGGTACACACTCACGTTGGGATAGTCTGCCAGTACCGAGAACCAGGTCTCGGCCGTAATATCGCCCACGCAGGCAACGACGACTTCGTTCTCGCGCGGCATGCGCTTAAGGGCACGCGTGCAGGTGACGTAGGCGGTCTCGTGGCTCGTAGCCGCCGAGACAATGTCGTCGTAGACGTTTTTGGGCGCCAGGCGCGGCGAGATGATCGCCTCGGTCGGACAGGCAGCGGCGCACAGGCCGCACTTGCGACAGGAGTCGAGGATCTCGATGGAGTCTTCCTCGACCTCGATAGCGTTGACCGGGCACACGTCCATGCACGCGGTGCAGCCGCTCTTTTCGTTTTTGCAGGTCAGGCACGGAATGGTGTTGCCGCGCGGGCGCTCCTTGTAGTCAGCAGGATTCCATTGAAGCGCCGACGGATCGAGTGCATCGGTCACACCGCCAAGCGGGTTTTTAAGAAAGTCGAAACCCTTGCTGATCTCGATAATGTCATCAAACAGATCGTGTTCCTGCGCCATGCGCGGCCCCTCCCTGAGCAGTGCAAACAAGCAAGAGATAATGATACGCCATCGGCCCACGCCTCGGGCAAATTACACGCGGAGCATCTTTGCGGCAAATAGCCCATGGCCTATCGCCGTCTCGATTGCACAAGATCAATCAAGCGCCAAACTATGCCTCGCGCATGAGCTCGGCGAGCTTTTGCCTGGTTACCTTTGTCTGCTCGTTGGCCATATTGCGTTCGTTTCTAAAGGCCGCATCTGCAACGCTCATCAGGTCGGCATCGGAAATCTCGTCAAGGCCCAGTTCCTCGAGCGTCGTCGGCAGACCGACGCGCTGGCAAAACTCGAGCACCTGATCAAGCTCGGGCGCACGCTCCAGGCGCAGCTGCACCACCAGACCAAATGCCACGGCCTCACCATGCATGGCCTTGCACTCGGGCAGAATCGTCAGGCCGTTGGCGATGGCATGGGCAAGCGCTAGGCCACCGCTCTCAAAGCCAACACCCGAGAGCAGAATATTGCACTCGATCAGGCGCTCAACCGCCGGCGATATACGGCCCTTTTTGAGATCGCGCTTGGCAGCGACGCCGCACTCCATAAGCGTGTCATAGCAGGCACGAGCCGCAACCAAGGCCAAGTGTCCCGGCGCGCCACCGTGCTCGTTGGCGCCATGCGCCGCGGCGCACGAACGCGCCTCGAAGTACGTTGCCAGCGCATCGCCCATACCAGCGACCGTCATACGCAGCGGGGCTGCCGCGAGCACGTTGGTATCGACCACAACTAGGTCTGGATTCTTCTCGAGCATCAGGTAGCGGTCGAACGACCCATCCTCGTGATACAACACCGAAATCGCGCTGCACGGACCGTCCATCGAAGCCGCCGTGGGGCATACGCACAACGGCAACTCGGCATAAAACGCAACGGCCTTGGCGATATCGAGCATCTTGCCGCCGCCAATACCCACCACCATGTCGCAATACTCGGCCTGGGCTTCCTTAGCCATTTCGACAACGGCCTCTTCCGTACACGGACCGTCATAAATCTTAAAGAACGGCTCGCTTAGATCTTCGTCCAGAAATCCATCGACGATCTGCCTGCACAGCCGATCCTCGGTGCCCCGGTCAAACAAGACATAGGCAGCGCAGCCCAACCATGACAAATACTTGCCTTGACGCGACAGTTCGCCCGGCCCCTGAACATACCGGCCGGGACCGCCGTAAACCACAGGAAGCGCCATACGAGAATCCGCCCTTCATCAAACAACGATTGGTGCAAAGTAACCTGACCCCTTTGCACCATAGCAAAAAGGGGCAAAGCCATCTGTTGGCTTTGCCCCTTCCTTAGCTTGATTTACTCATCCATGAGATAGTAGTGACCCAGTGCGTCGGCACCCAGAATGGCGTTTGCAACCATCTCGGGCGTCACCTCAAACGGCATGTTGCACATGGTGTCATCGGGTGCGCAGGCGGCCTCGGCAACAATCATGGCCTGCTCGCGCGTAAGCTCGGCAACGCCAAGTTCCTTCATCGTGACCGGCAGGCCCAGCTCAATGCAGAAGCCCAAGACTTCCTCGAGTTTCTCAGTCGGAGCATCCTCGAGTACCAGCTGGACGATAGTGCCAAAGGCGACCTTCTCGCCGTGATACATGCCGTGGCACTCGGGCAGCATCGTCAGGCCATTGTGGATGGCATGAGCAGCAGCAAGGCCCGAGCTCTCAAAGCCGATGCCGGAGAGCAGCGTGTTTGCCTCGATGATATGCTCGACGGCAGGCGTGAGCGCACCCTTCTCCAGCGCAACCTTGGCCTTAACGCCATCGGCCATAAGCGTCTCGTAGCAGAGCTTGGCAAGCGCCAGACCGGCCATGCCGCCCTTGCCGCCAGCGCAGGTGCCGCCGTCGGCATCGTGCGTTGCCTGGGCCTCGAAATAGGTTGCGAGCGCATCGCCCATGCCGGAAACCGTCAGGCGCACCGGGCTCGCCGCGATAACCGTCGTATCCATAAGGACAATATTGGGGTTTGCCTTAAGGAAGAGGTACTTGTCGAACTGGCCGTCATCGGTATAAAGCACCGAAAGTGCCGAGCACGGTGCATCAGTCGAGGCGATGGTGGGGCAAATGATAACCGGGGACTCCAGGTAGTAGGCGACGGCCTTCGCGGTGTCGAGGATCTTGCCGCCACCGACGCCGACGACGATATCGCAACCGTTGTCGCGAGCGAGCGCAACCAGGCGATCGACCTCGCCCTTGGAGCACTCGCCGTTAAAATCCTCAAACAGCAGCTCGGCCTTAGCCTCGGCAAAGCCGCCCTCGATCTTGGCACCGACGCGCTTCTTGCCCGAAGGCGTCACGATGACGAGGGCCTTAGCGCCGAGCGGCTCGACATAGGAGCCGAGCTTGGCCAGCTCGTCCGGACCCTGGATGTACTTGCTGGGGCTATTGAAAATTGCAGCCATAACTATCCCATTCTCTAAAAGAAAAAAGAAAGGGGCTCCGTACAGATACGTGCGGAGCCCCTCGTTACGATAACAAGAGTCGATTAGAAATCGATGTCGGTGTCGTAGTAGCAGGCCTTGAGGATCTTCTCGAAGTCGGCAGCCTTGGTCTCACGCGGGTTCTCGGGCGTGCAGGCGTCCTGCTCGGCGTTCGCGGCAATCTCGGGCAGCTTGGCGAGGAACTCCTCCTCGGAAACCATCTGCGGGTTCTCGGCGTCGACCTTCACGCCACCATTCGCGTAATCCTTGATGGACTGCGGAATGTTGAGCTGGTCGTTGAGGTCGCGGATCTTCTGGACGAGCGCAGCGATGAGCTCCTCGTTGGTCTCGCCGGGAAGGTGCAGGATCTCCTTGGCCACGTAAGCGTAACGCTCGGCAGCACGGGGATCCTTGGAGTTCCACTGGATGACCTTGCCCAGGTACATGGCGTTAGCGGCACCGTGGATGATGTGGCCGTTCTCGAAGGCAGCACCGGTCTTGTGAGCCATGGAGTGAACGATGCCGAGCAGGCCCGAGGAGAAGGCGATACCGGCGATGCACTGAGCCTCGTGCATGTGCTGACGGGCCTCATGGTCGCCAGCATAGGACTTGGGCAGCCACTCGACGATCTCGCGGATGCCGTGCAGAGCGTTGGCGTCGGTGAACATAGAGGCGCAGGTGGAAACGTAGGCCTCCATGCAGTGGGTCAGAGCATCCATGCCGGTGTGAGCGCACAGCTTGGCGGGCATGGTGTAGGTGAGCTCGGGGTCGACGATGGCGACATCAGGGGTGATGTTGAAGTCGGCCAGCGGGTACTTGATGCCCTTTTCGTAATCCGTGATGACGGAGAATGCGGTGACCTCGGTAGCAGTGCCGGAGGTAGAGGAAATGGCGCAGAAGTGAGCCTTCTGACGCAGCTCGGGGAAGCTGAACGGCTGGATAATGTTGTCGAAGGACTCCTCGGGATACTCGTAGAAGACCCACATGGCCTTAGCAGCATCGATGGGCGAACCGCCGCCGATAGCAACAATCCAGTCGGGCTCGAAGTCGCGCATAGCGGCTGCGCCCTTCATGACGGTCTCGATGGAGGGATCGGACTCGACGCCCTCGAACAGCTTGACCTCCATGCCGGCCTCTTTGAGGTCGGCCTCAACGTCCTGCAGGAACCCGCCGCGGCGCATAGAGCTGCCGCCAGAAACGATGATGGCCTTCTTGCCCTTGAGGTTCTTCACCTCGTGGCGAGCGCCCTCACCAAAGTACAGATCGCGAGGATTGGTAAAACGTCCCATACTGTGCCTCCTAAACAAGCCCCTCTTAGACTTGCGTATATAACGGAGCACCCAATTGGCTCCGTTAGGACCGGTTTGCGCGTTGCCGGCGATGACAATGCGCGATGTCTAAACGTCTCAACGCTCAGACAAACACTATTTTACCGTTCTGGTTGGTCAGTTATTCACCTAAAGCCGCCAATGATGAAACGTTTTTTCTATCCCTGAAGACCCTTGTGCGGCATTCATACTCCCAAGCTGGGCAAACGTTTTATCAAGGTTGACTACATATCCCGGGCAGGACCGTGCCCCTCCAAAATACGCACCGTTCGCCGCCAAAAATCGACCGTTTGCGGCACCGTGATACCACTCGGTCGTCCAAGGTGCCGACATTTGTGCGACATCCGTCTTCGTGGTGCAAAGGTGCAAGTCCAAGTGCGGCACCCCCGGTGTGCCACATGCGGGTAAACTAGAACCTTATATAGAAACATTTGAACCCTAACCGCAGCAAAGGAGGCCCCATGGCATTCGATCCCATTCAAGAGGATTGCCATCGCCTCGTTCTTGAGGCCTTGCGCCGCGACAATATCCCGCTCACCGACGGTGCCGCCGTAGAGCGTCTGATGGAACAATTCACCCGCAACCCCGCACCGCTCATCGTGCACGACCGCGACCGCGCCGGGCACCTCATTGCCAAGGTGGTCGAGGCTGTCGACTACCGCATTCCCTTTATCCCTGACGATACCCAGGCAGAGCAAGAAGAGGCAGCTGCCGAGAACATGCTCCGCGAGGCAGCCGCGCTCGACCCGACCAACTGGGACGCTCAGCGCATGCTGACCGCCCTCACCGCCGGCTCCAACGAGGAATACGTGCAGTATCTGGTGTCCAAGTGCGACGAAGTGGAGCACGATCTGGCGCTCAAGACCGCCTCGGCGCAGGACCCCTACGAGCGTGAGGCCGCAGGCGACCTTATGCGCCGACCCTACCTGCGCTGGCTTGCCGCCCTTGCGTCACGCGCCCTCATTAGCGGCCGCTATCGCATGTCGCTCGAAGCCGCAAACCGCAGCTTGGACTTTGCGCCCAACGACCCCGCTGGTGTCCGCCACACCGCGATGCTCGCCATGGCAAAGCTCGAATACCCCGCCGAGGAGCTCAAGCGCTTTCGCTCTGCCCACTCCGTACCCTATCTCGCGAATACCCCGCTGCGCCGCCGTCCCAAAGATGCGGAGCGTGACTTGGACCCGTGGACGCTCATCGCGCTGATGAGCGCTGCCTGGCGCGAGCTGGACTACGAGGGTGCCGAACACTACTTGCGCATCCTTGCGCGCTCGTGTCCACACGCAGCCGAGGCGCTCTACTTCCAAACCGAGTTTCCCGATGGCGTCTATGCCCGCGTCAACGTGGGTGCGGGCTCCACCGACGAGCTTGTCCTCGCGCTGTCCGAGGCGACGCCGGTACTGCAGGAGGGCCTGGGCGCCCCCGACAACGCCAGCTTTGCCGCCTGGGTCGCCACCAACGATATCGTGCGTTCCCAAATCGATGAGCGCATACTGCGGGCGGCCGAGCAGGGTTTGCCGTTTAAGGGAGGAGACCTCTAATGGATCCGAGCGTCTACATCCCCGCCTACCTGGAGCGCACCTATCTGGCGTCGCACCCCGAGCTCACCGATGCAGCACGCGAGCTTGTCCATAACGACGTAAGCGTCAACCCTCATAAGTATGCGCAGACCGAGCATGCCCAGGCACTGCTGTCCTATGCCGGTGTTCATCGCCACCTGCTCGACGAGCTCCATCGCATCGAGGACATGGGCAGCGACGAGGAGTTTGAGCAGACGCGCAATCACCTGTTCGACGATATGCGTGATGAGCTGCTCAAGATCGTCCGCATCGATGCGCATGTCCTCGATGCCCAGCTGCTCGCCATCATTTTGGCGGACACGCCCGTCGACGCCTGCCTGGGCGACCTGATGAAGCTCGAGGCGACCACGGCCGATTACCTGCAGCAAAGCGTGCCCGGGTTCGACATGGAAGCCCCGCACTACTGGGCCAATAATGTTTTGGCCGATGGTGTCACCGCAGCAGACCTTACCGTGAGCGAGCCGGCTCTTATCGGGTGGCTCCACACGCTCGAGGCCATCTCGCAACTGTGCATGGCGAGCGCCCGCTACCGCGCTGCCGCCAACTACGCCCGCCGCGTCCTTAAGGCAGAAGGCTATCCCACCCGAGCCGCAGGCACCGTGTTGCTCGCCCTCGCTCGCCTGGAAGACCAGGACGGCTTTTTTGCCCTGGCCCACCAGCTCGAGGAAGAGATCGGGGCTGACGCGCTCGAGAACTCTCCTTGGTATCTGCTCGCCCGCACGATTCTGCTGTTCAAAACAAACAAGATGCGCCCGGCGACACGCGCGCTGCGTGAGTTTGCCAACCGTTGCGAGGGCGGTGCGTTCTTCTTACTGAACCCCATGTACCAGACACCGTACCTTCCCTGCCGGCCCGAGCCACACGATCCCTGGGATCTTTCGCACCAGGCCGTTTGGGAAGCGGACGGTATTATCTCGGACACTCCCGACTTTGCCCCCTGGGCCAATGCCTGCGAAGACGTATCGCAGCTTGCCCAGGAATTTGCGCGCCGCTACGGCTTTTAGCGACGCGATCGCCCCGACCATGTCGTTTACGTTAGGAACGGTTTCATGAACCTCCGCTCATCTCTTGCCTGCACCTCGAGCGATATCGCTCGCTGGGGACTGCGCTCTGTCCTCAAACGCCAGGGCGGCGTACTCCCCGGCCGCATCGCCATGAAGATCGATCCCGAGTTGCTGAGCGACCTCGCTGGCCTTGTCGACCGCAGCGTGGTGATTACGGGTACTAATGGCAAGACCACCACCTCCAACCTCATCGCCGACGCCGTTGCCGCCAGCGGCGCCACCGTGGTATGCAACCGCGCCGGCAACAATATGGAGCCTGGTGTGGTAGGTGCTCTGCTCGAGGCCCGCGGCGGCCTTAAGCACGCTGACAGCGGCAAGCGCGTGGGCGTTTTTGAATGCGATGAGCTCTACACCGTGCGCGTTCTGCCCAAGCTCAAGCCGACGTACTTTGTGCTGCTCAACCTGTTCCGCGACCAGCTGGATCGCTATGGCGAGATCGATCACACCCAGGAGGTCATCGCCCATGCGTTGGAGCTCTCGCCGACAACAACGCTTATCTACAACGCCGACGACCCGCTGTGCGCCTCGATTGCCGCGCGCGTTCCCAACGCGAGTATTGCCTTTGGCATCGACGGCGCCACCAACACCGAGTCCGACCGTATTAGCGACTCACGTTTTTGCTCACAGTGCAACGCGCCGCTGGAGTATGACTACGTGCAATACGGCCAGCTCGGCGCCTACCATTGCCCCTCGTGCGGCTGGGCCCGCCCTGCGCTTGTCCGTCGCGTGACGGGCGTGGAGCTCGGCTGCGACGGCTATGGTTTTGACCTGGTGTTTGGATCTGATTCCAGCGCGCCAGCCGCACACATCGTCACGCGTTACAACGGCCTGTACATGGTCTACAACGTTGCCGCTGCATTCTTTGCCGCACATGAGTTAGGCGTGGATACGGCGCACCTGCAGCCCACGCTCGATGCCTACGTCCCCGCCGGCGGACGCATGGGCCGCTGGGATATCGCCGGCCGCACCGTCGAGGCCAACCTGGCTAAGAATCCCGTAGGCTTCGATCGACAAATCCAGTCCATCAAGACGGCAGGCGGCAGACTCTGCGCTTTCTTCCTCAACGATAACGATGCCGACGGCCACGATGTATCGTGGATCTACGACGTCGACTTTGAGCGCATCGCCGACACGCCGGGTCTTGTCGCCTTTGCCGGAGGCACGCGCGCGCACGACATGCAGGTGCGCCTCAAGTACGCCGGCATCGATGCCGCGATTATCTCGGACGTCGCGCAGGCAATTGGCGCCGTGGCAGACGAGGCCGCCGATGACACCTTCTACGCCGTCGCCAACTACACGGCCTTCCCGCCGCTGGTCAAGGAGCTCGACGGGCTGAAAGGCGCCACCGCTGACGCTGTTGCTGGGCGCGCCGTAGCCCGTGCCGACGGCAGCGCTCTTCCTGTCGGTATCGCGCCAGTCGAGCTTTCGCGCCCGCTGCGCATCGTCTACCTGTATCCCGATGCCCTTAACCTCTACGGCGACGGCGGCAATGTTATCGCGCTCGAGCGCCGTTGCGCCTGGCGTGGCATTCCCGCGCGTGTAGACGAGGTCCGTATGGGCGAGTCGCTCGATCTCACCGACGCCGACATCGTCATGATGGGCGGTGGCTCCGACCGCGACCAGCTAGCCGTGGCACACGAGCTGCTCGCCCAAAAAGACAAGGTCGCGGCCTATGTTGAGGACGGCGGCACACTGCTTGCCATCTGTGGCAGCTATCAGTTGCTCGGCCGTTCGTACTATATGGGCGAGGATCGCATCGAGGGTCTGGGGGTCATTGCCGCCGAAACCGTACGCGGCTCCGATCGCCTGATCGGCAACGTCGCCGTCAGGACCGACCTGGCACCCGAGCCCTTTGTGGGATTCGAGAACCACGGCGGCCGCACCCTGCTCGATGCAGAGGCCAAGCCGCTCGGAACGTCCGTCGTCACGGGCACCGGCAACAACGGCGATGATGGCCTTGAGGGTCTGATCTACAAGGGCGTCATCGGCACGTACCTGCACGGGCCGGCGCTGCCCAAGAACCCCGAACTCGCCGACTGGCTGATCGCGCACGCCCTCGAGCGCCGCGGCGATGCGCAGGCCACAGCCCTGCTGCCGCTCAAACCCCTCGACGACACCTACGAGCACGCCGCCCACGACGCCGCCATGAAGCTCCTCCCCTAACGCCCCAACCGCCACAAAGGGATAGACACCTTTGTGGTGGTTTTTCAGTTTGCCAACGATATGTGAACGGCTAAAAAAGTCTGCTATACTCTTTCCCGCTGTCCCCATCGTCTAGCGGCCAAGGACGCCACCCTTTCAAGGTGGATATCGCGGGTTCGAATCCCGCTGGGGGCACCACAGAATCTGAGAAGCCCGTTACCAATTCGGTAGCGGGCTTTTTGCTACCCATGCGCCGGGATTCGAACCCCGAGGGCATTAAATCACACTGTCATCCAAGGGCCCGTGGGCAAAAAATAGCAAATATGAGTACTGTTACCAATTTAGTAACAGCGATTTCATGCCATCTGAAGGCGATTTAGACGCCAGGGGTCCTAAGGTGGAAGAATTGCAGGCGTTTTTCAGCTAAGTACTTGGACACATGTTGCGTAACACTGCATATTTTGCAAAAAGATAATGCTACAGGACTTGTGACAGTACTCATATTTGACGTTTTTTGCCCACGACCCCTTATTACGTGGGCGAATCAGTTGCAAAACGGACTCCTAAGCGCTCTTCGCAAACAAAAACCGGGGCCCGCATGATGCGGACCCCGGCTCAATACCGTGACGATATGTCAGTTACGCTCTACACGTAGAACAGGATGTCGTCGTAGGTCGGGACCGGCCAGTAGTCGGCGGCCACGATCTCCTCCATGGCATCCACGGCGGCGCGCAGCGTATCCATAGCGGGAACGACCTCGTGCGCGTACACGTTGGCCTGCTCCTGACCATCAAGGCCCTCGGCCTTCTGATGCACGGCGTCGAGCGCCTTGATGGAGTCGTTGATGGTGGTGATGCCGTTGCAGAGCTTGTTGAGCGTGTTCTGCTCGCACTGCATGGCAGCATCGGCACCGGCAGCACGGATAGCCTCAAGGCCCTTAGCGACCTTGGTGGCATAGGCGGTAATGACCGGGCGATAGGTACGACGCGCCTCGCGAACCATCGTGGTGGCCTCGATGTTCATAAGCTTGTTGTACTTCTCGAGCTTGCAGTCGTAGCGGCACTGGGCCTCGGCCTTGGTCAGAATGCCCGTCTCCTCAAAGAGCGCGATAGCCTTATCGGAAACAAAGGCGGGCAGGGCGTCGGCCGTGGTCTTGTTGTTGGCAAGGCCGCGCTTCTCGGCCTCGACGGGCCACTCGTCGGAGTAGCCATCGCCGGAGAAGAGGATGCGCTGGTGGTCGGTCAGGACCTTCTTGCAGTACTCGAGCGCGGCGTCCTGGAACTTATCCTCGGGCGTGCCCTCAAGCGCGTCAGCGAAGGACTTGAGCGACTTGGCCACGGCGGCATCGAGCACCAGGTTGGAGTCGGAGACGTTCTGCTCGGAGCCGCAGGCACGGAACTCGAACTTGTTGCCGGTGAAGGCGAACGGGGAGGTGCGGTTGCGGTCAGTGTTGTCCTGCATCAGCTTGGGCAGGGTATCGGCGCCCAGGTCGAGCACGCCGCGCGTGGCATGGACGGAAGCCTTGCCATCGATGATCTTCTCGACGACCTCGGTAAGCTGGTCGCCCAGGAAGATGGACATAATCGCCGGAGGAGCCTCGTTGGCGCCCAGACGATGGTCGTTGCCGGCCGAGGCAACAGAGGCGCGCAGGAGTTCCTGATAGTTATCGACGGCCTCGATCACCGCGGTGAGGAAGACGATGAACTGCAGGTTGTCGAGCGGGGTGTCGCCCGGATCGAGCAGATTCTCGGACTCGGTGCCAAGCGACCAGTTGTTGTGCTTGCCCGAACCATTGATGCCCTCAAAGGGCTTCTCGTGCAGCAGGCAGACCAAGTCGTGGCGGGAGGCGATGAGCTTCATCTTCTCCATCATGACCAGATTCTGGTCGATGGCCTCGTTGACCTCGCCATAGACCGGTGCGAGCTCATGCTGGCAGGGAGCGACCTCGTTGTGCTTGGTCTTGGCGGGAATGCCGAGCGCCCACAGCTCATCGTCCAGGTCCTTCATGTAGGCCGAGACGGTGGGGCGGATAGCGCCAAAGTAGTGCTCCTCGAGCTCCTGGCCCTTGCATGGAGCAGCACCAAAGAGGGTGCGGCCGGTGATGACCAGGTCCTTGCGCTTGCGGTAAGCGTCCTTCTTGATCAGGAAGTACTCCTGCTCGTCGCCCACGGAAGGAACGACCTTCTTGGGGGTCTTACCGAACAGCGCCAAAACGCGCTTAGACTCACGCGAGAGCGCGGTCATGGAACGCAGCAGCGGGGTCTTCTTGTCCAGGGCCTCGCCCGTGTAGGAGCAGAAAGCCGTGGGGATGCACAGGACATCGTCCTTGATAAAGGCGGGGCTGGTGGGATCCCAAGCGGTGTAGCCACGGGCCTCGAAGGTGGCGCGCAGGCCGCCGTTGGGGAAGCTGGAGGCGTCCGGCTCGCCCTGGATGAGGTTCTTGCCCGTAAACTTGGTAATGGCGGTGCCGTCGTGGTTGGGCTCCAGGAAGCTGTCGTGCTTCTCGGAAGTAATGCCCGAAAGAGGCTGGAACCAATGTGCGTAGTGCGTCGCGCCCTTGGAGATGGCCCAGACCTTCATGGCATGGGCAACGGCGTTGGCCACATCCAGGTCGAGCGGCTCACCGCCCTCGAGGGTTGCAGCAAGGCGCTTCCAAATGTCCTTGGGGAGGTAGTCCTTCATGACTTCCTCAGAGAACACCATGGTCCCGAAGCGGTCAGTAAGTTCGGCCATACGGAACTCCCTTCGTATCGGCACCGCGTGAGAAGCGGTGTTGATTACTAACGAACGAGTCATAGCTTAGACTCGCCGTGTTTCCGCGACATTACCGTTATGTTGCTGTCGCGAAACCAATCAATGAGGTTACCCTATCGAGGCGGCGTTGCCACCCTCAACAGCCAATCAACTGCATAAATTGCAGACCTCTCCCCATAGTTTAAGGGTAGTCAATTTGGGATGGAGCTCTATTAACTGGTATTTTGCATCAGATACCAGTCTTTATAGTCCGTGCCTAGATTAGCCGCTCTGTTATAGAGAAAGCCGATAGCAAGGCATCTTTGATTGGTATCCTCAAATAGCGAGTGAAACTCCACCGTGGCACAGTGGTGCTGTAGAATCCTTACAACACATCACACTATTACGTATCTAGAGGAGCACGATATGCGCGTCGACGAGGTTTTTAAGCAGGCAGCATCCCAGGGCACCGCGCCCATTTCGTTTGAGATGTTCCCGCCCAAGGGCGAACTGACCCTCGACATGGCTCGCGAAGTGGCAGGCAATCTGTGCAAGCTTTCGCCGAGCTTTGTCTCGGTCACCTGCTCGGCCGGCGGCTCGGGCAACGGTGCCGCCACCGCCCCCATCGCGCATATGATTACGAGCGAATTCGACACGCCCTCGGTGGCACACCTTACCTGCGTGGGCCGCTCGCACGCCGATATCGCCGCCAAGATCGACGAGTATCGCACCGCCGGCGTGGAAAACATCCTGGCCCTGCGTGGCGATCTTCCCGCTGGCGCGACCGAGGACGACAAGCCCGCCTCGGACTACGCCTACGCCCGCGACCTCATCCCCGAGCTCGTCGACGCCGGCTTTTGCGTGGGCGCCGCAGCCTACCCCGAGGGCCACATTGCCTGTGAGGATCTCAACCTCTCGGTCGAACACCTCAAGCAAAAGCAGGACGCCGGCGCGAGCTTCTTTGTGACGCAGCTCTTCTTTGATAACGAGTGCTTCTACCGCTTCCGCGAGCTTGCCAACAAAGCCGGCATCACCGTGCCCATTACCGCGGGCATCATGCCGTTTATGGGCAAGTCACAGATCAGCCGCATGGTCTTTATGTGCGGCGCGTCGTTGCCCTCCCCCGTCATCAAGATTCTCGCCAAGTACGAGAATGACCCCGAGAGCCTGCAGGCAGCCGGTGTAGATTATGCCGCCCGCCAACTTTGCGACCTCAAGGAGCACGGCGCCGACGGCCTGCACCTGTACACTATGAACCGTCCTGCGATCGCCGCGACCATTATGGAACGCCTGGGGTAATGGAAAAATCGCACATCGATACAACCGCTGTCGAAGTGCCGGCCGACCTTGCGTCGCCGGCGCTCTACCGTATCGATGCCGCGCACCATCCCCGTGTCGACCGTGCCGAGATGCTGCGGTATCTGGGTTACGGCGGCCAGCAGATTGAGCCCGAACTGTCACGACGTATTGAGCTTGTCGTTGAACGTCTGGAACTGGACATTGAGCCCCGTGGCGTGCGCCGCGTGTTTGCCGTCGATGCCACGGGCGTGGACGAGCAGGGAGAGCCCAGCATCCGTCTGGTTGGCACCAACGTTGAGCTGCGAGGTCGCGATATCTATCGACATCTCAAAGATGCCCGCTTTGCCGCGCTCATGGCATGCACCCTCGGCATGGACGCCGAGCGCCGTCTGCGCACCACGGGAGCCCAACATCCCCTGGAGGGCGCCGTGCTCGACGCCGCGTGCTCCGCTTACGTGGAAGCCGCCGTTGAGCAAATGGACCAGCAGGTCAAGACGGACGCCGCCGTTCATGGGCTCGCCGGCAACTGGCGCTTTAGTCCCGGCTACGGCGACTGCCCGCTTTCGGCCCAGCGCGCGATCGTCAATGCACTCAACGCCACGCGGCTCATCGGCCTGACCGTCACACCCACCAGCCTACTCATGCCCACCAAGAGCGTGACCGCGGTGATCGGTCTGTTTGACGGCGAGGTCCACGACGCCCAGAGCCGCCCCACCTGCAATATCTGCCGTATGCGCGAGCACTGCCGCTTCCGCGCCGCCCACACCACCTGCTATTCCAGCCATTAGGAGCCCCCGATGTTTACTCCGCTTATCACTCATGATTCTGACGGCACTGCATTGGCAGCACCCGTTGATGCTGCACGTCGCAACGGTGCCACGTACAAGACGCGCACGATCGACGATCTGCGCATTAAGGACGATCGCCTGCGTGCGGCCATCGAGGGCACGGGACACCTGCTGTTCGACGGCGGCATGGGCACCATGTTGCAGGCCGCCGGCATGAAGGCGGGCGCCCTGCCCGAGCTGCTCAACTTTGAGGAACCCCAGGTCATTACCGACATTCAGCGTCAGTACGTCGAGGCCGGCTGCGACGTGATCACCGCCAACACCTTTGGCGCCAACGCCCACAAGCTCGACGGTGCCGCCACCGTGGCAGACGTCTTTGCCGCGGCCGTCGCCTGTGCCCGCGAGGCCGGCGCCCGCTACGTCGCCGGCGATATCGGCCCCATCGGCGCGCTGCTTCGCCCCCTGGGTACCCTGAGCTTCGACGAGGCCTATGACCTCTTTGCCGAGGAAGTGCGCGCCGGCGTCGCCGCGGGCGTGGACCTCTTTATTATCGAGACCATGACCGACCTGGCCGAGATCAAGGCGGCGGTCCTCGCCTGCCGCGAGAACTCCGACCTGCCCGTCTTTGCCACCATGACCTTTGAGGAAGACGGCCGTACCTTCCTGGGCACGAGTCCCGAGGTCGCCGCCATCACGCTCGACGCCATCGGTGCCGACGTTTTGGGCATCAACTGCAGCCAAGGACCGGCCGAGCTCCGAGGACTCGCCGCACGTATGCTCACCGTTACCGACAAGCCCGTTATGGTGCAGGCCAATGCAGGACTCCCCCATGTGGACGACGACGGCAACACCGTCTTTGATATCCAGGCCCCCGAATACGCCGAGGCCGTCGCCGGCATGATCGCCGACGGCGTGAGCGTCGTGGGCGGTTGCTGCGGCACCACGCCGGCGCACATGGCGGCCTTGCGCACGCTTATCGACAACCACACGCCCAGCCCGCGCCACCGCAAGCCCAGCATGTCGGTCACAAGCGCCCAGACCGTGGTGGACCTTCCCTGCGACGGCCACAAGATCGCCGTCATCGGCGAGCGCATCAACCCCACCGGCAAAAAGCGCCTGCAGCAGGCCCTGCGCGACGGCGATCTGGACTACGTCGTGAGCCAGGGCATCAGCCAGCAGGAACAGGGCGCCGACATCCTGGACGTCAACGTCGGCCTGCCCGAGATCGACGAGGTCAAGATTATCCAACAGGCCACCGAGCAGCTCCAAGGCTCCACGCTGCTGCCGCTGCAGATCGACTCCACCGATCCCGCCGCCGTCGAGGCCGCCGTGCGCCGCTATGCCGGCAAGCCCATCATCAACTCGGTCAATGGCAAACAGCAGATCATGGACGAGATTTTCCCGCTGGTCGCCCACTACGGCACCAACGTCGTCGGCCTCACGCTCGACGAAGGCGGCATCCCGGATACCGCCGAGGCACGTTATGCCATCGCCGAGCGCATCGTGGCCGAGGCTGCCCGTTACGGCATCGGCCCAGACCGCATCCTCATCGACTGCCTGGTCATGACCGCCTCGACCAACCAGCGCCAGGCTGAGCAGATCCTGCGCGCCATGTCTATGTGCAAGGAGCGCCTGGGCGTCAAATGCGCGCTCGGCGTGTCGAACATCAGCTTTGGCCTGCCTGCCCGCCCGCTGCTGGGCTCGGTCTTTTTGGCCGCCGCCTTTGGCGCGGGCCTGGACGCCCCCATCATGAACCCGGGCTCCAAGCGCTTTATGGATACCGTCTACAGCTATCGCGTCCTGAGCGTTGAAGACGAGGGCTCGACCGGATACATCGAGCGCTACGCCGGTTGGACCGATCCGTACAAGATCGCCGCCAACCCGGCAGCGGCTCAGGCCGCATCGAGTGATGCCGCGCCTGCTGCTGGCACCGCCGGCACTGACGGCAACGACGACCCGATTCGTCGAATGGTCGTCTCGGGCCGCAAAGGCGAGATCGCTGCCGAGACCGAGCGTCTGCTGACAGACCACGACGCTATGGACCTCATCAACAATCACTTTATCCCCGCCCTCGACGAGGTTGGCGTCCTCTTTGACCAGGGCAAGTTCTTCTTGCCGCAGCTTATGGCTTCGGCCGAAGCCGCACGCGTGGGCTTCGACACCATCAAGCGCCTAATGCCCGCCGGCGAGATTGCCGACAAAGGCAAGATCTGCGTGGCCACCGTCAAGGGCGACATCCACGATATTGGCAAGAACATTGTCAAAATGCTGCTCGATAACTACGGCTACACCGTCTTTGACCTGGGCCGCGACGTCGATCCGCAAGAGGTGCTCAAGACCGTCAAGGAGCGTGACAT
Source organism: uncultured Collinsella sp. (assembly GCA_958420205.1). Lineage (GTDB taxonomy): Bacteria > Actinomycetota > Coriobacteriia > Coriobacteriales > Coriobacteriaceae > Collinsella. Next base: position 30,742 of record CATZIX010000010.1, on the reverse strand, counting down.
TAAGCTCGTCGGCCTCTCGGCGCTTATGACTACCACCGTCGTGGCCATGGAGGAGACCATCAAGCTGCTTCATACTGAGGTGCCGGGCGTCAAGATCATCGTAGGCGGCGCCGTACTCACCCCCGAATACGCCAAGCAGATCGGCGCGGACTACTACGCCAAGGACGCCGCCGAAAGCGCTCGTATCGCCGAAGAGGTCTTTGGGCAGTAACACAACGGAAACAACCGAGCACCAAAACGTGCCGCATGCGCCACTTGGCACGTGCGGCACGTTAGAATAGATAAGACTATGCTCGTTTTGGCAGATAGGAGCGCAAGGATGGCGATCACGCCCGCAGAAATCGCGGAAACCCGCGGCATGGTTGAGGAGCAGAACCTCGACATCAGGACCATCACCATGGGTGTTTCGCTCATGGGTTGCGGTGACGAGAACCTCGACCGCATGTGCACGAAGATCTACGACCACGTGACGCACACGGCTGAGCATCTGGTCGAGACCGCCGAGAACCTCGAGCGCGAGTACGGTATCCCCATCGTCAACAAGCGTGTTTCCGTCACCCCGGTGGCGCAGATCGCCGCGTGCTGCAAGGATGAGGACCTCACCCCCATCGCGCATGCCCTCGACCGCGCGGCCGAGACGCTCGGCATCGATTACCTGGGCGGCTTCTCCGCGCTCGTCCAGAAGGGCATCGGCGACGCCGACCGCCGCGTCATCCAGTCCATCCCCCAGGCGCTCGCCACCACGAGCCGCGTCTGCTCCAGCGTCAACGTCGCCAGCCTGCGCGCCGGCATCAACATGGATGCCGTGCTCATGGCCGGCCAGACCATCATCGATGCCGCCAAGCTCACGGCCGGCCAGGACTCCGTCGGCGCCTCCAAATTTGTCTGCTTTGCCAACATGGTCGAGGACTCCCCGTTTATGGCGGGCGCCGTTCACGGCGGTGGCGAGGCCGACGCCGTCATCAACGTAGGCGTCTCGGGCCCCGGCGTTATGGCCGCAGCCCTGGAGACGCTGCCCGACTCCGCATCGATGATGGAAGTCGCCGAGAAGATTAAGCAGACCGCCTTTAAGATCACCCGCGCCGGCGAGCTCATGAGCCGCGAGGCCGCCCATCGTCTGGGTGTCGAGAAGGGCATTGTCGACCTGTCGCTGGCTCCCACGCCTGCCATCGGCGACTCCGTCGCGCGCATCCTCGAGATCATCGGCGTGGGCACCTGCGGTGGCCCGGGCACGACCTGCGCGCTCGCCATGCTCAACGATGCCGTCAAGAAGGGCGGCGTCATGGCCAGCTCCAGCGTGGGCGGTCTCTCTGGCGCCTTTATCCCCGTGTCCGAGGATGCCGGCATGATCGCCGCCGTCGAGGCCGGTGCGCTTTCGCTCGAGAAGCTCGAGGCCATGACCTGTGTGTGCTCCGTTGGCCTGGACATGATCGCCATCCCCGGTGACACCCCGGTCGAGACCATCGCCGGCATCATCGCCGACGAGATGGCCATCGGCGTCATCAACAACAAGACCACGGCCGTGCGCGTGATTCCCGCCATCGGCAAGGGCGTGGGCGACTGCGTCGAGTACGGCGGCCTGTTTGGCCGTGCACCCATCATGCCGGTGAACCCCAACGCCGGCACCGTGCTTGCCCACCGTGGCGGACGCTTCCCGGCACCGCTGAACTCGCTGAAGAACTAGCTGAGGGGGACTGGCGAGGAGCCCCGGGGAGGGCAAATATATAAGGTCGCCTGCTCGGACAGTCCTGACTCGCACGGAGAGCACATTAAGTGCTCTCCGGCTCGTGCGGAACTCGCGATCGACCTTATATATTTGCCCTCCCCGGGGCTCCCGCACAACGGGACCTCAGTTGGGTTCTATCCCGGTTGCAGTTGCTTCGCTCCTGCACCACTTGACTGGTGCGGCGGCTTGGCGTTGGAACGGTTCTTTTTCTGATATATGCTGGTTGCGGCTCTTCTTTTGGGAGGAGTCGCTTTTTTGTTGTGAGGAGATGGCCCGTGGCTGATGATTTGATTCGTTCTGAGCTGCTTTCTGCGGATTGGAATGGCGAATGGATGCGTCTGCAAGCTGATCGGCGGCGGGCTGATGATTCTTTTGAGTGGGATAAGCGGGCTCGGCATTTTCGGCCGCTTGAGACTGCCCCTTATGCTCGGGATTTTATGAAGCTGTTGGCGCTTGAGCCAGACGAGTCGGTGCTGGATATGGGATGTGGGGCTGGGTCGATTGCTATTCCGCTTGCTCAGGCTGGGCATCCTGTGATTGCTGCCGACTTCTCCCCCGCTATGCTGGGCACGCTTGATGCCGGCATTGAGTACTACGGACTCGAGGGGCGCATAACGCCGCTTGAGCTTGCTTGGGATGATGATTGGGATTTGGTTGGACCGGTCGCGAAGGCGGTGGATGTCGCCTTTGCCAGTCGGTCGGTTACGACGACCAATCTAAAAGGCGCACTTGCCAAGCTTGATCGTACGGCTCGTCGTCGTTGTGCTGTCACGATGGTCGCCAACTCCAGCCCGCGCTATGATCTGCACTTGATGAACGCCATCGGTGCCTCGGTTACCTGCAGTAATGGCTTTGTGTATGCCTTTAACATCCTTATTCAGATGGGTGCGTTGCCGCAGGTTACGTACTTTGAATCGCCTCGTCGCGATACCTTCGATAGCCTCGAGGCAGGCGTGACGGACTTCTCCCGTATGCTCGAGCATGGCAACGAGGATAAGATCGACCGCCTGCGCGACTACATCGCCCAGCACATGATTGAGAACCCCCATGCCGGTGAGCCGGGCTCCAAGGGCGTGCCGCAGGGGCGCTATATGCTCGATCATGTCCGCAAGGTTCGTTGGGCGTTTATTGCATGGGAGCCGGTCTCTGCGCCCAGCTCATAGCCCGTTCGCAGCCCCGCCGCCCACTCACTCGGCATCCGCATTCTTTTTGAACTGGGCGAACGCGCTCCACACCGCGCCGTTCCTGCGCTATCGTGGGACAGCTCACGTAGATTAAGGCCCCGTCGCGGGGCGCCCCATAACATAGAAAGCGAGAACCCATGGCACTGACAGGAGCCCAGGTCAAGCAGCTTCGCAGCATGGCCCATCACCTCAACCCCGCCATCATCATCGGCAAGTCCGACATCAACGAGGGCACCGTCGAGCAGACGGTCGCCTACCTGGAGAAGCACGAGCTCGTTAAGTGCTCCGTACTCGATGGTTCCAGCCTTTCCGCCCGCGAGGCCGCCGAAGAGCTCGCCGATCGCTGCCATGCCGAGGTCGTCCAGGTTATCGGCCGCAAGTTCTCGCTGTATCGCGAGTCCTCGCGCAAGGACATCGAGAAGATTAAGCTCGTCTAAGAGTCAATGATCCAGCGAGCCGACACATAGCAAGCTTACGGGTGCCCGAATACTTCGGGCGCCCGTTTTTTATCGCTCGACCAGCACGCGATTGAGCCGCCCCTCCACCAAGCGCTCGTATAGACGCCGCGTCTCGGGCTCGGGCACGCCATTGACCTGCTCCCTCAGATGGTGCATATGCCCGCTGTATAGCTCAACGATATCGCGCCGCCGCCCCGCCGCACTGTAGACGCGCATGGCGCAGCGCACCATATCCTCACGCGCCGTTTCCTGCCGAAGCCCCGACTCCGCTAGCCAAATCGCCGACTGCAGGTCGTTTTCTTCTAGAGCGGCATTTGCTCCCTTAATCATGCAATCGATGTACTTTGACTGCATAATGCGTCGCATACGCAAAAAGTAGGTGGGATTACAGCCATTGGGAACATACAGCGGTCCGGCATAAAGCTGCTCAATCTTAAGGCACAACTCGACCAGATGGGGCCCGCGCGCACCCGTGCGATTTCCCAAAACCTCGCGGCTTATCTGGTCGAACAGCCGTACATCGGTCTTGACGTAGTCGCCGTTGAGTCCGATGCATTCATTTTGGATGAGCACACACGACTTGCCATCCGGCGTTGGCCCCAAAGCCGACCGCAAGCGCGATATCGTCGAGTACAGGTTGTTGCGGGCGCTATTAAACTCGGCATGGGGCCACAGCTCCATGGCCAGCGTCTCACGATCGACGAGCGCATCCATGCCCAGCGCAAGCCGCTCGGCAAGTGTCGCCGCCTTCTTGCGGCGCCACATTTTGTCCGTGATGGGAAACCCGTCGCGCTCGGCGCGAAACGCACCAAACATGCGAATCTCGATATGGTCGATGGTATCAACGGCTTCAACCTCGCCGGCCTGGAATAGGCGCTCACCCTCCCCTTCCAAATCGTCGCGCAGCGAGTACCGCGACAGTTCGCGCACGGGAAGCTTCTTGCGTATCCTGCCCGCCGGCTCGCCCAGACAATGCATGGCAAGGCGCGCAAAGAGCCGATACGATGGCTCTAGAATCCCCGCACGATTCATGGACATCCAGGCCGCAAGGTCGCTGTCTCGGCCCGCACAGGCCAAATGCAGCGCCACCATCCAGGCCTCCGCTCCACCAACCTGTGTCTGGCTTATATCGAGCAACTCCGCTTCCTCGCGCACCGAAACCATCGAGGTGTTACGCAGATACGCTGCGCGCTCCAGCAGCAATGCGTTATCGCGCATGTACGCAATCGACTCCTCGGCAAGTTTGAGCACTTGGACCGCACGGAACTTTGCATTAACCGGCCGTCCCTCTGCCAGCGACTGCCAGCCTTCTAACAACAGGCCAAACAGCTGAATCTGGTTGTCACGCATGCGCACGGCAAAACGATCGAGCTCGTTGAACGCCGCATCGTCGGTTACCGGCAAGCCGGAAAGGAGCCGCCGTGCCGCCAACACCATGCGCACCCAGATAGCCATCGCCTTAAGCCCACGCACGTCGAGTGCCTCCCGCACCAGCGCCATCTCGTCGTCGCGTTCATCGGTTCCCGAAAACGACCCGTCAAAGAGCTCCACCAGCATGCTATCGGCCCGTATAACAATCCCCGCGATGTCGAGCTCGCAGTCGTAGGCCCTGCTCGTTTTGAGCTGCTGTAGAACGCCGCCGTCATCTCCCCGCTCGGTCAGACAGCGCTTGACCTCGATATGCGCAGACAACATATCGAGTGCGGTATGGGATGTCTCGATTTCTGGCACGGCCAGGTTCGTAGGAAGCCCAAGCCCGTTGTCCCCATAGCAAACAGCCGTCAGTGTCTGGGCCACCCTCCATGAAACAGGGTCTATTTCGCAGGCCGCCCGTTCGCCCCCGCGCTCGATGACCGATGCCATATAGCGAGCGAGCTTTGTATTGGACACGCTGACCGCTGCCAGATATACGCCGAGCGCCTCGGCAGGCGTTGGCTCTGGAGCCGGATCGTCGGCATCGATCGTGCCCAGCGCTGCTCGGCAGATATCGGCCCCATGCCCCGTCAGAGCCAGATCGACCCCATACTGTCCAGCAAGTTCAAGAACCGCCTCACGGTCCAAAAAGGCGTCCGCCAGGCCCATCGCCGCATCGCATCGGCCCGCCTTAAGCAAAATCCGGGCCGCCCTCGGAACAAGTTCGGGGCGAACCTCGGCCACCAACTTACGCAAACGCAAGCGTCCGTTATCCTCCGTGCCCAGACACGTAAAACTCCGCTCGGCGGGGTCCAAGCCAAAGATCGGGTAGTCGCGTACAAAGTAGGACTGGTCGACCATCGACAGCCTTACCCCACAAGCCTCGAGTTCTGCTATATTGCCCTCGCCCATCAAAACCATGAGACATGCCACGCAAAACAGCGCATTATTGTCGAGCGAAGCCAGATCGACAAGTGCCGCGCCATATACGTTGACAATCTCGTTTTCGAGCAGACCGGCTACGTCGCCTTGGCCATACAGACCCGTCTGCAATGCCGAAACGAGCTCGGGCACGCCCTGCGTGAGCTGATAAAAGTCGAGCGATGTGCTGATCGAAAACGCCGATGCCCACGCCGAATACTCATAGGCATGCACCTTGAGCATCTGCGCATTGATCTTAACCGAATCGCCCAGCCCATGAATCAGCTGACGATTTGAAGGACGGCAGGAGATAAAGACCCCTACCCCCATAGCGCGCAGGCCGCGAATCCTGTCGATGAGGTCTTCGGTATCGTGCTGATCGAGGTTTGGCACATTATCAATCGCGATAAGGGAGTGCGGTTTGTCTTTGAGTTCTTCGGTAACCACCTCGAGCTGCATAAACACCTCGCGCCCAGTGGCGCGATCGGCCTCGATAATCCGCACGGGGCCTCGCGTCGGGTCGCATTTAACCTCATGGGTGTACTGCAGCAGCACCGAGGTCTTCCCAAACCCGTCGGGCGCATAAAGAACCACGATGCCGGCCTTTCGGCCCTTGGCGATAAGCTCATTCATCAAGCGTTCGCGTCGCACCATATAGCCTCCGCCCAGCGGCATCAGCTCGAGGTCGTCTATACCGCTCAAATCATTTACCATGCCCGCTCCTCAACTCGACCGTATGGACACTGTAGCCGCAAGACCATACAAGCCGCGCTATGAATAGAGCGACCTTGTGTTTTAAGTTGTCTTTTGGTACGCAAGCGGCAAGTTTTTGTACAGCGAGGGCCGATTGTTATTAATCCCCTGACTAATCGGTCTTTAAGCAGGTAAATGAGCTTGTCAGCTTGTCCCATCTAAGCGGCAGTGTAACGCAGATGAACAAGGTTCAGTTATGTCATTCAACTCGCCTAGCACCCGCTACCGTCTACGACCTTTTAGTGGCATTTTTGCATAGAATCTGATATGGAATGAATCAAACTGTTGGGCATCCGGCATTCGTCAAGCTTGCGGCAAGTTTTTGGTCAAGTGGGCGGAAAGGGATAGCAAAAAGGCCCCCGCAAAGCGGAGGCCTTAGGCAAGGCTATGTCGAGCTGCAGGATTCGCGCTACTCGCAGAGCGAAAGGGCGGCCTCGTCGGCAACGACAACGCAGTTGGTGTGCAGCTGCAGGATCGAAGCCGGGCACTCGGGCGTAACCGGACCATAGCACATATCGTGCACGGCCTGAGCCTTGGCCTCGCCGTTGGCGACAACCAGGATCATGCGGGCATACATGATGGTCTGAGTGCCCATGGTGTAGGCCTGACGGGGAACATCGTCGATGCTGTCGAACAGGCGGCTGTTGGCCTGAATGGTGCTCTCGGTGAGGTCGACGCAGTGCGTACCCTTGGAGAAGTGGTCATCGGGCTCGTTGAAGCCGATGTGGCCGTTGTTGCCAATGCCGAGCAGCTGCAGATCCGGGTAACCGGCGTCGGCGACAATCTTGTCGTACTCAGAGCAGGCAGCGGCGGCGTCGGGGTTGGAACCGTCGGGCACATGCGTGTTGTTCAGGTCGATGTTGATGTGATCGAAGAAGTTCTCACGCATGAAGTAGTGATAGCTCTGGGGATCGTCGTGCGAAAGGCCGCGATACTCGTCCAGGTTGTAGGTGCTGACCTCGGCAAAGTCGACGTCGCCCTTCTCGTACCAAGCAGCGAGCTGCTTGTAGGCACCGATCGGGGTGGAGCCGGTGGCAAGGCCCAGCACACAGTCGGGCTTGAGGATAACCTGGGCCGAGATGATATTAGCGGCCTTGCGGCTCATATCCTCGTAGTCTTTAGCTTTAATGATCTTCATTACGCGTCCTTTCTCGTACAAGAGAGGCAAGGCTCCCTTACAAGCACTTGCCCGCGGCCCGCGTCGGCCGCAACCAACGTGTGCGGCCACCAGGGCGAGGTCGCGTAATGTATGTGTCTCGTGTCTAGCCGCGTCGAGGCCCCTGCCCGTCCACGGTGACCCAAAGCTGTTTAGCCTCGGACAAATCCCATCTTGCCACGGAGGGCGTCCTCTTTCAAGGGCGCCCTCCGTAAACGTGTTTGAATTGTAGGCTAATGGCCACGTGCACTTGCTAGCGCTCGCGAGCAACGATGAGCTGGTCCATCTCTTCGACATGCACGCCAACGGAGCCCTTGATGCTCGAGAACTCAACGGAGTTGCATACCAAGATGGGAACCGTCACATCGTAGCCCTCGGCAGCAATTGCCTCGCGATCGAACTCAATGAGCACATCGCCCTTATGGACGATGTCACCCACTTGCGCATGTACGGTAAAGTGCTTGCCCTCGAGCTGAACAGTGTCCAAACCAACGTGGATGAGCACGTCCAGACCATCGACCGTGTTAAGCGCAACAGCGTGTCCCGTGGGAAAAATGGCCTCGACCTTGGCATCAGCCGGTGCAATCACACGCGTTCCGGTGGGCTGAATCGCCACGCCCTGGCCCAAAAGGCCGGTGGCAAACGTCTGGTCGTTTACCTCGGAAAGCGGAATGACGTCGCCCGAGATGGGAGCATCCAACGTAAGGACTCGACCACGCATACCAAAAGACCTTAGGACTTTAGTGAACATGCTCCCCCTCGGACATACCGATCAACCAAAATAACCTTAACAGTTTACCACTTGGCACCCGTTTTTGACCATTAGGGAAGTTCGCGCTTGACAACCTCGACGATGTCGTCGACAACGCGCTGGGTCAGCTCGTGCGTCTCGGCCTCGGCCATCACGCGGACCAGCGGCTCGGTACCGCTCGGGCGCACCAGAATGCGGCCGCGGCCGTCAAGCTCCTTCTCGGCAGCAGCGACGGCATCCCAGATGGGCTGGCAATCGTCCAGACCAGCCTTGTTGTCGGAATGCACGTTGACGAGCACCTGCGGGTACTTCTTCATGATGCCGGCAAGATCGGTGAGGGTACGACCGGTGCGCTTGAGCACGGCCAGCAGCTGCAGAGCCGTCACCAAGCCGTCGCCGGTGGTGTTGTGCTCCAGGAAGATGATGTGGCCGGACTGTTCGCCGCCGATGACGGCGCCGTCCGCGAGCATGCGCTCCAGAACGTAGCGGTCGCCCACGGCGGTCTGAACCATCTCGAAGCCCTGCTCCTTCATAGCGATGGAGAAGCCCAGGTTGCACATGACGGTCGAGACGATCTCGGAGTTGGCGAGCTTGCCGCGAGCGGCGAGGTCAGAACCGCAGATGGCAAGAATGTAGTCGCCATCGATCTCGTTGCCCTCGCTGTCCACGAACAGTACGCGGTCGGCGTCGCCGTCGTGGGCCAGACCGATGTCAGCATGGGTGCGCAGCACGAGCTCGCGCAGGGGCTCGAGGTGCGTAGAGCCGCACTCAACGTTAATGTCGGTGCCGCAGTAATCGGTGTTGATGGCGTGCACCGTGGCACCCAAGCGTTGCAGCGCGGCGGGCGTAGTCTGGCAGGAAGCACCGTGACCGCAGTCGACGGCAACGACCAGGCCATCGAGCCTCAGGCCATCAAGCGTATCGATGGCGTGGTCGACGTATGCCTTGCGGGCGTCCTTCATCTTGATGATGTGGCCCACGCCGGCACCGGTCGGCAGCGTGTCGGCAGCCATGGCTTCCTCGGACATGACCCAGGCGCTGATCTCTTCCTCGACAGCATCGGGAAGCTTCATACCCTTGCGGCTAAAGAACTTGATGCCGTTGAACTCCGGCGGATTATGCGAAGCGGAGATGACGATGCCGCCGTCGAGCTCGTTCTGAACAGTGAGCAGCGCCACGGCGGGCGTGGGGATAACGCCGCAGCAATGCGGACGGCCGCCCTCGGCCATGATGCCGGCGGTCAGAGCGCTCTCGAGCATGGTGCCCGAAAGGCGCGTGTCACGGCCGATGCAGATGTCCGGACCAAGAAACTTGGTCGCCGCGCGGCCCAGTCGAAACGCGAGGTCGCACGAGAGGTCGGCATTGGCGACGCCACGGACGCCGTCGGTACCGAAGATGTTCTGGGGCATAGGATCGCTCCTTCCCTAGCAGGCGATATGCAACCGCCCACCCTAGTCGAAAAAGAAAAGCGGGACCCGCCGAGGAATCGGCAGGCCCCGCTTGTACATTGTATCTCGAAAGGAGATAAAACCTTAGCGCTTGGAGAACTGGGGAGCGCGGCGGGCCTTCTTGAGGCCGTACTTCTTGCGCTCGACCACGCGAGCATCGCGCGTAAGGAAACCGGCCTTCTTGAGGTCAGCACGGTAGTCGCCAGCGTTCAGAAGAGCACGAGCGATGCCCAGGCGCAGAGCGCCGGACTGACCGGAAATGCCGCCGCCATCGCACAGAGCGATAACGTCGAACTGACCGGCGGTGTCGGTCACCTTGAAGGGAGCAAGGGCGTTCTCAACGAGCTGATGACGGCCGAAATACTGCTCGGCGTCACGCTTGTTGATGGTCACCTTGCCGGTGCCGGGGACGAGACGGACGCGGGCGACGGCGTTCTTACGACGGCCGGTACCCTGGTAAACAACGGTGTTCTCAGCCATCTTTAAGCCTCCAGCTCAATCTTCGTGGGGTTCTGGGCAGCATGCGGATGCTCGGCACCAGCGTAGACCTTAAGCTTGGTCATCTGGGCACGGCCGAGGGTGGTCTTGGGCAGCATACCGCGAACGGCGCGCTCGATGACCTTCTCCGGGTGCTTCTCCATAGCCTGGCGGAAGCTCTCAGCCTTGAGGCCGCCGTTGTAGCCGCTGTGGCGATAATAGGTCTTCGTGTCGGCCTTGTTACCGGTAAGCTGGACCTTATCGGCGTTGATGACGACAACGAAGTCGCCGCAGTCGCTGTTGGGCGTGAACTGGGGCTTGTTCTTACCGCGCAGGATCATTGCGATCTGGGTGGCAAGACGGCCCAGGACAGCACCATCGGCGTCGACGAGAACCCAGTTGCGCTGGACCTCGCCCTGCTTGGCGTAGTGAGTCGATTTCGAAATCACTTAGACTCCTCCATGTACAGTACGTGTTGTTACAGAGATTCACGGGGCTCTGCAAGTAACCCGTCCATATTACCCCGCTCGCCGTACGAGTCAACAGGTATTTTGACTCCGACCAGAGTTTCTGCACATGTCATCCACGAGCCGTGATTTTCCAGCTCTTTAGCTGTTGTCATTTTTTGAGGGTTCGCCGTCGCTAGCGCTCAACGAACTCTTGGATTTCCGCGAGCAGGCGCTTTGCCTCCTGACGGCCCTGGATATACAGGTCCAAAAGCTTTGCCGAATCGTGCTCGACATGGCCGACCTCGACCGGCTTTTGCGGAGCGACGACCAACGCGCGGCCCTCGCGCTCATACTTCCACAGGTGCATGCGCTGGATGTTGTAACGGTCGTGACGTGTTTCGATAGCCTCGAGCAGATAGGGGTAGTCGGCATAGCGGGCGCGCGCGGCAGGCATAAACTCGTAGGGCTTTTTCTCGTATGAGCGGTCCTGCGTGACGATGACGACCGCACGGTCGAAGCCCGCCTCCTCCAGCACGTGCTCGATGGGGATCGAATCGGCTACGCCACCGTCGACGTATTTGTGCCCGTCAATCTCGACCGGCGGCGTCACCAGCGGCAACGAGGTCGAGGCGCGCACGGCGTCGAGATCGAGCACGGCGCTTTTGACCGGGAGGTACGTGGCCGTTCCAAACAGCATGTCCGTCGCGACGGCGTACATCTCGATGGGGCTCGCGTCGAACGTCTCGTTGTCAAAGGGATCTAGGCGGTCCTGGACATCGTTGAAGATAAAGTCGTAACCCACAATAGAGCCCGTGGACGCAAACGATGCGGCGCCCATGAAGCGGTTGTCATTGCAGAAAGCCAGGTTGATGCGGTTGGCACGGCCGATCTGGTGCGACTTGTAGTTCACGCCGTTGAGGGCGCCGGCCGATACGCCATATACCGCCGGAATCTCGACGCCAGCCTCCATGAGAACGTCGAGCACGCCCGCAGTAAACTGCCCGCGGAAGCTGCCGCCCTCCAAAACGAGCGCGACCTTGCCGGCGTTCTTTGCTTTATCTTCTGCAGTCATATTGACCTCCTGCGATTGCGTTTTGGCCTTCTTCTACCCAGTTTTGGGATGGCGAGAGCGCAGGTTTTGGAGTTGAGGGGGCGGGGTGGTCGGCGGGAAAGCGCGTCCCGTTCTCAGAGCAAATTCCGGGTCGCATTTTCCGCTAGCCATTCATTTGGAAACTGCATCCCATTCCGAACGAGGATTCCGGGATGTACTTTCCGCTTGAGCTGCCATTGGGAAAGCATATCCCACTCTACGGCTCGATTCCGGGTCGCAGTTTCCGCTTGAGGCGCCATCCGGAAACTACGTCCCAGTCTGAGCGCGGATTCCGGGATGGACTTTCCGCCTGGGCCGCCATTGGGAAAGCGTGTCCCGGTCTGCGTTGCCGTAGCGTTTGCTTAACGCTCGCGCCCTGCATAGAGTTCGATTCTCCGCGGTGCGGACTAGAAATAAAAAGGCAGGTAGAGACACTTCTCTACCTGCCTGTTACTTATGGTGGAGGCGCGGAGAATCGAACTCCGGTCCACGAAAGCCCCCTGATTGGCATCTCCAAGCTCAGTCGCTGGTTTAGTCTCGGACGCTTTGCGCGCAGCGACACGCTCGCGGCGTCCTAACCGGTTCGGTCTTAGTCCGCGCCATACCGATTACGTGCGCAGGAGCATTCCCCTAAAATGACGTCGCGCCGGTGTCGGGGAAATCACCGGGTTGACGCGCCGCTATAAACTAAGCAGCGAGAGCCATAGGCTCAAAAGAAGAGTTGTTGTCAATTCAATTTGACGGTACCCCTGTTTAACGAGGCGAGGAGACCTCGGCTTGCTTCCTCTCTCAGAGCTATCGTGTCGAAACCAGTCGCCCCCGAATGTCGGGAAAGTCTGGATGGTGTCGGGTCTGCAAACACCCGATAACCGTCGACTTTTCAAAGAACATGCGGGGCGAGCCCCGCTTGTGGAGTGTTATCTTACCACGTTCTGAAAGCGGACAGCTGTTCTATGCACGAGCTGTGAAGACCCCAATGTGTGCCACACTTCGCACTTTTGCTACCGAACACGTCACGTATATTTTCGCCAAGCAAAATTGACCCGCCGAAAGGACCGTTATGGATACCAAGCAGCAACTCGTCAATGCCCTCGCAGGCCTGGGCTCAACCATTACCGAAGCCATGGATGTCATCGAAGGCTTTGTCCCCTGTGGACATCCCGCCCTCACGGTATCGAACGCACTCGTCGCGCTGGACGCTGACGATGATGCAGCTCTCGCCCAGCAGCTTGAGACCGTCGAGGGCTTTATCGACCACGTGAGTGAGAACCGCGGCGTGGCCGCCTACCACGACATCGAGGTCGAGCTCGCGGGTCCCAAAGCCGATCTGCTCGCAGCAATCCGCGAGGTAGGCGCCCTTATGCAGACCGCAGGCGTCAAGAACACCCAGGTCAACGAGTGGGTCTACCGCAGCCTGGCAGCACTCGACAGCTCTGACGAAAAGGCAGCCGAGCAGCTCGCAGAAAGTCCCGCCATTAAGGCCGAGCTTTTGTAAATAGCAGACGCGGGCCCCTTGGCGCATCGTCGTCCAAGAGGCCCGCAAACAGTTCGCGTTAACCGATAGCCGCGCCGCCGCGTTCGGTCAAAGCCAGAATCGGCATCATTTGGCGCGGGGTCTTTGCTGCAAGATCGGCATGTTCGAGCAGCTTGCGATCGTTGGTCACCAAGTAATCGACCTGTGCGCGCTTGCACGCGGCGAGCACCAAGTTGTCCTCGTAATCGCGATGGAGCGTCAGATATTTGTCGGCTAGCCACAGATTGGATGCATCAGCGCCCACGGCCGTGGCGTTTTCGGTCATGTTCCGAACAAACGCCAACGCCGCATCGCCAATTGCACGGGCAGACGCCTCGTCGAGCGCTCCCCCGCTGGCAAGAACGCTGCGCTTCAGTTCGTGTTGGACAACGTACAGCACGTCCTTGGCGATATGCACCGGAAAGAACAGCAATGCCCCCGTCTCCGTCGCCTGACCAATAAACGCACGCGCGGCAAGCGACTCGGCATGGTCGACGCAAAACGAATCAACCCATACGTTGGCGTCTACCATGATCTTGAGAGGCGCCCCACTCACTGGATCATCCCCTTTTGGCGATAATGCTCATCCATGGCTTCGGAATAGATTGTGTCCCAACCGCGATCGTCGGATACGGGCGACGTAGCGATGCCCAAATCTGCATAAAGCCGGTCTGCCGCTGCCCACGACGCGGCGAACGGAGTATCGGGCGCGACGGTCTGCTGCCGGTCGTCGACGGCCGCAAGCACTTCCTCGCACTGCCCGCCACCCTGCGCGACCTTGGCCACGACCTTTTTGATGAGCTCGGGCAGCGAGGCGCCCGAAAGCCGCAGCGCTTCCTCGGCGCGCTCTTTAACCGAGCGATCTACGCGAACATTCACCTGTGCCATGCTGCCAACGGTAGCCATCTCAACCTCACCTTCAGCATTTACTAGCATTGCTAGCACGAGCATATATCCGAGCTAACATATCGTCAAACAAAAGAAGGCCTGCACCCTGGCGGCTGCGGTACCGCCCGAATGCAGGCCATATACTCAATCGAAAACGCTAGCGCAGGTAAGCCTTCGCGTTGCCCAGGCTGTAGGCGATCGTTGAGCCGTTGTGCAGCAGTGACGACGTCTGCGGAGTGATCATGCCGGTAATACCCAATGCCAACAGCGCCGAGTTGGTGAGCATCACCTTGGAATACGAACTCGTCAGACGGTCGATAAGCCCCTGGCTCATGCGGCGCAGGCGCACGATTGCGGCCAGATCCGTATCGGTCAGGATGATATCGGCGACTTCCTTGGCGATGTCGCTTCCGCCACCCATGGCCAGGCCCACGTCGGCCAAACCGAGCGCCGGCGAATCGTTGACGCCGTCGCCCACCATGGCAACGTGGCGCCCCTCGCTCTTAATGCGCTCAACATACGCGTACTTGTCCTCGGGCAACAGCTCGGCCTTAAACTCGTCGACGCCTGCCTCGCGAGCAATGCGCTCGGCCGTGCGCTCGGAGTCGCCCGTGAGCATAACGACATGCTTGACGCCCAACGCATGCAGGTCGGCGATGGCCTCACGGACCCCGGCCTTGAGCGGGTCCTCGATACCGAGCACGCCGACGACCTTGCCGTCGACCGCCAGATACAGCGGCGATAGACCCTGCATCCGGGACTCGATGCGCTCCTTGATGTCGGATTCGAGCTGCGCACTCTCATCCTCAAATACAAAGTGCGCGGAACCGATGATGGCGCGACGCCCTTCGATGGACGAAGCGATGCCGTGCGCCACGATGTACTCGACGGCGGCGTGGCGCTCGCGATGCTCGAGCCCACGCTCGCGGGCGGCGTTGACCACGGCGCGCGCCACCGGATGCGGGAAATGCTCCTCCAGGCAGGCAGAAAGGCGCAGGACCTCGTCCTCGCTCCAACCGTCGGTCGTGAGCACGCAAGCTAGGCGCGGCTGGGCCTCGGTCAGCGTACCGGTCTTATCAAACACAATGGTATCGGCCTTGGCAAACGACTCAAAGTACTTCGCGCCCTTGACCATAACACCCATCTTGGCGGCATCGCTCATGGCGGTCATGACGGCAACGGAACCCGTGAGCTTGAGTGCACACGAGTAGTCGACCATCAGCGCCGCCGAGGTCTTGATGAGGCTACGTGTGGTGAGCGCGACAAGGCCCGCAAGCAGGAAATTCCACGGGACGATCTTGTTGGCAAGGTCCTCCATATGCGACTGGCCCTCGGACTTGAGCGAATCGGCCGTCTGCACGAGTGAGACGATTGAGCGGAGCTTGGTTTGAGCCGTGTTGGCGCGCACGCGCACCAAGATGCTGCCATCTTCCACGACGGTACCGGCGAACACGTCGTCGCCCACGCTGCGCTCGACGGCCAGCGGCTCGCCGGTCAGGGTCGCCTGGTTGACCATAGCGCTCCCCTGCTCGACAACGCCGTCGATGCAAATGGACATGCCGGTGCGCACGGCGACCAGATCGCCGGGCTCAAGCTCGGTCGCGGCAACGCTCACCTCGGTGTCGCCGACCACTTTTTGCGCCTTGTCGGGCACGTCGAGCAGCGAGTTGATGAGCTCGTTTTCGCTCATGGCGCGGGTGTAGTCCTCGAGCAGCTCGCCCACGTTGAGCAGGAACATCGTCTGGCCCGCGGTGTCGACATCACGCTTGACGAACGAAATTCCGATGGCCGAAGCGTCGAGCACGGGAACGGTCAGGCGCGGCTGCGCCAGCTCATGAAGGGCAGCACGCAAAAATGCCATGTAACCGGCCACGACAAACACCGCACGCAGGGGCGTCGGCAAGAACCAGCGACGTGCATAATGGGCACCGACGAGTGTCGCCAGGTCCATAACGAGTTTGTGCTTGCGTGGCTCGAGTTGCATCACGTAGC
Organism: uncultured Collinsella sp.; assembly: GCA_958420205.1. Lineage (GTDB taxonomy): Bacteria > Actinomycetota > Coriobacteriia > Coriobacteriales > Coriobacteriaceae > Collinsella. The sequence goes on along the minus strand of CATZIX010000010.1, from coordinate 14,523 downwards.
CCGACTTGGCATCGGCGATAGCTTGAGCATCGAGTGCGCCCAGGGCATCGAGAACGCCCGCACGACACTGCTCGTCATATTCGAGCGCCATCTGGCCAATACGGCCATAAACGCGCACCTTGCGCACGCCGTCGATGTCGCCGCCAAGCTTAAGAAGCGCATCGAGATCGCTCTCTGGCACAGGACCCGCCAATTGAAGACGGGTCCTGCCGGGGATCTCGCTAATAATCGAGAATCTCATAGTTTGTGCCTGGGAGCGTTACTCGGCTGCCTCGTCAGCAGCGGCCTCGCTCTGGGTGATATAGGCCGCCTCGGCAACCATGTCGTCGACATTAGCCTTGGCCTGCTCGACCATATCCTGGTAGCCGTTCTTGATGCGCATGCCGCACGCGATACCCTGCACGCAGGCATTCTTTACCGGAGCGCTGGTGAGCAGCTTGATGCCAGCCGTACCAAGCAGAAAACCGCCACCGACAAGCAGGGTATTGAACGTCGACTTCTTCATGTTGCTTCTCCCTTTTGCCGCATTGGACGCGGCACGGTGCCTCAGCACCCGAGTAAATAAGTTTGCTCGAGCACACTTTTGGAAAACAGTTTAGTTTATCTAACTATTGAGGTCAACAAAGGTTAACTCTTTGGAAACTATGGGGGTGAACTCAATGTGACAAAGGGACTGTCCCTTTGTCACATTCCTACAGCTGCCAGGCAGCCGCTTCCTTTTGCAGCGCTACCATGCGGGCGAATTCTCCACCTGCCGCCTTGAGCTGCGCCGGGGTGCCCTGTTCGGCAACCACTCCATCCTTGAGCACAACGATTTTGTCGGCATTTTCCACCGTACGCATACGGTGGGCAATAACGATAACCGTCTTACCTGCAAGCAGACGGGAGAGCGCCTGCTGCACCACGGTCTCGTTCTCCACATCCAAGCTCGCCGTCGCCTCGTCCAACAGCACGATGGGCGCATCTTTGAGCAGCGCGCGGGCGATAGAGATGCGCTGGCGCTCGCCGCCGGACAGCTTGGAGCCGTTCTCTCCGATCATAGTGTCATAGCCCTGCGGCATGCGGTTCACGAACTCGTCGCAGTTGGCGGCACGCGCGGCCGCAAGCACTTCCTCATCGGTGGCATCACGACGCCCGAGGCGGATGTTTCCCATCACCGTGTCGTCAAAGAGCAGCACGTCTTGGAACACAATGGCGTAGTCGCGCAAGAGCACCTCGGGATCGACGCTCGCAACATCCACGCCACCCACGGTAACCTTGCCCGCGGTGGCATCCCAAAAGCGCGCGGCCAGGCGGCTCACCGTAGACTTACCGGAACCCGAAGGACCGACCAGCGCCGTGACCTCGCCTTCCTTGGCGGTAAAGCTCACATCGGTAAGAACTTTCTCGCCGGCGCGGCCGTCCTCGCCCGCACCATAGCCAAATGCCACGTGATCGAACACCACATCGTGGCCCGCGGGCTCAAATTTCTCGCTGCCCCGCGCCACAGGCTCTTCCATGATGGAACGCATGCGCTTGGCAGACGACTCGGCGGCAAACAGCTCGGACATTAACATTAACGCCTGGTCAAAGGGCGCATAGATACGGCTCACCATAAGCAGGAAGGCAAACATCACCAAAAAGTCGACCTGCCCGGAGGCGACCACCGCGGCGCCCGTAACCAGCGTGGTGGCAATACCCAGACGCAGGATGGCAAAGGCGGAGTTGACCAAAAGCCCGTTAGCGAGCTCGCCCTTGGTGGTCTCACGCTCCTCGGCATCGATCACGACGTTGAGCCCCTCAAGATAATGGGCCTCCTGGTTGGTGGCGCGGATCTCGCGAACGCAGTCGAGCGTCTCTTGAATAGCCTCGGTAACCTTGACCTTCTCGGCGCGCACGCGATCGAACACCGGAGTCATGGGGCCGCGTGTTAGATACAGCACGGCAAAGGCCACGGGAACGCTCCAAAACGCCGCAATCGCCAGCTGCCAGCAAAAGAACAGCGACGCCACAAACACAATGGCACTTGCGATGATGGCACCCCAAAGCTCTCCCAGCACGTGGCTGTAGGCGTGCTCCATGGCCTGGACGTCACCCATAATGGTCTCGGTTAAATCTGCCAGATCACGACGACCAAAAAACGATAGCGGCAGTTTGCGCAAGCGCTCGGCAATCTCCATACGCTGCTTGCCGCACTCCTCGTAAAAGATGCAGTAGGTGTAGTAATACTGCTGCCAGTTAGAGGCAAAGAGCAACACGAAAAAGACCAGGAGGCCGCCCACGATCGGCAGGGCATCCGGCAGGTCGGCGCCGGTGGCGAGATGCTCGACAAAGCCGGCCATAACCAGGAATAAAAAGCCCATGCCGGCCATGGTAATGAGATTGGTGAGCGTGGTCCAGAAAATGCCGCGTTTTACGCCGGCGACGCCTTTATCGGATAGGAAATACTTCTTTTGGAATGAGGCGAACATTTAGGCCTCGCCTCCCTTCGTGACGGCGGCATCCGCGGTCGCTGCAGTGATTTTCCAGCTCGCGGCCTGCTCGTACTCGGCCCACATCTTGGCATACAGACCCTCTTGGGACAGCAACTCGGCATGGGTACCCGACTCCTGCACGCTGCCTTGGTTGAGCACCACGATTTGGTCTGCGCCCACTACAGTCGAGAGTCGGTGCGCAATCATAATGACCGTGCGACCCGCCGCCAGCTTGCTAAAGGCGCGCTGGATGAGTGCCTCGTTCTCGGGATCGGCAAACGCCGTGGCCTCATCGAGCACCACGATAGGCGCGTCTTTAAGGATCGCGCGGGCGAGTGCCACACGCTGGACCTCGCCGCCCGAAAGATATGCCCCGCCGGCGCCGAGCATGGTATTGATGCCCTGTGGGAGCTTGGCCACAATGTCGTCGCACTGAGCTGCGGAGAGGGCCGCACGCACTTCGTCGTCAGTGGCCGTAGGCTTGGAGGCGCGCACGTTATCGGCAAGTGTTTGCCGGAACAGCTGGTTGGTCTGGAACACGAAGGCAACCTGGTCCATAAGCTCGTGCGGATCCATATCGCGAACGTCCACACCGCCTACGAGCACTCGACCCGAGGAAACATCCCAAAAACGCGGGATCAGGCTTGCGCAGGTTGACTTACCGCCACCCGAGGGACCCACCAGGGCGAGGGTGCTACCCGCGGAAACGCTAAAACTCGCATGGTTGACGGCAGGCGCTTCGGCGCCCTCGTAGGTAAAGCTCACATCCTCAAATCGTACGTCGCTGCCGGCAGGGTGCTTGGGTTGGGCGGGTACGGAGAGCTGCTTGGAATCCACGATGCTTCGGATGCGAGCCAGCGAATCGGCACTCATCTGAGAGGCCTCGCCCACAAACATGAGCTTGGTCATGGCCGTCGGTACCACGGCCGAAAATATCGCGTAAAACGTGAAGTTTGCCATAAAATGCGCGAAGTCCGTCTCGCCCGGCGCCAACAGCAACGCCACGGGCAGCAGGAATGCCACAAGACCATTGAGCGCGGTAAGGTTGAGTACCTGCGGACCTCGGCAGAACGTGCCCGCATAGCTTTGTGCCATGTCGGCGTATTCGGCGATCGCATCGTGGAAGGCCTTGAAGGAGTAGACCGTCTGCTGAAACACCTTGACCACGGGGATGCCGCGTACGTATTCGGTGCCGGTCTTGTTCATCTTGACCAGCGCTCCCATGTAGACCTTCATGAACTCGGCGCCTTTGCCGCCCATCATGGCAGCCATGGCGCCAAGCGAAACGACGACCGAGATAAGGCATGCCACCCCCAAACGCCAATCGAGGGCGAAAAGCAGCACGAGTAGGCCTGCGACCATGGCGGTGGCGCCGGCGATATCGGGCAGCATGTGTGCGAGCAAAGTCTCGGTGGAGGCGGCACATCCGTCTACAACACGACGCAGCTCACCGGTGGCGTGCGTGTCAAAGTAGCCAAGCGGCAGCTTAAGCAGGTGCTCGCTCGTAGTCTTGCGGATATTGGACGCGCAGCGAAACGCGGACAGGTGCGTGCACATGATCCCCACGAAATAAACTACGATGCTTGCCAGGGCAAAACCCACGGCCCACCAGCCATACATCGCAATATCGGTGGCTTCGCTCCAGTTAGGTGCCACAGCGATAAGGTCTCGCGCGACAAACCAGATGCACACGTACGGACCAAAGCTCAGCAGCTGCGAGAGCGCCGAGAGAGCCATGCCCAAATACGTTAGGAATTTACGGTCGCCGGCATATGCAAGCAGCTCGCCGATACCGCCGCCTTCCCTTTTTGATCCCTTTGCCATGAGGTTCCCTTCTGACGGCTTGAGAGTTAACCTCAATCAACTTATCATTGATATGTTAGCCAAGGCACACAATCGAGCCAGGCGTGGACGTTTCCGCAAAGGAAGGGGACGCTTTTGAAAATGCATCGGGCCGCGACCGACATAACCGAGCTCTATGCACCACAGTTTGAGCAGTTTGGCTTGAAGCTTTCCGGCAAGGGCGCTGTCTTTACCGGCGAGGTGGCAAACGACCGGGCGCACGGACGCGCATGGATCATGCCCCTCTCCCCCACATGCATCGTCATGGAGCATTTCATAACCCCGACGCGCAACATGTACCTAGCCGAATACACGCCCGAGCCATACGCCTGCGTGAGCGAAGTCAGCGCGCCCACACTTACATGCATGCCCGAGGCTGGCATAACGCCCGCGAACCTTAAACCATTGCATGGACCGTGGCCAAACAATGCCGTTTGCAGCTTTATCCAAGATAGCTGTGGCGAGGAATTGAGCCCGCTGTTTGCGGGGGAGCTTTATCACTCGCGCTCGGTGCTCTTTTTGCCTGGATATTTTGACGAACTGGAACACCGCTATCCCACCGAGTTCGCGGGAATCTTTGAGGCGTTTGCCGAGCCATGGCACGAGGAGGCAACGTCTGCCATCTGCCACACGCTGCGCCGAATTAACGAGGACCGTGCCCGCACCGTAGGCGGACACGTCTATATGCAAGGCATCGTGGAGACCATGGTCGCGGAGCTCGCCTGTTCGCGCGCGGCCCACAAGCAGGCGCGGCAGGCGGCAGATACACGCGTCAGCATAACCATTGCCGAAGAAGCAACGACGATGATTGAGCGCGCGCTCGACAAAGGCAGACGTGTGGGTATCAACGAGGTGGCCGAGAGGCTCTACACAAGCCGCTCCAAACTATGCGCCACCTTTAAGGCCCAAACTGGCGAGTCCCTGGGCGCCTACATTCGCAGACGCCGCATGGAGCGAGCACAGGACCTTTTGGCCGATAGCGCGCTCACGATAGCGCAGGTGGCAGAGCGTCTAGGCTACCCTCAGCAAGCCGCCTTCGCCCAAGCCTTCAAACAATACACCGGCACCACCCCCACCGCTTGGCGAAGCAAGCATCGCTAAGGCCCAAGCTCCCTGGCCGTAACGGAGCGATTAATTAGCCGCCGCCCGTCAGCTCACCCAGGATCTAAACGTCAAGATGCGCACAATCAAGCGCCTTTTTGATAAGAGGGACAGATCGATCAGCCAAATACAACGGAATGTTGAGCACCCCGTCGTCGAGCTTTAGGTTCTTAAGTGAGTAGCGGACCCTCAATGGAGTCGTCTCCGCATGCTTGTCGGCATAGTACTTAAGGCTCTTGGAATGAACGACCTCTCCCGATTTGACCTCGACGGGAACGATTTCGTTTCCGACTTGAATCAAAAAATCGACTTCGTGCTTCGGCTTCTCGTTTGTCCAATAACGCGGAGCAGCATCTAACTGTGAAAGTAATGCCTGAAGCACATAGTTCTCGGCGAACGAACCTTTGAACTCCGAAAATAGCGCATCCGAGATGGCAAAAGCGGACGCATCCAGCCTTGCCATGCGGCGCAGCAAGCCGACATCAAGACAGTAGACTTTAAATGCCTTGAGGTCATCGTACGCAGAGAGCGGCACACCACCGGCAGCATTAAGGCGAACCGCCGTGATGAGCCCAGCATCGGCAAGCCATTCCAGAGCATCCTCGTATTCTCGAGCACGAGCCCCCTCGCGCACCGCACCCCAAACGAACTTTTTGTTCTCGCGCGCCAACTGAGCTGGAATCGAGTTCCATATTTGCGAAAGCTTGGCGAACTGCGCACGGCCACCATGCTTGGCAAAATCGCGCTCGTAGGAATCCAAGAGATCAGACAACACCTTATCGACCTGAACGATATCGCCCGTCTCCACCCACCGGCCAAGAGCCTCTGGCATGCCGCCGCATGCAAAATAACGACGAAGATGCTCGACGAGACGGACATGGAAGAAATCGGGCACTGTCTCGATCTGATCCAGGCCGCCAAGGTATTCGTCGTAGTTTGCAGCGCCCTCGGCTTTCAGAAACTCGGAAAAGCTCATGGGGCGCATCTCCATGAACTCGACCTTTCCCACCGGAAAAGCGCTGGTCTCACGGGACAAGCGAACGCCCAACAAAGACCCTGCGCATGCGACGTGATACTCGGGGGCCTCGTCACAGAAGTATTTAAGGGCGCCGACTGCAGAAGGACAATCCTGGATCTCATCAATAATAAGCAGCGTTTCGCCGGGCTCGATAGGCTGTCCAAGTGCCAGGGAAAGATTTGAGATGATCCGTCGAGGATCGCGCGTACCTTCGAAAAACTGAGCGTACTCGCTCTGTACCCCAGGTGACGGCTCCTCGAGCGTCAGATACACAAAATTGAGGTACGAGGTTCGGCCGAACTCCTTAAGCGCCCACGTCTTTCCAACCTGGCGCGCCCCCTTAAGGATAAGCGGCTTACGATATTCTGACGCTTTCCAAGCGTTAAGCTTGGCAATGATATCTCGCTGCATGACCGAACCTCCCGCAAAGAAACTTCCGTAAACGTGATATTTCCCACATTTTACCCTAGGTAAAACGTGACATTTATCACATTTACGGAAGTTTTAAGCTCATTTCGCAACACTTTCATCACACTCAAAAGGCGGAGGCGCATTTTGCGCCTCCGTCACCATCTTTCCTATCAGCCCACCTGACCCGAACGGCCGAGTCGTTGCAGAACCCGGGAGCCCCGGCAGGGCGGGTGCTTGCTCAAAATGAGTTCCGCACGCAAAGAAGGCCACTTAATGTGGCCTTCGTCTTGCGCAGGACTGTCCGAAATTGAGAGGCAAGGCCCTGCGCCCGGCCCCTCGGTTCCCGCTTACGAGAGCGACGTTCTCAGCAACTCGTTGAAGAGCTTCGGGTTGCCCTTGCCGCGGCTCGCCTTCATGCACTGGCCCACCAGAAAGCCGATGACCTTCTGGTTGCCGTCACGATACTGCTGCGCCTGATCGGCACAGTTTGCCAGCACCTCGTCCACGATCGGCTGCAGCGCACCGGCATCGCTCACCTGACGCATACCGCGCTCGTCGACGATCTTGTTGGGATCGTCGCCGGTCTGGGCCATGGCCTCAAAGACCTCGTGCGCCTGGTTGGAGCTGATGGCATCGGTCGCCAGCAGCTTGGCCAGCGCCGCCACTTGAGCCGGCGCGATGCCGGACTCGGCGAGCGACACGCCCGCACCCTTAAGGTAGGCAATCATCTCGTTCACCAGCAAGTTTGCGACCGTCTGAGCCTCCTTGCCAGCCATACCGGCAGCGGCGGCCTCAAAGAACTCTGCAAACTCGGGGTCGCCGGCGATCTGCTCAGCGTCGGCCGCCTTAATGCCAAAGTCGGCCTCAAAGCGGGCGCGCTTGGCATCGGGCAGCTCAGGAATCTCGCCACGGCAGCGGTCAATGAACTCGTCGTCCAGATCGAACGGCGCCAGGTCGGGATCGGGGAACAGACGATAGTCGTCTGCCGTTTCCTTCACACGCATGACCACGGTGCGCTTGCGGCTGGGCTCCCAGTGGCGGGTCTCCTGATAGATGATTCCGCCCTCCTCGAGCACCTCGGCCTGGCGGCAAATCTCGTAGGCAAGGCCATCGTGCAGGCTTTTAAACGAGTTGAGGTTCTTGAGCTCGGTCTTGGTGCCCAGCTTGGTCTCGCCGCGGCGACGCAGCGACACGTTGCCGTCGCAGCGCATGGAGCCCTTCTCCATGGAGCAGTCCGAAATGCCCAGCGTCACAAAGATGCGACGGAGCTTTTCCATAAACAGGCGCGCTTCCTCGGGCGTACGCAAGTCGGGCTCAGTCACGAGCTCAATCAAAGGCGTGCCGCAGCGGTTGTAGTCGACGAGCGACTCGGCCGCGGCGGTAATGCGGCCCTCGGCGCCGCCCACGTGAACCATCTTGGCGGCGTCCTCCTCCATGTGGATACGCAGGATGCGGATGGGCACCGTGTAGGAACCGTCCTCGCGACGCTCGGGCATCTGCAGGTTGGACGCGTCATAGCTGGCCAGATGGCCGGCGCGCTGATTGCCTTCGCGCATGGTCGACGTCATGGACGTGGACAAGCCCTCGGCGTTGGCCGAAGCGCTCGCCAGGCTCTGAGCCTCGGCCTCACCAAACGCGCAGTCGGGGCGCTCGGCGGCACCGCGACCGGTCACGTCCAGGTCCAGGTGACCGTACATGGCAAAAGCGACCGGACCCTGCGTAGTCTGGAAGTTCTTGGCCATATCGGGATAGAAGTAGTGCTTGCGGTAGAACATCGAGTGGCGCTGGATCTCGCAGTTGGTGGCCAGACCCGCCTTGACGATGCTCTCGATGGCGCGCTTGTTGGGCACCGGCAGGGCGCCGGGCAGGCCCAGGCACACCGGGCACACGTTGGCGTTGGGTTCGTCATCGTGGCTGAGCTTGCAGTTGCAGAACATCTTGGTATCGAGTGCGGTGAGCTCGGTATGGATCTCCAGGCCGATCACGGCCTCCCAATCCTGCAGGACCTCGGAAAGCTCCTTCATTACAGCTCGCCTCCCTTCCCGGCAAAATCGGGCGCGACGGAAAGTGCGGGCGTACCCGTGGCGGCATCGGCAAAGCCGCGCTCCAGGGCGCGGGCAAACGTGAGCAGCTGACGGTCCTTAAAGGCCGGACCCACCAGCTGGGCAGAAACGGGCAGCTGAGTATCCTCGCCCAGGCCCAGCGGCACCGAGATACCGCCGTTGCCGCAAATGTTGAGCGAGATGGTGTACAGGTCGGAGAGATACATCTGCGTGGGGTCGCTGATCTCGCCAAACTTAAAGGCCGTGCGCGGCGAGGCGGGCATGAGGATGGTGTCCACCTTGGCATACGCAGCGTCGTAGTCCTGCGTGATGAGCGTGCGGGCCTTTTGCGCGGCGTAGTAGTACTTGTCGTACACGCCCGAGCTCAGCAGGTAGGCGCCGAGCATCTGACGGCGCTTGGCCTCGGCACCAAAGCCGTGGGCGCGCGAAAGCGAGCTCTGGTCGGACAGGTTGGCGCAGCCCTCCTCCTGGTAGCCGTAGCGAATGCCGTCGAAGCGGGCCAGGTTGGAGAACGCCTCGGCCGGGCCGATGACGTAGTAGGCGGCGATGGCGGCATCCAGGTGCGGCAGGTCGACCTCGACCAGCTCGGCGCCCTGATTCTGCAGCTCCTGGGCGGCGCGCTGAACAGCGGCCTTGACCTCGGGCGTCAAGCCCTCGGCCTCCATAAACGCGGGGATGATGCCCACGCGCTCGCCCTCGATGCTGTCGTTGAGGTGCTCGGTAAAGTCGACGGCACAGTCCTGGCTGGTGCAATCGTACGGATCGTGACCCGCGCCGGTAAGCGCGTTCATGGCCAGCGCGACGTCCTCGACCGTGCGGCCGAAGGGACCAACCTGGTCGAGCGACGAGCCAAAGGCCACCACGCCGTAGCGGCTCACGGCGCCGTACGTGGGCTTAAAGCCCACTACGCCGCACAGCGACGCCGGCTGGCGAATGGAGCCGCCGGTGTCCGAACCCAGCGAAAGCGCGACCTCGCCCGCGGCGACGGCGGCAGCAGAGCCGCCCGAGGAGCCGCCGGGCACGCGCTCGGTATCCCAGGGGTTGTTGGTGCGGTGGAAGGCCGAGCTCTCGGTAGAGCTACCAAAAGCGAACTCGTCCATGTTGGCCTTGCCCATGGGCAGGCAGCCGGCGTCGAGCATGCGCTGGACGCAGGTGGCGGTGTAGACGCTCTGGTAGTCCCCCAGCATGCGGGAGGCACAGGTGGTGCGCGTGCCCACGAGGTTCATGTTGTCCTTAATGGCCAGCGGCACGCCCGCGAGCGGGGGCAGCGGCTTGCCTGCGGCACGGTCGGCATCCACGCGCGCAGCGGCCTCGAGCGCAAGCTCGGGCGACACCTGCAGGAATGCCTGAACCCCGCCCTCGCGTGCCTCGATGGCGGCAAGGGAGGCCTGGGCCACCTCGGTAGCGGTAAAGTCGCCGGCGGCAACGCCCGCAGCGATCTGGGCAGCGGTAAGGGAATCGAAGCTCTGCGCCATTACTCGCTCTCCCCCTCTCCCAAAATGGACGGCACGCGGAAGTAGCGGTCGCGCGCGCTGCCGGCATTTTCGAGCGCAACGTCGAGCGGCAGATCGCGCTCGGGCTCGCGCAGGTCATCGCCCATCACGTTGGACAGGCTTCCGATGGGATGGAACGTGGGCTCCACGTCGGGCAAGTCATATTGCAAGACGGGCTCGAGCATCTGGACGGCGTCGTTCATGTAGGACGTCATCTGGGCGAGCTCGTCATCGGTCAGTGCGATCTTTGCGTACTCGGCGATGCCGCGCACGTCTTTCTCGCTGAGTGCCATAGGCGCTCCCTTCCGCATAACAGTTAAACCGCTCTAGTATACAAGGCAACGCCGCTTGGAGCAGGTGCTTTACCTAAATGCAGCGAAAACGTAACGAGGGCGGCGGCTGGCAGGCGGCGGGCTGGCGGTTCTGCAGCGAAACCGTACCGTCCGTAGCGAAAACCGCGCCGTCCGAAACGAAAACCGTCCCGCCCACAACGAAGACCATCACAACATTCGACACTTTTCGTCAATATCGCGATTTTCATCGAATGTTGTGATGGTTTGGAAGTCCCGACCACCACAAAGGCGCCTGTCCCCTTTGTGGTGGTTCTGGAGAATGTCCTATGCCGAGGCCTTGGCCTTGCGGCGCTTGCGGACCGCGTGGATCACGATGTCCAGTAGCAACAGCACAATGGCCACGACCACGATGAGCACGGCAAACTCGCGCTTGCCCCAGTGGCGGCCGGCCAGCGACTTTTGCTTGTCGACGTCCTTCTTGTTGTACTTGGTGCGCACGCAATGCACCAGCAGGCGATGGTCATTTACGCCGTAGGGCGTGCAGGTAACGAGCGTCACCTTGTCGGCGCCGGGCTCGATGGTCAGCGACTCCATCTCCTCGGGCAGCACGACCTCGGAGTCCACCATCTTGTAGGCGAGCGTCTTGTTCATGGTGTGCAGCAGCACCAGGTCGCCGGGCTCCAGCGAGTGGATATCGTCGAACATGCTCAGGTTACGCATGCCCGAGTGCGCGGTGAGCACGCAATGCGTCGAGGTGCCGCCCACCGGCAGGCTCGTGCCCTCCAGGTGGCCGACGCCCGCCATAAGGACTTCCTCGCTCGTGCCGTGGTAGATGGGCATACTCACGTCGATGGAGGGGATCTCGACCCAGCTCATCATGGGGTCGCGGTCAAAGATGAGCTGCTGAGCGTAGGGCTCGATCTGGTCGGCGGGAAGCTCGGTGGCCTCGCCCGCCAGCTGCTCGTTAAAGGAGCGAGCCTGGAGCAGGATGCGCTCGCGCTCCTCGGCAGACAGCGCGTCCACGGTGCTGGACACGGTGCTGATCTGGTTGAACACGCCCGAGGCCTCAAGCCGGTCCAAAATCCACGGCCAGGTCATAAGGCCCACGCCAATAAGGATGATGACAATGGTGATGAGACGGTCGGCCCAGCGCGGCAGTCGCTTGCGACGGCGCTTGGGCTTTGGTTGAGGTTTGGGCTGCGGGCTCGAGCCGCCGTTATCCGCGGTGTTATTGCTCTTCATATGTTTGGCGCCCTGCACCATCGCCAGTCACTCCTCTACAACTCAAGTTGTCTAAACAAATAATAGCCGATTAGCGAGCTTCTGCGGCGGACGACGCAGCCTGGCAGCATTGCACAGTGCAAGTATGGGCCCGCATTTGAGTTTTCAAAATGTCCCGAATCGGCGGGGCGATTCGGGATACAATAACTACAGGAAACGACGCACCCCGCGTAAGTACTTAGGAGCGCGGGCGACCAGTTTCCGACGTTGTTAAATGCCCGGGCTCCGAACCCCGGGCATTCTTATTTGCGCTTGTTGCGGCGCAAATGCCTTCTACCGTCCGCACCGCGCGTGCGCCTACGGACCTTAAACCGAACCTCATACGAGTCTAGAAACGCGATGACGAACGTGCCCACCGCCGCGAGGGCGGCGAGCGCGTTAAGGAATTTCAGCATTTGGGGACCTCCGATCGAGTCGTCGGCCGCCCGCGCACGGAATGCGTCGCAAGGATATTTTACTGCGAGTGTATGCACCCACAGCTGGTAAACGCAATAATTGCAAACATCTGTTCGATATTCATACGCTTGATTCATCGGACGATGGAGGCTGGCTGCGTTATCCAAAAAAACGGGGCAGACTCCAGTGCGGAATCTGCCCCGAAAAGAGCATGGCAAAGCAAGACCGTGGATGGACGAGAAAAGTGTCCGCAAGTCTCATGGCCATCACATCCCACCTGCCAAAGGGATGGGTGAGCGAGCGTTACTCCTGCTCGGACTCCTCAGCCTGCTTACGGCTGCGGATGAGGTGCGCCACGCCGATGACGAGCACCGCGCCGCCAGCGATCCAAGTGAAGGTCACACCGTTAAGGCCGGTGAGCGGGAGGCCGGAGCCCTTCTTATCGGCAACGGTGAGGTGCACCATGCCGTCAGTGGAGTTTTCGGCTTTAACGAGGCCCGTATTGTCTCCGTCAGTTACCGCAACCGCAGGATTTACCACGGTGGCGTCGCTCTCGGAAAGCGTACCACGCGTAATGGTGAACGTGATGCCCTTGTTGCCGTGAGAGTTATCGTAGCCAGGCGCGGGCGTGACCTCCGTGAGGACGTAAGTGCCCTCATCGAGACCGATGACGCTAATCTTGCCGTCCTCGGTCGTGGTGAGCTTGGCATTCTCGGCGTTCGCCTGCTTTACTCCGTTAGCATCAATGTACTCGTCCTCGACAGTGCCGCCGTTCTTCTCCTGCAGCTTAAACACAACACCAGAGAGCTTCTTAGGGGTTTCTTCATCACCAACCTTGGTGACGTCAATGCCGTAGGTGTAATCATAAGCGGGATGTACGACTGTTGTGCCCGTTTCGGTAGAGTGAGGGTTATTGGAATAGGTCAGAGTAACGGTGTTCTTCTGGCCTTTACCGAGCATATCGGCCTTAACTTTAGTAGGGTCGAGCTTCGCCTTATAGTTCACATAGATTTTGGAGCTACCGCTAACGGTAATAACCTCATCCTTGTCGGATTTAATTTCTTTCTTAAGGTTGCCAAAAGAAACAACAAGCTCGTTCTTGGCAGTGTTGTACTGTGCATCATAGTATTTCGGCTCAACCGTTTTGTCGCCAATCTTTACCTTAACAACGGGCTTATCATTAACGAGCTCGGGCACCATCGTAGAAGGCAGGTCATCGGTGAAGGTATAGCTGTACTCATTATAAGTATTGATATTGCTGGCCACGGTACCTGCAAGCTGATACTCAACCAGCTGATCGGATGCAGAGTCCGCAACCCTATTGGGCGCCTCGAAAACGTCCTTGTTCCTATCTGTCACAAAACTGCCGTTGTTGTCGTCCTTGACCGCCTTGGTCACGTTGGGGACATCTTTTTTCGGCTTCACATTTACATCTTCGCCACCGACGACAGCGAAGATCGGCGAGGTGTAAGCGTCATCGTTACCATCTGCTCCGGTAGTATTACTGACCAACTTCGTTTCAAAGAGCCAATAGCCAGCAGCAATACCATCGAATGTTCCCGTACCGCTCGTCGCATCAGTCCATTTCTCACTTTCAAGCGCCTCGGAGATCCTATCGAGCGTCGTTCCCGCATTCAGATTGGTAGTCTGGTTGGTGCCAGCCTTATACTCATCATCGGTCTTAGTCTTAATCCACTTCGCCCAGGCGGCAGCATCATTGATGTTGGCCGGTTTAGAAGGGTCCGTCGTGTCCGAGTTAAATTCCCCGGTCACGGCATCCCTCACTTCATCCGATGCCCACTTAATATCGGACAGCGTCTTCTCATCGGTAGAGTCCCAAACATTGGTGTTTGTCTGATCCTGCGTAACCGTAGCGGAGAAAATCTTGATGCCCTTAAAGGTCGTACCCGCGTAGTCGCCATCTTTGATCGTCACATTGCCAATCGTCGTAGCCACAGGCGTACCCTCAGCAAACGCCATGGTCACCGGGGCCATCACACCGCCGAAGCTCAACGCCGCCGTGAGGCCGGCGGTTACTGCCAGGCGTGCGATGTTCTTGTTCATGCTCATCTTCTTTTCCTCCGTTTTCCGTTTGGTTCTCATTCGATCGGTCATCATCTGTCTGTGTCTTAGCATCTACTTCGCTACGTCTCGCCCCGCTCTCTGTGGGGC
>CATZIX010000009.1:0-84156 GCA_958420205.1 uncultured Collinsella sp. | reverse complement strand
TTGGGGCCAGGCCCGATTTTGCCTCTTGACAATGTCCTGCTCATATTAAAAGGAATCCCCTTCTGTGCGCGTGGGCGGATTCCCGGTCCGGGCGGCCTATCAAGATTTTGCCGCATACTTCCGAAATTCAGACGAATACCGCTCGCTTCAACCGCCCATTTACCGCAAAAGAGGCCGCTTCCCCTAGTAGGAAGCGGCCCCAAATCTTACGAATAGACGATGGTAAAGGGTACTTCTGTTTCGGTCTCTCCTGTTGACGTGTACCTCGTGCCCTCAAGCGTTACTGAGACCACTTGGTCGACATCGATCAACTTCGTTGGCAGCCAGATGTTCTCTCCGCTATTGCGCGCATAAGAAAAATATAAGTTGAACACCCCTGCGTCGTCATCTTCGATAATCTGCTCCGATCCATCCTTGTAGCTGACGGTCAGCTTATTATCAACTGCATCAATGCCCAGATCATCGATGTGTGTCTGGATAGAAAACGGGCTGATCTCGAGAGGCGAGTCATCGGAGCGGAGTTCCTTTGTATCGACGTAAGCTCCAACGCTAAACTCGGGCGTCGATGCCTCGAACGGCTTCGCATCCTCGCCTTCGCCCTCGGTCCACGAGATATTCCAGGTGACCGCATGTTGAAAACCTCGCTCGCGATCCATAGAGGCAAAGTACATCGTGCCATTAATGACCGTGTCGCTTGATGTGTCCTTATCAATGGTGCAGCGTGTGTCAGCCCATTCCTCGCCGAAGTTCATGCTGGGCGTACCGATGCCTTGTTCTTCTTCACCATAGAGAACAAGTTCGCCTGTCTCTGCTGCCGGCTTGTAGTAGTTAACGCCATTTGGATTGGACAACGTAAACGTCACGGCTCCGCAGCCGTTTTGGTCAATAGCCATCTCATGGATATCGAGCGTATAGCCATTGCCCTCGACGGACAGACCAACCTTCTGGACTGTGCCCTCCAGGCTTTGGGGCGCGATGCCATCACCGAACTCTCTGGTGTAGGTATATTGAGTCCCCGATGAGCCGCCGTTGGTCCAGGTAATGGAATCCCCGTTGCCGTGGTTTCCCCAAGCTGAGGCAAAATAGCTGGAATTAACAACGGCGTAGGCGACCCCTCCGGTCGCCAACACTCCGGCAAGACATCCGATTACGGCAACATACAGAGGCTTCGCGTGGCCCTTTCGATGAAGCGGCTCACCCGCAGCGGTATTTAGAACGCGATCTGCAAGATCGCTATCAGCTTGGACGGACTCGAAGGCCTGCTTGATTTGATTGGATTTCACGGTCGCCCTCCTCTAGGATGAATTTGAGCTTCGATCGACCACGAGCTAAACGCGTTCGAACGGTCGCGGCTGGTACATGCAACAACTCGGCAATCTCTGAGGTCGAAAAGCCCAGATAGTAATAGAGCACGATGGGAACACGGAATCGCTCCGGAAGTCGCATAACGTCTGACAGGACCGCCTTGGTCTCATCCTGCGCTGTCGAAAGCGACTCGGCCAGGTTCTCAATATCCTCCACACGCCTCCATGGCTTTCGAAAGAGAGATTTGCATTCATTGATCGTGACCCGGATAAGCCATCGACGAAGATGTTCCCAGCTTTCAAAATGTCCATCGCTTTTAAGCAGCTTAAGAAAGACATCCTGGGCAACATCGTCGGCGTCGGCACAATCGCGCAGGTACGTCAATGCGATTCGAAACACGACATCACGGTGATCCTCGACCGCCTGTCTAAATGCTTGTTCTTCCATAATCACCTCCCGGTGACGTTAATGATTCTTGCTGAGGCCCTCACCATAGATACGCTTTGACCGGACGAAATGTTTCAAATTCAAGCAGGAAAGACCTACCAAAATAAACCTGTCCCTTATTGGCAAAAGGAATCCCACTCTGTGCGCGGGGGCAGATTCCCGGAACGGGCCGCCCGCTGTTTAAGTTTGCTGCTCTACAGTCCTGCGCAAGACGGAAAGCACATTAAGTGCTTTCCTTTGCGTGCGGAACTCGCGACAAACTTAGACAGCGGGCGGCCCGTTCCGGGAATCCGACGTGCTCGTCAGGGTAACGTTCCTCACCAAAAAAGACCCGCTCCCCTGTTGAGAAGCGGGTCTTTGGAAGGACGGTTAACGTTCTAGGAAATTACTCCTCGTCGTTGTCCTTGGCCTCTTCGGCGTCGTCGGTGTCCACGAGCTGGTTGAGCAGCTCATCGAGAGAAGCCATGTCCTCGTTGATGGCACCGTTGGCGGGAGCCTTCTTGTCGTCGATCGGGGCGCCCAGGAGCTCCTCGTCGGCGTCGGCGTGATGCGTCGGAGCGGAGGTGCCCAGCAGGATATCGTCCGGACCGTCGGGGCTAAAGACCATCTGCAGCAGCTGCGAGAGGTCTTCCTCGTCGGCAACGTCGTCGTTGTTCTCGAGGATGTAGAGCAGATCGTGGGCCTC
Source organism: uncultured Collinsella sp. (assembly GCA_958420205.1). Classification (GTDB taxonomy): domain Bacteria; phylum Actinomycetota; class Coriobacteriia; order Coriobacteriales; family Coriobacteriaceae; genus Collinsella. The sequence continues at coordinate 81,719 of CATZIX010000009.1, read as the reverse complement.
GAGGCCGTCACGGAGCTCCTCGATCGCCTTGGCACCGATGCCATCGATGCGCAGCAGATCCTCCTCGGACTTGCCAACCAGGTCGCCAACCGTCTCGATGCCGACCTCGCTGAACTTGTTGGTCCAGCGCTGTGACACGCCCAGGTCGTCGAACAGGTACAGACGAGCCTTCTCGGCGGAGATGGTGTGGCCGTTGCGGGTGAACGAGCCGTCAGCACCACCGAACTCGTCGTAGCCGGCCCAGTCGAGCTGCTGCGGGAGCTGCTCGTCCAGGTCCTTGAGCTCCACAGGAGCCCACTCGGGCAGCGACTTGGCGTTGGGCGAAGCCGGGCCGTCGATGTCCACGTAGCCGTCGGCCGTGCGATACGTCAGCTTGGCGTTGGCGTACGGCTTGAGGCCGGTACCAGCCGGGATCTTCTTACCGACAATGACGTTGGACTTAAGGTCGAGCAGGTGGTCGACCTTACCCTCGATGGCAGCCTCGGTAAGGACGCCAGCGGTACGGATGAACGAAGCGCTCGACAGCCAGGAGTCGATGTTAGACGCGACCTTGAGCGTACCCAAGATGACGGGCTCGGCCACGGGGGCCTGACCGCCCAGACGGGCAACGCGCTCGACCTCGTCGGCGAACTCGTAGCGGTCGACGTACTGACCAAGCAGGTACTTGGAATCGCCGGGGTTGGTGATCTGAACGCGACGCAGCATCTGACGTGCGAGCACCTCGATGTGCTTGTCGTTCAGGTCGACGCCCTGGCTGGTGTAGACGTCCTTGACGCTCTCGACGAAGGTGTGCATCGTCGACTCGATGTCGGTCAGCTTGCGCAGGTTGCGGAAGTTGACGAAGCCCTTGGTGATCTGATCGCCGGCGCGAACCTCGCAGCCGTCCTCGATCTCGGGCATAAAGCGCACCGAAGCGGGGACGCGACGCTCGTCGAGGACACGGGTGTGATCCTCGGAGTCGGTGAGCGTCAGCACGTACTCGGACTTCTCGGGCTTAATCGAGAGGTGGCCGGAGTACGGAGCCAGCTCGGCCTCGCGACCCAGGATCTTCTCGTTGACGTTGCCGACGATATCGAACATACGGCTGACCGTAGGCAGACCCTGCGTAATATCGTCGACGCCAGCGACGCCGCCGGAGTGAATGGTACGCATCGTAAGCTGCGTACCGGGCTCGCCGATGGACTGGGCGGCAATAATGCCGACCGCGGTACCGATGGCGACCGGACGACGGGTGGAAAGATCCCAGCCGTAGCACTTCTGGCACACGCCGTACTTGGAGCGGCAGGTGAGCAGCGCGCGGAGCTTGACCTTCTTGAGGCCGGCATCGACCATCTTCTGGATGTCGGCGACCTTCTCGATGTAGCCGTCCTGCTCAAAGAGCACGGTGCCATCGGGAGCCACGACGTCCTCAATGAAGCAACGGCCGACGAGGTCGGTGTTGAGGTCGGTGGTGCCGGGGATGATGAGGTTGTAGGTGACGCCCTCGTGCGTACCGCAGTCCTCCTCGCGGACGATGACGTCCTGGGCCACGTCGACCAGACGACGGGTCAGGTAACCAGAGTCCGAGGTGTGGGATGCGGTATCGACCAGGCCCTTACGGGCGCCGTAGGTCGAAATGAAGTACTCGAGCGGCAGCAGGCCCTCGCGGAAGTTCGCCTTAATGGGAAGGTCGATCGTCTCGCCGGACATGTCTGCCATCAGGCCACGCATGCCGCCGAGCTGACGCAGCTGGGTCTTAGAACCACGGGCGCCGGAGTCGGCCATCATGTAGAGCGGGTTCTCCTCGTCGAACATGTCGAGCATGAGCGCTGCAACCTTATCGGTACAAGCGGTCCACTCGTTAACGACTTCGATGTGGCGCTCCGTCTCGTTGATGAAGCCCTCCTCGAAGTACTCGTTGATCTGGTCGACGTTGGCCTGGGCGCGGTCGAGCAGCTCCTGCTTCTCGGCAGGAATGAGAGCGTCCCACACCGAGATGGTGAGGCCGGCGCGGGTAGCGTAGTGGAAGCCGGAGTACTTGATGGCGTCGAGGATTGGGCCGACCTTGGCCTCGGGGTAACGATCGCAGCAGTCGGCAACCAGCTTGGCCACATCGCCCTTGACCATCTTGTAGTTCATGAACTCATAGTCTTCGGGCAGGCACTGGCGATTGAAGATGATGCGTCCGATAGAGGTCTCGAAGCGCGCGGTCTTGTTGCCGGTGACGTCGTAGTCGACAAACTCGTTCTTGCCGTTCTTGACGCGGAAGATACGGGTGCCGTCCTCGTTGATGACGTTGGCATCGGCAGCGGACACGCGGACCTGGATCTTGGCCTGCATGTCGACCTCGGAGCGGCAGTCATAGGCGTGCAGCGCGTCATCGAAGCTCGAGAACACGTGGTTCTCGCCCGGCAGGCCCTCGCGGACCTGGGTGAGGTAGTACACACCGATGATCATGTCCTGCGAGGGGATGTTGACCGGCTTGCCGGATGCCGGCGATCGCAGGTTGTTCGCAGAGAGCATGAGCACGCGGGCCTCGGCCTGAGCCTGGCTGGACAGCGGCACGTGGACAGACATCTGGTCGCCGTCGAAGTCGGCGTTGAAGGGCGAGCAGACCAGCGGATGCAGGTGGATAGCCTTGCCCTCGACCAGCACCGGCTCAAAGGCCTGGATGGACAGACGGTGCAGGGTCGGTGCACGGTTGAGCAGCACGACGCGGCCGTCGATGACCTCTTCGAGGATGTCCCACACAAAGGTGGCACCGCGGTCGATAGCGCGCTTGGCGCCCTTGATGTTCTCGACCTTGCCAAGCTCGACCAGGCGCTTCATGACGAAGGGCTTGAAGAGCTCCAGCGCCATGGTCTTGGGCAGACCGCACTGGTGCAGCAGCAGCTTGGGGTCGGTAACGATGACCGAACGGCCGGAGTAGTCAACACGCTTGCCCAGCAGGTTCTGACGGAAACGACCCTGCTTGCCCTTGAGGGCCTCGGCGAGCGACTTGAGCGGGCGACCGCCACGGCCAGAGACCGGGCGACCACGACGGCCGTTGTCGAACAGGGCGTCCACGGACTCCTGGAGCATGCGCTTCTCGTTGTTCACGATGATCGCAGGGGCGTCCAGGTCGAGCAGGCGCTTGAGTCGGTTGTTACGGTTGATCACGCGACGATACAGGTCGTTGAGGTCGGACGCGGCGAAGCGGCCGCCGTCGAGCTGGACCATCGGGCGCAGATCGGGCGGAATGACCGGGATGACGTCCAGAATCATGTTCGCGGGGCTGTTGCCGCCCTTCAGGAAGGCGTCAACGACCTCGAGGCGCTTGACGGCCTTCTCGCGCTTCTGCTTCTGGGAGTCCTCGTCGGCGATGATGGCCTTGAGCTTCTCGGCCTCGGAGGGGAGGTCGATGGCAGCAAGCAGGTCGCGGACGGCCTCGGCACCCATACCACCCTTGAAGTACATGGAGTAGTAACGGGTCATCTCGCGGAACAGCGGCTCATCAGAGATGAGGTCGCGCTCGCTGAGCTTCATGAAGGCGTTGAAGGCGTCCGTGCGGAGCTGCTTCTCGTCCTTGCACTCTTCCTCGATGTCGACGATGCCGGAGGCGATCTCCTCGGGGGTCAGCGGCTCCTCGTCGGAGAACTCGTCAAAGTTCTCGGGGTCGCCCTGCTCCTTGAGGGACTCGATCTGGCGGGCGCACTCAGCATCGATCTCTTCCAGATCGGCGGCGAGCTCCTCGCGCAGGTCGTCAGCGTCGGCCTCGCGAGCCTCGTAGTCAACCTCGGTGATGATGTAGCTGGCAAAGTACAGAACCTTCTCGAGGTCCTTGGACTTGATGTCGAGCATACGGCTCATCGGGAAGCTCGTGGGGCTCTTGAAGTACCAGATGTGGGACACGGGAGCGGCGAGCTCGATGTGACCCATGCGGTCGCGACGCACCTTGGCCGAGGTGACCTCGACGCCGCAGCGCTCGCAGACGATGCCCTTAAAGCGGATGCCCTTGTACTTGCCGCAGGAGCACTCCCAGTCCTTGGCGGGACCGAAGATCTTCTCGCAGAACAGGCCGTCCTTCTCGGGCTTGAGGGTACGGTAATTGATGGTCTCCGGCTTCTTGACCTCACCGTGCGACCAGGAACGGATCTGGTCGGCGGAGGCAAGGGAGATCTTTACCGAGTCAAAATCAGTAGCTTCGAAATCTGCCACAGTCAACTACTCCTTATCAGTGGTCGTGGCGGCGACAGCCTCGGGTGCCTCGGCGGTCTCGGCATCCTCGGCCTCGACGTCGGCGTCAACGCCGGCGAGCGCAGCCAGGTCGTCGAGAGCGGAGGTCTCCTCGGCGGTCACAGGGGCGGAGGCATCCTCGTCGGCATCGTGCATGGGCTCGATGTCCAGTGCGAGGGAGCGAATCTCCTTGACGAGAACCTTGAAGGACTCGGGGATACCCGGGACAGGAACGTTCTCGCCCTTGACGATGGACTCGTAGGTCTTGACGCGGCCCACGGTATCGTCGGACTTGACGGTCAGGATCTCCTGCAGGACGTTGGAAGCACCGTAAGCGTACAGTGCCCAAACTTCCATCTCGCCGAAGCGCTGGCCGCCGAACTGGGCCTTGCCGCCCAGAGGCTGCTGGGTAACCAAGCTGTAAGGGCCAGTCGAACGGGCGTGGATCTTGTCGTCGACCATGTGACCGAGCTTGAGGATGTAGGACGTACCCACAGTAATGGGCTCGCGGAACTCCTCGCCGGTGCGGCCGTCGAACAGACGGGTCTTGCCGCGCTCGTCAAGCTGGGTGACGAACTCGGGACGCATGTGATCGCCAAAGGCAGCGGTGGCCTTGTTGAGCATGTTCTTGTTGGCACGACGAATGACCTCGGCGATCTCGTCCTCCTTGGCGCCGTCGAAGACGGGCGTCGCGGTGAAGAACGGACCGGGGACGTACTTGTCGGAGTCGGCCTGCTCGGTATCCCAACCGCAGGCGGCAGCCCAGCCAAGGTGGCACTCGAGCAGCTGGCCGACGTTCATACGCGAAGGAACGCCCAGCGGGTTGAGGATAACGTCGATCGGGGTACCGTCAGCCATGTAGGGCATGTCCTCGACCGGCAGAACGTTACAGATAACACCCTTGTTGCCGTGGCGGCCGGCGATCTTATCGCCCTGCTGGATCTTACGACGCTGGGCGACGTAGACGCGCACCTGCTCGTTGACGCCGGGGGCCAGATCGTCGCCGTTTTCGCGGCTAAAGCGGACGACGTCGATGACGCGGCCGTAAGCGCCGTGAGGCATCTTAAGGGAGGTGTCGCGAACGTCGTGGGCCTTGGCACCGAAGATGGCGCGCAGCAGGCGCTCCTCGGCGGTCAGAGCGCTCTCGCCCTTAGGCGTGACCTTGCCGACCAGGATGTCGCCAGGGCCGACCTCGGCGCCGATGCGGATGATGCCGTCCTCGTCGAGGTTGGCAAGCATGTCCTCGGAGAGGTTCGGGATCTCGCGGGTGATCTCCTCGGGGCCGAGCTTGGTGTCGCGGGCGTCGATCTCGTGACGGGTGATGTTGATGGTCGTCAGCAGGTCCTCGGCCACCAGGCGCTCGGACACGACGATGCCGTCCTCGTAGTTGAAGCCTTCCCACGGCATGTATGCCACGGTGAGGTTCTGACCCAGTGCGAGCTCGCCATGATCGGTCGAGGGACCGTCGGCCAGAGGCTCGCCCTGCTCAACAGTGTCACCGACGCGCACGAGCGGACGGTGGTTGATGCAGGTGGACTGGTTGGAGCGCTGGTACTTGGCCAGGTGATACTCGTCCATGCCGCCGGCATGCTTGACGATGATCTTGGCGGCGTCGGCAAAGATGACCTCGCCGGCGTTCTTGGCCAGGGTGACCTCGCCAGAGTCCAGGGCGGCGCGACGCTCCATGCCGGTACCGACATAGGGAGCGGCAGGGTGAACCAGCGGCACGGCCTGACGCTGCATGTTAGCGCCCATCAGCGTACGCTTGGCGTCATCGTGCTCGAGGAACGGGATCAGCGTGGCTGCGACGGAGAGCATCTGACGCGGCGAGACGTCCATGTAGTCGACGTCCTCGACAGGCACGTCGGCGGGAGCGCCGAAGGAGCCGTCGAAGTCGCGGGTACGGGCGATCACGGTGTGCGGACGGACGATCTTGCCCTCGGCATCGGTCGTGATGAACTCGTTGGTCTTGGGATCGAGCGGCGTGTTGGCCGGCGCGATGACGTGCTTCTCTTCCTCGTCAGCGGTCATCCAGTCGATCTGGTCGGTGGCAACGCCGTTCTCGACGCGGCGGAACGGAGCCTCGATGAAGCCGTACTCGTTGACGCGGGCGTAGAGGGCGAGCGAGCCGATCAGGCCGATGTTGGGGCCTTCGGGGGTCTCGATCGGGCACATGCGGCTGTAGTGCGAGTTGTGAACGTCGCGGACGGCCGTCGGCACGTTGGTACGGCGGCTGGAGCCGGACTTGTGGCCGGCAAGACCGCCAGGGCCGAGTGCGGACAGACGGCGCTTGTGGGTCAGACCGGTCAGGGGGTTCGCCTGATCCATGAACTGCGAGAGCTGCGAGGAACCGAAGAACTCCTTGATGGAGGCCACAATCGGGCGGATGTTGATGAGCGACTGCGGGGTGATCTCGTCGATGTCCTGGGAGCTCATGCGCTCACGGACGACGCGCTCCATACGGCTCATGCCGATACGGAACTGGTTGGCGACGAGCTCGCCGACGGTGCGGATGCGGCGGTTGCCAAAGTGATCGATGTCGTCGACCTTGAAGCCCTGCTCGCCGGCAGCGAGGGACAGCAGGTAGCGCAGCGTCGCGACGATATCCTCGTCGGTGAGCACCGTGACCTCTTCCTCGGTGGTGAGGTTGAGCTTCTTGTTGACCTTGTAACGACCGACGCGGGCCAGATCGTAGCGCTGCGGGTTAAAGAGCAGGCCCTCGAGCAGGCTGCGGGAAGCATCCACGGTGGGAGGCTCGCCCGGGCGCAGGCGACGGTAGATCTCGATGAGGGCGTCCTCGCGAGTGAGGGCGGTATCGCGCTCCAGGGTGCGCTTGATCACATCGGAGTTGCCGAGCAGCTCGATGATGTCGTCGTTGGTGACGGCGATGCCAAGGGCGCGCAGGAACATCGTGGCGCTCTGCTTACGCTTACGGTCGATGGAGACCATGAGCTGGTCGCGCTTGTCGACCTCAAACTCGAGCCAGGCACCGCGGGACGGGATGATCTGGGCCTTGTAGATCTGCTTGCCCGAATCCATCTCGGAGCTGTAGTACACACCCGGGGAACGGACGAGCTGCGAAACGACGATACGCTCGGTACCGTTGATGATGAAGGTGCCCTGATCGGTCATCATGGGGAAGTCGCCCATAAAGACGAGCTGCTCCTTGATCTCGCCGGTCTCCTTGTTGGTGAGACGGACGTCGGTCAAAAGCGGAGCCTGATAGGTCATATCCTTCTCGCGGCACTCCTCGACGGTGTGCGCGGGGTCGCCGAACTGATGCTCGCCGAAGGTAACCTCGAGAACATGGTTCTGGCTCTGGATGGGGCTGGATTCCTTGAACGCCTCACGAAGGCCCTCGTCCTTAAAACGCTCAAAGGATTCCCTTTGAACAGAGATAAGGTTGGGGAGCTCCATGGCCTCCGGGATTTTCCCGAAGCTGACGCGCTTGCGCTCAGTGGCAGTGTATGCGTAGGTCACCAGGTTTTTCCTCCTTCACGGAAATGCTCGGTGGGTTGGCGAGGCATAGCTTCGCCAGTTATCGCAACCTAATAGTTTATCAGGTACCGACCGTTGGGCAAGAAAAGCCTTGACGCGATTGAGTTTTTGGAGTAGCAAAGTTTTTCGACAGAAAACACGCAGGTAGATGTATGTGTATCGAACATCTGTTCATATATTTTCTGTGAACAGGGGGCCGACAATCGCAGCTCTTATAAAAAACGGGCGCGAACCGAGGTCCGCGCCCGTAAATGTCGATGCCCGAAGGCTTACTTGCGCATCAATCCGCCGCGCTCGTCGATGGCGTCCCAGAAGGCATCGGCAAAGTGGGGATCGCTTGCAGCCATGAGGGCGTTGGTGGCCATCCAGCCAGAGGGAGTGCCGGTGTCGTAGCCCGACAGCGGGTCGATAACGACAGCGTACATAGCCTCGCGGTCGAGTGAGCGGGCCATGGCGTCGGTGAGCTGAATCTCGCCGCCCTTGCCGGCCTGCTGATCAGCGAGCAGGTCCATGACCAGCGGGCTCAGCAGATAACGGCCGACAATGTACAGGTTGGACGGAGCCGCCTCGGGAGCGGGCTTCTCGACCAGACCGCCGATGCGCCAGACAGCGCCCGGCTCGGCATCGGCAACGCCCTCGGCGCCCTCGAGCGAACCGACGCGCTCGCCGGCGATAACGCCGTAGCGGCTGACTTCCTCGGGCGAGCAAGCAGCGACGGCGATAACCGAAGCTCCACCGTGCTCCTTGGAAACGGCGAGCATCTTGTCGCAGATGTCGCGATTAGGCACAACGTAGTCGCCCAGAAGAACCAGGAAGTTCTCCCCTGCCACGGCGTCGGCAGCAGAACGAATAGCATGGCCGAGGCCCTTGGGCTCGTACTGATAACGGAAGTCGACCGGCATACCGCCAGCGTGGGCGACGGCATCGGCATAGGCATTCTTGCCGCGCTCGCGCAGCAGGTTCTCGAGCGAGCGATCGGGCTGGAAGTAGTTCAGTAGCTCGGGCTTGCCGGGAGAGGTAACGATGATGGCGTCGTCGACCTCCTCGGGCTCGAGTGCCTCCTCGACGACATACTGAATGACGGGCTTGTCGAGCACCGGCAGCATCTCTTTGGGCGTGCACTTGGTGCCAGGCAGAAAACGCGTGCCAAGACCGGCGGCGGGGATGATTGCCTTCATGTTATTCAAAGATCCTTTCGCAGGCGCAAAAGCGCCCCATGCGTGCGGCACACAGCCGCAGACCAAATTGCGATACCCAAGCATCTTACCGCTGGAACTATATGTCGCTACAAGGCAGAGACAATTCTTCAGCAGGTCAACGCAAATTATTGCTCGAATGGTGCAATTTTATTGCCCAACGGCAGGGCACCCGATACGACGCAAATCACAGAATATGGCAGTTTGAGCTACCGATGTCGAGGGACCGAAAAACAAAAAAAGACGGGACTCGCAATGCGAGCCCCGTCTGCAAAGAAATCTGGCGAGAAAGCCTGATTACTTGAGGGTGACAGCAGCGCCAGCAGCCTCGAGCTTCTCCTTGGCAGCCTCGGCGTCCTCCTTCTTGGCACCCTCGAGAACAGCCTTGGGAGCGCCCTCGACGACCTCCTTGGCCTCCTTCAGGCCAAGGTTGGTGAGCTCACGGACGGCCTTGATGACCTGGATCTTGTTGTCGCCGAAGCCCTCGAGCACGACGTCAAACTCGGTCTTCTCCTCGGCCTCAGCAGCGCCAGCAGCGGGAGCGGCGACAACAGCGGCAGGAGCAGCGGCGGAAACGCCGAAGGTGTCCTCGATAGCCTTGACGAGCTCGGAAGCCTCGAGAAGGGTCATTTCCTTAAGAGCATCGATGATCTCATCGGTGGTAAGCTTAGCCATTTCTAAGTCCTTTCGGTTTCCGTGCGGATGCACGGAGATCAGTTAAAACACGACGCGAATGCGCCAGGGGTGCGGCGTTGCCGCCGCGGGTGAAAACAGCAACTAGGCTGCCTTCTGCTCGGAGACCTGCTGGATCGAACGAGCGAGACCAGAGGAAACGCCGTTGACGCAGACAGCGATGTCGCGAGCGAAACCGGAGATGAGACCGGCAATCTGGCCGAGAAGCTGATCCTTGGTGGGCAGCTCGGCGATAGCCTTAACATCATCAGCGGAAACGGCCTTGCCGTCGGAGATACCGCCCTTGATCTCAAGGACGCCCTTGGACTGAGCGGAGAAGTCCTTAAGGGCCTTAGCGGCCTCGACCGGCTCGGACTCGTAGAACACATAAGCGACGGGGCCGGCGAGGATCTCGTCGAGCTCGGGCTGCTCCTGGTTCTTGAGAGCGATCTTGACCAGGTTGTTCTTGTAGACCTTCATCTCGGCGCCGCACTCGCGAAGCTGATGACGCAGCTCCTGAGCCTGCTTAACCGTCAGACCGTTGTAGTTGACGACGAACAGACCGGCGTTCTCGGCGATACGGGACTCGATCTCTGCAACCTTGTCGATTTTGTACTGCTGGGGCATGAATTACACCTCCTCGAATTCTTTCCGGGCACGGTCCGCCACAAGGACGTGACGGGGGCATGTCCAAAAAGAAAGCCCCCGCGCTGCATGAGCGACGGGGGCGAGAAGACATATCTACTCGACCACCTCGGCTGGCGGGATATCCCATTAAGCTCGCGGGCAATGCCCGTTTGCGCCGGCTGTCTCTGGCAGCGGATTCGTGCGTGAACCGAAAGTATTATGGCGGGGACCCCGGCGTCGGTCAACGGCAACCCTGGCTGCACACAATTCCACCATCTCGGTCGCGCCGCCAAAGGCCAGGCGCAAGCTTTTCGCTCGGTCAGGTCCTGGGCTCGCACGAAGAGCACATTTAGTGCTCTTCGGCTCGTGCGGAATCTACGAAAAGCTTGCGCCTGGCCTTTGGCGGCGCGACCTGTGTTGACTTTGGGGCAGCCAGGGTTGCCGTTGGCCGGCGCGCCCCACTCATAATGCTTGGGTCGGTGGGCTGATGTGTTGCATCCCTGAGGGCTACAAGGTTGAAATGAAGGTGGACAGGCGGCGGAGACCTTCGTCCAGGTCTTTGTCGGAAACGCAGTAGCTGAGGCGGATGTGGCTTTCGGTGCCGAAGCAGTTTCCGGGGACTAGGGCTACGTTGGCCTCTTTGATGGCTTTGATGCAGAAGGCTTCGCTGGTTAGGCCGAACTTTTTGATGCTCGGGAAAGTGTAGAAGGCTCCTGCGGGCTCTACTACGTCGAGGCCCATGGCGTCTAAGGCTGCGAGTACGCGTTCGCGACGGGCTCGATAGACTTCGAGCATGGGGGTTGGGTCGACGGTGAGGGCTCGGGCTGCGGCGTCCATCTCGAAGGAGACGGCGCTCGATACTAGGTATTGGTGAGCTTTTGCGATCTCGGCGATGACGGGTGCCGCTGCTGCGAGCCAGCCCAGGCGCCAGCCGGTCATAGCCCAGGGCTTGGAGAAGCTCTCGATGACGACCGTCTGCTCACGCAGCTCCGGGTGACGCTGGGCAAAGCGCTCGTAGCCATCCACATAAACCAGGCGGTTGTATACGTCGTCGCAGACCACGTAGATGCCCGCCTGCTCCGCCACGTGTGCCACGGCGTCGAGCGACGCCGTGTTGAGGATGCAACCCGTGGGATTGTTGGGCGAGCAGATGACGATGGCCTTGGTCGCCGGCGTCACGCAAGCACGAAGTGCGTCCTCGTCAATCTGGAATTGCGCAGACTCCGTATCCAAAAAGACCGCTTTGGCGTGATTGGCCACGACAATGCTCTCGTACAGGCCAAAGGCCGGCGTGGGGATAATGACCTCGTCGCCTGGGTTGAGCATAGCCATGAATGTTGCCGACAGTGCCTCGGTCGCACCGTCGGTCAGGATGACCTCATCGGCCGAAAACGTAAGGCCCGCGTCCCCCATGTAGGCAGATAACGCCTCACGCAGGGCGGGGCGACCGTTGTTGGGCGGATAGTGCGTGTCACCGCGGTCCAGTGCGGCGGTCACCTCGGCACTAATCACATCGGGCGTGGGAAAATCGGGCTCGCCAAGCGCAAGCGCGATGCATCCCGGGTGCTGGGCGGCGAGCGCGTTGATCCGGCGGATACCGGAGGGCTTGAGCGTGGCAAGCGAGGTATTCATGGGCAGACGCATGGCGTTCCTTTCGTAAGGGTTGCACTAGGATAGCGCGGCGAGGCGCCGCCAGACGGTGTAACCTAAACGGAAACGAGCCGGAAAGGAGATGGCATGGAGACGACCGCGCGCGGCGACGTACCAAAAACACTGCACACCATTGCGTATATCAGTATTCCCAATAGCGCCGATCTTGATTTTTTGCTCTGGGACCTGCAGGATGCCATCGCCGCCTATGCTCAACTTTCCGGCACCGCACTCCCCCGCCCGGTCGACTTGAAGGCAAATGACGCCGGCAACGTTGCCGATGGCATCGTGCTGGCCATTGAAGATGTGGCTGACGATGAGACGTTGACAGCCATCGAGCAGGCGCTTGAGCGCTTTGGCGGTACGGGAACGCGTGTCTATGCCGCGATTCGAGCCGCACAAGAGGGCACTGAGCAGGCGCGTGGGACCGCTGTTCGCCTGCACAAGGCATGTGAGCGCCATGACCAATTGTGGTGTGGCGGCATTGCCATCTGCGCCGGCAGCGGCATCGCAGCGCTTCGCCATTCCCCACGCATGGGCCTCTTGCGCCGACCATTTTCGGAGGCCATGGACAAGCTTGTGGGCGCTGTGCGCATGGGCTGCTCCGTCGAGCATGCACAGCGACTTGGCGGCGGCAATGCCGCCAACGTCGACGCCGACGGCATGGTTTGCGCCGAGCCAGCCGTGCCCGCGCCGATCTGGCGAGGCGTTCTGAAACGTCTGGGCGCCCACGCTCAAACAAAAATCTAAATTAAATAACAGCCCAGTCAACGGCTTCGTGCCAACGCTCAACAAGACGTTCCAGGCGCCAGGCGGCATTGGCAGGACTTGTCGAGGGCAGGACGATGGCGGGCAGCCCCGTCCGATCTTGCAAGTAGCGTTTGTAGAGTCGCCCTGCCGTACCGCCGTTACAGACAACGACCTCGATCGGCGCGGCATCGGTAATGCGTTCGATATGTGCCGGCACAACGTTGCGGATGCTCGCGTCGCTCGAGCCCTTAATGTCGCAGCTCTCAATTGCATCCCACAGGGCCACGCCGCCGTTCAGCAGCATGGCCCGCTTGGCGGCAATGGAGGCATCGAGCGTCGCGGGCTCACCGCTTGCCAAAGGATCGCCCTCGTTGGGCGGCACAGGCATACCGAGGCACATGGCCATCACACGCCAAAAGCGATTCTGAGGGTTGCCGTAATAAAAGGCATTGGCGCGCGAAAGCACCGAGGGAAACGACCCGAGCACCAAAACGCGCGAACGCTCGTCAAACACGGGCTCAAACCCATGCTCAATATGTTGATAGCCCTCGTCAGACGTTGCCATGGCCTAGGCCCTCAGCAGATAACGCACCTCGTAGGGCGCAAGCTCGAGGGTGCCCGTCAGCTCGACCGTGAGCACACCGTCGGCAAGCAAATCGACAAAAGAGCCGTTGAGCTCGCCGGCGCCAAAGGTGTAAGGCTCGCCCACAGCATTCACCGCCACGAGTACCGTCGCGCCGTCACAGGCGCGCTCGAACAGCAGCTGCTTGTTCTGGATCACCACGTTGCGATAGGCACCGTAGTTGAGAGCACGGGCAGCCGCGTCGTCGGCCGAGCGAAGGTGCGCAAGCTGCGTGATGAACGCCGTCAGCTCGTTGGGCGCAGGCTCATTGAGCGCAGGTCGCAGCGCCCAGTCGCCATCGGGGCCACCCTTTTCGCCGGCAATTCCCCACTCGCTGCCATAGTAGACGCACGGGATGCCCGGCATGCCAAAGAGCATGCCGTAGGCGGGACGCAGACACGACTTGTCGGTGAGGATACTTGCCAGGCGCGGCACATCGTGGTTGTCGACAAACGACAGCAGATGTTTGCCGCGGTAGATGCACCACGGATCGCCGCCAAACTGGCGGTGCAGCGAATGGGCGATCTCGAACATGTTGACCGAGTTAAAGCTGGAGTACAGGCCCTTGTAGCACTCGTAGTTGGTGCAGGAGTCGAGCATCTCGTCGTTGACGATTTGGTTGTAGTCGCCGTGGAGCGTCTCGCCGATCAGCACAAAGTCGGGCTTGAGCTCACGGGTAAAGACGTGCAGGCGGCGCATAAAGTCGCGGTCGAGCATATAGGCAACGTCCAGGCGCAGGCCGTCGACGCCAAAGACCTCGGCCCAGCGGCGCACGGACTCGAGCAGGTAATCGACCACAGCGGGATTTTGCAGGTTGAGCTTCACAAGCTCAAAATGGCCTTCCCAGCCCTCGTACCAAAAGCCATCGCCATAGCAGGAATCGCCGTCAAAGCTAATGTGGAACCAGTCCTTGTACGGCGAGTCCCACTTGCGCTCCTGCACATCGCGGAAGGCCCAAAAACCGCGGCCGACGTGGTTGAAGACGGCATCGAGCACCACGCGGATGCCATGGGCATGCAGCGTGTCGCATACGGCGGCAAAGTCGGCGTCCCCACCCAGGCGACGGTCGATATGGCGCAGGCTGCGTGTATCGTAGCCGTGGCTATCAGATTCGAGCGGTGGGTTGATGAGCACAGCGCCAACGCCGAGTTCCTGCATGTAGTCGGCCCATTGGGCGACCTTCATGATAGGAGCATCGGGGTTGGGCGCGGCGTTGGCAGCCTGGGCGAGCTCATCCTCGGCAACGGGCGCGGCGTTTTCGCGCGGAGCCCCGCAAAAGCCCAGCGGATAGATCTGATAGAACGTCGTCTCGTATGCCCACATAACAGCCTCCCGGTAAGCTCAACACAACGACATCCATTGTATGCCTGCCGTGCATCCCCTCCCCCAAAATAAGTTGCGGTGGAATAGGGACTGTTTGGACCTTCAGAGGCCTTAAACAGGAACTATTCCACCGCAACTGATGAGGGAACGTGATTAGGCGACGGGCTTGGCGCGACGAATGGCCGGGAACATCACCGTGATAGCGAGGATGACGCCCACGACGGCAATCGACCCGCCCGCGAAGCCGATCCAGGCGATACCGGGACCCGAAACCACGGCTCCGCCGATCGCGGTACCCGTGCCAATGCCCAGATTGAACAGGCCCGAGAAGATCGACATGGCGACGGCCGACGAATCTGCCGGCGTGTGCTTGATGAGCTCGGCCTGAAACGCCACGTTAAAGGCCGTGGCGCAGCAACCCCACAGTGCGCAGACGGCAAGCACTGTCACGAGCGACGATGCGGCCGGCCCCATGAGCAGCAGGGCCACCGGCACGCCGGAGAGCGTGATAGCCAAGAACGGGAAGCGATGCCCATCGAACAGGCGGCCGAACAGCCAGCTTCCGAGCAGACCGGAGCAGCCGAACGCCGTCAGCGTCATGGTGATAGCGCTTGCGTCGACATGGGCGACCTGAGCCAGGAAAGGCTCGATATAGCTGTAGCTTGCGTAATAGCCGGTCGCCATGAAGACCGTGACTGCGTAGAGCGCGATGAGGAGCGGGTTCTTGAGCAGCTCGGGCAGCTGTTTGACGGTAAAGCGCTCACCCGCCGGCATGGCCGGGAACACCGTTGCCTGGTAGACGACCGCGACAGCAGACAGCGCTCCGACCACGGCAAACGTCATACGCCAGCCCACGGCCAGGCCAATGGCGCGACCGAGGGGCAGGCCAAAGATCTGCGCGATGGACGAGCCCGTAGCGATCATGCTGATGGCGAGCGCGCCGTGGCGAGTGTCGACCAGGCGCGAGGCCATAATCGAGGCGACTGACCAGAACACGGCATGTGCGCAAGCGACCACCAGGCGCGCGCAGACCAGGATGGGATAGGTCGGCGCCACAGCGGACAGGAACTGACCGAGCGAGAACACGGCAAGCACGCCCAGCAGCATCCGCTTAAACTCGAAACGCGAAGCGAACATCATGAGCGGCAACGACAGCAGCATGACGCCCCAGGCATAGACCGAGATCATGATGCCCGCCTGGGCCTCGGTGAGCGAGAACGACGCGGCGATATCAGTCAAAAGGCCGATGGGCATAAACTCCGACGTGTTGAACACGAACGCACAGCAGGTGAGCCCGATAAGCGGGAGCCACTGCCTGAGCGTGATGCCGTCTTGCCTTGCCTGACTCATATATAACGTCTCCAATCATTTTGAGTGGAGGCGATTATATAGCAACGGCCCCGCATCCGTCAGCAACAGATGCAGGGCCGAAAACAATTCGATACACAAAGGTTGCGCCATCAATAAATAACTAAGCCAGCCCCAGCAATATGCCCGCCGAATGCACGACAAACGCCACGATCCAGGCGACTGCCACCTGAAACGCGAACACGGCAACGGCGTAGCGCGCGCCCAGTTCGCTCTTGACGGCGCCGATGGCCGCCACGCACGGCGGGTACAGCAACGTAAAGACCAGGAACACGTAAGCGGTAAACGGCGAAAACATGGTCGACAGTGCCGCGGGCGAGGTCGCGCCCAAAAGCACCGTGAGGGTCGAGATGACACTCTCCTTGGCGATAAGTCCGGTGACGAGCGCCGTGGATGCACGCCAGTCGCCAAAGCCGAGCGGGGCCAACACCGGCGCGATGATGCTACCCAGACCGGCAAGCAGGCTTTGCGACTGGTCGGCGACCACGTTAAAGCGGATGTCGAACGTCTGAAGGAACCAGATGACCACGGTCGCGGCAAAGATAATGGTAAAGGCCTTGGTGATGAAGTCCTTGGCCTTATCCCATGCCAGCATCACCGTCGTCTTGACGCTCGGCAGGCGGTAATTGGGGAGCTCCATGATAAACGGCACCGGGTCGCCCTTAAATGCCGTGCGGTTGAGCACCAAAGCCGCGACGCAGCCGACCACGATACCGATCAGATAGAGCGAGACCATGGCGGGAACCGTCGCCTGCGGGAAAAACGCCCCGCACAGCAAGCCGTAAACCGGCAGCTTGGCTGAGCAGCTCATAAACGGCGTGAGCATGACCGTCATCTTGCGGTCGTGCTCGGATGGGAGCGTACGGGTCGACATGATAGCCGGCACGGTGCAGCCAAAACCGACGAGCATGGGCACGAAACTGCGGCCCGACAGGCCAAAGCGACGCAACACCTTATCCATGACAAAGGCCACGCGCGCCATGTATCCGGAGTCTTCCAGAATGGAGAGGAACAAAAAGAGCACGACGATAATCGGCAGGAAGGTCAGCACACTGCCCACGCCCGTAAGCACGCCGTCGACAGCCAGCGAGCGCACCACGTCGTTGGTACCGAACGCCTTGAGGCCCGCATCGGCCGAGGCGATGATGGCAGCGATACCGTCCTCCATGAGTCCCTGCAACGCCGCGCCGATCACGCCAAACGTCAGCCAAAAGACGAGGCCCATGATCACCAGAAACGCCGGAATGGCTGTGTAACGACCTGTCAGGATGCGGTCAATCTTGACGGAGCGCACGTGCTCGCGGCTCTCGTGCGGCTTGACGACGCAACGCCCGCACACGTCGCCGATAAAGCTAAAACGCATATCGGCCAGCGCAGATAGGCGGTCGGTGCCGGCCTCGCCCTCCATCTGGGTGATGATGTGCTCGATAGCGTCGAGCTCATTGCGATCCAGGTGAAGCGACTCGGTCACCAGCTCGTCGCCCTCGACCAGCTTGGTCGCCGCAAAGCGCACCGGGATGTGCGCCGTCACGGCATGGTCCTCGATCAGGTTAGCAATACCGTGGATGCAGCGATGCAGCGCACCGCCGTCCGGACCGTCGGGCGCGCAAAAGTCCAGGCGACCGGGGCGCTCGCGGAACCGCGCCACGTGCAAGGCATGATCCACCAACTCACCGATACCCTCGTTGCGGGCAGCGCTAATGGGGACAACGGGCACGCCCAACAGGCTCTCGAGCAGGTTGACGTCCACGGCGCCGCCGTTGGCGGTCACCTCGTCCATCATGTTGAGCGCGATGACCATAGGACGGTCGAGCTCCATGAGCTGCAGTGTCAGGTACAGGTTACGCTCGATGTTGGTGGCATCAATGATGTCAATGATGGCGTCCGGGCGCTCGTCGAGGATGAACTGACGGCTCACGACCTCTTCGCCTGTGTACGGCGACAGGGAGTAAATGCCAGGCAGGTCGGTAACGCTCGCCTCGGGATGGTTGCGGATGGTGCCATCTTTGCGGTCGACCGTCACGCCGGGAAAGTTACCGACGTGCTGGTTGGAGCCCGTCAGCTGGTTGAATAACGTGGTCTTGCCGCAGTTTTGGTTGCCGGCGAGGGCAAAGTGCAGCGGCGCGCCCTCGGGCACGGCCGTCTTTGCCGCACGGGGCGAATACGTCCCCTCGCCCAGGGCCGGATGCTCCGTCGTGCCGATTGCGGCGTTAGCGCGCGGACCCGTATCGGTGTCGTGAATACCCACGAGCTCGATGCGAGCGGCATCGTCCTTACGCAGTGTCAACTCGTAGCCACGCAGGCGGATCTCGAGCGGGTCACCCATGGGGGCGTACTTCATCATGGTGACTTCGGTGCCCGGCGTTAGACCCATGTCCAAAATATGCTGTCGGAGTGCCTGATCGTCCGATGCCACCGATGCGACAACGGCGTCCTTTCCAATCTCGAGTGTATCGAGCTTCACGTCCGTGTTCCTCCCCCAGCGCCCGCAGGGCGTTGTATTTATGTTCACCATGGCTAACCGTTTGCCATGGCTAACCAATTTTAAACTTACATGATAGCGTGAACACACAACGACGTTCAATCGACAGATTGCTGCAAGGAACGTCCCCAAGTGCCGGCACAAAAGGAACGTCCCCGAGTGCCAATTACCGCAAGAGTGTCCCTTTCGACTAGTCGCTTAAGAACGTCCCCAATGACTACCTACGCCAAGCCCTTGACAGCTAGGACGATGCCGATGTCTTGGAACCGACAGACACTATGACCCAATCCGAGGGCGCTAAAAAGATAGGAGCCCCCGCTCGTGACCGCGGGTCGGGGCTGCGACAATGATGTTGAAGTGCCATAGGCGCAGCCGCGCCGCAACGAGGTTGGGAGGCTCCCATGCCAAAGTATTCTACCGCGTTCGGGATGGACGTCCACCTGAGGTCGACCACCGTCTGCGCCCTCGACGCGGACACCGGCGAGGCCGTGACGAGGAGGTTCCCCGGCAACCCCTGGGGCGAGATCGCCGGGTGGATGGATGGGTTCCCCGGGCCGTCGCTCGCGGCCTACGAGAGCGGCTACCTCGGCTTCGCCCCGCAAAGGGAGCTCGCCGGGCTCGGCGTCGAGTGCGTCGTCGCCGCGGTCTCGAAGATCCCCAGGTCGGCCGCCGACTCGGCCTCCAAGAACGACAGGAACGACGCCGCCAGGATGGCCAAGGCGATACTCGCCCACGACATCTCCCCCGCATGGGTCCCCTCCCCCGAGGTCGAGGGCATCAGGGACCTCGCCGGCGCCTACGACGGGGCGACCGCGCGCCTGGCGACCGCCAAGCAGCGGCTGCTCGCCTTCCTCGCAAGGCGGGGGTTCGTCTACGGCGGCACCACGCCCGCCGGCAACCCGAGGAAGTACTGGACCTACGACTTCCTGAGGTGGCTCGACAAGGTCAGGCCTGAGGACGATGGCGGGGTTCGGGCGCTCGCCGCCCTGAGGAACGAGGTCGAGGCCGCGGCGGAGGCCCGGGCGGACCTGCTCTCCGAGTACAGGGCGGCCGTGGATGCCAGCCCGATCGCCGCGGAGGTGGCCGCCCTCCAGTCGATCAAGGGCTGCGCCTTCGCGCTGGCCGCGGCCTTCTCGGCCGAGGTCGGCGACTTCACGAGGTTCCGTTCCGGAAGGCAGGTCACGGCCTATTTCGGCCTCGCGCCGAGCCAGAGGTCGAGCGGCGACTCCGTGCGGCTCGGAGGCATCAGCGGTGCGGGCAACGCGCTCGTGAGGAAGCTGGCCGTTGAGGGCTCATGGTGCTACGCCGCGGCACGGCACCAGCCGAAGCTCATGCCGAGGGACACGGGCGTGCCCCTCGAGATAAGGATGCACGGGAGGAAGGGGTCCGAGCGGCTCCTGCGGCGGCGCGAGGAGATGCTCGCCCGCGGCACGCCCGCGGCGAAGGCCAACGCGGCCACCGCGGCCGAGCTCGTGAGGTGGCTTTGGGCCCTCGGCATGATGTGCCGGGAGGGCGCGGAATAGACACAGCCCCCGTCCCGGCGAGCCGGGCGGCCTTCGGGGATACCCCCTATTTCGCTGTGCGCGCGGAGCCCTCCGCATGCGCCTCGACAGACTTGGGGAACCCCGCCGAAGGAATGGAGTGCGGGCCGACAGAACGGTATCCGCGGATATGAGACTGAGCCGAAGGCGTCGATGACATGCCGGGGGCGGACCGGGACGGGTTAACGGCAGGCCCCGCCGACCGATTGCAAGCGGTCGGCGGGGCCATTGTGGCTCTTGACAGCGGATTGGGTCATATGAGCGAAAGCCCGCCAGGGCGAGCAAGGTGCCTTGAAACGAGGCGGCATTGACCTTCTGGTCATGCCGCCGAAGTTGAAAGGCAGATTGCCGCCCTGGCGGGCTTGCAGCGTCAAGTGGTTACGGCGTTTGGTAAAACGCCGTAACTAAAACCCGTGGCGCTCCAGGAAGCGGAAGGCTAGGCGGATCCAGGGGCGGACCGCCACCTGCTTGTCCTCGTTGTCGACCGCGGTGTTGGCGTTGCCGAGCGAAAGGCCGTGACCGCCCTGGTCAAAGACGTGCATCTCGCAAGCGACGCCCTCCTCCGCCATGCGTTGGGCAAACGGATAGACCTGCGCGATCGGCGCCGTCTTGTCGTCGGACACGCCCCACACAAAGGTCGGTGGCATCTGACGCGAAACATGCGTGGTGGGGCAGATGTCGGCCAGATGCTCATCAGTTGCCTCGCCGCCCGTCACCATCGACAGGTAGTCGTTGAGCAAATCGCGCCCCGTCTTGCCGCCCGTCTTGGGCACACGCAAGTCAATGCGCGGATCGCGCGTCTGCATGTCGCGCACATAGGCAAAGTCGAGCAATGGATAGCCCAGCACCACGGCATCGGGACGAATGTCGTCCGGACGCGCCCCGGCAAGTGCCGCAAAGGGGCCGGTCTTCCACTGTGTTGCCAGCGAGGCACAGATCATGCCGCCCGCCGAGAATCCCACGACGCACACGCGCTTAGGATCGACATGCCACTCGTCGGCGTTGGCGCGCACCGTGGCGACCATCTTGGCAAGATCTGCCTGGGGGTGCGGAAAGCTCACGTCACCCGTAGAACTCGTGACATAGTTGAGCACAAAGGCCTGGTAACCGTGATCCAAAAACGCAAACGCCACAGGATCCTGCTCATGCGGAGCGATATGCGTAAACGCACCTCCGCCACAGATAATCACGGCAGGGCGGCGGCCATTCGGTTTATCGGGCAGCGGCTCGGCACCCAAATACGTAAACGTCGCCGGATATTCCTCGGTCGGTTCCTCGCCCCACAGCGCATGGTTCTCGACAATCATATGTGCTCCCTTCGCGCAAATTATGCGCCCTTGTTTTTCGCCTTCAAGCGTACCCCACTTGAACCCGTGGCGCAGAAACACTCCGGCAATAAGTTTCCCTTCAACTGATATATCACATAATCCCAGTTCAGAGGTATCGTTGAGCAGCGTAGAATAGGGGCGTTGACCAAGCCGCGAAACACATGTGAAACGTTTCCGGCAAACCAAACGCGCGATATGCGCCTATTTAAGTTGGAGGCAACTATGGGTCTGCTCGATTCGCTTAAGTCCACCTTCACCTCGACCGGCGAGGCGTCCGTTCCGCCCGCAGCAAGCTTCGCTACCCGCGAAGGCGTCATCTATGCCCCCGTCAACGGCGTGCTCGTCAACCTGAACGAGGTTCCCGACGAGACGATCGCCTCGGGCATGCTTGGCCAGGGCTATGGCATCGAGCCCATTACCGGCACCATCTATGCGCCCGCCAACGGCCGCATCGGTGCCACCACTGTCACCAACCACTCCATCGGCATGATCACCGAGGACGGCCTGCGCGTGTTCATCCATGTTGGCCTGGGCACCGTGGAAATGAACGGCAAGGGTTTTGCCCGCTTTGTCGAGATGGGCGATGTGGTCAAGGCAGGCCAGCCGCTCATCAGCTTCGACCGCGAGGCCATTAAGGCCGCTGGTCACGAGGACATCGTGACCGTCATCGTCTCCGAGCTCGATCGTCTTAAGAGCATCGACCATGTCGGCGAGTCTGGAACGCTTATCGGCGGCAACCCGCTCGTCAAGCTTGGCGACCCGCTGCTGGTTGCCAAGACCAAGTAGCCAGGCCCCACGCCACACAGCCAAAAGGCACCTCGTCAAGCGCCCGCGACCATTTGGCCGCGGGCGCTTTTCGTTTGAAAAACCATCCCGTCAATGCTTTATCTGTATAGCTCAAATGAGCCGAGCTGCTAGAATATCGAACTGTATGGATAACTATCATTCAACCGTTATGGGAGGATACGTGAACCGCACCAAAATCGCGCAGCTCTATGCCGATGCCGAGTCGCTCGGCGGCCAGACCGTCACCGTCGCCGGCTGGGTCAAGTCCGTCCGCGACATGAAGAACTTTGGCTTTGTTACGCTCAACGACGGCAGCTGCTTCCGCGACCTGCAGGTCGTCATGAACCGCGAGGCACTCGACAACTACGACGAGATCGCCCATCAAAACGTCTCGGCCGCACTCATTTGCACCGGCACCGTCAAGCTGACCCCCGATGCGCCCCAGCCTTTCGAGCTTTCTGCCACCTCCATCGAGGTCGAGGGCACGAGCGCCCCGGATTACCCGCTGCAGAAGAAGCGCGCAACCGTCGAGTTCCTGCGCACCCAGCAGCACCTGCGCCCGCGCACCAACCTGTTCCGCGCCGTGTTCCGCATCCGCTCTGTCGCGGCTGCCGCCATCCACCGCTTCTTCCAGGAGCAGGGCTTTGTCTACGTCAACACCCCCATCATCACCACGAGTGACTGCGAGGGCGCCGGCGAGATGTTCCGCGTGACCACGCTCGACCCCAAAAATCCGCCCCTCACCGAGTCCGGCGAGGTCGACTGGAGCCAGGACTTCTTTGGCAAGCATGCAAGCCTCACCGTGTCCGGCCAGCTCAATGCCGAGAACTTTGCCATGGCCTTTGGCGACGTGTACACCTTTGGCCCCACCTTCCGTGCCGAGAACTCCAACACCACGCGCCACGCCGCCGAGTTTTGGATGATCGAGCCCGAGATGGCCTTTGCCGACCTGAACGACTACATGGATAACGCCGAGGCCATGCTCAAGTACGTCCTCAAGGACGTTATGGCAACCTGCCCCGACGAGCTCAATATGCTCAACAAGTTTGTGGACAAGGGTCTGCTCGAGCGCCTGGACCATGTCGCCAACTCCGACTTTGCCCGCGTTACCTACACCGAGGCCGTCGAGATCCTGGAGCAGGCAGTCGCTGCTGGCCACCAGTTTGATTACCCCGTCAGCTGGGGCATCGACCTGCAGACCGAGCACGAGCGCTTCCTGACCGAGGAGCACTTTAAGCGCCCGACCTTCGTGACCGACTACCCGGCCGAGATCAAGGCGTTCTACATGCGCATGAACGAGGACGGCAAGACCGTTGCCGCCGCCGACTGCCTGGTTCCCGGTATCGGCGAGATTATCGGCGGCTCCCAGCGCGAGGAGCGCCTGGATCTGCTCGAGGCCCGCATCAAGGACCTGGGCATGAATCCCGAGCAGTACAAGTACTACCTTGACCTGCGCCGCTACGGTTCCTGCAAGCACGCCGGCTACGGTCTGGGCTTCGAGCGCCTGGTCATGTATCTGACCGGCGTGGGCAACATCCGCGACGTCCTGCCGCACCCGCGCACCGTGGGCAACGCCGACTTCTAATTGTCGAACGCTAGCTCGCGTCGCCACACGCCAACGCTCATCGCACAAGCGTCTCTCGACATCGGTCGAGAGACGCTTTTTTCAACAGCATCCGTCAAGCTTTTGGCAAGTTTTTGGTCAGTTGAGCAGGGCTGTTGAAAACTCGACCCGCCGTTTGCCGACGACTACCGACCGCCCAGAGCGCCCTGCGCCCCTGGGAAAGCCCCGCGTCCTAGGCTCCATACCGTCGCCACCCAAAACGGAAAGGACGTGGGCACGATGACCGAAGCCGCTGTTGAAACCTACGACACCACGACGAGAGGCGCCGCCTCGATGGCAGCCTATCGCGCCGTTCGCATCCTGCAGCTCTTGAGCGAAAACACCGGCGAAGACAAGGCCATGCTTTCCGATGAGTTGATCCGGCGCCTCGCCCATCCCGACGACCCCACCCGCATGCCCATCTCGGCGGCGCGGCGCAGCATCTACACCGCCATCTCCGCGCTTCGCCATGCCGGATATGAGATTGAATACAAACGCGGCGTGGGCTACAAACTTCTTACCCGTCCGCTCACCGATGAAGAGATCATCCGGCTCCACGGTATGGTCATGCGCAACCGCTCCACGCCTATCGCTATCCGCAAGAGCATGGCGCAGCACTTAGTTGCCATGGCGAGTGCCGACGTTCGCGGCTACCTCGATACACCCGAACCCGTTCCGAGCGCAGGCAGCAAGGCTACCAAGGCAACACGCACGCCCATCAAGCGTATCGACACGTGCGAGCTCGTCGAGCAGGCCATCGACCACGGAACCACGGTGAGTTTTGATATTTCGAGCGTCACGACGCGTGGCGAAACCGAAGCAGCACGGATGACACTCCGTCCCTTTGCCATCAAGCAACGAGACGGCATCTCTTATTTGCTGGGAACGGTCTATGACGCCCGAGGCGCCGATGACACGTTGCGTACCGTAGAGATTGGCCGAATGAGAAACGTCACCACACGTCTCCTCGACGGCAAGAAGCTCTTCGCCGCCCTAGACGAGGACGACGCCTCCTCCGCCGCATAAGACCCCCCGCCGCCCATTCGACTACCCGTACCGCCCATCCGATTCTGTATTAAAAAACCCGCCAGGCTGTTGTAAAAATGGACATCAGCGCTACTATAGTTCCACTTGCACTTTGTCCCAGTGCAGTGTTTCCAGCCATTTTTATACTGGGGGTAATGATATGAAGGACATCACCATCAGCCGCAGGAGCCTTCTGGTCTCCGCTGGCCTGCTCGCGCTCGCCCCGCTCGCCGGATGCGGCGGCAACTCTGGTTCCGGCTCTGCTGCCGCCGGTTCCGACTACACCATCGGCGTTCTGCAGCTCACCGAGCACTCCGCACTCGATGCCGCCAACGACGGCTTTGTCAAGGCCATCAAGGAGAGCGGCCTTAAGGTCAAGATCGACCAGAAGAACGCCCAGAACGACCAGTCCACGTGTAAGTCCATTGCTGACAAGTTTGTGGGCGACAACGTCAACCTGATTTATGCCATCGCCACGCCCGCCGCGCAGGCTGCCGCCGGCGCCACGGCCGATATCCCCATCGTGGGCTGCGCCATCACCGACTACGCCGCCTCCGGCCTGGTCCAGGACAACGACAAGCCCGGCACCAACGTCACGGGCGCTTCCGACCTCACCCCGGTCGCCGAGCAGCTCGAGATGATGCAGAAGGTCCTGCCCGACGTTAAAAAGGTCGGCCTGCTCTACTGCACCGCCGAGTCCAACTCCGACGTCCAGATCAAGGCCGCCAAGAAGGAGCTCGACAAGCTGGGCCTGGAGTACACCGATTTCACCGTCTCGAGCTCCAACGAGATTCAGTCCGTCGTCGAGTCTGCCGTGGGCAAGGTCGACGCGCTGTACTCCCCCACCGACAACACCATCGCCGCGGGTGCCTCGCAGGTCGGCCAGATCTGCAAGGAAAACAAGCTTCCCTTCGTGACTGGCGAGGAGGGTATGTGCATGGCCGGCGGCCTGTTCACCCTCTCCATCAACTATGAGGACCTGGGCTACGCCGCGGGCGAGATGGCCGTTAAGATCCTGAAGGGCGAGGCCAAGCCCGAGGATATGCCGATCAAGCACCTCTCGAGCAAGGACCTGGTCGTCGTCAAGAACGACGAAATGGCCGAGGCCCTGGGCATCGACCTTTCCGCCCTGGACGCGTAATGCCATACGCGGCATGCGTCTAGAGCCCGTGCTCGCGCTTTAGCCGCGTTATTCAATATCTGAGCCACAGGGGCGGGCGCTGTAGACCGGCGTCCGCCCTGCTTGTTTCAGGTAAAACAAAACGTCTGTCCGTAACTCTTCTATGCATTGTTACCGCTATTATGGTGAATCACGTGTCCACCCTATCCTAGGAGGTATGAAGCATGCTCATTGCATTGCAGGGCGCCGTTTCGCAGGGCGTCCTCTGGGGCATTATGGTGCTTGGCGTGTTTATCACGTTCCGCCTGCTCGACATTCCCGATATGACCTGCGACGGCAGCTTTGCCCTCGGCGGCTGCGTCTGCGCTGTGCTCATCGTCAATAACAACGTCGACCCGCTGCTCGCCGTGCTGGCCGGCATGTGCGCCGGCGCCATCGCGGGCGCCGTCACGGGCGTTTTGACCACCGTCTTTGAGATTCCTGCGATCCTCGCCGGAATCCTCACCCAGATCAGCCTGTGGTCCATCAACCTGCGCATCATGGGCAAGTCCAATACGCCCATTCTTGCCAAAGGCACCGTGTTCTCGGCCGTCAGCAATATGACCGGTCTGCCGCAGTCCACCGTTGCCATCATCTTGGGCATCCTGCTCGCCGTGGCTATCGTTGCCATCCTGTATTGGTTCTTTGGCACCGAGATCGGCTCGGCGCTGCGAGCCACCGGCAACAACGAGTACATGATCCGCGCTCTGGGCGTCAACACCAACTCCACCAAGATGATCGCCCTCGTGCTCTCCAACGCCCTCATCGGCCTTTCGGGCGCGCTCATCTGCCAGAGCCAAAAGTATGCCGACATTGGTATGGGCACCGGTGCCATCGTTATCGGTCTTGCCGCCATTGTTATCGGCGAGGTGCTCGGCCGTCTGCTTCCCGGCGGCCTCACGCAGTTTAGTGTCCGTCTTGCCTCCGCCGTCTTTGGCTCCGTGGTGTACTTCCTTATCCGCGCCATCGTGCTGCAGTTGGGCATGGACGCCAACGACATGAAGTTGCTCTCCGCCGTGATTGTCGCTGTGGCCCTGTGCATGCCCGTGGTTTGGGAGCGCTATAAGCTCCGCAGCTCCTACACGAAGGGGGATGAGGCAGATGCTTAAGCTCTCGCACGTCAAGAAGACCTTTAACAAGGGCACCGTCACCGAGAAGCGCGCGCTCACCGGCGTCGACCTCACCCTAAATGACGGCGACTTTGTAACCGTGATCGGCGGCAACGGCGCCGGCAAGTCCACGCTGCTCAACATGATCGCCGGCGTGTACCCGCTCGATTCGGGCGTTATTGAGCTCGACGGCAACGATATCTCGCGTCTGAGCGAGTCGCAGCGTGCCAAGTACCTGGGCCGCGTGTTCCAGGACCCCATGCACGGCACCGCAGCCGACATGCAGATTGCCGAGAACCTGGCCCTCGCCAAGCGTCGCGGCCAGCGTCGCGGCCTTTCGTGGGGCGTCACCAAGGCCGAGAAAGATGAGTACGTTGAGCTGCTCAAGCGCCTGGACCTTGGTCTGGACACGCGTCTCAACGCCAAGGTCGGCCTGCTCTCGGGCGGCCAGCGCCAGGCACTCACCCTGTTGATGGCCACGCTCACCAGGCCGCGCCTGCTGCTGCTCGACGAGCACACCGCGGCCCTCGACCCCAAGACGGCCTCTAAGGTGCTCAACCTGACCGAGGAGATCGTCGACGAGAACCACCTGACCACGCTCATGGTCACGCACAACATGAACGACGCCATCCGTCTGGGCAACCGTCTGATCATGATGCACGAGGGCCATGTGATCTACGACGTGGCCGGCGACGAGAAGAAGTCGCTCACCGTGGCCGACCTGCTGCAGAAGTTCGAGGAGGTCTCGGGCGGTGAGCTCGCCAACGACCGCATGCTGCTGAGCTAAAACCTGCCAAAAAGGGATAGGTTTATTTTGGTAGGTTTTATCTGCGCAAACGTCAAAACCGCCGCAAAGGGACAGACGCCCTTGCGGCGGTTTTCGCATATTATGTCGATAATCCGATATTCAACCAGACATTCTGGCTAAGGACTAAGGAAACTGCCATGAAAAGACTCCCCCGCTTTGCGTTGGCCGCCGCGTTGTTTGCCGGCGCGCTCGCAGGCATCCCAAGCCTCGCTTTCGCGGGAAACCTGCCCGCCGCTATTGACGGCTCCGTGGCCGTCATGCACACCAACGATATCCACGGCAGCTACAAGTACAGCTACAACGCAAGCAAGGGCACCGGCACTGTGGGCTTTGACGGACTGGCGGTTCTCTATAGCGCCCAAAGCAGCATCCCCGATCTTTTGCTCGATGCGGGCGACACCTTCCACGGACAGTCCTTCGCCACCATGAGCGAGGGCAAGAGCATCGCCGAGCTCATGGACACCTTCTACGCCGACGGCTACGACGCGACCACGCCAGGCAACCACGACTGGAGCTACGGCGCGGACAAACTCCGCACCATGACCGGCTACAGCCCCACCGGCACGCCCTTCGCCATGCTCTGCGCGAACGCAAAGTCTACGAGCGGCGTATGGAGCTCGAGCATCACGAAGACGCTCGATCGCACCTGGGAGGATAGCGAGGATCACTCCGCATTCGACTACAAAATCAAGGTCGGCGTCGTGGGTGCCATGGATGAGTCGCTGGAATCCTCGCTGCGCGCGGACCTGGTCGCGGGTACGTCGTTCTCGAGTGCCGCGAACGCCATCAATACCGAGGCAGAGCAGCTGCGCAGGGAGGGCTGCGATGTTGTTGTGTGTATCGCGCATACACTCAACGCCAAGACCTTTGCCACGCGGCTCCGTGGCGTCGATGCCCTTATCGCAGGCCACGAGCACATCAACCTTAACGAGAAGGTGACGGGAGCCGACGGCAAGACGATCCACGTTGTTGAGGCAGGCAGCGCCTTTGCCGAGGTGGGGCTGCTTTCCATTCCGTACAAGTACGACACCAATGGCACCGAGACGACCGACGATGACACGGTCACGGTCCCTGCAGACGGCAGCGACGAGAAGCTCTACACCGCCAAGAACGTCAACGACCTTTTGGCAGACCCCGACAAGGGCTCCGACTACCAAAGCCGCCTTGAAGCCGTCCGCAACAAGATCAAGCCGCTCGACGAGGACTTTGAAAACGAATCGAACAAGGTGCTCGGCACATCCACCGCCAACTATTTCTACGGCGAGGACACCGCAGGCACGCATGGTTGGGAAATGGTGCGCACCACCGATTTCCGTCCCAGCAAGGAGGGCGACACCACCAAGGCCCAGACCATCGGCCACGTGATTTGCGGCTCCTATCTTGCCCTGACGGGCGCGGACCTCGCTATCTAAAACGCTGGCGGCATCCGCGGCGGCATCGCGGCGGGCAACGTGACCGCCGGCAACGTCATCGCCATCTCGCCCTACGGCAACACCGTGGAGACCTGGACCATGACCGGCGCGGACTTCCTCGCAGCGCTCGAGCACTCGCTACAAATCAGCGACGATTGCAACGACAGCTATGAGCTTCAGCAGGCTTATGTGACGGCCGGTCACACCGAGCAGGAGGCGCAAGACAAGTACAAGTGGCGCGATGACTCTGGCAGCGTTCTCTCCTTTGGCGGCATCAACGTGACGATTGATTGGACGCAGCCCGAAGGCAAGCGCATTGTGAGTGCCACACTCACCAAGGACGGCAGCACGCTCGATCCCACCAAGACCTATACCGTCGCCACCAACAACTACATCATCACCAACACGACCGACTTTCCCACCTTTGCGCACGCCACCAAGTACACCGAGTGGGGCACGTGTGAGGCAGCGCTGAGGGCGCTGATTGGACAGAACGGCTGGGAGAGCAAGATGGCCGGGCTCGCCGGCACCATCAGCTTCGGCTCCGCAGCCGTGGACCCCACGCCCACACCGGCCCCGACGCCTAAGCCCTCGCCTAAGACGGACACGACGACCACGAAGGTCATCACCAAGAAGACGACCGGTAAGCTCGCCGCAACGGGAGACCGCACGCTGGCAGTAGTTGGCGCGTGCCTTATCGGCGGCATCATCGTCATCATGCTCGGCATTATCTGGAAGCGTCGACGCTAAGCTACACCGCCGGGCCTTGCAGCCCCGCCGCGTAAACCTTATATCGAGCACAGAAGCCCGTCCGAATTTGATCGGACGGGCTTCTTGGTGGGTATCATGGTTGGACGATCATTAGGAGGTTTCCCTACATGGAATTGTTTGAGCCGATTCTTCATTTCTTTGAACAACGGTGGGTCCACAACATCATCTGGGCCGTCATCTTGGCGATAGGCACCGCCGTCGCCGCCAAGGTCGTATCCAAGACCCTGAACCATCTGCTTAACCGAGACGATAACCCGCTACCGGCATCGAGTATCTTCATCAACATCGCGCGCGCCGTCATCTGGATGATCGGCGGCAGCTTTATCCTCGACAACTGTTTTGGCATTAATGCAAACGCCCTCGTCGCCGCTCTTGGCGTCGGCGGCATCGCCATCTCCCTGGGTTTCCAGGACACGCTCTCAAACCTTATCGGCGGCATGCAAGTGACCTTTATGGGCATCATCAAGCCCGGCGACAATATCGAGGTCGGCGGTGTGTCGGGCGTGGTCCAAGACATCACTTGGCGCCATACAACGATTGAGGATGCCTGTGGACAGACCATCATTGTGCCCAACTCCAACATCTCCAAGAACACGCTCGTGCATTTGATGCCCTTTGGACGCGTGGCCGTGCCCGTTGCCGTAAAGGACACGTCTAAGTGGGCTTCCCTTGACGCGCTGGCAGACGAGCTCACGAGCGCAACCAAAACGGCCGTCTCGCCCATCTCGGGCTTTGACAAAGAGCCCTACGTGCTCTTTAGCGAAATCGGCGACTTTGGCATCAAAGGAAAGATCATCTTTATCGTCAGCGACGACAGCACCACTTTCACCGCTGCCGACGCCTGCATCCGCGCCATCGCTCCCATCATCGCCTAAACCACCGCAAAGGGGTCAGGCATCTTTGTAGTGGTTTTCATTCGTGGTACCATGGTTCATATAGTTGTTTAAACGACTAAGGGAGCAACATTATGGAAGAGGCCTATCGTCAAGCACGCAAGCGCGGCGAGCAAGGACGTCGACGCGCCATTAGCCAAAGCGAGCATCCATACCTTACGGACCTCGATAGCTTGGTTGCTCAGCTCCCCTTAGGTCAGCGAGAGAATGTCGGCCTGCGGGATATTCCGCTCGAAATGGTCGTCGGCACGGTCACCAAGGGCCGTCAGTCCGCCTTTTCGTGTAACTTTATGCCCCTGCTTCCGTTTAGCACCGAGTTCGCCCGCAAGTGGTCCAACCTCTACGACATCCAGGTGACCGAGGGCTATCGCGACCCCGTCATCGTCACCGAGTTCATGCATCGGTTCTATGTCCAAGAAGGCAACAAACGCGTCAGTGTCCTCAAATTCCTAGACGCCCCGACGGTTTCGGCCAAGGTCACCCGTCTCTACCCCGGCACATGGGATTCCGTCGAAAGCCGCCTGTACGGCGAGTTCTGCGCGTTTTGGCGCGTCTGCCCCCTATACGAGATCGAGTTCTCGCGTGAGGGAAGCTACGAAACGCTCGCGAAGATGCTCGGTCAGAACCTTATCGAAAAATGGCCGCAGAAAAAGGTCGACTACCTGCGCCACACTTTCCTGCTCTTTAAGCGTGCCTACCTTCGCGCAGGCGGCGATCACCTGGACATTACGCCCGCCGACGCCATGCTCGTCTACCTCAATGTGTACAACCAGGACCGCCTGCTGGATACGCCGACGGATATCGTCGTAAACCGCCTGTGCAAGATCTGGCGCGAGCTGGTCATTGCCGGCAAAAATGACGAGGACAGGGTCGATCTTGTCGAAGCACCGAGCGTCGACGAGGAGGAGACGCCCGCCAAGTCCACCTCTGGCGTGCTCAACTTCTTTATGGGCAAGACCGTCTACTCGACGGCCAACCCCCTGCGCATCGCCTTTATCCATGAGTTCCCCTGTGCGACGTCGAGCTGGGACAGCCTGCACGACCAAGGGCGTCAGTATCTCGATGAGCACTTTGGCGGTATCGTGCGCACCGAGGCGTTCGAGGACTGTCACGATCCGGATGTGTTCTACGCCGCCGTGGAAACGGCTGTCAAACATGGAGCAAACGTCATCTTCTCGACCTCGCACCGCCTGATGGAATACACGCTCAGGGCTGCCGTTGAGTATCCCCGGGTTCGGTTCCTCAACTGCTCTATCGGCCTTCCCCATCAAAGCGTCCGTTCGTACTTTGGCAAGATGTACGAGGCCAAGTTTCTCCT
Organism: uncultured Collinsella sp.; assembly: GCA_958420205.1. Classification (GTDB taxonomy): domain Bacteria; phylum Actinomycetota; class Coriobacteriia; order Coriobacteriales; family Coriobacteriaceae; genus Collinsella. The sequence continues at coordinate 49,583 of CATZIX010000009.1, read as the reverse complement.
GGGCGCCCTTGCCGCCAGCATGGCGGACAACCACCGCATCGGTTACCACGCGTCGGTCTTCGCCTCGGGCGCACTCAGCGAGATCAACGCCTTTGCGATTGGCGCCTCGCTGCTCGACCCGCGCGCGCAGGTCATCCTCACCTGGGGCGATGTTCCCGCCGGTGGTCTTGCCGAAGCCATGTGCCGCGAAGGCGTAAGCGTCATGACCGGCGCTGACATGTCAAAGTCACTCGAAGACCCAACGGCCTACGGGCTTCACCGCTTGGTCGACGGCAAAGTCACCGGCATCGCCATGCCCGTATGGAACTGGGGCCGTTACTACGAGCTCATCGTTCGCAGCCTTCTTCACGGCACGTGGGACGAGACCAGCGACGACAACCAAGTGCGCGCTGTCAACTACTGGTATGGCATGAGCTCCGGCGTTATCGACATCCGTTACGCTCCGGGCCTACCCTACCAAACGCGCAAACTCGTGCAGTTGCTCCGCAACGGCATTGTTGAGGGATCCATCAACCCCTTTGGCGGCGAGCTCCACAGCCAGAACGGCGTGGTACAGATCGAAGGCTTCCCTCCGCTGCCGAGCACGCAGATTGTCGAGATGAATTGGCTGGCGGACAACGTGGTAGGCACCATTCCGCAGCTCGACGATGAGCCGAAAGTCCCCGCCCTATGAAAATCCTTGCCATAGCCGATACCGAAGAACGATGCCTTTGGGAGTGCTTTCGCAAGGAACGCTTTGAGGGAGTCGACCTGATTTTGTCCGCCGGCGATCTGGACCCGGACTATCTTGAGTTTTTGGTTACGGTCATCAACAAACCGCTCATCTACGTGCGCGGCAACCACGATGACCGCTACGCACGTCATGCACCGGGCGGATGTATCTGCGTAGAAGACAGCGTGTACACGTACCGAGGGATTCGCATTGCGGGCCTTGGCGGGTCCATGCGTTATCGCGACGGCGCCAACATGTACACCGAACGCGAGATGTCCAAGCGCATGCGTAAGCTGTCGCGTAAGGTTAGGATGGTCGGCGGGTGCGACATTCTGCTTACCCATGCACCCGCCGCCGGTGTGGGTGATTTGGACGATCTGCCGCATCGAGGGTTTGAGTGCTTTAACACGGCGCTTGAGTCCTGGGGGGCCGACTACATGGTGCATGGGCATGTACACCAAAGCTACGGTTACGATTTTCAGCGCGAGCGGCAGCATGCGTGTGGAACGACGATCATCAACGCCTGCGGCTATACGCAGTTTGAGCTCGACCAAACGCGCTACCCCATCCGTGGCTGGCAGGCAGCCTGGCTCAACTCGCAAACCATGCGCCGCGAGCTCAAACGCCACGATGCCATCGAGTCCTCAACCGCCAGAACACCCTGGTAACCACCTCAAAGGGGACGCTGTCCCCTTTGAGGTGGTTTTGATGCGATAGCAAGAAACCCGGTCCTGCACGAGGCAGAACCGGGTTTCTTTAGCAATGCTTGCTTTGCTCAGGCAGTAACTGTTAGTTACTCAGCCAGGAAGTCACGCTGGACAGCAGGATCGACCTTGACGCCAGGGCCCATGGTGGAAGACACGGAGATGGACTTGACGTACTTGCCCTTAGCAGAAGAGGGCTTGACGCGCAGGATCTCGGTGTACAGGGCAGCGTAGTTCTCGACGAGCTGCTGCTCAGAGAAGGACTTCTTGCCCAGGGGCACGTGGCAGATGCCGTAGCGGTCGGCACGATACTCAACGCGGCCGGCCTTGAGCTCGGAGACCATCTTGGCGACGTCCATGGTCACGGTGCCGAGCTTAGGGTTCGGCATGAGGCCACGGGGACCAAGGATCTTACCGATGCGGCCAACCTTGGCCATCATGTTCGGCGTAGCGATAGCGGCGTCGAAGTTGATCTCGCCCTTCTGAATCTGGGCGACGAGCTCGTCGGAACCGATGATATCGGCGCCGGCAGCCTCGGCCTCGCGGGCCTTCTCGCCCTCGGCGAAGACGGCAACACGAACGGTCTTGCCGGTGCCGTGGGGCAGGGAGATGGAACCACGGATGTTCTGGTCAGCCTTACGAGTATCGATGCCCAGACGGAAGTGGGCCTCGACGGTCTCGTCGAACTTGGCGGTGTCGAGCTCCTTGATGAGCTTGGCAGCCTGAAGGGGGGTGTAGAGCGTGGCGCGGTCGATCTTCTCGGCAGCGGCGTTATAGCTCTTACCATGCTTAGCCATGTGCATTACCTCCTGTGGTTAAACGGGCGTGAGCCCTCCCACATCGTATCGTGTGCCCTATTGCACACATTTAACGGGCGCCCCGGTCGGAGCACCCGTCGTTACCATAAGAAATCGCTACTCAGCGATGGTGACGCCCATGGAACGGGCGGTACCGGCGATGATCTTCTTGGCGGCGTCAATGTCGTTGGCATTGAGGTCCGGCATCTTGATCTCGGCGATCTTGGTGAGCTGCTCCTGGGAGAGCTGACCAACCTTGTCGGCCTGGGGCTTAGCGGAACCAGACTTGAGGTTCAGCTCCTTCTTGATGAGGTGAGCCGCCGGCGGGGTCTTGGTGATGAAGGAGAAGGACTTATCCTCGTAGACAGAGATCTCAACGGGGATGATGTCGCCCTTCTTGTCCTGCGTCTCGGCGTTAAAGGCCTGGCAGAACTGCATGATGTTCACGCCAGCAGCACCCAGGGCGGGGCCGACGGGAGGAGCGGGGTTAGCTGCACCAGCAGGAATCTGGAGCTTAATGACGTTGGCAACCTTCTTCTCAGCCATGGTCATTCCTTTCGAATCACGAGTGTGAAGTACTTGCTATATCGTAAGCACGCACGTGTTAGAAGCACTCCTGAGATGAGCAGTCACAGAAGAAGCACGCTCGCGCGAACGGACGAAAACTTAAGCGATGACAGCGACCTGGTTAAAGTCAAGCTCGACCGGCGTCTCGCGGCCAAAGATCATCAGCGTGACCTTGAGCTTGCCAGCCTCGGTGTTAACCTCGGAGACCTTGCCATCAAAGTCGGTAAGCGGGCCATCGGTGACGCGGACGGACGTGCCGACCTGAATATCAACCGAGGTGCGCTTGGGCGAATCGCCCTTACCGGGACGACGAGTCATCTTATTGTACTCTTCGCGGGAAAGCGGAGCGGGCTTGCCGTTGCCGCCTAGGAAACCGGTGACGCCAGGCGTGTTGCGAACACACGTCCAAGCATCGTCATCCATCTCCATGCGGACCAGGACATAACCCGGGAAAATCTTGGAATCCTTGGTCTCGCGCTTGCCACCCTCTTTAATCTCGGTGACGCGCTCCATAGGAATCTCGATATCAAAGATACGGTCCTGCATGCCCATGGTCTCGATGCGATGCTCGAGATCGGACTTAACGCGGTTCTCGTATCCAGAGTAAGTGTGAACGACGTACCAACGCTTAGACATGGTTTAGCCCCTCAATCCAGAGAACAGAGCAAGAGCCTCGCCAAAGCCAGCATCGAGCAGAGCGATGACGACGCCGACGACGACCAGAGAAGCGCAGACGACGACCGAGTAGTTCACGAGCTCCTTCTTATCGGGCCACGTGACACGCTTCATCTCGGACTTGACCGAAGCGAAATACTTCTTGGTGCGGGCGAAGAAACCAGGCTTCTCGTTCTTCTTGGACTTCGCAGCCTTCTCGTTCTTCTTGGCAACGGCCTTCTTGGCCTCAACCTTGGAGTTGGCGGCAGCTTTGTTGGCAGGTGCCGGCTGCTGAGCCTTCTTCTTGTTCTTCTTGTTGGCCATTTGGGTTACCTCCGCGCAATGCGCTTATACATGAGTAAACCGTAAGCCCCCAAGTGGGAGCTTACGGAATAATGACTGGCACGCCAGGAAGGACTCGAACCCTCAACACTCGGTTTTGGAGACCGATGCTCTACCAATTGAACTACTGGCGTATGTGACTAGAGACTAGCGAGTCTCTTTGTGCAGCGTGTGGTGACGGCACCAGGGGCAATACTTCTTGATCTCCATACGATCAGGCATGGTCGACTTGTTCTTGGTGGTCGTATAGTTGCGGCGCTTGCACTCAGTGCACGCAAGAGTAACTAGAGTACGCATGTATCCTGAACCTTTCATTTCCGCCCCGTACGGGCACGAGTTGTTACTTTATCAGCTCCACGTAAGTGCTGTCAATGAAAACCTCGAGTCAATTGGTTCTCGGTGGATCCATTCATATTTGGAACACATCAATGAAGCCATCGAGATCTAATCGACGATGCATCCAGGACCATTATCGATCCTCTCGACACCAGCAACGGCTCAATATCCATTGCAGAAAAGAACCCGGCACCCATATAAGTGCCGGGTTCTCTAAGTCAGCTATATCAAAGAGCTAATTTACTCAATGATCGTGGAGACGATGCCCGAACCGACGGTGTGGCCACCCTCGCGGATAGCGAAGCGCAGGCCCTCCTCCATGGCGATCGGGTGGATGAGGTCGCCCTCGATGGTGATGTGGTCACCAGGCATAGCCATCTCGGTGCCCTCGGGGAGCTTGACCGTACCGGTAACGTCGGTGGTACGGAAGTAGAACTGAGGACGATAACCATCGAAGAACGGGGTGTGACGGCCGCCCTCCTCCTTGGTCAGAACGTAGATCTCGCCGGTGAACTTGGTGTGCGGGGTAACCGAACCGGGCTTGCAGAGAACCTGGCCGCGCTCGATGTCCTCGCGCTTGATGCCGCGGAGCAGCAGACCGACGTTGTCGCCAGCCTCGCAGAAGTCCATGGACTTACGGAACATCTCGATACCGGTAACGACGGTGTTCTGGGTATCCTTGATGCCGACGATCTCGACGGGTTCGTTGAGCTTGAGCTCACCGCGCTCGACACGGCCGGTAGCAACGGTACCACGGCCGGAGATGGTCATAACGTCCTCAACGGCCATCAGGAACGGGAGGTCGTTGTTACGAGCAGGCGTCGGGATGTACTCGTCGACGGCCTTCATGAGCTCGCGGATAGCGTCCATCCACTTGGCGTCGCCCTCGAGAGCGCCCAGAGCGGAACCACGGATGACGGGGATGTCGTCGCCGGGGAAATCGTACTCGGAGAGGAGCTCACGGGTCTCCATCTCGACGAGGTCGATGAGCTCGTCATCGTCGACCATGTCGCACTTGTTCAGGAAGACGACGATGTAGGGAACGCCGACCTGACGGGCGAGCAGGATGTGCTCGCGGGTCTGAGCCATGGGGCCGTCGGTAGCGGCGATGACCAGGATAGCGCCGTCCATCTGAGCAGCGCCGGAGATCATGTTCTTGACGTAGTCAGCGTGGCCCGGGCAGTCAACGTGAGCGTAGTGACGGGCAGCGGTCTCGTACTCAACGTGGGAGACGGAGATCGTAATGCCGCGCTCGCGCTCCTCGGGAGCCTTGTCGATGTTCTCGAACGCAGTGAAGTCAGCCTTGCAGCCCTCGGTCTCGGAGAGAACCTTGGTGATGGCAGCGGTCAGCGTGGTCTTGCCGTGGTCGACGTGACCAATGGTGCCGATGTTAACATGCGGCTTAGTGCGCTCAAACTTCTCTTTGGCCATAAAGCCCTCCTCTAAACAGGTCGTCCCCGGACGGGACTTTGCCTTTATACCATAGTGGCCTCTCAACATACTATTGAGAAGCCACCGTGTTACCTATGGTAGCGGTGACTGGATTCGAACCAGTGACGCCACGGGTATGAACCGTGTGCTCTAACCAACTGAGCTACACCGCCGGATGGAGCCTGCAACCAGACTTGAACTGGTGACCTCTTCGTTACCAACGAAGTGCTCTACCGACTGAGCTATACAGGCACTTGACGGGTGGGAGCTATAGGATTCGAACCTATGTAGGCAGAGCCAACGGGTTTACAGCCCGTCCCCATTAACCACTCGGGCAAACTCCCAATCGTTCAAGTATCCGCAGGTTCTTTGGTCTTTTGGACCGCCGCCCCCGCGAACGAAGAAGATAATACGATGCAACCTTGGGGGCTGTCAACGAAAACCTCTAGATACACGGTTCCGGGCGTATCTATATAGTCGTGACCTGCGGTTTTGTTGAGTTTGGATATGAAGGACGGTGGTTTTGGATACTGAGGTGACGTTTCCCGAGGTAACACTTTGTCACGGTGGAGTACGTCTGCAGCATCGACCTTCAATAACGACCCTCTTGCACTATTACATAGGTCGCAATCGTGCTTCCACGGCACAATCAAGCGTGGATAATCTCCCGCCTATGGCCTATCCCCAAAGTTAAAGTGGCAGATTATCCACACTCATTCACTAAGCGGGGGATTTTCCACGCTCGTTCGTCCGATAATCCACGCTCGACCAGGATGACCGGGACCGGTCCGGCCTTTGTCTCGATCTGTAACATTTAGAGAACATTTTCTCCCCTATTTGTTACAGATCGAGATATTACGCAGAGACCCCAGCTTGCGTCTCATTCTGTAACAGTAAGAACGGTTTTCCTCCCCTATCTGTTACAGATTGAGACACTTCTCAGCTCGCCCCCAGATTGTCTAAATCTGTAACAGCTGGGAGCTGAATGCTCGTCCTCGTGTTACAGATCAAGATTGTCGACCAACCCCAACCAAGCCCTTAAGCCAGAACCTCAAATCCGTTGTACAGCCTACTGCCTTCAAACGAGCGCAACAGGAGCTCGCGACGTTCATCGAGGCCCTTTAGCTCGCAGGGAAACACAAACAGCAACACGTTTTGATGATACTTGTAATCGGCATAGACATCCGGATCGCCCAAGCGCGTGGGCGTGGAAACGATATCCTCCGACATGCGCTCGCTCGAACCAACGTAAATACCCAGGTAATCACTGTAATTCTTATCATGATCGCCCTTTTGATACTTTGCGATAAGGTAGCAGCCAGGCATATCAAAGCCGTTAAACGCAGCATCGGAAGCCTTTTCCTGCCTTTTCCTGCTGGCAGACAAACTTGTGCAGGGGCATCACCGTTGACGCACTTTCGAAAATCGACTGCCTTGCGGAGTTGATCTTCTTGCGAGCCTCGGCGGCTTCTCTTGAGTCCTGGAACGCTTTCACAGCACCGCCCAGCGCGCCAACTGCCGCGCCAACGCCATCGGCCGCGACACCGAGCCCCATACCAATACCATCAGCAACGGTGCGTACGCCATTAGCGGCGCCATCAGCCGCACCCTTTACGGCACCACCAACGGCATCAACATCGACACCGAGTTGCTTTGCGCCATCAATGACGTCCGCGGCCGCAACCAAGACCTTCGCCGCAAGGCTCATCGTATCTTTTACTGTTTTTAGATTTACAGCCATCCTAGAATTCCTTTCGATATCTCGCATAACCGAAACAGCTCATGACTCATAAATAGCGTCAGGCGGTTACGCAGCCTTCCGCGACCATGCGAAATGCATGCAGCACCCAAGTCAGCAGTTTAATTCGGGCTACGTAATGAGTCCCAACGGGTTGTCCATTAATCGGTGAGCGCAATGAGCGTCTCGAGGAACACCCATGCTCAGACTCGCCACCAACGCACAGCATTAGCGCATTAACGCCATCGGACAGGGGAATTTGGCTGCAGTAAGAACCAGGTTCACTTTTCGCCAGCTTAGTCTTACCATTCGTCCACCATGCTCATACGTGCAAGTAGACCCACTTGGTCACGCATTGTTCCGCCACCCCCATCGCATCCACCGTCATTTCGAGCGGCCTCAGTTCAAGCGCGCAGCTATTCGATTGATGTCGCAGCAAGAGAGGAATCCATTTACCGAATAGAAAGCCATGGCATCTGTGGAATAGTCAGAAAGCGCTAGCATTTTCATATCGGGAAAGGAGAACACCAATTATGGACAAAAAGAAAAGGACAGCCATCGTCTCTGCCGTCGCGGCCTTAATCGTTGCTATCGGAGCGTACTGGTACGTCAATTACCAGATACCGCACAATGAGGCGGTTGAGGCCTTCAACACCGCTGCCGACGGACTTCAAAGCCGCAACGATGACTTAGACGCCGCAATCAAAGAGCTTCAGGAACTGAACAAATCGAAGGATAAGCCCTATGATTCGTCGACGTCTGATTCCGCGACCAATGCGGTAACCCAAGCTCAGGCCGCCAAAGAAGATATCCCCGCAATGCCAAGAAATACCGACGAGATAAACGCTATGGCAAAGAAGATCGACAAGATGGGAAAATACGATTCCGTCATCGCCGATCTTTCCACCGCCAAGTCCAACCTTCAAGACAGCATCGACCAGCTCAAGCAGGTGACCAACCCCTCAGAGCAATTCATCCTGCAACGGCTCACGGGCATTGCCAATATCACGGCACTGGAAGCTGTTTCGGAGGGCAACGATCCAAATAATAAGCTAGGTAAACAGGGTGGTTACACCGCATGCGTCTACTTTAATTCCGATTTGGTCGACCCTTCCGACGTGTATCTTAGCGGAGATTACACCCCCGTCGTGGACGGCGGATGTGATGCCGGCGGAGCCGTCGAGGTGTACGCAAACGCCAAAGATGCCAAAAAACGCGATGAGTACTTGAGCAGCTTTGACGGCAATTCGATCTTAGACCCCGGTTCGCACAAGGTTGTTGGCACCTGTGTGGTTCGCACTTCCTGCCATCTTGCCGCATCGCAGCAAAACAACATGACGAGCAACATTGAGCAGGCACTCATTAGGCTCGACAAGTAAGTTTTGATTCGTCATATCAGCTAGCGATTAAGGAGTGTAGATATGAGCGATAGATTCCCCGATGTTGATTGGTGATGCGATCGTTGCAACGCCCATCTCAGCAATCAGCCAAGTTTTGATGATCACAAGTACACGTGGGTTTGCACTGAATGTGGTTACAAGAACAGTATCTCCGCAACCAACATTTATGAATCCGAAGAAGACCATCTGTTAAACCCAGGCGACGATCCCCTCCCCGATGACAATGGTTACAGTTACGACGTCGTAGGGGGTAGACGAGCAGGTCTGTTAGCCCCGCCCAAATGGGCGGGGCTTTTTCTCTAACATCAACCAGATTCTTTTGCGCAGCACCAGCCAAAATGGTTAGCCCCCTGCATTGTTTCAATCTATAACAACTAGGCAGGTTATTTCCTCCTAACTGTTACAGATTGAAACAAATGGACAGATCCTCAACCTTCCATCTCGATCTGTAACAGTAAGAACGGTTTTCCGCACCTTCGTGTTACAGATCGAGACAAACCTGAAGCTTGGTTGGCGCCACACCCGCTGACTTATAGACATAAATAGAAACGGGCCCTGTCCCACAAGGGAACAGAGCCCGAAACTCTCATGGAGCCAGTGACAGGAATCGAACCTGCAACCCACTGATTACATCGCTTTCCATTCTGGTTAATAGCGTCCATCTGCGACTATAGCGACCGTAACCTCGCCTTTTTCTTTCGTTTTCCGCTTATAGTCTCACTTGAGACGTCTCCGAAACAGTCAAATTGCACACTCATTGCACACGCGATTGCACACGGAGGGACAATGGAAGAGAAATACACCACCTCGTCTATTTATAAGTTTAAGGACGATCGCTGGCGCGCACAGTTCCCCTATTTGGAGAACGGCATCTGGCATAAGAAGACTCAGCTCTTGGAACATCGAGGGCGCGATAAAGGCAGAAGCCATAAGCATCGCGATGCCGCCATGCTCGAGGCCGAATCCATCCGCGCATCTCTCAATGAGAAGGCCACCGCAGAAGCAGCTAAACCCAAGGGGCTTGGTATCACCGTTTCAAAGCTCGTGACATGCTATATCGATATCGAGTGCGCGGACGTCGCGCGCTCCACGGCGACCGGATACCACGGCATGCTCCGCCGGAATATCGAACCGTATCTCGGTGATGTCCCATTGGAAGACCTTACGGAAGAGGATGTTCAGGAATGGATAACGGCGATCGCCTCAACCCACGCACGGTCCACCGCCTGCAATTCCCTACGGTTGTTACGAGGCTCGCTCAAATATGGAATGCGAAAGAAATGGATTGACGAAAACGTGGCCTCTTGGGCAAAAGTCCCCAAAAATGAAGACGCGAACTACGGTCTACCGAATTCGCTTACAACCAAAGAGCGAACCAGGGTCTTGAACACTCTGAACGCCTCCATAGATATCCCAGCGATGCTTGCAGCCAAGATGGCGCTCTACACGGGATTGCGGCGCGGCGAGCTCTGCGCCCTGAAATGGAAAAACGTGGACTTTAAATCCGCAACGATCCGAGTCGAGGCCGCGATTGGGCACACAGATAACGAGTTCTATATCAAGGGCCCCAAGAGCATTAGCAGCCGGCGCGCTATCCCCAACTGCCCGAAAGACCTTATGAAAGACCTTGCGAAGCGCGAGGCCGACATGAAGTTCGAATGCGCGAATCTGGGCGTTGAGTTCAGCGACGAACTGTTTGTCCTCGGCTTTCCGGACGGTTCCTTCTTGAAACCGCCCAGGATCAACGACGCTTGGCGGGCCCTGGCAAAGGCCTTGAAGCTCCATGGTGTCTTGAACAAGAACACCGTCACCTTCCACGACCTCAGGCACAGTTTTGCAACGTACGCCGTTTCCAACGGAATCGACCCGAGGACTCTCGCAAGCCTCATGGGGCACTCGAAGGCGTCGATGACACTCGACAGATACGCCAGTGCCGACCCAGCAGCCACCGCATCGGCTATGAGAACTCTTGGACGCTTATATAAAGAGTGATTTGCTTCGTCGCAAGCAAAGAAGTCAACAGTGGCTCGGAGGCCCGGCTTTAACCGGGCCTTTTCTTGTTGCCTCGACCCTTCAACGTCTTTTTTGTCCATAGCGTCCGCCCTGCCCGTACTTTGACGAATGCCGGCGGCGGCGTGTCAGACTGCGAAATAAGAGAAATCGGCAAATTCCAGAAAGGAGACCGAAATGAAATTCAAAGAAAAGCGTATCGGAGTCGACGACTTCCGCAGTATGCCGGATATCGTCGATCCGCTGCCGGTCGCGTACCTGCTCGGCATCAGCGACCGCTCTGTCTACCGCCTCTGCCAGAACGGGACGTTCAAAGCCGTGAAGTGCGGCAAGTTATGGCGAATCAACCGCGATAGCGTTCTCAAGTATATCGGCGCATCAAATTAACCAAAGGTTACGGGAAACCAACCAATACAAAGCCCTGGAGGATTATATGTTTGAATTCGATAAAGCCAACGGCGTCATTGAACGCGGCGAGCTGCTGTACTCCGTCCCGCATGACTCCGAAATCGTTCTTGATACCGGCGTTCCCGCCTACTCGGGCCCGGCACTTCTGAAGTTCAAATATCCGGTGAAGCATGCACCGAGCGCACTTATCGTTACTCAGACCGTTGCTGAGAAACTGAACGAAAAACGTGCGTCGATCGTAGTTGAAATCATTAGGCGTTGGAAGGACATCCCCAAGGCCGACCTCGCACGCATCATTTTGGGAGCGGGTGCTTATTCCGGCGGTTTCAGCCTCAGTCCCATTGAGAAAATCGAGGAATCAATTGACCTCGACAGTCTTGAACTCTCTAACAAACTTATCGCTTATATGCCATTACCAGCTGATAAGGCACCAGAGAACTATCCGATCACCTTCACAGTATCTTGCTAAAAACGGGGGCCATTTGGCCCCCGTTTGTTAAGGAGTCTAGATGACAAAAACTAAAACCGTCAGCGTGAAGCTCGACTCAAAGCTCTACACCGCCCTCAAGACGCGGGCCGAACTCAGCAACTCCAACATCAGCGACGAGATCCGCTCGCTCCTGCGCTCGGCGCTCGCCGCGGAGGGGCTCGACCTCTACGGCAACGAGGTCGCGGGCTTCATCCGCGGCGTCGTCGACGCCCGCATGGACGTCGCCGCACTCGACATCGAGCGCAAGCTCGACGCCAACGAGGACCGCATCGCCGCGGTCCTCTCGCGCCCCATGACTGCCGCCATCATGGCCGGCCTCATGTCGGCAGACGTCCTCAAAGCCTCCTACGCCTCGCTCGACGACGTCCCCGTCGCGGACATCTGGAAGAACTACCTCGCGCAGGCCGGCGAGCTCAGCCGCGCGGGCCTCGGCCGCATCGACGAGGTGAAGCTCCACGCGCGCGAGCGCGCCGATGGCTAGCCCGCCCGTCATCGTCAACCACTCCGTCGTCCGCGCGGGAGCGTCCGCGAGGGCGACCGCCGCAGGCCTGGCGGCATACGCCGGCACCCGCCGCGGCGTCGTCATCGAGGTAAGCGAGGCGGACGGCAGGAGGCTCGGCGTGGACGGCCTGGCCGCCTACGCCGCGAACAGGACCGGCTCGACGGGCGGCCTCTGGGGCGCGGACGGCCCGGTCGCCGTGGCGGAGGTCAGGCGTGCCATCGCCCAAAACGGCGGTGCGGTGCTCACCACCGTCGTCACGGTCCCGAACGACATCGCCCCAGCTGCCGGCCTCGACCGCCTGGACGCCTGGCAGGCGCTGGTGCGCTCCGAGTGGCCGAGGCTCTTCTCCGAGATGACCGGTGTGCCCGAGAGCCGCGTGGAGTTCTACGCGGCGATGCATGTCAACGGCACGAGCCACCACGTCCACATCCTCACGGTCGACCACGCGGGCGAGTGGGACGCGCTGCTCCCCAAGCGGAAGATGGAGGCGGCGCGGCTCGAGATCTCCTCGAAGGCCATGGCGCCGCTGCTGCGGGAGGCCTACATCGAGCGCGACCTCGCGAGGGAGGCCGCGCTGGACGCCGTCTCCCGCATCGACCGGAACCGTTTCGATATCGAGCTGCCGCCGGACGGAAGGATTGAGGCCGCCCACCTCAGGCGGTTCCACCCGGAGACGTCCGCCGCGCTGAGGGAGGCCCTCGACCGGGCGGCATCCGGCTCCCCCGAGCTCGCCGGCGCGCTGGACCGCCACGGGAAGGCGGTCGAGAGGTGCGCCGGCCTCAAGTGCCTGACCGGGGAGGCCCGAGACGCCTATGTTCGCAGGGCCGCCGCCGACCTCGGCCTCCGGTGCGAGAACGCGGCCCTGCGCGTCCTGGTACCCGACAGGACGCCGACTCGTGAGGAGATGCCGACGCGACGCGCCGCGCCCAGAACCGGCCCGGCGGTGGAGAGGCGGCGGGAGGCCGGCCTCGCCACCGAGGCCCGGGCCTGTATCCCGAAAAGGCGCCTTGAGGCAATCGGCCGAAAGGTCGCCCGCGGCCAGTCGATCGAACGCAACGACTTAAAGGGGTGCCCCACGGCGGAGCGGATCTTCCGGCAGGTGCCGTCGGCCGGCCCGGCCCTCGGACGCGCGGCCGCGATGACGGCCTTCATCGCAAGGGAGGCCACGCGGGACGCCGGTGGCCGCGACATGGGGGACGAGGCCGGAGAGAGGGTCCTGCGGCTCATCGCCTCGGCCCTGCGGATCCTGGCATCCGGCGGCACCGGGCCGTCGAGTGCCCCGACCGTGAAGATTGCGAACAGGATAGAAAGGACAATGAGAAGATGAAACCCAAATCCTTCAACCGCAACATGAGGAGGGAGCTCGCCGACACGCTGGCGGCCCACGGTATAGTCGCCGTCGTCGCCGCCATCGCGACCGTCAGCGCGTGGGACTACGCGAGCTGGTGGATGGCATCGCTCGCCTCCGACCTCTCCACCCTGTTGCACTTGCAGGTTGGCGACCCGGGGGCCGAGCCCGACACCGTCCTCCGCAACCCGTTGGATACGCTCGCCGACACGTTGGCAACCGGGAAAGTGGGCGGGCTGCTGGCCGCGGTCGCAGCCGTCGCAGTCACCATCATGGTCCTCGGCCTCGTCTCGTGGGCACGTTCGTGGCTGAGGCTCCACGACGGGACGTTCGCCGGCGACCGCGCGCCCACGCGCACGCACGGGGACGCCTGGCTCGAGTCGAGGCCGTCCAGGGTCGCAAGGCGCTGCCCGCCGTGGGACGGGAAGGAGGCCGCGAGGGGGCTCGTTGCGGCCGGCTGCGTCGGCGGCGGGATCGCGATGGTCCCGGCCATCCACTGTCTCATAAGGGCGGGCAGCGGCGCAGGCAAGACGAGAAGGTCTCTTGCCGTCAGCGTGGCCGCCGCGATCGACCGCAACGCCCACGGGATCCCGACCTCCGTCATCGTCCACGACCCGAAGTCCGAGATCCGCGCATGGACCGAGCCGCTCGCCAGGAGGGCCGGGATGGAGGTCGTCGCCATTCGGCTCGACGAGCCCGTCAAGTCGGCGAGGTTCAACCCCCTCGACCGCGCTATCGCGGCACTCGGGACCGAGGGCGTCGCCGGTGCCGTGGCCGAGCTCCGCGAGCTGTCGTCCGCCATCGTGCCCGATGCCTTCTCCTCTGGCCAGAGGTTCTTCACGGACGCCAGCCGCAACCTGCTGACCGGCCTCTGCCTGCTCGCGATAGCGGACGAGCGGATCCCCGACGACGCGCGGAACCTCTCGACCGTGCTCGCGCTCCTGGAACCCCGCGACGGGAAGAGCGCCGTGAAGTCGCTGGAGGAGCTCGCCGCGGACCTGCCGGCGGGAAACCCGGCGCGCCAGTTCCTCCTCGTCGCCTCGTCGAACGGCGGCGGAGGGGAGGCCCTCGTCTCCACCGCGCGCAACTACCTCATGTCCTTCTGCGACGACGACGTCAGCCGAATGCTCTGGGACGGCGAGGTCGACCTCGCATCGGTCGGGCGCAAGCCCACCATCCTCTACATCGCCAGCGCGACGGACCGAGGGGACCGCGGCGCGCTCGTCTCGTGCATCTTCTCCCAGGCGCTGTCGGCGCTGCGCGAGACCGCGCGCCTGTCGGGCGGCAGGCTGCCGGCCGAGACCCTGCTCGCCATCGACGAAGGGTCCGGGATCCCCAAGATCCCCCGCCTCCTCGGCGATCTCGCGGAGGTCCGCAGCATCGGCCTGCACGTCGTCTTCGTGCTCCAGAACACCCGCCTGCTCGAGGCCCGGTGCGGCTACTCCAGGGCAGAGTCGGACGCGCTGCTGGCGCTGCTCGGCACCCAGGTCATCCTCTCGGTAGAGTCCGTCGGCGAGGCGGAGGAGATCAGCAAGCGACTCGGCGACTACAGTGTCAAGACGACCGGGCAGAGCTCCACCAAGGGGACGCAGAGCTCCTCGTCCGGCAAGTCGTTCTCCGTGGCGCGCCGTCCGCTGATCACCCCGTCGGAGCTCATGGCCTGGAGCGCGCGCGAGAACGGCGCGCTCGTGATCGACGCGGAGGGACCGATGGCGCTCGCCAGCCGCGACATCACGGAGACGTTCTTGGGGCCGCTGCTGGGCATGACGTCGCCGGAGGCCGAGGGCGCGCTGCTCGCGCGGGCGCTCGAGGGGGAGGCCCGCAACGACGCCCCGGCACCGGTCTGGCGTATCCCGGAGAAGCCGAAAAAGCCCAAGGGGTCGCCGTCCGGCGGCAGGAAGCGCAAGGTGTCCGCGGCGCCCGACGGGTTCTGACGCGTCATACGGCCCTGCCCGCGCAAACGGCCCTCCGTCATACGGCGCTCGGGGCGCGTATGACGGAGGGCCGCCGTCGCCTTTCCGGCTTGACCGGCAACGCTACCAGCGGAAACGAACTCGGCCCGCCGAGTTGCGCTGCAAAATCCCGGGCGCCCGTAGTGCGCCCTTATCCTGCTCCCACCGTCCAAGGCACTTGGGCGGCGGGAGTTCCGCATCCCCGGGAAAAGAAAAGCGCGGCCCATCCGGACCGCGCTTGCGCTCTCCTCCTATTTCACCCCGCGACGTAGACCGTCCGGCCCGTCTCGCAGTCGATGGTCTCGGCGTCCCCGAAACCGACCCGGACGGCCGCCCATCCGCCGGCGGCCGCCAACGCGTCGGCCTCGGACCTCGCGGCGGCGATGAGGCGCTCGAGCTCGGCCGAGCCCGCCGGCGCGGTCTCCGCCTCGAACGCGCCGCCGTCGCCGCCCGACTCGTACTCGACGACGACCGTCGAGCCGAGCGCCTCCTCGAGGGTCTCGGTCAGGCCGCCCATGCCGTCGAGGGCATGCCCGGCGACCGTGGCCAGCGGGTAGCGGGCCATCCCGGACGCAGCCGAGCGGCCGGCCATCCGGAGTCTGCCGGCGGCCACGAGTGCCTTGAGGAGTGCCGCGGGGACCGCGGCGTCGATGGCGATGTTGCCGTGCCCGCGGCACCACTCGGCCGCAGCCGGCACGTTCGCCGTGAGCACGCCCCACTCGGCCATGTAGCCGTCGGAGCGCGGGTCCGTGGCGTCGAGGAGGAGGACGGCGAGGCCGCCGCCCACGTACTCCCCGGCCACGAGGGCGAGGCGGACCGCCTCGCCCATGGAGTCGAACTCGACCGTGACCATGCGGCTACCTCCTCCTGACGGCGCTGAGCGGCTTCGGCTCGAAGTGCTCGTCGCGCTCCACGGCGGCGAACCCCATCTGGCGGTTCAGCTCCTCCATCTCCTTGATGCTGAAGTAGCCGAGCTCGTCGTCATAGCCCTCGACGAGGCCGAACGCCTCGTCCGTCCCATCGAACTCGAGCAGCCACCAGTCCCATCCGTTCACGCACGAGAAGTAGTGGACGTATAACGTGGGGTCTTCCGCGCAGTCTTGCTCATAGAGCCTCGGCAGCTCCTCTGCAATCTCCCTCGTCATCAGCTCCTGCATGTCTTCCTCCGTTTCCGGGCACGCTGCCCTGAACATCTCGCCCTTGCGGGCAAAGCCGAATGGCGACGCCGCGCTCCGGCGCGGCTTTGCTCTCTGCAAAGCCGCGCAGGAGCGACGACGGGTCAAGGGAGTCCATGACGACCTCCACCAACCGGAGCGAAGCGGAGGTTTGTGCGGGGTCTCATGGGCCCCCTTGACGCGGCGTAGCGGAGGTGCCACCCGGCCGCGGAGCCGTGGCCATACGGCGGCGCATGCCGGATACCGGCGGCAGCAAAAGGGCCCGCCGGCGGCGGGCCCGAAGGGGAGAATATGGATTACGCATCGTTTCCGGAAAGGGGCATCCATGACAGAAGCCGAGCAGAACCAGATCTTCGATATCAGCTACGAGATGCGCGGGCTCGCGGCGACGCTCCTCGCGGCATCCCGCGGCGACCTACAGGATCCGAACAGAATCGTCGAATATGCCGCAGGCCAAATCGACCGATTTGCCGACAATCTCGCGTCATGCATTACAGGAAAACCTTTCGACTCCGACGAGCGCCTTGATGGCCTTACGCCTAGCGGACGTTTTTGACGTTTGGCGGTTGCTCTGTGACATGATAAAAGACCCCCAAGTAGCCCGGAAAGCACGCAAAGAGGTCTTAAAGCGAAAGGGCACCGCGTATGCGTTGCCCGCCACTTCGCATTGTAGCCGATTGCTTGAGCGATTTTGATATGCAGCATTTTGACCCTGACGAGCGCTCGTCACTTTTTTGAACGGGACATTCGGAGGACAGAGGCCTTTTGACGTACGACGTTTACGTTCCGGCGACGGGTCTACACCCCCACGTCGTTCTTGGTGAGGGTGTTGTCGAACGCCCAGACCCACCAGCGCAGGTGGTCCTCAGCCCCGTGGATGTCGTCCTCCTCGTGGTAGTGCTCGAGCATGAGCTGGGTTCGCCACTGGCCGAAGCGAACGGTGTAGGTGGCCGTCTGGGCGTTCTGCACGATAGCCCCGAAGGGCTCGATCTCGAGGATCTGATCGATGGTGAAGCAGCGCCCGTCCGGCCAGCAGACGCGGATGGGGACCATGGTCCCGTCGGCGTTTGCGCGGGCGTAGACGTCGACGTACTGCTTGTGGACGCGCCGACCTGGCCTGTCGCCGCGGGCGCGCACCGTGATGCCGCCGCCGAAGTCCTTGGTGTGATCTGTCACGCGGGCGTCACCGCCATACCGCTGCCACGCTCGACGAACCAGTCGCCGTGCTCCCACCAGACCGTCTTGCGCTGCTTTGCGATGCAGACGTCGTAGCGCACGCAGAGATTGCCGAAGAGGGCGCGGCCGAACTCGGAGCGGAAGTAGATGGACTCGACCTGCCAGGAGCGGCCGTCGGGCCAGTGGATGGTGACCGGGTCGGACGGGCCACGGTCGGGGTCGTCGGTCCCGTTGACGTCCACCGGGATGTAGATGCGGCGGTCCTCCGTGGGGATGCCGCAGGTGCCCGCGAGGGAGTGCTTCTTCATGATCATATGCCTTACCTCCCGTACACGTGTTCGTGTTTTGCTTCTACCAGTATCGGTCGGGCGTTTGGTTTTGTAAAGCGAACATGGTGTGGGGGTTGCGTGGTTGTGTCTGGGCGGGGTGGTAAAAGGGCGAGTGCTTGCGTTGGTCTATCATCTGATGCCAATACGAGCGAATGGGAGCCATCTTGTTTACTTACTATCATGTCGATAAATGGGGAAATCTCGTCGCCGTCGATCTGCTTCCCTACATCGTTGCGGCCGTTGTCTCGATTGTTCTCATCTGCTGCGTCGTCTCTCTGGTGCGAAGAGTCCTGGCGAATCCCTTTCACTACCCATACTTCGTCGAGCGGTTCGATGTCTCCGGCAGGCGCAACGTGAAGATCGACGACCTGATAGATCGCTTTATGCTCGAGCCCGCCAACTGGGAAAAGATAGTCGCGGAGCGCTCCTACATCCAGGAGTGGAAGGCACAGCAGGAGGAATACCTGAAGACCTGCAGCCTGCGGAAGCGCCGGGAGCGGCAATACGCCGAGACACTCGACGACGCGCACGCGTTCCAGTTTGTCACGTGCCGTGAGCAGACACGCTACAGGCAGAGGAACTACGTGAAGACGTCCTACAAGGTGTCCGTGGACGATAGCGTGATGGCCGTGAGCTGGGACTGGGTTGTGAACAGGCGAAACCGCCTCGCCGCCATTAACGACGAAGCGACGCTCAGGGATTACCATGCTCGCAACCAGCGGAAGCTGATGACTAAACAGCTGCGCGAGCAGATAGCGCGAAGGGACAACTACACCTGCCAGATGCGCGGGAAGTACATGCCCGATGGTGTTGGATTGCACATCGACCATATCGTGCCGGTCGCTAGGGGCGGTAAGACCGTGCCGTCTAATCTGCAGGTGCTCTGCTCGAAGTGCAACGGGCGGAAGGGCGCGAGGTAGCCGCTTGCTCGCTATTCTTCGAAGAAGTCCGTGTCCACGGCCTTGATTTCGTAAACCTGCCTTGTGCTCACGCCGACACCGTAGTCGATCATGAGGCCGGCGAGCGCGGGGCCGTCGACGAGCACGACCGTCTGGCCGAGTAGACCTTCTGCATAGCGTCGTGCCTCCTTCGAGAACCGGGCAGTTGTGATAACCATCCGTCCCGCGGCGACACGCTATCGGGCGATGTTCATCAACCCCAATATGCAACGTCGCTATCCGCGAATCATGAATCCCCTTCAGCTGTTACTTCACCTTCCATGCGGCGGGCCAGTCGGCAGGCTGGGCCTTCTCATTCAGGGCTGGCAACTCGTTAACGATAGCGATGGTCTCCATCGACACGGTCACGACGCGCTCGACCAGGTCGACGATATAGCGCGGGTCGTCGCTGTAGTCGTTGGGGTCGTTGACGATGCCCGACGCCTTGTCCTTGCGGACCTGATAGCGATCCATGAGCCAGCCGATGGCCGAGCGCCCATTAACGACGTACTCGTATGCCCCAAGCGGGATACCGCGCAGCGTCATGTTCTCGGCGACCTTGAGGACGGTCATGTCCTGGCCCTTGGGATGCCCCTCGTCCTTCTTGCACTTGCCGAATGCCATCTTGACCGTACGGCCAGGGTTCACCGAGTCACCGTCCTCGACAATCGATGCCCATGGGTCAATTTCCTCGTAATCGAGATGAAGATGGGCGAGTTTTCGTCCCGCCTCCGAAAACCTGGCAAAGTCCGCAGCGAGCGGGATGCGCGGCAGCTCTTTCTTGAGATTCGACTCGAAGCGTTTGCGATACTCAGGAGAGTGCAGGATGCCGTAGACGTAATAAAAGATATCGGTCTTGGTGAGCTCGATGCCTCCGTCCTTCTTGTAGCGGTTCGGAAACGCGTGCGGATAAGCATCACGGAAAACCTTAAG
Source organism: uncultured Collinsella sp. (assembly GCA_958420205.1). Lineage (GTDB taxonomy): Bacteria > Actinomycetota > Coriobacteriia > Coriobacteriales > Coriobacteriaceae > Collinsella. The sequence continues at coordinate 29,641 of CATZIX010000009.1, read as the reverse complement.
GGTTTCATCAGTGATGGCATCGTGGCGCGTATAGGACCGTTCGACACAAGGCGCCTCATTACCATAAAGAGACGTCTGGTCACCAGAAGCAGCACGGCCATTTCCGCTGAAGAGATTCATCCCAACTTGCTTTTCTTCATACCAGAACAGAGGGAAACACTGATTTCCGCCATGAGCGGTCAGACTGGGAATCGAATCATAAATCAATGCGTAAAACGGCACCGCTTCATTTCCTTGAACCGTAATGACCAAATTATCCAAGCAACGGAAGGAGTCCTGCTGGTAGGTCATTTCGGCCCCGCCTTTTCCCGTTATCTTTGAGAGGATATCGGGCTGCTGGTAGGTCCTTTCGGCCTTTTCCCTCCCGCTTACCGCGAGAGGGAAAAGGCGGGGCTGCTGGTAGGTCATTTCGTTCATCACACGGTCGTAGTAAACCCATTGCTTACAGAACGGCCTATACGACCCCATTACGACCTCGTCACAGTTATAGACCAGCCGCTCTCCCTTCCTAGCAGCATCCTCCATACGCCGCGTCCAGCTGAAGCGGGTCGGATCATATTCAATTGCGCGCCCTTCGCCCTTCGCGGTTTGAATCTCAGCGTCCATGTTCGATAGCAGGCGCTCCATTTGTTCCTGCACTTTCGAACGAGAAAATCCCCACGCCCAAGGGTCACGCTGCGTTTTAAGGCCCGCAGACCAGATGGTAAATAGACCGTAGGGGGGCTTCCTCTTCGTTACTCCCAGCGGTGCGAATTCATAAAACGAATCGTCTCGCTGATTCACCCAGTCACCGTATCTGTCAGGCCTGATAATCGACCATTCCATGTCGCCATTGACCGCAAAATCGCGAATCAGATTCAACTTGTCCTCGCGGCTTAGATAGTCGCCAATATCGTGGTAGTGGATAACGCCACGCTCTTTAGAATCTGGATTCTTGACCAGCATGGTTATAGCGACACCGATTTTCGCGCCAGCATCAAACACCTTGCCACCCTCGCGCTTCCAATCTGAAGTGTTCTGGTTCCCCTTAAGGTTGAAGACATAGATGCTATTAAACTCCTCGACGAGCGAGCGACGAAACCCGTTGGACGAGGACCCGTCGACCCAGCCCCCGTTGCTAACGAAACAGACGATGCCCTTATCCTTGATTCGGTCACTCGCCCACCTGAACGCTCGGATGTAAGAATCGTACAGGGAGTTTTTATTGGTCGCAGTTGTCTTCGCAACGTACGTCTGCGCGATGCGACTGTCGAGCGTCGGATACTTCTCGTTCTGGTTGTTGTCGTTGGCGCTCGTCTGGCCCACCGAGTATGGGGGGTTGCCCACAATCACCCGGATCGGGAGCGCGTTCTGGATGCGCACGCGGTCCGTGTTGTCGTAGAACACCTCATCGTCGAGCGTGTTCGACTCCTCGGTCATCTGGAACGTGTCGGTGAGCACCGCGCCCTCGAATGGCTGATAGCCGCCGCCCATGCGGGCATGGTAGGCGTACTCGATATTCACCGTCATGATGTAGTACGCGAGCAGCAGGATCTCGTTGGAGTGGATCTCGCGGGTGTACTTGCGCTTGAGCTTCTCGTCGGGGATGAGGTCGCTCTCGATGAGGTGCGCCATGAACGAGCCCGTGCCCGCGAAGGGGTCCAGGATATGCACGCGGTCGTCGGCAAGCGACTGGCCGAACTCGCGCTTGAGAACGCGGTCGGTCTCGCGAAGGATGTAGTCGATGATCTCGGTCGGGGTGTAGACGACGCCCATCTTGTCCGAGGTCGCCTTGAACGCGACCTTGAAGAACTTCTCGTAGAGGTCGCGGATGAGCTGCTGGCGCGCCGCATCCGACTGGATGGCGGCCGCGCGGCGGCGCACGCTCGCATACACGTCGTCGAGGACCTCGGAATCCGACGCCTCCTCGATCTTATGCTCTTCGAGCACACCAAGGAAACGTTCGATGGCGACGGACACGGGGTTCGACTTCGCAAACTCAAAGTCTCCGAATAGGGCGTCGAACACCGGGACGGTGATGATGTGCTGGGCGATCATCTCGACCGCGTCCTGCTCGGTGATGCTGGGATTTAGCGAGTCCTGAAGGCCGTGCAGGAACGTCTTGAAGCTGCCGGACACCTCGTCGTTCTCGCGGACGAGTTTGCCGATGCGCTCGATGTGGCGCTGGGCGATCTTCGCCACGTCCTCGGCCCACTCGTCCCAGTAGATACGCGTGCCGCACTTCTTGACCAGCGTGGTCTTGACGGCCTTCTCCCAGCGCTCGACCGGGAAGAACGTAAGCCTCATCTGCACGCCCTGCGTGATCTCCGCCGCCTTCTGGCTCACCTCCTCCTGCTTGAGCTTGAGGTCGCCGGCGTCCCACCCCTTCTGCTTGGCAGATCCGGCAACCTTGTTCTTCTCGGCCTCCTGCTGGAGGGCGAGCGCGTTGACCTTGGCCTCGATTCGCTCGTCGTGCGAGCGGAGGGCCTGGAGGATGCTCCAGACGTTCGCGAACACCTTGCTGTCGTCGAGCGCCTCCTCCGGCGTCATGCCGGCGGGGACGAAAATGGGCAGGATGATATAGCCGAAGTCCTTGCCCTCGGCGCGCCTCATGACGCGGCCGACGGCCTGGACGACGTCAACGGTCGAGTTCTTGGCATTGAAGAAGATGACGGCGTCGAGGTTGGGCACGTCGATGCCCTCGGCGAGGCAGCGCGCGTTGGTGAGGATGCGGCACTCGTCCTCGGCGACGTCCCCTCCGAGCCAGGTGATGTTTCTCGTGCGTTGGTCGGACGGCATGTTGCCGTCGACATGGCGCAGCTCGCACTTGAGCGGGAGCTCCTCGTGCTCGTCTTTGGCAAACTTCTCGACGATTTGCGAGAAGGCCTCCGTGATGGTCTTCGATGCATTGATGGTCGAGCAGAAGCCGACGGCGCGGTGCAGCGGCTTGCAGTCGGTCACCATGGTCTCGACGTCATCGACGACGAGCATGCCACCGAGGCCGGTCGCGTCGTCGGGCGCGCCCTCGCCGTGATCGACGAGGCCCTTCCAGCAGCCGATAATCTTGCCGATGTCCGAGGGCTCCAGGCTCATTGCGTTGACGCCCTGGTCGCTCTCCAGGGAGGGCAGGCGGTCCCCGATGGCATCCTCCTGGACGGTGAGGACGACGACCTTGTAGTCGGTGAGCAGCTTCTGCTCCACGGCCTCGCCGAACTTGATCTGGTAGGCGGTGGGGCCGTAGATGGACTCGTCGTCCATGGAGGCGATGGTGTAGTCCTCCTCGGCGCCTTTGCGTTTGGCGGTCTCGCCGTAGATGCGCGGGGTCGCCGTCATGTACAGGCGCTTCTTGGCGGCAACGTTCTCGTTGAAGTGGATCTTCATGAAGGCCGAAGCCTCAGTCTTGGAGACGCCGGGGAGGGCGTTGCCGGTCGTGCGGTGGGCCTCGTCGCACACGACGATATCAAACTCGGGCATGCCGAGCGCCTGCGCGTCATGGATGACGCCGATAGATTGATAGGTCGAGAAAATGACGACCAGCCCGTCGGGGTTCGAGCGTCTGCAACGCTTGAACGAGCGGTACAGGCTCTCGGGATTCGTCGTTGCGGGATACTCGAATGAATCGAGCGTCATCGGGATGACGTCGTCCTTGCGCGACGCCTTCGAGTCCGAGCAGACGACGAGCGAAGACATGGGCACGCGGCTCTGGCCCATCCACTCGCGCATGGACTGTCCGACGAGGGAGATCGACGGCGCGCAGAAGAGAATCGTGCCGGCGGCGGGGCCGATCCAGTCCTCGACGAGGCGAAGGGACATGAGCGTCTTTCCCGTGCCGCACGCCATGATCGCCTTGCAACGGTCGAACTCCGCCCACTTCTCCTCGATCGCCGCGACCGCACGCTCCTGATGCGAGCGGAGGTCATAGGTCACACGCTCGCCGGCGGGGACGCCCTCGATAAACGGAGTCCAGTCGATATTGGAGGCCGCCATCTTGGCGGTATCGATGTACATGGACCCGCTGGCGTCGATTTGCTTCTGGAGGTTCTTTCCCGGACCCTTCGCCGTCGTCATGACCATCAGGGAGTCGACGCCGTCGATAAATGCCGCATGGGCGAAGAACGAATCGCAGATGCCCTTGGGAAGGTCCTTCTCGCCGTCATAGCACTTGCATTGGATCGCCCACCATTCCCCCGCCTCGGCGGTCTGGGCCATGAGGTCGATTCCGTTGTCTTGGGTGTCGTGGACGGGACAATCGTCCCATTCGAGTGCCTGGGCTATCGTCCCGACACGGGAGAAGAACAGTGCGTAGAAGGGGTCGTTCTTGAGATAATAAACGCAGGCCGCCTCATACTTGTCGCCCTTCTCCTTGGTCGTTGCCGACCCGTTGACGATAGGGTCAAGGGCATCGTAGACGGTCTTCATATAGCGACTCCTTCGTTACAGCTCAGATGTCATCATTTTAGATAAAGTCATTTATCGGTTAATGCTCATTTGAAGGCGAATCGGCGAAGAGAAATACAGTATTAGCAACCTCTTATCAAAAAGCCCAGCATAGCCGGGCTCAACTATATTCGAATGTCGATGATGATCATTACGCAGTCGTGCAAACCGTTTTCTTTAAACAGTCAAACAGCTTGTCGACTTCTTCCGCTTTAGCGCCGAGACGCAGATAGTAGCTACGGAGCTCCTTTCCTGAATAAATCGACGACAGAATGGTCGCAAGTTTATTTAGACGACGCTCGTCGAGAAGCTCGTACAGCATGCTGACTTCTGTCTTGTCCCTCGAATAACCCAGATACGACACTAGCAGGTTCTGAACCGAGCGATACTTATCCAAAGTCCTGTCTTTGTTGTTCGAGCCGTACAAATCAGCGCTATTCCAGGCTGACACCATTTGTTTCGCCGAAGCGAACTCGAACTCAGATCCCGTTGCAATCGCCTTCAACGTCGCTTCAACTGCAGCTTCATCTTGATCCTTGCCGGTAACCCAGAGCCATTTCCCCTTCACGAACCAATCGTCATCAATTGCTTCTTGGCTCCTCGCCATCTTCTCAAGTCTTTTAGAGCTCTCCTCTTCAATCAGTTTCGGAGTATTCCTCACCCCCACACCCCGTCCCTCATTCCTCGAGCCCTCTTTCTTGCAGAGCAACAACCACTCTTCAGGGGTGACAGTCGTCTTGATATGGATGATGGGGGTGGGGGCATTGGCACCATCCATGGAGTCCATCTTGTACGCTGAGCCAGTATTATCGACAAGCGCAGGACCGTTGGCGGTACGCTCGGCAGCGCCACACGCGTCGGCGACGTGCGCGGCGACGCCGCGCGTACCGCCAACGGGTAACGCGGCGTCGAGCAGTGAGGCTACGGTCTTAGCGGTCATTGTTATCGCACTCCAGACCGGCAAGGTATGTGATCAGGTCAGCTTTGTCGACGCGCCAGGCCCGACCGATCTTGATTCCACCCGCTGCTTTTAGAATCTCAATTGAAGTCGTCTTACAAACGTTCATGAGCATTGCGATATCACGCGCTGTGACACAAGCATACGGAATCTTGTTCAAAGCTCGACACCATTCCTTACGCCGCACAGTGCTCATTTGATTCGCGTTTATATCGTTCATCTGAACTCCTTTCGTTCGTGTGGTTTACGTAGTTCACACTACTTGACCTGCGACATGGCGCTAACTATTATTTTTAGCAGAATGGAGTTTAACGGGCTTTGAGCAGCTAGAGGAGCACTTATGAGTACAGGAAAAATTAAAGTTCCCACCACTAACGACGACTTAATCCCTTGGACATTGCCAATTGCCCGACTGATTTGCGTCAATTTCGACGGCTCAGAGCGTCCGGCGTTCCTTTGCAAAGCCGGAGCCAAGGCATACGGTCTTCCAGACGGCTTTGCAACGGGTGCCCTACTCAATTTAGATACGAGTGACTTAGGTGAAGTCAAACGTTTCATCGAAGCCTACGGTCTCCCCGTTTCACCCTACGCCGGAGAGTTTGAGCGGGTTGAAAAACGATATATCTCTAACGATGAGTTCTCTGACAATCCGATAGGTGACGGCTTTGAAAAATGGCAAGACGCACTAGACGGTTCACAAAGAAGTGTCGAAATCAGAGACGCCTTTGATTTATCGTTGTTTAATCACTACAAAGGACGCGACGGTTCAGCTGGTACAGAAGCGGCAAACCTGATTCAGGGTATAAGGAAGAATAACGAGCAAGTCATTCTGATGGATGACCTGCTTTCTACCATATCTATCATGCAAGTCGCAGCGCTTCTCTTCGCGTGTAAATCTGCGTTTGGGCCAAAGGCTTATGACATGACAATTAAGCTGCTGACCAAATTGCCTAATAACAAGAGCGTCATGAAACACTTCGGCCAGCTTTCCGTCGCTTGTCAGTTGCCCGTAGAAATCAATTCAAAGATTAATGAGCACGATTTACAACCGAATGTCATCGCTGCAAGAATTGTCGCCTCTCGTTACTTGGAATCGCTCGAAGCGCCCCTCGCCGCCTTTCTGGATCTCGCTCTGCATCCTTATCCCGAAAATCACCGCATCATCCTTGATCGCACTCTTCTAAAACTGGCAAAAATAGACCTGGAACCTGAAAAACAATTTGCGGGGAGTCTTACCAGGGCATTTACTGCGCAGCTTCTGGAATATCTTCAGAGCAATCAAGCCTGGCGTTCTTGTGAACTCTGCAAACGTCCCTACAAGATCCGTCAGCAAACGATGCACGCACTTACAAGCCCAGAGGCCGCGAAGAAGGAGCAGTCAAAACCGAGGAGGACGACTAAGAAACAGAAATCATATTGCACAAAGGCGCATGAGGAACATGCGCGTCGCATGGTTCAAGCAGAGAGACAAGCTATACGCCGGATGGATCGGAAAGCACGGGGTTTCGATTCCGAATAACATCGACAAGACGTTCTAAACGTGACGAGATTGTGAATACGCATTTCAATTTTGAAGAGTTAAAACCCGTTTTATTGCACACGCCGTTGCACAGCCTGTTGCACACAGCATCCTAAAAACAAGAACGCAGACCAGAGAAAACAAGCTCTGACCTGCGCTTTTGTTAATGGAGCCAGTGACAGGAATCGAACCCGCAACCCACTGATTACAAATCAGTTGCGCTACCGTTGCGCCACACTGGCACACTTGGCGCTTTCGCGCGAAGCCTGTTAAGAATAAAGGAATTGCGGACAGGGCGCAACAGACCCTTCGACCGACCACATCTCAAAACCATTCGTCAGAACGAATAGTTTTAATTACAATTGGCTATATAAAACTATTCGTTCTGGCGAAGGGTTTCGCGATGTTGACCACGAAGGAAGCTGCAGAGCTACTCGACATCACCCCACGCAGGGTACAGGAGCTCATTAAGAACGGCGCGCTGACCGCCCGCAAGGCTTCTGGTGTATGGCTCATCGACAAAGACAGCGTCGACACGCGACTCCGCTCCGTGACCAAAACGGGGGGACGTCCCCGCCGCGGCCACGGTAAGAGCGAGATCGCGTTCACCCTCATGAACCGCACGTACGAAGTCGCTCAGCTGGTCTACAACACATCGCGAAAAGACTTTACCCACATCGGTGCCGACATCGATTACGCCCACGCCCCTATTGGAGTATTTGGCCCTAATAGCCCCATATCGCTCGACTCCTTCCGCATCTGGTGGCGCGGCCGCGGTATCCCGCTCGCACGCATTGGACTAGCCTCCCTGCTTGCAGAAGCCGCAGTCGATGTTCCCGATGAACTCGTACAGCGAAATCTTGGTCTCTCCTTATCCGACCAGTATTGGATCAGGCCCCAAGACTCCGGTCTCGCGTGGGAAGATATCAATTTCTTCAATAATGCTTTTGACGACGTCTCTCTCAGCATCGCGCCCTTCGCCCCAGAGGGCAAGGCAGCTGCCGCAAAGCCCGATAACACCTCGGACGGCAATCTTCAAAAGTACTGGACATGCGAGGATGACCGTCGAATCCTCCACAAGGCAGGTGCACATCTAAACCAGGAACCTTATAACGAGCTGGTGGCGACCGCGCTCCACCGTCGCATCCTAAACGCCTGCGATTATGTGCCTTACTCGCTCGAGGGCACGGGCACTTCCGCCCTGAGCACATGCGATGTCTTCTTAACTGATGAAGAAGAGTATGTCCCTGCGTTCTATGTAAACCAGCACGCAAACGCAGATGAACGGCTAACCGACTACGAGCGATATGTAGCAAACTGCGAGGAGCTCGGGGTGACAGGCGTCAAGGATGCCCTTGACCGCATGATCGTATGTGACGACATTATTGCCAACTACGATCGTCATTGGCGCAACTTCGGCCTCGTGCGAAACGTCAACTCACTAGTCTGCAGACCAGCCCCCATCTTCGATTCGGGCTCATCGCTCTGGTGCAACATATCTCTAGATGAGCTTAGGGCAGGAGAGCACAGTTTTGCCAGCGCGCAGTTCCATTCAAGTCCCGCGAAACAAATGTTGCTTGTTGAGGATATGAACTGGTTTGACGGGGACAAACTCGAAGGTTTTGTCGACGAGGCAATCGAGATTCTGTCTAAAAACGATGCCCTAGCAGCGAGACTGCCTTATCTAAAAGAGGCGCTAACGTGGCGCCTCGAAAGAATGATCGACATCGCTGAATGGAGTTAGCGAGGCAGCATTGCCCCGCCAACTCCCCTACCTCCCGCGCAGGGCCTTGAGCTTGGCCAGCGCCTCGGGGCTCAGGCGGCTGCCCAAGGTCATCTTGATCTGCGGAGCTTCCTCTGCCTCGTGAACGTCGTTATCGATCTGTTTGATCTCGTCCACCAGCATACGGCTCGAGATGCGCGTAACGCCCTTGCCCATGACGACGGCCTGGATCGTGCCGTCGCTCGACACCACAGAGCACGCACGGCCTTCCTCGCGTGCCTCGATGCAGAGCTTCTGTACCACGGTATCGGCAGAGACGCCCGTCGGCGAAAACTCGATGCGCACGCCGCGGGCCGGCAGGTTGGGGCGCTCGCTGGAGATGTTGCCCGCGCCGTCAAACACGATCACGGCATCGTAGCGGCCCTGGGCAAACGCGGCGACGTCGTTGATGAGTGCAGTTCGCGCCATATCGTGGACGTCGCTGGAATACGGATCGTCGGAATGGTCGTAGACGAGCTTTTCGTAGCGCGGCGTGCAGTGAATCACGTTGTAACCGTCGACCACCAGCAGCTCGGGCTTATTGGAGTGCACCGTCGAGACCGGATCGGCGATGGCCTGCGCAAACGCATTGCCGCCCACGCCATAGGTCGCGGCCGAAACAATCGGCTTGGCCGAGCCCTCGCCAAAGCGCTTGGCCTTGGACTTGGCGCGGTTCTTCTTGGACATGCGCTACTCCTCCCCCATGAGCTCGCCGGCATTGCGGCGCAGCCACTCAAAGCACAGCGCGGTGGTCGCCTGGGCAACGTTGAGACTCTCGGTCATTCCGCGCTGGGGAAGCTTAGTCAAAAAGTCGCATTTCTCAAGCACAAGACGCGAGATGCCGTCGCCCTCGGAACCCATGACGAGCGCAACGCGGCCCTCGAAGGGGGCGTCCCAGCAACTGCCTTCGGCGTGCTCGGAGGCGCCGCCCACCCAAAAGCCGGCGGCCTTGAGGTCATCGAGCGCACGGGCGATATTGGGAACCTGCGCGATGGGCAGGTGCATGACGGCGCCGGCAGAAGTCTTGTAGCTGCCGACGGTCACACCGGCGGCGCGCTTGTTGGCAATGATGACGCCCGCCGCGCCCACGACCTCGGCGGAGCGCACGATGGCGCCAAAGTTGCCGTCGTCGGTCACATGGTCGAGCACGACGACGAGCGCCGGACCGTCGCCCGCACGGTCGAGGATATCGGCAACATCGGCATAGGGGAAATTGCCCACCTCGAGCGCAATGCCCTGGTGAGCGCCATGGCTCGACAGCGCATCGAGCTGCGCGCGCGGCACATACTTAATGCGGACGCCTGCAGCGTTGAGGTCGTCGACCAGGCGCGACAAGGCGGCATCGCGCTCCCCGCCCTCAGCGATGAGCGCGCACTTGACGGGAAAGCCGGTACGCAGCGCCTCGGCGGCAGCACGGCGACCTTCGATAAACTCGCCCTTGGGAACCTGGACGTTATCGCGGCTACGCTCGCGCTGCGGGCGAGCAGCCTGTGAGCGCTCGCGCTGGCCCTTGGGAGCGGCAGCGCGGTCGTTGCGGCGAATCGGACGCGAGCCAGAAGCAGCCTGCTTGCCTCCACGCGATGCACGCTTGCGATTGTCGGCCATAAAGCGGCCTCCTTTAAATACTTTTCAAACAGGACAAAAGAAGCGACCGCTTAAGACGAATAGCTCAAGCGGTCGGTACGGGTTTTCCAAGCGCCCGAGATTGCCGTGAAAGAGGAGCGACGCGTACTTGAGTACGCGAGCGACGGTTTGAACGGCAAGGTCGGGTGCTTGGGAAACCCGCGGGGATTAGAGAGATTTGATACGGGTGCCGGCGGCGGTATCCTCAATGGTGAGGCCCAGGTCCTTGAGCTGGTCGCGGATGGCGTCGGCCAGATCCCAGTTCTTGGCGGCACGGGCCTCGGCGCGGGCTTCGAGAATCTTGGCAGCAGCCTCGTCCACGTCGTCGCCCGTATAGGCAACCAGACCGGCGGCAACACCCAGCAGACCCAGCGGCAGCTCGACCTTGGGCTCGGGGAGCTCAACACCAAACGTATCGAGCAGCTCGGCCAGCGTGTCGGCGGCGGCAAGCGCGGCGGCCTTGTCGGCAGCGTCGCCCGCCTGCTCCAGGTACTGGTTGCACTCGGTCACAAAGCCAAAGACGGCACCCATGGCGCCGGCAGTGTTAAAGTCGTCGTCCATGCACTCCTTAAAGGCGGCACGGGTCTCGGCGGCCTTGGCGGCAAACGCCTCGGATGCTGCCTCATCGGCATCGGCCGTCGCATGGTTCGCGGCCCAGCGCAGGTTCTCGACCGTACCGGCGATACGCGTGAGCGAGTTCTCGGCACCCTCCAGGCGCTCCCAAGAAAAGTCGAGCGGCGAGCGATAACTCGTCTGCAGCATCAGCAGGCGCAGGGCGGCAGCGGAGTGCTGCTCGAGGACCTCGGCCAGCGTAAAGAAGTTGCCGAGCGACTTGGACATCTTCTCGCCGTCTACCAGCAGCATGCCCGTGTGCATCCAGGTGTTGGAGAAGCCCTGGTGCCAGGCGCAGGTGGCCTGAGCGCACTCGTTCTCGTGATGCGGGAAGGCAAGGTCGGAGCCGCCGCCGTGGATGTCGATCGGAGTGCCCAGGTAGCGATGCACCATGGCGGCGCACTCGGTGTGCCAACCGGGACGGCCCTCGCCCCAGGGGCTCGGCCAGCTGGGCTCGCCGGGCTTGGCGGCCTTCCACAGGGCAAAGTCGAGCGGGTCGTTCTTGTCCTCGTTCTCCTCGATGCGTGCGCCAACCATAAGGTCGTCGATGTTGCGGCCCGAGACCTGACCATAGTTGGGATCGCTGCGCACGGCAAAGTACACATCGCCGTTATCGGCGGCGTAAGCGTGGCCCTGCTCGATAAGCGTCTTGATCATGGCGATCATGGGGCCGATCTCCTTGGTGGCGCGGGGGCGCACATCGGGATCGAGCACGTTGGCGGCGCGCATGACGCCGATGAACTTGTCGGAGAACTCCGTCGCGACCTCGGCGGCCGTACGGCCCTGCTCGTTGGCGCGCTTGATGATCTTGTCGTCGACATCGGTGAGGTTCTGGGCGAACGTGACCTCGTAACCGCTCGCGATGAGCCAGCGGCGAATCACGTCAAAGCTGATGAACGTACGGGCGTTGCCGATGTGGATGTTGTCGTAGACCGTGGGGCCGCACACGTACATGCGGACCTTGCCGGACTCGATGGGCTGGAACTCTTCCTTTTTATGGGTAGCGCTGTTGTAGATACGCATTCGTTACTCCTTAACGGTTTTCTGTAGCAGGCAGACGGCCCAGGCGCCGATTCCCTCGCCCTGGCCTTCCCAACCGAGCTTTTCGGTCGTAGTGGCGGCGACGCCCACGTTTTCGACGTCAACGCCCAGGGCATGGGCAAGGTTGGCGCGCATGGCATCGCGATGCGGGGTGATCTTAGGCTGCTGGCAGGCAATGGTGCAATCGGCATCGACAAACTCAAAGCCCAGCTCACGCGCATAGTCCATCACGCGGGCAAGCAGCACCATCGAATCGGCACCCTCGTAGGCGGGATCGGTGTCGGGGAATAGCTTGCCGATGTCTCCCCCACGGCAGGCGCCCAGAATGGCGTCGGCCAAGGCGTGCGCGAGCACATCGGCATCCGAGTGGCCCAGCAGGCCGCGCTCGTAGGGAATGTCGACACCGCCGATGATACATCGACGCCCCTCCACCAGACGGTGAACGTCGTAGCCATGGCCAATGCGCAGGTTACTGAACATGGGGAAGGTCCTCTCCCTCGGCCATGCGGCCAAGCAGAATCGCGGTTACGGGACGCAGGTCCTCGGGCACCGTCACCTTAAGGTTATCGCGTGGGCTCTGGACGCAGCGGACGCGCCCACCCATGCGCTCGACCAGCGACGAATCATCGGTACCGATAAAGCCCTCGGCAATGGCTGCAGCGTGGGCGCGCTTCATAGCATCGACGCTAAAGATCTGCGGCGTCTGCGCTGCCCAGTAGAGTTCACGCGGCGGCGTCTCGACGATATTATCGCCGTCAACGATCTTGAGCGTGTCGATCGCGGGCTGACCGCACACGACACCGTCGAGGGCACGGTCGCTCACGAGCACGTCGATAGCGTGGTCGATGGCCTCGGTCGTAATGAGCGGACGAGCGCCGTCGTGGATGGCGACATATTCGAAACCCGCCGGAACCGCATGCACGCCGGCACGGGTGGAATCCTGACGGGTATCGCCGGCATCGGCAAAGCTGATGGGCGTGTCATAGTCAAACGGGTCAATGGCCAGGCGGCGCATCTCGGCACGGCGCTCGGCAGGGCAAACCACGACGATATGGCCGACCTTATCGCTACGATCGAACGCGCGGATGGACCAGCTCATGAGCGGACGGCCCGCCACATTAACGAGCTGCTTGCCGCCGGGATTTCCAAAGCGCTGGCCGCTGCCGCCGGCAACGACCACGGCGCATACGGGCGCCATTATGCGTTCCCCTGTTTGGTGCCCTTCATGCGGTACAGCGAGTCCGCAAGAATGGCAGGGTTGTTGACGCCAAAGTCGCCCAAGCGCTCCGGATCCTCGCTGATGTCGTCCATGAGCTCCTGCAGCGAGCCGTACTCGTCGACGATCTTCTCGGCCACGCCGTCGCGCACGACGGACACGCGCGAAAGCGTGCGCAGGCCCAGCGGCGTCATGACGGAGTCCTCGTCCAAGTCGTCATAGCCCAGAACTGCCGCCACGTGCTGCGGGTCGGACAGGTCCTTAGGCGTCATACGGCTCAGCTCGGCGCGAATCTTCTCGGCGTTGGCCTCAGAGGAATCGCTCGCGTAGTCGCGGATCATCAAGTCGTATTCGGTATCCATGCTGGAGCCCGCGAGCTGCTCGAGCTGCATCTGCACGAGCTTACCCTGGTTACCCAGCTTGACAATGCAATCCTTAAGCTCGGTCTTTGCCTGCTGCATGATCTCGAAGCTCGAGAAAATACCGGTAATGTCGGCGAGTGTGACGTAGTCGTCGAGCTCGAGGGCCGTCAGGCGCAGCAGGGAGCGATCGAGCGACTGACGGGTAGTCTGGAGCGTGGCGACGAGCTGGTTGACCGAGCTCATGATGGTGGTGACGGGCTGGATCTCGTAGCTCTTGCCGTGGACGTACACGTTGACGACGGCGCGACGAGCCGAAACCGAGATCACGATGGCATCGGTGAGCACCGACATGCGAGCGGCAGTACGGTGACGCATGCCCGTCTCACTCGTGGCGAGCGAGGGATCGGGATTGAGGTGGAAGTTGGCGCGCAGGATCTGGGTGAGGTCGCCATCGATAACGATGGCGCCGTCCATCTTGGAAAGCTCGAACAGGCGGTTCGAGGTAAACGAAATGTTGAGCGGGAAGCCGTCGTTACCGGCAGCGAGCACGTTTTCGGTGTCGCCGACGCAGATAAGGGCGCCCAGGTGACCGGCGATGATCATGTCGAGGGCGGTGCGGATCGGCTGACCAGGTGCCGTCAGGCGGATGGCCTGTTCCATACGCTTTTGCAGCTCGTTCTTATCCAAGGCATCGCTCCCATCGTATACGCTCCATAAACGCTAAATAGTTTCTCACGGTTTGTCCCTGCGGCGCTTGCGAAATCCGATGCTTACAGAATGAGCGAACACAGCTGAGAGCCCAACCCAAATCAGCTGTTCATGTGGTAGCATCGGGATTCGCATAAATGAGGGAGTAGTCGCGTGATCGGGTTCGCCTCCGGTGGCGCGGCAAGTCAACACACTGGCCGATGCGGCCTGGCTTGCCTTAATGAACGAGACTCGTGGCTGTGCGCGCAACGCGTACGCCACGGGTCTTTTTTGTTACTCCCCCAAGAGGTACACGCGGGCCCGCCCGCAGAGAGGGAGCCAGACTATGGGACTCGCAGAGCTTGTGTTGCTCGCTATCGGCCTTTCTATGGACGCTTTTGCCGTATCCATCTGCAAGGGCCTTGGCATGAAAAGGATCAACCTTAAGGTCGCCGTGATACTCGGCCTGTTCTTTGGCGGTTTCCAGGCCGGCATGCCCGTAATTGGGTGGGCCCTTGGTAGCCAGTTCATGGGCATCATCAGCCCCATCGACCACTGGATCGCCTTTATCCTGCTCGCCTTTATCGGCGGCAAGATGCTGTGGGAAGCCTTTACTGAGGACGAGAACGAAGGCGACGGCAAGGATGCCGAAAAGATCGACCTGGGCGAATATCTAATCCTTGCCATCGCCACCTCGATTGACGCGCTTGCCGTGGGCATCTCGTTTGCCGCGCTCTCGGTCGATATCGTTCCCGCCGTGTCGCTCATTGGCATCACGACCTTTGTCTTCTCCGTTGCCGGCGTAGCGATCGGCCACACCTTTGGCGCGCGCTACGAAAAGCCCGCCACCATCGTGGGTGGCGTCGTGCTCGTCCTCATCGGCCTCAAGATTTTGCTGGAGCATCTGGGGATTTTGGCGCTGTAAAACACCCTTCAAAACTAAACGTCCGGATGAGGCCTCATGCAGAGTTTTGCATGAGGCCTTTTCATGCAGACTTTTGCATGTCATACTATGATGCAAAAGTCTGCACGTTAGGAGAT
The DNA here is from genome assembly GCA_958420205.1 of uncultured Collinsella sp. Lineage (GTDB taxonomy): Bacteria > Actinomycetota > Coriobacteriia > Coriobacteriales > Coriobacteriaceae > Collinsella. The sequence continues at coordinate 14,404 of CATZIX010000009.1, read as the reverse complement.
CGCCGTGGATACCCTTCCCATCACCACACCGCGCCAAGCTGGCATCTACGTGCGCCAGGCACGCGAGGCTCAGGGTCTCACCCGTGCCGCCCTCGCTAATAAGGCCGGTGTTTCGGAGCGCCTGCTCGCATCGCTCGAGCTGGGAGATGCCACGGGCATTCGGCTCGACAAGCTGTTGACCGTCTTTAACGCACTCGGCATAGGTCTCTTTGCGCAAAGCGATAACGACTCCATCGCATCGCCCTCCGAACATCCGATGACGATAGCGGACCTCCCTATCGCGAACTCGAATGCCCTGCCAAAGCCAAGCGTAGGCAGACGACCCGCTCGACAAGGAACGCCAGCTTTCTATGGTGCCTTGCTGGCCCAAATCGCAGCCGAGCAAGGCCTTTCCGGCACTTCAGACCTCTCCTTTGGCTGTAAGGTTGTGAAATAAATGGCAGAAATGGAGCTTGCGACCCTCATTTGTGGCGAAATCGCCGGCACTCTCCGGCAAGACGAGCATGGACTCTGCAGCTTTGTATACGCCCCAACCTATCGCGGAGCACCGCTATCGTTAACAATGCCGCTTTCCAATCGCACATATGGCCATAACATCGTCCGTCCGTTCCTATTTGGCCTTTTGCCCGACAGCCAAGAGCAGCGTCGCGCTATTGCCGCCGAGCATGACGTTGCATCCAACAACCCCGTCGCCCTCTTGTGCCATATCGGTCTTGACTGCGCGGGGGCCGTTCAGTTTTGTCGAGCCGATCAATTAGATGCCGCCCACGGCAGGGTCTCAGCATACCGCCCGCTTACCAATTCTCAAATCGCTCACAAGCTCAAAGCAATTCGCGATGACGAAAGAGAGACATGGATGGGCTCCAACGAAAGCTGGTCCCTGGGCGGCAACCAAGGCAAATTTGCACTAGCTTGGCATGATGGACAATGGTGCGAATGTCTAGGGTCATCCCCCACTACCCATATCTTCAAAAATGGTGTCGTTGGGTTCAAACATCAGACCTTAAACGAATTCGTCTGCATGAAAACAGCTCGGCGTGTTGGCATTCCAACTGCCAACGTCTCCTATTGCACATTTGAAGACGAAGCTGCGCTCGTCGTTGAACGGTACGACAGAATGGTCAATAGCAGCGGAAATATCGAAAGGCTGCATCAGGAGGACTTTTGCCAGGCACTCGGTGTATTGCCAACCCAGAAATACACCGCCGACGGAGGACCAACTACACGAGACATCCAAGAACGACTGATTAACACAGTCCCCCACCACATGAATCTTGTGCTTTTTACCTATATGTTGTTCTATAACGCCATTATCGGAGCGCCTGACGCACACGCTAAAAACTACTCGCTCATCCTAGGCAAAGGCACAAACGCGGCGCTCGCACCCATGTACGATGTCGCATCGGGCTTAGCATACGAACGTATGCGGCGAAAAGCGCGCCTTGCCATGAGCGTTGGCGGCGAAAATCGTGTGGGGCGCATCGGTCCAGGCGCTATCCGCCGATACCACGGTATGGGAGACCCCGCGCTAGAGGCGACGCTCACCGATGCCGGGCTATCCGAGAAGTTTTGCTTTGCAACCATGATGGACCTCGCCTACGAGGTGCCCATTTGCATGGAAGAGGTCATGGACGAATACGCCGACCTGCCCGGCATGGCGGACCTGCGCGAGCATATGCTCGGCCCCGTCCGCGAAAACTGCCAGCGCACCCTCGACCTCATCAGGGCAGAAATGGACTAGGTGGCCGTAATTTCGCAATTATCAAACAAAAGAGGGGGGGGCACCCGTCGCAAAAGCTCAGATGCCCCTCTCGTAATGTCATTTGCAATCCGCTAGCACGTGACTCGAACTGCTGCTAGCGCGACCTTTACGCAGCAAGGCGCTTGAGGACGTCGATGAGCAGCTCGTAGAAGCGCTCGGCAGAAGCGAGCTCCATGCTCTCGTCCGGGGTGTGGACATCGGAGAGCGTCGGGCCCACGGCGATGGCGTCCAGGCCGTGCAGGGCCTCGGCAAACAGGCCGCACTCAAGGCCGGCGTGAATGGACTCGATGCGCAGCTCGGAACCAAAGAGCTCGCGATAGCTCTCGACGAAGACGTCGCGGACCGGCGAATGCTCGGCATAGCTCCAGCCGGGATACTCGAACTCGAACTTGGCGTCGAAGCCCAGGACATCGGCCAGCGTCTGCAGACGGTCCTTGAACTCGTTCTGCAGCGAGGTGATCGAGGAGCGCGGGGACAGCATGATCTTGACCTCGTCGTCAGAGGTGGCAACCACACCGATGTTGGAGGAAACCTCGACGGAGCCGTCGGTGGCGACGTTGCGGCGGATCACACCGTTGGGGGCAAGACGCAGGGCGCGGATGAGGGCAAGCGCGGACTTCTGGTCCATGGCCTCGACCTCGGCGTCGTCGGCAATCTCGACGGTGCAGGTAAAGCCGGGGTCGAAGACCTCAAGCTCGGCGGTGACGTCGGCGATGATGCCCCTTGCGATCTGGGCCGCGGCCTCGGCGGCAGCGTGGTCGACGTAGACCAGAACAGCCTTGCACTCACGGTTGATGGCGTTGTCCTTGGTGCCGCCGTTAAAGCTAACGATGGCGGGCTCGCCGGCGACCATCAGGCGGTCGATGATGCGGGCCATGATGAGGTTACCATTGCCGCGCTCCAGGTGGATATCGCTGCCGGAGTGACCGCCCAGCAGGCCGGAGATGTCGAGCGTGAGGGTGCTACCGGTCTTGTGCTCGCGCACGATCGGGCAGGTGTAGGTAACGACGACGCCGCCGGCACAGCTGACGGTGGCAACGCCCTCTTCCTCGGAGTCGAGGTTAATCATGGTGCGGGCGCTAATCTGGGACTTGTCGAGCGTCTCGGCGCCGACCAGGCCAGTCTCCTCGTCGGTGGTGAACACGCACTCGAGGGCGGGGTGAATGATCGAATCGTCATCGAGAACAGTGAGCATCAGAGCGACGGCAATACCGTTGTCGGCGCCCAGAGTGGTGCCGTTAGCGGTGAGGACGCCGTCCTTGACGACCAGGTCGATACCATCAGTCGTAAAGTCGTGCTCAACGGAGCCCAACTTGTCGCACACCATATCGATGTGGCCCTGCAGCATCACGGTCGGGGCATTCTCGGCACCGGCAGATGCGGGCTTGCGAATGATGACGTTGTAGACCTCGTCCTGGTACACATCGAGGCCGCGCTCCTTGGCAAACGCGACCAGAAAATCGCTGATGCCCTTCTCGTTGCCAGACCCGCGGGGGATCGCGCTGACCTCCTCAAAGAAATGGAACAGCTGGGCGGGCTCGTAGCCGGTAATCTTGTAGTCCATGGTGCCTCCTTGGCGCAACTGGTTAGACAGTAAGACATGCGACTTGTATATTCCCAGACTTTGCGTGCATAAACCAGTCGAAAACGCCGAGCGCCCTCGCATCATCGGCTAACGGTGGACCGCATAGCGTAACGGTCACAGTTACCGCAGCTCTACAAATCGAGGCGCCCTTTCCGGAGCGCCTCGATTGCGCGTATCAAATTGTCGCCACGCCCTACAGCGCGCCGGAACCGGCTTGCATCATGCCGCCGGGGCCCGAGCTCACGCCACTGCTCACAGGCGCGGCGTTTCCGGTGTGCGGCGCCGCCGGAGCGGTATCGCCCCCGAGTGCACCCGCCGGACGCGGCGCCGGAATCTCACCCGTGCCGTGGCTAAAGACAAACTTGCCGTCGACCACGTCGCACAGGACGGTATCGCCCTCGCCCCACTCACCGGCCAGCAGCTCCTCGGACAGCGGATCCTCGATGAGCTTTTGGATGGCACGACGCAGAGGACGCGCGCCGTTGGTGAGGTCGGTACCCTCCGCCACAATCTTGTCGTAGGCCGCATCGGTAAGCTTGATGTTCATGCCGTTTGCGATCAGGCGCTGGCGCAGATCGTCCACCAGCAGGTGCGCAATCTTGGTCAGGTTCTCGCCCGAGAGCTTCTGGAACACCACAATATCGTCGATACGGTTGAGCAGCTCGGGGCGGAACAGGCGCTTGAGCTCGCCCATCGCACGGCCCTTGATCTCGCTCGACGTGAGACTCTGCTCGCCGGTGGTGCCAAAGCCAACGCTCGCATCCTGCGCGATCTCGCGGGCGCCCACGTTTGACGTCATGATGATCACCGTATTGCGGAAGTCGACCGTCTTGCCCTGGCTATCGGTCAGACGGCCCTCCTCCAACACCTGCAGCAGGATATTGAAGATGTCGGGGTGCGCCTTCTCGATCTCGTCGAACAGCACGACCGAGTACGGGTGACGGCGAACAGCCTTGGTGAGCTGGCCGCCCTCGTCGTGGCCCACATAGCCCGGGGGGCTACCGATGAGCTTGGAGACCTCAAACTCACTGCCAAACTCCGACATATCGAAGCTGATGAGCGCGTCCTTGCTGCCAAAGAGATACTCGGCGAGCGTCTTGGCGAGCTCGGTTTTGCCCGTGCCGGTGGGGCCCAGGAAGATAAAGCTGCCGCCGGGGCGACGCGGGTCCTTGAGCGGCGAGCGGCTGCGGCGCACGGCCTTGGCAACGGCCTCGACGGCCTCGTCCTGACCGATGATGCGCGTCTTGAGCACGCTTTCGGCCTGCAGCAGGCGGCGGCTCTCGCTCTCGGTGAGCGAGGACACCGGCACGCCCGAGGTCACGGACACGATGTCGGCAATCTGGGAGACATCGATGGTGAGCGGGCTGGCGTCGAGCTCGGCCGTCCAGGCAGCCTTGGCCTCGGCGAGCTCAATCTCGGCAGCCTTTTGCTGCTCGGTGATCTCGGCGGCCTTGTTCATGTCGTCGCTCTCGGTGGCCTCCTGCGCGGCGGCCTTAAGCTCCTCCACGCGATGCTCGGCCTCGCGCACCGGCTCGGGCGCGCGGTTGGCGGCGATGCGGGCGCGGGCGCCGGCCTCGTCAATGAGGTCGATGGCCTTATCGGGCAGGAAGCGATCCTGGATGTAGCGGTCGGAGAGATTCGCGGCGGCCTCGATAGCACCCTGCGTATAGCGCACATGGTGGTGCTCCTCGTAGCGCGGCTTGAGCGCGGTCAGGATCTTGACCGTGTCCTCGACGCTCGGCTCCTCGACATCGATGGTCTGGAAGCGACGCTCGAAGGCCGGGTCCTTGGTGAGGTACTTGCGGAACTCCTCGGCCGTGGTGGCACCGATGATCTGGAAAGCACCGCGTGCGAGAACGGGCTTGAGCATGGAGCTCGCGTCGATGGAGCCCTCGGCAGAGCCGGCACCGATGATGGTGTGCATCTCGTCAATAAACAGGATGACGTCGTCAGCTTCGGTGGCCTCCTGGATCACGTTCTTGAGGCGCTCCTCAAACTCGCCGCGATACTTGGCGCCCGCCACGAGGCCCGGCAGGTCGAGCGTCCAGATATTCTGGTTCATGAGGTTCTCGGGCACGTTGCCGGCTGCAATCTGCTGAGCCAGGCCCTCGACGATGGCCGTCTTGCCCACGCCGGGGTCGCCCAGAATGAGCGGGTTGTTCTTGGTGCGGCGCGAAAGAACTTCCATCATACGCTGGACTTCCTTTTCGCGACCAATTACAGGGTCGAGCTCGCCGTCGCGCGCCTTCTGCGTGAGGTTGGTCGCGAACTGCTTAAGCGTATCGGTGCCACCCCCCCTTTGCTGAGAGGTATCCGAGCCGCTAAAGAACGGCAGGCCCGCACCGGGACGACCAGCACCGGCGCCGGCGAGCGGACGCTTCTTGTCCTGGTCCTTGGCGGTGAGTTTCTCGATAGCCTTTTTGATGGAGGCGGACGACACACCCAGGCGCATGAGGATGTCCATGGCCATGCCGTTGCCCTCTTCGACGATGCCGATCAGCAAGTGCTCGGTCGACACGTAGGTCTGGTTGTTCTCGCGCGCCACGCGGAATGAACGCTCCATCACGCTAATGACGAGCGGCGTAAAGGCGAGCTTGGCCGCCTCGGTCTCCTCACTGGGCTCGGGAACCGTGGTCTGGACCTCTTTGAGAGTATCCATGATGTCATCATAGGAGATGTCGAGCGAACGCAGCGCCTCGGCGGCAATGCCCTCGTCCTCCTTGGCAAGCGCGAGCAGCAGGTGCTCGGTGCCCACCTTATTTGAATGAAGATCGAGCGCTTCTTGCTTGGCCATGGACATGACCTTACGCGCACGATCGGTAAAACGGTCTAACATGCTAGTTCCTCTTAGACGAGCTAGTTTTTTCAAACGCAAAGCGCCGCCCCGCGGCAGCGCTTTGGTCTCTTTACCCATATGGAGTATATGTTAACAGCTGGAGGAATATCTATAAACCCGGCTCACATGAATGCAGGTTATGACCGCATCGCGGGACTCACCGCGCGATGCGCGACGGGCGCCCCGCAAGAGAAACCCTAGACGTCTTTCACCACGTCGGGACTCGTCGCACGCGATGCGCGATAGGCATCGGCCTCCTTGGAGACGCGTTCGAGCAGCTCGGATGTATCGACGCCCTCGACTTGCGCGACCGTTTCAACCGTCTGCATGGCGACCGCCCTCAGGTACGCGCACGCGCTGTCCCCCAGCTGCTCGAGGTCTATCTCCTCGCCGCCCTCCCGGGCAAAGCCGACCGCCATCACAAAGCCCATGATGCCCGAGACCAGAAAGCCCACCGCAAAGCTCGAATCTGCCTTGAGCTCTTCTCCGTCGGGGTGGACGATCTCTCTCACGCGGTCGATGATGATCGTATGGATGCCCTGCTCGACCTGCTCGGCGGCACCCACCCTCATGGTGATGACGATGCGCCGCAGCAGGCAGCGGACGTCGCGCCGGTCGAACGCCGAAAGGTCGCCCTCGCTCGAAAAATGCCAGAGGGCATCGGTGATGAGCTCGTTATCCTGCAGCAGCTGGGCTATGGCGATGGCGACGAGTTCATCGAAATCGTGAAAATAGTAGTAAAACGTTCCGCGATTGCACTGGGCGGCGCGGGTCACCTCGCCAACCGACAGCTCGAAGATGCTGTTGTTCTCGATGAGCTCCCAAAACGCCTCGATGATACGGGTGCGCGCATCGGGCGCATCGGCGTCCTTACGCGGTCTCGCCATGCGCCTCACCGCACCCCTGCGCCTTGGCGTTCATGATGAGCATCTGAAGACGGTTCTCCACGTTGGCGAAGCTCACGTCGGGATCGTAGTCGAGCGGCAGGAACTGCGCCGTGGGATACTGCTCCTTGAGCGCATGGATGAGCCCGCGCCCCACGACATGGTTGGGCAGACACCCGAACGGCTGCAGGATCACGAAGTTGCGGCAGCCGCGCTTGGCGTGCTCGAGGATCTCCGCCGGAATCAGCACGCCCTCGCCCGCATCGAACGTATGGTGCAGGATCTTATCGCTCGCGCGCACGAGCTCGGGCATGCGCGTCGGCGGCTCGTAGAGCGGGCTCGACGCGCCCAGGCGGTCGCAACGGTCGTGCGCGAGCTCGAACAGGTTGTCCGCCGTGGCGTACCAGGCCTTTTCGGGCAGCGACAGGTCGACGTGGAACTCGCGCGACTGCGCATGCTTGTAGAAATAGGTCTTGCGGATCACGTCGGTCATGCGCGCCTCGATGACCTCGAGCCCGTTGTCCTCGAGGTAGCGCTCGATCTCGTGGTTGGCGCCGAGATGGAAATTGAGCAGGTACTCGCCCACGATGAGAACGGTCGGATGCGGGTTCGAGCGGTCGTACGGAACGGCGCCCATGATCGCAAGCGCGCGTTTGAAGCCCGTCGCCTGGCCTCTCAGCCCGGAGCGCTCCATGCCCTCGATAACCTCATCGAGCGCGCGGTCGAACGCAGCGTCCGCCGCGCCCTTCTCGAGCTCGTAGGGACGGATGCGCCTAAGCATGGCCTCGAGGGCATCGATCATGGGAAGACCGTAGGCGATCTGGATGCTCGGGCCAAGGCCGAGCTTGAAGCCCGGATGCGCATTGTGGGCATCGACGTCGTCGTTGGTGAGCACCGGGACATAGTCGTATCCCGCGTCGTCGAGCGCGCGGCGCAGCAGGGGCATGTAGTGCGTCAGGCGGCAGTCGCCGATATACTTGCCAGTCACCACGGCGACGTCGTGCGGGTCGTACTTACCGCTCTTGAGTGCCGCGAGCGCCTCGCCGATCACGATTTGCGCGGGGAAGCAGATGTCGTTGTGCACATAGCGTTTGCCCAGGCGGATGGCATCCTCGCGCCCGATATCAAGGGCCTCGGCGCGCACGCCCTGATTGCGCATCGCCGCGGTCATGAGCCTGCAGAACGCATGGGAGGTGTTGGGGACCAGCGCGATCTTGTCGTGCCGGTCGCGCTTGGTGTACTTGACCTTATACGGGTCGTCGAGCGGATGGACCGCGTGCACCCGGGCGCCCTCGGCACGCTCCTCCGCGCGACGACGGTTGACCGACTCGATAAACGAACGCACGCGAATGCCCATGGGACCGGCGACGTCGCTCTCATCGAGCTTGATCATCATCGGAACCTTGGAGCCCATCTCGCCCATCATGCGCGCGATCTCGTCGGTGAGATACGCATCGTGGCCGCAGCCGAAGCTGCCCATCTGCACGAGCTCGAGCTCGGGCGTCGATGCGACGATGACCGCGCACGACAGCATGCGCGCATGGTAGTTGTTCACGATGTCGATGCGGCTGTTGGAAAGATCGACGTTGCAGACCCCCGGCACCGCATCGGGCGTCAGCACGGGGATGCCGCGCTCAGAGAAGAACTTGGGCAGCCCGTGGTTGACCAGCGGGTCGTTGTGGTACGGGCGCGAAGCGATCACCACCGCGTAGCCGCCGTCCTCGTGCACGTTCTCGAGCACCTGCCTGCCGCGCAGCTGCAGCTGGTTCTCAAACGTCTCCTGCGCGCGGTCCGCCTGCTCGGTCGCCTTGGCAACCAGGTCGGCATCGATATCGAAGGTCTCCTTGCACCACGCCTTGAGCTGGCGGTTTCGGTCGCCCTCGTCGTACCAGTGGAACAGCGGCGTATCGAACGGAACGCCGAAACGCTCCTCCGGGTTATCGGAATTGCGCATCACGTAGGGGTATCCCTTTACGACGGCGCACATCCACTCGCTGGTAGAGGCGGTGTTTTCGGTGGGCACCGTCGTGATGATGGGCATGAAGATGCGGTCGACGCCGGCGTCGACGAGATTGCGGATGTGCCCGTGGACGAGCTTGGCCGGGAAGCACACGGTGTCGGATGTGACGTGCGCCAGACCGCGCTCGTACATCGCCTTGGTGCTGCGTCCCGAGACGCGCACCTTAAAGCCGAGCGTGCTGAAGAACGTCGACCAGAACGGCATGGTGTCCCAGAACTCGAGCACACGGGGAATGCCGATCGTGACATCGCGCCCCCCGCTGACGGGAACCGTGGGGTACGACTCGAACAGCAGCTTCTCGCGGTCGACAAAGAGATTGGGGGCAGCCGCGGTCCGGTCGCGCCCCGTGCCGGGTGCCTGTGCCTCGCAAGCACCCTGCGGACGCAGCTCCTCCGCCGCGGGAACCTCGCGCACGAGCTCATCCCATGAGATGGCGCCGCCGCGCGGGCAGCGATTGCCCGTGACGTAAAGCGAGCCGTCGCCAAATGCCACGACCGCGCGCTGGCAGCGGTTGTTGCACCGACGGCAGGTAACGCCGCCGAACTCGCGATGCTCGAAGCGCTCCACGGCATCGAGCCCGATAAACGACGTGCCGGCGTCGCCCTTGCGGCATTCCTCGCGCGCGAGCAGGGCGATACCGATAGCGCCCATCAGCCCCGGGTGGGGCGCACGCGTGACGGATTTGCCCAGATACTGCTCGAATGCGCGCAGCACCGCGTCGTTTCGGAACGTGCCGCCCTGGACGACGACTTTGTCGCCCAGACGGTTGAGATTTGAAACGCGAATGACCTTGGTGAACACGTTCTCGATAATCGAACGGCAGAGACCGGCCATGATGTCGCCCGGACCCTTACCGCGCCGCTGCTCGGAAACGACGCTGCTGTTCATGAACACCGTGCAGCGGCTGCCGAGAACGGCGGGGGCTTTGGACGAAAATGCCTCGGTCGCGATATCCTCAACGGCTATTCCGAGGTTTTTGGCAAAACCCTCGAGGAACGAGCCGCAGCCCGCAGAGCACGCCTCGTTGACGACGATATCGGTCAGCACGCCGTGGTTGAGCCAGATGGCCTTCATATCCTGTCCGCCGATGTCGAGCACGAAGGTCGCATCGGGAACGCATGCGCACGCGGCGCGGGCGTGCGCGACCGTCTCGACCGTATGGTAGTCGGCGTGGAACGCGCGCGCGAAAAGCTCCTCGCCGTATCCCGTGGTGCCCACGGCATCGATCGCAAGCGTGACTCCCGCTGTCTCCCAGCGGTTCTTCAAGCTGACAAGACCCTGTTGGGCGACGTCGAGCGGTCTGCCGTTATTAGACGCGTAGAACGAATCGACAAGCTCACCCGCCTCATCGACCAGGGCGAACTTGGTCGTCGTGCTCCCCGAATCGATACCGAGCGCCACACGCACCGTCTCTCCGGGCGCATACGCATCCGGACCCTTTGCCGGCGTCTCTTTGCCATGGCGTGCCGTAAAATCCGCCTGCTCGGCAGGTGTGGCAAAAAAGGGCTGGGCAAGACGTCCCTCCCCGCTTGCGGGCGCGACCGTCTCGAGCTTATCCAGCCGGACAAAAGCGTCGGGAAGGTCGATCGGTTGGGACGATGCGAACATGTCGGTCAGCGACAGGGCGGCACCGCGCGCGACCATGATCTGCGGATCGCGCGGGACGATAACCTGATCGTCCGATAGATTCAGTTGCTCCCGGAACACGCGGACCAGTGTGGGGTTGTAGGCGAGCGTACCGCCCTCGAAGATTACCGGCGGCTCGATGTCGATACCCTGGGCCAGACCGCCGATCGTTTGGCGGGCGACCGCGTGAAGCGCCGAAAGCGCCAGGTCGGTGGTAGGAATGCCCTCGTTGAGCAGCGGCTGGATATCGGTCTTTGCGTACACGCCGCAGCGGCCCGAGACCTCGTGGACGGTCGTTCCCCGGCTTGCGAGCTGCTCGAACTCGCCCGATTCGGTGCCGACCCCCATGAGCTTTGCCATCTCGTCGATAAATGCACCGGTACCGCCTGCGCACGAGCCGTTCATGCGCATGTCGGCAACCTCGATGTCTCCCTTATCGTTGGTGCGGAAGAAGATCATCTTGGCGTCTTGGCCGCCCAGCTCGATGGCGCAGCGCGTCTGCGGATAGAACCTGCTGATCGCGAGCGCGTTGGCGACCACCTCCTGAACGTACGAGGCGCCCAGCGCGGTCGCGATATCGCGCGCACCCGAGCCGGTCACCGCAACGCGCAGTGACTCATGGGGAAAGCGCTCGGCGAGCTCGCCGAGCATGGCGCGCACGCTCGCTGTCTGACACGCCCCGTGGCGGCGATATCCCCACCACGCCTCGGTCATATCCTCGTGCATCGCGTAAACTTTGGTCGTCGTCGACCCTACGTCCAGTCCTACTAGCAACGCCATAATGCTCCGTCTCTCGCATTTTTCCTGCTAGAGATATACCACTCTACGTAATACAACAGACTGTTGTATTTAAACTCCGTATAAATAGCGGCTGCCGAAACGCTTCAGCAGCCGCCGAATGCACCAACAGATTGTTCTGCGCGCTAGCACGTCGGGCAACGGAGCAGCACGGGCCCTCCTGTCATGCGCACCGCTCGCGCCCGCGATGTCGCCGAGCGAGCTATCCACGCTTAGGGCTCCAACCAAGCAAGTCGCCCGCGCTCAGCAGATCCCTAAGCGAGCTACTCGCACTCAGGAGCCATAGCCTGCTCCAAGAGCTCGGCATGCTCCTCCTCGAAAACCGTCCCCACAGGGAAGGCGCGACGGAAGACGAAGCGGGAAATCGGACCGGCTACCAAAAGGTTCCACGGCAGCGCCATCACAAAATTATGCGGGATGTTGATCATCCAGATCGCGGGCACGGAATACAGGTTCGCAAGGATGCCGCCGGGCATGTGCGTCAGACCCTCGCAGGCACCGTACAGCGACATGATGATAACCATGGGGACGACCATGCAGGAGCTGACGGCGAGCGTCATGGCAAGTGGCGAGCTCTTGCCCGGCGTGACCAAGTACTTAAAGGCGAAACCCTTGGCGAGCGGGCTGGCGACGAACCAGTCGCAGCACATGGCAAAAATGTAGGCAACGGGGAAGCCGAGCCACGCAGCGGCAACGACCTCGCCGTTGATGGCCCCGTGCTGCAGGGCAACGTTGTAGATGCTCATCCAGAGCACCATGCAAAAGCACATGATAAAGGTGAACAGCAGGCTCTCTCGTTTGTTGATAGGCATAAAGGGCAGATTCCTCTCTGTGTTGTACCGCGGCGCCACGCAACAAAAACGGGCGGGCAAGATGGAGCTGTTGGAACTTCATCTCGCCCGCCCGTGGTACGCGCGTCTGCGACTACTTATGTGGTGGAACCAGCCTAGCACGAAACGCATGCGCTTCGTAAGCGTTGAGTTTATGAAGATGCAGGGCACCGATAATCCCCCGACCCCATAAGTTGCGGTGGAATACGGACTGTTTTGACCCTTTAAGCAGCAATTCAGTCCCTATTTCACCGCAACTCATTTGGTGCAAAGTAACCTGTCTCCCTTGCACCAATTAGCTGGTGTGGCGCCAGCGAGGGTCGGTGAGCGTACGCGCCACACCCAGGCCAACGGGCAAAAACGCCACGATGAGCACTGCGCGCACAAACCAGCCGAGCATATTGACCGTGTCGAAGGTGCACATGTAATACATCGAGCGATACAGATACAAACCCGGCACCATAATGACAATCGAAGGCACCGTGAGAGCGATACGCGGGTAGGTGAGCTTGACTTCGGCCAAGCTTGCCAGCAGACCCGATACCAGCGCGCCGATAAACGCTGCTGCCTCGGGAGGCATTCCCGTGCTGAGGCCCAGGAAGGGAATCATCGTCGGCGCATCGACAAGGGTCAGACGCAGGGTATTGGACACGGCGCCGATCAGCCCAGCTGCCGCGGCCATCTTTACCGGGCTGTTGAACATCACCGAGAAGCCGAATACGCCAACGAAGCTCATCACCACGCGCAGGAGCGTAAGAGCAAGCGGCGAAAGGCCGAGCGGCGCAAAGTCGTCCGGCGCCAGGCCAACACACTCGGCAACCATCCAACCTACGAGCGTCGCCATCACAATAATCGATACGGCATATGACAGGCGCTCGATACCACTTCGCATGTCGAGCTTAGCGATGTCGAGGCCTGCCGTAATGAGCGGAAAGCCGGGAATCACAAAGAGCATGGCGCCGATATAGCCTTCTTGGTGCGACATTGCCCCCGGTACGACCTGGCCAAGGCCGAGCAATGCCAGCAGATACGAAACGCAAGCGAGCGCAACGCCGGTCGTCAGCGCGCTGAACTGACCAAGGCCTTGCTTGAGAATATGGGAGCGGGCAAAGTTGCCGACACCCGCGCCCACAAACGCGCAGGCCATCTCGATAGGGCCGCCGCCGAGCAAAAAGACGAAGGCGCCGCAAGCACAAGCTGCCGCAAGGCCCTGTTGCCAGGGAGAGTAATCGGGTTTTGAACTCTCAACGGTCTTGAGCATCTCGTGATACTCGTGTACCGTGAAGCGACGACCATAGGTCTCAATTTCCTTGAGGAAACTCTCCATCATCCAAATGCGATGGGTATTGACTCCCGTTGTGGGCAGGCTGACAACCTCGTTAAAGCAGTGGCCATCTTCGATGCAAGTGCACTCAAACGACAGAAGACTCAGGTCGACGTGAATCGTGACGCCGAGTACGGCAGCAACACGATTCATGGTATCGCGCACGCGCCAGGCACCTGTTCCGCTTGCCAGCATAAGCATGCCAGTGCGGCAGATGATGGATGACTTATCGGTGAGTGGCGCATCGACGGCAAGCTCATCGCCTGCCGTCACGATCTGGTGCCAGTCAGTTTTCATATGGAGCGCGCCGGCACGAACGCCGTGGTGCATGGGGGCTCTCGAAAGCAGCGAGTCAAGGCGCGAAGGCTGTGAGGGCTCCGCCGATTCGCCCTCGTCCTCGTCGGGCTCTTCATCGACCAGATCAAAGGAATCAAGCGGCGCTGGCTCGCGACGGTCGATCAGCTCCTCGTCCTCATCATCAAAGTAATTGAACTGATCGAGCATGTCCTCTTCGATTGAACGCTCGCTCGCGTCGTCCATATAGACGCTCCCTTCCTACCGACTAACCCCCATCCTAGGCAGCAACGGCTAAAGGAAACATAAAAGAGACGGCTGTCATGCATGGAAGGCGCAAACCCCCAATGCGTCGGTAGATCCCCAACGACTAGGACTGTCCCCAAGTGACGGCAGAGACGATATGAGCAGGACATAAAAACATTGAGAGCCCCTGCTGCATGAA